>DJVI01000005.1 GCA_002441125.1 Caldifarciminota bacterium UBA6260
AGTAGGAGTTAAAACCTTCCTTTATCAAAAATATCGATCCGCCTAAATATTTTTCATCCTTATAAGAGTTTAGAATATATGAAAATTCAATATTTTTTAAACCTAAAAAATATTTTTCGCCGAACTTTAAAAAATCTCTTCCATTCTTTTTTTCGATCATATCACTATAAATCTCATAAAATTTTATAAACTCTGATTCATCCTTTTTTTCACTTATTAAAAAATTTTTCTTTTTCGCAATATTTATCTTATTTCGAACTGAACTTTTAAAATCATCGATGTAGTTTTCATCCAGATCGATGTAAAAAACTTCCCTTACATACTCTATCTGAAAAAGTTGACTCTCTAAGGTAGGGAAAAATGGGTTGAACCTTATTAAACCTGCTATAAGATTTTTATCCTTTAAAATTTTAAAAACTTCTTCAAAAAAAGGTTCTGTGAAATTTTTATCATTTTTAGATGAGTAGAACGATCCATAACCGTAAGGAGTTTCAAAATCTCTATAATTTTCATTTAAAAGAAGTATAAGAAAGATTATATGACCATTTTCTTCTTTAAGAAAAATCTTAGCATCACCGTAAAGTTTTGCATACTCTTCATAAAATTGTAATTCCTTAATATTGTAATCTTTTAAAATTCTGTTCCAACTATCTTTTATCTTTATCAAAATCTCTCACAGGTTATAGAAAAATTTGTTATCAAGTATTCTGTACTGTATAGCTTCTGAAATATGTTCATCTTTTATATTTTCTTCTCCAGCCATATCTGCGATTGTTCTTGCTACTTTTATTATCTTTGTGATGGATCTCGGAGAGAAAGAGTAATGTTTTACAGATGCTTCAAGTAAAAGTTTTGAATCTTCATCAAGTTTGCAAAAAACTTTCAAATATTTTGAGGAAAGATGTCCATTCCTTCTTATATTTTTTATTTCTTTATATCTCTCCTCCTGAATATTAACAACATTCTGAACCCTTTTTCTGATATCCTTAGATGTTTCAACATTCTCTTCCCTTGTCTCATTCAAAAAATCGATACGGGGAACCTCTATATGTATATCTATCCTATCAAGTATTGGACCTGAAATTTTTGAAAGATATTTTTGAATATCGTAAGGTGTACATTTGCATATATGGTTCGGATCAGAATAGTAACCACATCTGCATGGATTCATAGCTGCTATAAGTGTAAACCTTGAAGGATAAACGAAAGTGTTCTGTGCTCTTGAAACTGTTACATATCCATCTTCAAGAGGTTGTCTTAAAGATTCTATTATATTTTTAGAAAATTCTGGAAACTCATCCAAGAAAAGAACTCCATTATGCGCAAGTGAAACCTCTCCAGGATGGGAGTCCTGTCCTCCACCAATCAAAGCAACATCAGAAATAGTATGGTGTGGACTTCTGAAAGGCCTTTCTCTTATTATCCCTTCATTATCCTTGAGAAGTCCTCTTATAGAATAAATCTTTGTTGTTTCAAGNNAAAAGATTGTGTCCTCCACTCGCTGCAATTTCAAGAGCTCTCTTTTGCAATGTTAAACCTTTTACATCCTCAAAACCAAAATCGTATTCAAAATCTTCTTTAACAGGATTTTTATTTTCAAACTTTTTTATCTCTTTCAGACCAGATAAAAAATCAACAACCTCCCTTAAATCTTTTACCGGATATACTGACATTCCCTTTACAACAGAAGCTTCATGTCTGTTAGCATATGGAATTATAAGTTTCCTTTCACCTTTTTCATATATAGATGAAACTATTGCCAATATTCCGTTGACACCTCTGACTTTACCATCAAGAGCGAGCTCACCAACGAAAATAAAATCATCAGCAAAATTTTTTACAATTCCCAACGATTTCAAAAGAGAAACAGCAATTGGTAAATCGAAGTATGATCCCTCCTTCTTTATATCAGCAGGCGCAAGGTTTACAGTTATCCTTCTATCAGGGAATGGAAAGTTAGAGTTTTTGATAGCGCTCCTTATCCTCTCTTTTGACTCCTTTACAGTTCTTTCAGCAAGACCAACTATGTTGAACGCTGGAAGCCCATTCTGAATATCAGTTTCAACTTCAACAACATAACCTTCAATACCTTTTATTCCTGCAGATTTTAGTATTGATATCATATATCCTTTCCAACCTCCTCCTTACAACCCCATCGGAAATAAACCTTATAACTTCAGGTATAATTTTAACCTTTTCAAGATATTTTTCTCTATCATTCCTTTTCAAAAATTTTAGATAGTTGTAAAAAAGTTTAGCATATTCAAGTAATCTGTAACTTTTTTTCAACCTTTCGCAACTTCTTTCAAATAAATTTTCTCTTTTTTTAATATCAACATCATTTTTACTTTTAATATAACTTACCATTATACCATTGTTCATATCTTTTCCTATCAAACTCTCGTACCTTTTAACTATCTCTTTCTTCTTCTTTTCACTTCTCAAAAACCTTGTTAAAAAGAAAACAGCTTCAGTCAAAAGATAACCGTTACCAATAGATGAACCTATGTTGAAGGATTTTAAGTAATAATCTTTAGACCTTTCATAATTTTTCTTCATAAGATACAACCTTCCAAGATTGTTATAAACCATCCATAAACCGAGTTTGTTGTTCAATTTCAAAGCGTTATCAAGTGATTCTAAAAGGTTGTATTCAGCATCCAAAAATTTCCCTTGTTCAATGTAAACCAAAGCAAGACCACTCTGGCTTCTTATCGAACCATAAAGGTCACCATAAAAATGTTTTATATCTATAGAATCAAGGTAACTCTGCACAGCCCTTTCGAAGTTACCCATATTTAGATAGACAAAACCTTTCGCATCGTAATATTTTGCAAGATCCAAAGTCATCTCTTTCTTAAAGTTTATAAGCTGGTTGTACCTTACTATTGAAAAATTTTTTTCAGCCAAATATTCCTTTTCCTTCTCAAAACTCTCTTCCATCTTTTCATAAAAACTTTTTGACATATCGAGATATTTGAAAACTTCATCTATACTCTTACCCATCTTAAAATTTATCATACCTATATGTCTTACAGCTCTCGATTTTTCAAGTAGGTTTGAGTTTTTATTCTTTAAAACCAGAAAGGAGTATTTTAAAGATTCTTCGAAATTGTTCAGATAGTAGTATGCTGAAGATATTTCATTATAAAGTTCAAATTTTGAGATTCTGTTTTTTCTTCCTTTCAAACTTTTCTCAACTTTTTTTAAAATTTTTATCCCTTCCTTATTTCTTCCACTCTGAACGAATATCTTTCCAATATTAAGATCTATCAAGAGTCTATCATCCCTGTTTTTCATCCTTTTTCTTGCATCCATCAAAAAGAGATAAGATTTATCGAGTGAATTTATACTCTGCATCTTTAAAAGATGTAAACCTTTTTCAAGGTGAATATAACCTTCATTGTAAAGATCTATAAAGATTTTAACTATCTGTGGATCGAACTGAGTCTTAGAATTTTTTGATATCTCTTTTATAGCATTCTCTTCACTCTTTATCTCCTTTTTATAACTCCTACCTGAAGTCATAGCATCAAAAGAATCAGATACAGAAATTATTCTTGAAAAGAGTGGAATTTTTTTCCCTTTCAAGCCATCAGGATAACCTTTTCCATCAAACCTTTCATGATGGTATTTTATAGCATCCTGTAAACCCGGTACATACTTAAAGGATCCTAAAAGGTAAGCACCATAAACTGAATGCCTTTTTATTTCTGAAAACTGGAACCTGTTCAACTTTTTTCTACTGTTTAGAATTGATATAGGGACTTTTACTTTTCCAATATCATGTAGAATTGAAGCAAGGTATAAAACATCAAGATCTTTTTTTGAAAGACCCATTCTCTTTCCGATAAGTACAGAATACCTTTGTACCCTTTCGGAATGACCTATCGTGTATTCATCCTTAGCATCTATAACATCGGAAAGATACTTTATGGTGTTCAAAAAGAGTTCTTCATTTTCAAGTGAGGTTGATAATTTTTTCAAATCTCTCATAGTAAAAATGGAGGCGGCGGGAATCGAACCCGCGTCCAAAGATAGATGCTCAGTTCTTCTACATGCTTAGCATCCATAATTTTGATCCTGATCGGCTGGATGCTACCTTTCAGGATTTTTGCCCTATTCTTATGGTATGGCTCGGGCTCACCATACCAGCAGTCAGGATTATGAAGATCTTTTCAAAACCCCTGACAGGTCTTGAAAGATCCTGCTGCAAATTAAGCAGCTAATGCGAAATTGTTGTCTTTTCTTTTTTGCCGGTTTTTTTACGAGACACCAGCGATCTCGGCATGCTTCCCCTGAACAAGATTATCCCTGTCGAGACCAATTTCGCCCCCTATATAATAATAACTTAAATTTCCAATTTTTCAACAAAAATATTGAAAAAATTTTTTTTAATAATATACTATTTTTTAGGGAAATGAAAAATTTAATTTTTAACAGATCTCACATTTTAAAAGTTATATTATTTTTAGATATAATAATCCTTTCAATTTTCCTGTTGATTTTGTTCAAACAGATAGATTCTGTAAAAAAACTGCAAGACAATAATCTGTTAAATTCGTTGGAACATAACAAAGAATTTTTTAAACTAAAAAAAGAAAATTTTTGTAAAGATTTAAGATTTATAAGTTACCTTTACACTGTAAACGATTTTTTAGAAAATAGCAAGAATAAAGATGTAAGAGACAGATTCTTTAATAAGGTAAAGGAGATACATGAAGCTTACAGTGAAATCAGCTGTATCTCTGTAATTGATAGAAATGGTAAATTGATATTTTCAGAAAATAGAGAATTTTTAATAGACACAAATCTTCTGACAAACTCAACAATAGAAAAAGAGATAAAAATATCAAAAATTAATACCTTTGGAGAAAAAGTTCTTTTTGATGCATATATTCCTGTTTTTGGAAAAAAGAGAGGTAATTTTATAGGAACTATGCTTTTACAAATTGATTTTTATAAATTTTATTCTTTTGAGAAAGAACATTTTTTTCCATTCAAAGATGTGAACACTTATTTTATTGTAATTGAAAAAGATTCATTAAAATTTTTTCAGATTACAGATTATAAACCAAAAGTTGAATCTTATGGGTTTGATGATTTTTCAAACTTTTTTGAAAATTTGAATTCGACAAAGAGTTTCGATATATACTTAAAAAAATATAACAAAAAATTACATTCAGCTATAACAAAGATTGATGAAAATGAGTATATCCTTTCATGCTTGGATTATAAAAAATTTATAGGAAATATTTCCAAAGTTGTGATATACACTATTTTATTTTTCATCCTTACCATCTCTTTTGTAGATATGCTTCTATTTTCAATATACCTTTTGGTAAACAATTTCCTATACAAAAAGGAAGTTGAGACTAAAAGGGAAATAGAAAAAACAAAAAAATACCTTGAAACGATTCTTAACTCAGCACCTTTGTATATACTTGACATAACAAATGATCTTAAAATAAATTTTTTGATGAACGATTCAGCAAAAGTTTTTTTCAGCTCAGATAAAAATAATTTCGATTTTAAAAACTTTCTTTTTAAAGATGATTACATGAAACTAAAAGATTCTGTTGAAAAGTTTTTCGAAGATAGAGATAAGAATTTTGATAGTTTTGAAGTAAAAGTAAAAATTGATCTTGAGGAAAGGTATCTTACATTTCTTCTTTCACCAATAAAGGATAAAAATTCAGAAATAATATCTATTCTTCTAATAATGGCTGATATAACGGATCTTAAAAATTATCAAAATGATCTTGAGGACAAAAACAAAAAACTTCTTTTTACATTACAACAACTTGAGTCAACAAATGAAGAGTTGCAGACATCTGAAGAGGAACTCGTTGCAACTGAAGAGGAGCTAAAATTCCAGATTGAAGAACTTGAAAAGAAAGGTAAAATTTTACATGAAACAGAGGAAAGGTTTAGGATAGCCTTGAAAAATTCCAACATCTCAGTATTTTTACAGGATAAAGATTTAAAATATGTTTACGGATTCAACATTCCGGATAACATTCCATTCGAAATGGTTGCTGACAAAACTGATGATTACCTGTTCAAAGGAAAAAGTGTTGAAAAGTTTATAAGGATGAAAAATCTTTCCATTGTTAATGGAGAGAAATTTTCAGGTGAGATCGAGTTAATATTTTTTAAAACAAAACATGACTTTTTCTATACAATAGAACCTTTCTATTCAAATGATGGTAAGATAACCGGAGTTTTGACAGCACTTCAGGATATAACTGAAAAAGTTGAGATGCAAAAAGAACTGATGCAAGTTTTTAAACTTGAAGCGTTAGGTAACCTTGCAGGAGGAATCGCTCACGATTTCAACAATATTCTTGCAGGAATTATTGGGAATGCTGAGATACTTGATATGAAGTTGGGAGAGGAAAAAGAATTTTCAAAATATGTTAAAAGTATTATAAAAATCTCTGAAAGTGCTTCAAAGTTGACAAAACAACTTCTCTCCTTTGCAAGAAAAGGTAAATATCAAAATATAGATTTCTCAATTCACAAAACTATAAACGATGTTTGCGAAATACTTGAAAGAACTATTGATAGAAGGATAAGGATAGAGCAACATTTAAAAGCTAAACCATCATCTATAAAAGGTGACCCATCACAGATAGAGACAGCGTTGATGAACCTTATAATAAATTCAAAGGATGCTATAATGGAAAAAGGTGGTGAGGGTAAAATAGAGATTAGAACAGAAACGGTTATAGTTGATGAGAATTTTAACAGATTTTTAAATACAAAACTTGAAAATGGAACTTATATCCACATATCTGTATCTGATGATGGAATAGGGATGGATGAGGAAACAAAAAAGCATATATTTGAACCGTTTTTCACAACAAAAGAGGTTGGAAAAGGAACAGGTCTTGGGCTCGCAAGTGTTTATGGAACTATAAAAACTCATAAAGGTTTTATAGATTTTTACTCTGAAAGATTCAAGGGAACCACCTTCAACATTTATCTTCCATTATCTTCGGTTACAGTCGAAGAGGAAATTTTGAATGAGGATAAAGAAATTTTTAATTTACCTTTCTTAGATAAAACTATTCTTATTATTGATGATGAGGAATCTATAAGAAACAGTTGTAAAGAGATACTTGAAAGAGACGGGATAAAAGTTCTAACAGCAAAGGATGGTGTTGAAGGGATAAATGTTTTAGAAAAAAATAAAGATGAAATATCGTTAGTAATACTTGATATGATAATGCCAAAAATGTCTGGTAAGGATACTTTTATAGAAATAAAGAAGATTGACAGAAACATCCCTGTTATTCTATGTTCAGGTTATTCTGAGGAGGGAGAAGCAGAAGAGATAATCAATATGGGTGTCGATGGATTTTTGCAGAAACCTTACAGGATGAAAACTCTTCTTGAAACTATAAAGAAAATATTAAAATGATCATATCTTTTCAAAATGATGCTTTACACTCTTCCCTGTTATCATAAAAATTGTATCTTCAGCTATATTTGTTGAAAGGTCAGCTATCCTTTCAAGATTTCTCGCAACATCCATTATAACTATTTCTAAAAAAGAATCACCTTCACATTTGTTTATTCCGGAAATAATCTCTTTAACTATTTTATCTCTAAGCATATCAACATTATCATCTTCTTCTAAAACCTCTTTTGCTAAATTTATATCACCGTTTACAAAAGATTTTATACTATCCTCAAACATCCTCTTTACAACAATGTATATTTTTTCAAGATCTTTATTCCTTTCAAAGATCTTTTCACTCTTCAGACTATCAACTCTTGAAGAGATGTTAACACAATGATCACCTATCCTTTCAAGGTCATTGTTTATTTTCAATATTGTGAAAAGAGTTCTAAGATCAGATGCAACAGGTTGATTGGTCGCAATTATCGAAACACATTCGTTTTCAATTTCAACCTCTTTCCTGTTTGCAAAATCTTCCATTTCCTTCAAAATTTTTTCGGATAATTTTAAATCGTGATTTTTCAAAGAAAATATAGAATCTTCAAACATCTTTTGAATAAAAAGTGAGTAATCTATCAATTCTTTTTTAAGACTTTCAATTCTATCTTTTAGCATAATTTCTCCTTATCCAAAAATTCCAGTTATATACTCTTCAGTTTTTTTATTTTCAGGTGCGGTGAACATCTTTTTTGTTTCCCCAAATTCAACTATCTCTCCAAGGTAAATAAAAAGAGTGTAATCTGAAATCCTTCCAGCCTGAGCTATGTTGTGTGTCACTATTATAATAGTAAGTTTTTTTTTCAAAACTTCAAGGAGCTCTTCAATCTTTTGCGTTGATTTTGGATCAAGTGCGGAAGTTGGTTCATCGAGAAGTAAAACTTCTGGGTCATTTGCAAGTGCCCTCGCTATGCATAACCTTTGTTGTTGTCCACCGGAGAGTGACATAGCACTATCGAAAAGTCTATCCTTTATCTCATCGTAAAGCCAAACATCTTTTAAACTTTTTACAACCTTCTCATCAATGAAAGATTTATCATTTATTCCTTTCACTTTAAGACCGAAAGCAACATTATCATATATTGAGAATGGAAATGGGTTAGGTTTTTGAAAAACCATTCCTATTTTTGTTCTTAAATTAGAAAGGTCTATATTTCTATCATTTATGTTGATTCCATCAAAAATTATCTTGCCATCAACTTTAGCATTATAAAAATCGTTCATCCTGTTGAAAGACCTTATAAGAGTTGATTTCCCACAACCTGAAGGTCCTATTATTGCTGTTACCTTATTTTCAAATATTGAAAGGTTAATGTTATTTAAAACTTTTTTATCCTTAAAATAAAGATTAAAATTTTCAACTTTTATCTTTTCTTTTACCATCTTCTCTGCCTCCTCAGCTTTTGTCTTATAATTATAGCTGAAAGGTTAACTATAAGAACAAGTAATAAAAGAACAAATGCTGATTTATAAGCTATTGGTATCTGTTTTTCAGGTGAAACACCTTCTGTGACAAGTCCATATATATGGTAAGGTATAGCCATAACCTCACTCGATAGAGATTTTGGCAACCTCCTTGAATATAATGTTGCAGCTGTGAACATAATAGGTGCTGTTTCTCCTGCAACCCTTCCTATACTTAAAATCAAAGAAGTTAAAATGTTTGGAAAGGCAACAGGTATTGAAACTTTATATATAGTTTCAAATTTAGAGCAACCCAAAGAGTATGCTGCTTCTTTGAATGTCACAGGGACACTTTTTAAAGATTCCTCTACAGACCTTATTATTATTGGAAGTGAAAGGATCGCGAGTGTTAAGCTTCCAGATAATAAAGAAACTTCAAGAGAAAATCTTACAACAAAAAATGATAAACCGAAAAGTCCAAAAATTATTGAAGGTATCCCTGAGAGTGTACTTATAGAGGTTCTTATCATATCAACCAAAAATTTTGGTTTTCCATATTCTGCCAAATATATCGCGGTTATTATTCCTACTGGAAAGGAAAAGAAGGTTGAAAGTATTGTAAGGTAAAATGTTCCAACTATGGCTGGAAATATTCCACCTTCAGTCATCCCATTTTTTGGAAATGTGAACAGAAATTCTGGGAAAATACCTTTATAACCATTTTTAAAAATTGGGATCAAAAATATGAAAAGTGAAATTATCGTTATAAGTGTTGATAGGTATATGAAAAATTCAAAACTGAATTCTTTAAATTTTCTCATTCTAATCTCTCTTTAGATTTTTTATAAAATGGTTTGAGATTAAAGTAAGAACGAGTGTTAAAAACAGAAGAACCAAGGCTATACTATAGAGAACATAAAAATGTGTAGTTCCAACTGCAGTTTCTCCCATCTCTGCTGCTATAGTTGCAGTTAAAGGTCTCACAGGTGAAAATATAGAGTTTGGGAAATTCATAGCACCACCAGCAACCATAAGAACTATCATCGTCTCTCCAATAGATCTTCCAATACCTAAAAGGAGCGCCGAAATAAGCGCTCCCTTTGTGTATGGAATAACAACTCTTGTTATAGTATCAAACTTTGTCCCACCTAAAGCATAAGATGCCTCTTTCAAAGTAAGTGGTACAGTTGAAAGTGCATCTTCAGTCAAACTTGAAATTATTGGAACAATAACTATTCCAAGAATAAATGAAGCGGTGAAAAGGTTAAGTCCTGTCGGGATGTTAAAAAACCTTCTTATAAATGGACCTATTAAAACTATTCCTATAAAACCAAAAATAACTGACGGTATTGAAGAAAGAATTTCTATGAAAGGTTTTAACAACTCTTTCGTTCTTAAATCAGCATACTCTGAAAGAAATAGAGCTGACCCTACACCGAGAGGTAAACCAACCAAAATCGATCCCAAAGTCACAAAAAGTGATGAAATTATAAAATTGAATATACCAAATGATGGTGGTTCCATAGTAGGATAATATTTTGTTCCAAAAATAATATTCTTAAATCCAACCTCTCTGAAAGCTATAATTCCTTTTGAAAATATATCATAAACTATCATAACAAGGACTATCAAAGATATGAGTGAAACCAAGAATATCAAAAAAGTTGCGACAACATCCCTTAACTTTCTTCTTTCCATAATCACCTTAATGGTATATATCCTGTTTCTTCAACTATCTTCTGACCTTCATCCGAAAGTATAAAATCTATAAATTTTCCAATATTACCTTTCGGTTTTCCATTGGTATACAAATACAAACTTCTTGCTATTTTGTAAGTTTTATTGTTTACACTTTCCTTTGATGGGTAAACACCTTCAACTTTTAAAGCTTTAACACTTTCATTTACAAAACCTAAACCAATATAACCTATGGCACCGGGAGTGTCTTTAACTGTTGATAAAACAGCATTGTTTGAAGCAAGCAGTAAAGCATCCTCTCTATACTTTGCTCCCTCTAAAATTTTTTCGTTGAAAACTTCAAATGTCCCTGATGAAACATCCCTTGAAACAACAACTATTGACATATCTTTTCCACCAATCTCTTTCCAGTTTTTTATCTTTCCGGTGTAAATATCTTTCAATGTTTTTAAACTTATATCTGAAACTGGATTGGATGGATGAACAACCATTGAAAGAGCATCGTTGGCAATAACTGTTTCAAAAACATTTACTCCATTCTCTTTTGCCTGATAAATTTCTTTTTCCTTTATCTTTCTTGACGAGTTTGCAATATCAACTTTTCCTTCAATAAGATTAGATATTCCAACACCACTTCCACCACCTCTTACTGTAATGTTTATAGATGGGTTTTTATCCATAAAAACTTCTGAAGCTTTTTGAGCAATAGGGAATACAGTTGTTGAACCAGACATAGTTATATCGTTAGTTTTTGGAAATACAAATAAAAAAACGGTTAAAATACTTAAAATCAATGTTAATATTTTTTTCATCTTTCACCTCCTATTGAAGAGTGTTTGAAAACTTCCATTTCATCTGGAAAATTACATTGTTTACATCAGCTTTTGTTGTATCCTCATACATTGTCCTATCATATGAAAGTTGCATAATCACTCCATTATCTTTAAAGAAATTCATGTTAGTCCCGGCTATAATCCTTTTATACCCGTCAAAAGTTGCATCAAGATTTTTATCCCAACTATCGTATCTTGCAACCAATTCTAATGGAATATCTGCAATTCTCTTAGCATCTATTAAACCTATTACAGAATATCCAGCACCTATAACACTATCAATTTTGTTTGAAAGATACTCAAATGATAGTGATAAAAAGTTGAAATTGTATTTTACAAGTCCAACATAAGCCATTCTTAAACTATCAGAGATCATAGAATCAACGCTTTCAGGTGAAAGGAGTGTTTTATCTTCATAAAGAACAGAGCCACCAACTGTTAATCCTGTAACAGGTATCAATCTTAAATTAACAAGAAAAGCTGGGTTCAAATCAACCGACGAATCTGTTTTTTTGTATCCTTCTCCATTCATAACTGAAAAAGCGTAAAAACCAAAACCTGCTGGAAGAAGTCCATTGAAAGATACACCATAATCAGCAGAGTTGACCACTTTCTCTTTATCACTCAACTCTGTTTCGTAAACAGGATACTCGTAATCGTAAATTGTTCCAAAATAGTTTTTTATCAAACCAAAATTTATGTTGCTACTTTTTATTGGAAGATTTGAAAAATCAAGATAGGCATATTTTAAACGAACAGAAGCACCTTCAACTCCATCCTTTAAGGAAACGAAATCGAGAGTAAACCTACCTTTTATGTTATCACTTAATTTTGGTTCAACTGTAAAGTAACCTCTTGGAGAATAAATCTGATTCTTGGTTAGTAAAAACTCATTCTCATTTTCAAAAGTTGCTTGATACCTGCTCCAGATCTCAAATCCATATTTTGTTTCTCCACCAACAAGGGATAGGAAAAGAAGACTTAAAAGAAGAAAAAGTGTTATTCTTTTACTTTTCACAAAACCTCCTTTTTTAAATTTTCAATTGGAATATAAACTTTGATTGTTAATTTTCGGTTAAGATTATGTTAAATTTTTATCACTTTCTCGATTTGTAAAGTAGAAAGAAACTTATAAAAAGGAAGAAAAAGTTTGGCAAGAGAAAAATTGTGAAAGGGTTTCCTCCACCATTTGATGCTGCAGACCTGAACCCTTGTAAAACTCCCCAGTAAAGAAAGGATAGAAGAACACTTATAGCGAGTCCAAAAATTATCCCTGTATTTTTTGCGTTTACAACAAAACTTGCAGAAATTAAAGCAATGATAATATTTATGAAAATAAAATAGAACCTGTAAGAAATTTCAGTTTCCTGTTTTGCAACTTCTCCTTTACTTTTTTTTATACTATCCCTTATTTTTAAAAGTTCAGAAATTTTATATATATCAACATTCTCCCTATCGAAAACAATCTCGTTCGGTTTTACATTCAAAATATCAAACATCTCCCTGTTTTCAAAAGTTTCGAAAAGGTTATTTTTAAGATCATATATCTGGCAACTTTCAAAAATCCATTCG
This sequence comes from Caldifarciminota bacterium UBA6260, assembly GCA_002441125.1. Lineage (GTDB taxonomy): Bacteria > Hydrothermota > 32-111 > 32-111 > 32-111 > 32-111. The sequence goes on from DJVI01000005.1 coordinate 12,973, forward strand.
TCATTTTTAAATATACCTCTTTTAGCTTTAACATATTTTTCAAGATTCTTTTTTTCACCGAATTTGAATATCTCAGGTTCTTTTATTGAAAAATTTTTAACTGAAAAATATTCTCCTTTAAGAACAGTTTTTTCATCTTGAACAAAAACAAAATCTTCCCTGTTTATCTGTTCAAAATCTTTTGACTCTTTAATCTCTCTATACCTTCGGGTTGAATATGTTTCAATATTTTCTTTCAAAAAAAATTGCAAAAAAGATAAAAAGAATATGAGTAGAAAAAGTGGAATAAGAAATCTGTAAACTGAAATGCCTGCTGATTTTATAGCAACAAGTTCATTGTTTTTAACCATAATTCCAACAGTGATAAATATTGAGACAAGTATTCCAAGAGGAAAGAGAAGAGTTAAAAGGGATGGTATATAAAAAAGGTAAAGTAAAATTATCTCTTTAACACTTTTTCCAGATTGTAGATAATTTGAAAGGTTATCAGATATATCAACTATCAAAAATATAAATATAAAAAGGAAAAGTACAATAAATAGAAATAGGATAAAATTTTTTAATATATACCTGTCGAGTATCTTCATCTTCTAAAAATCCCCATATCTTTTAAAATAAAATATAAACATAGAAATAGAGTTAAAAAATTTGGAAACCAAATTGTTATAGATGGATTTATAATGCCATTATCTGACAACTGTTCCCCAAGAACAAGTAAAACATAATAGAAAACGAAAAGCAATGTAGATATCCCAAAACCTAAAGCTAAAGAAGATTTTTTTAACCTAATGCCTATTATTCCACCAAGTAAAATGAAAGCGAAAACTCCAAAAGAGATTGAAAATTTTTTGTGAATCTCAACAAGGTATCTGTAAATAGATTTTTTTCTTCTTAAATCGTACTCTTTTCCATTCTTCCCGTTAAAACTTTTATCAACATTTTTTATGCTTTCGACAAGCATCCTTATACTCATCTCCCTATCTCCCCTTACATCGAAACCACCTTCAACTATATCTCCTGAAATTTTTATCTTCTGGACAAAAGTTGAAAAAACACTTTTTTTATAATTTCCATCTGAAACTATTTCAAAAATCTCTCCATTTTTCATAAAAACTGAAATTCTATTTTCTCCTCTGATCGTTTTCAGATATCCACTATCAGCTTTGATATAAATTTTATCCTTTATTATATGACAGTTTGAAAATGTGTTATCATTTTTAATATCCTCAAAATAAAAATATATATCGTTATCATAACTCTTTTTGAATACTCCTTTTTCAACACTCACGGCAGGTCTTAGGTTGAGAATTTGAACAAATATCTGTCTTACCCTATGGTTTGAATATGGAACAACAACATCTGAAATGAAAAAAGTTATAAGAAAAAGAATAGTTGAAAAAAATGTTAAGTTGAAAACAAACCTGAATGGATTAATCCCGAGTGATTTTAACGCGATAATTTCAAAATCTGAGGACATCCTTCCAAAAGTTATAATTGTAGCGACAAGAACTGACATAGGTATCGAGAGGAAGATTATGAATGGAAGGTTGAAAAGGAAGAGTTTTAAAACTATCAAAAATGGCAAGCCTTTTCCGATAAGAAGGTTAACGAGTTCAAAAATCCTATTTACGAGAAGAACAAAGATGATCAAAAATAGTGCAAGAAAAAATGATGGGATGAATTCTTTTAAAATAGTTCTGTCGATAATTTTCATAACAAATATAATAACTTAAAATTTTTTCAAGTAAACAATCATCTGAAAAACTCTGGTTTCTTTTCTTTATAACTGTAGTATGAGTCTTTTGATAAAATTATATGATCGTAAACCTCTATACCCAAAATCTTTCCAGCATCCACAAGACGACTCGTAACAAGATCATCCTCACTTGAAGGTTCAACATTTGAAGATGGATGGTTGTGAGCGACTATTATTCCACAAGCCCTATCAACTATAGGATCTGCAAAAACCTCTCTCGGGTGAACAAATGTTGTATTAAGGGTACCTATAAAAACGGTCCTTTTCTGAATTATCTTCATAGAAGAATCAAGACTTATAACTATAAAATTTTCCTGTCTTCTTTTTGCTATATCCTTTAAAAGGGAAAAAACATCCTTTGGGGATCTTATCCTTTTCTCTTTCTCTTTAATCCTTTCATAAAATTGAAATATCGAAAATAATAAATTTTTGTCTTCCTCTTCAAGTTGATTCAAAATATCGAACGAAATTTCGGGAAAGTTTAGATATATTTTTTCAAGTGTTTTTAAAAGTATCTCTTCCTTATAATCCTTTTTAAGAATCTTTTTCAAAATATCTGTATCTTTTAAATCCCCATAATCCTCAAACCTTTTCATAAACCCTCCTCAAAAAAGTTTTTTCATCTCAATAGAAAAATTCTTCTCCTCTAATTTATTATCAACAAAAAACTTTTTTATCATCTCTTCAATTTTACTTTCAATCTTTTTAACATCATTTTTATAAAATGTAACAGAAAGATTTCTGTCATCTAAAAGATTCACATTCAAAACACCGTCAACATTTTTCTCAACCATCAATTCAAAAGATCTTTTTGGAAAAGCAAAATTTTTTAAATCTGTCTTTTTAAAAATTAAAAATTTTTCAAAAGAATAGAATGGAAATGTAAATATTTCAAATTTTTCATTCTCTCCCTTTTTGCAGAAATACAATTTATAATCTCCTTCATCATAAATATAAAGATTATCAAAATTTTCAACCTTCTTTATAAAACCTTTCTTTATAAAACAATCCCCTTTAAAATCCATAATGTAAAATCTTTTTATATATGGGTTCTCCGGATAAACATATGAGTTAAAGGTTGATCTGTATAAAGATATTTCATCAAAATCGTCAAGTAGAAATGGAACAACCATATCTGTTCTATATTTGAAAAAAACCTCTAATGGATATACCCTTTTGAAAAATTCCCTCTCTCCCAAAATTATGTTGTAAGGTTTTGAAAGAAAAATATCAAGGATCCTCTTGTTTTGAAGATCCTTTTTAAAAAAAGATATTTCAAAATTTTTGTTTACTTTTTCAAATCCTTCATAATCATCGAAAACTATAACTGACCTTTTCATTTTATTCATATAAGGTGGAAATATATTCTTCTCTATAATACTTTTTATATTTTCAAGAAAAAATTTAAACTCTTTCATAATATTTTTTTGTCTCTCTGTTAAAACTTCTCACAAGATTTTTAAGATTCTGCACCTCTTCCTCTGAATATTTATAATATGATGGAAAAACACTTTTGTTTGTTAACAGTGGATCTGTTATTATATTTTCGTATCTGTTGTAAAAATCTGTTTTGGGAACTGGTGTAAACTCGTTTAAAACTATCCTTACCCTTTTTTCCTTAAGATACTTTGCTGTATTTATAACATCTTCCATCCTTTCATCTGGTAGTCCGACAAGTATATAACAGAAAATTTTTCTTCCGTCAAAACCATTTTTTAAAAGAAGATCTAAAGCTTTTTCTATCTCATCAAGGTTTGTCTTGTTCCCCGTTTTTGTTAAGATATCTTTTGAAACTGTTTCGATTGAAAGGGATAACATACCAAGGTTTATCTTTTTAAAAATATCTACAACATCTTTTTCTATGAACCTTGTGTGCAAACCATTAGAAAAGTTGAATCTGAAAGAGTAATTTTTTTCAATTATCTTTTCAAATAGTGGTAAAAAATGTTTTTCCTTTTTAAAAAGCAAAGCATCATCATAAAAAGTTATATCTTTCACATTCAGACTTTCAAGAAGATCCAACTGTTTTAAAATATTTTCAAAAGGTAAAGAGTAAAAACTGTTATGCAAAATTGAGACGGCACAGTAACTACACCTGTATGGGCATCCAACCTGTGTTAGAACAGCAGCAGACTCTAACTCTTTATAAAGATCATAGGAAGGAACAAGTTCTTCTACTTTAAAACTCTTTTTAACATCTATATCTGTATTATCCTTTAAAAACTGATATAGGTTTTCAACATTCCCGGAAAATACAAAGTCGCAACCTAAATTTTTCGCATGTTCTGGTAAAAGTTTTGCGTAAACTCCACCAACTATTGTTTTCGCATTTGGATTTTTCTTTTTAACACTTTCTATAACCTCTTCTATCCCCTCATACCAATATGTCATCATAGATGTTATGAAAACATAATCGTAACTTTTATTAGAGATGAAATCCAAAAATTTTTCTTTTGAAACACCGTATCTAAAATAAGGTCTTTTAAACCAATCAAAAATTTCTTTCTTTATAGCATCTTCTTTTCTGAATTTTCCTGTTGATAAAAATCTACTTTTATTTTTCCTTTCAAGAAAAGGTGATCTTCTATCCATAAAATCAAAGAAATCAAAACTAACACCATTCTTTCTTAAAAAAGATGCAACATACAAAAGCCCTAAAGGTTTCAACCAATAATCGTAACAGGTAAAATCATATATTGGGGGATTTACCAAAAGTATCTGCATATTTGAAGATGAAATCAGATTTGGAAAACATTGATGGGAAATTTTTAAAAGATTTTATTCCAAGAACAAGTGTTCTTATGTTATCAACATATATTTTATAATCGTTCAATTTTGAAGGATCTATTGTAACATTTTCTTCATTCTTAATTTTTAAAGGATTTATGAATTTACCATTCTTTTTAACAGCGAAATGGAGATGGTATCCAGTTGCATATCCTGATTTCCCAACATAACCGATAACCTCTCCCTGTTTTACGAATTTCCCAACTTTAATATCTTTAGCATAGGAAAAAAGGTGACAGTATTCACTATTGTATCCGTTCTCATGATCTATTCTAACAGTTTTTCCACCAATATAATTGTAACCAACATATATTATATAACCATCACTTGCAGCATAAACTGGTGTTTTTTTCGGAGCAGAATAATCTACAGCATAATGTGGAATATACCTTTTCAAAATTGGATGGTATCTTTTTGAAGTGAATGTTGAAGAAATTCTATAGTAGGTTGCAAGTGGTGCTTTCAAAAAAGTCCCTTCGAGAGAGTTTCCATTCTGATCATAATATATTTTCCCATTTCCATCATCATAAAGGAAACCTTCATAAAGGTTTTTATCATTTTCAAATGACGCATATATTATATCACCATACTTATAGAATTCGCCATCTATATATTCCTTTTCAAAAAGTATCGTGAACTTATCTCCCTTTTTAACTTCTGAAAAAACATCTATTCTCCAATCAAAAATTTTTGTGAAATTTAAAGCGAGTTTTTCATTTTCACCTTTCGCTTTTATTGCGTTAATAATGTTGTCATCAACTTCACCCTCAATAAATTCTATTGAAACCGTTGAACGGTTGTTTATTATATATGAGTTATATTTTGATGTATATTCAACAACATATGTTTTTGATGGATCATTTTTGTATTCGAGTCTTCTGAAATTGAAATCCTCATCTGTAAAAATGAATACCTGATCGTCAACATCTATCTTTTTTGGGCTGTATATTTTTGAAAAGGAGTTTATTATTGAATCTATAACATCATTTTTTAGATGGGATTTTCTTAAAATCTGAACGAAAGTTTCACCTTTTCCAACCTCATATTTTACACCTATATAATTTTTCCTTTCGACACTAACATCATCCTTTTTAACTTCACCTTTTAAATACCTAACATAAAGAAAGGATGAAATTAGAAAAACTAACAATGAAAAATAAACAAATTTTTTCAATCTTTTAATCCGCTCCTTGCATAGCTTTCTATTATCTGTTTCTGAGCAAGGAAGAACATTATAACAAGTGGAAGAACAACAAATGTTGATGCTGCCATAAGTAGAGTATAACTTGTAGATTGCTCCTGAATGAAATATGCGAGTCCAACCTGAACTGGTCTGATCGAATCAGAATTGGTTACAACCAAAGGCCAGATAAAAGAGTTCCATGATGAAAGGATCGAAAATATTGAAATTGTTGTCAGTGCTGGTTTTGAAAGTGGAACAACTACTTTAAATAAAAATCCAATATCAGAGTATCCATCTATTACAGCTGCATCATAAAGGTCTTTCGGTATTGTTTTAAAATGTTGTCTTAGAAGAAATATTGAAAAAACATTAGCCATCCATGGAACTATCTGAGCATAATATGTATCTATCCATCCTATTTTTTGCAATATCATATAACCGGGAACTATGTAAACAGGCATAGGGACCATCATAAGTCCAAGTAAGGACACAAAAAGGATCTCTCTCCCTTTAAAATCGAGACGGGCAAAAGCGTATGCGGCAAGTATAGATGTGAACAATGTCCCAACAAGTTCTGTTAAAGAGATGAAAATAGTATTTAAAAAATACCTTGTAAAGTTAACCTTTTTCCATGCGGTAATATAGTTATCTATCTGTGGATTTTTTGGAAAAATATCTGGCGGGAATTTTACTGCCTCAGCTGGAGTTTTCAAAGATGTTGAAACCATCCAGAAAAAAGGGAAAAGTATAGTTAAAGCTATCATTATAAGAACGATGTATGTTAAAACCATTGACAAATTTATATGTTTTAATTTATTCATAAAAGACATTTTTCTCTCCATACTTCTTCTGAATAATAGTCAAAAAGAGAATTATCAAAAAAAGGATAAAAGCTATAGCTGTTCCATAACCATATTTCCCATAATTGAAAGCCATATCATAAAGATAATAAACTATAACATTTGTTGTTCCGAGAGGACCTCCGGCAGGTGGACCTGTCATCATCCATACAGGTGCAAAAACCTGAAAACTTGTTATGGTTGTCATAATAAAAACATAGAATGTTGTTGGTGAAAGTAATGGTAAAGTTATGTGCCTGAATGTCTGCCATCCACTTGCACCATCGATTTTTGCAGATTCATAATAATGTTCTGGAATGTTTTGAAGTCCAGCAAGAAAGATAATAACATTGTATCCTATAGATTTCCAGATAGTCATTATTGAAAGAGAGAATAAAGCGAGTGATGGACCTTCAAGAATTTTTGGGAGATCACGCTGGAAGATCATTTCAAAAATTCCCCTTGACTCCTCAAGCCATTTTAAAGGAGAAATGCCCAAAGAAGTTAGAATATAGTTTGCTATTCCTATTTTTGGATGGTATATCCATTTCCAAACAAAAGAAATAGCTATTATTGAAGTGACCTCTGGAAGGAAATATGTTGTTCTGAAAAATCCTTTGAACTTTATCTTCTGGTTTAAAAGTATAGCAATAAACATAGAAATTATTATTGTTCCAGGAAGTACTGTTAAAACATACCAGAGAGTATTCAAAAGTGATTGGTAGAACTTTTCATCTTTAAAAATATCGAGATAATTGTTTAATCCAACAAAAGGACCTTTTCCTGCAATTCCCCAATCAAAAAAACTTATAAAAAATGATAGAATTATAGGTAAAAACCTAAAAATTATAAGAATCACCAAAGCAGGTAGAATAAAAAGGAGTGCTTTAAAAAATTTACTTCGTTCATTCATATTTATTTAAGAAGTTTATAACAAATAAAAAAAAATGTCAACATACTAATAAAATGTATAATAAGAACGTAAATTTAATAATAAAATATTTCTGTTTTTATTAAAATTTTCTATTTCTCTCTTCTTAGTTATAATAAAATTTTCAAAAATTAACAATAAATTAAAAAGTATTGAGATTTTAGGAAAAAGAGATATAATAACTTCATAAAAGTTTATGGGAATTTGTCATGAATGAAATTTTAGAAAATTTTCCTAAAAAGAATTGCGTTTTAAAAGAAAAGGATGCAGGTATTTTGTTATACCAGATGGATTCCATTAAATTGATGGACATTCTAATAGAAAAATTTCCAGAAGGTGTATTTGACATGATTTTTGCAGATCCACCATATTTTCTGTCAAATGGTGGTATTACCTGTTATGCTGGTAAAATGGCAAAAGTTGATAAAGGGGAATGGGACAAATCAAAAGGAATCAATAAAAACCATGAATTTAATTTATCTTGGCTTTCAAGATGTCAAAAATTATTAAAAAAAGATGGTACAATTTGGGTTACAGGAACTCACCATGTAATTTATTCTGTTGGTTTTGGCATGCAACAATTAGGGATGAAAATTTTAAATGATATAGCATGGGAAAAGCCAAATCCTCCACCAAATCTTTCTTGTAGATATTTTACACACTCAACAGAAACAATTATTTGGGCTGCCAAAAATCATTACTCCAAACATTTTTTTAACTATGAAGAGATGAAAAAATTAAACTATGGCAAACAGATGAGAACTGTTTGGACAATACAACCTCCAAATGGAGATGAAAAAATATTTGGTAAACATCCAACACAAAAACCTTTAAAACTACTTGAAAGAATTATCCTTGCAAGCACAAAAAAAAACGAGTTGATTTTTGATCCTTTTTCTGGAAGTTCAACAACAGGGATTGCAGCATTAAAATTGAAAAGAAAATTTGTAGGATGCGAGCTTGAAGATAAATATATTTCATTATCAATCAAAAGAATTCAAGAACTTATAAATTCAATAAAAAATAGCCCTGCTCTTTTTGAGGAGGTTTTATGAAAAAGGGAGGTTGTGGGGGAGCAAAAACAATAACAGGATTAAATTTTGAAAAAAAAGTAGATCTATATAAACTTTTAACAACGATTCCAGGATACAGAGTTGAAAAATCAAAAACAAGAGCTGGAATTGATGTTTATTATAATAACGAATTGATTGCAAGATGTTTTAGAAAATATGAATTTTACAAATTTTTATATGAAAACCAAATTGACTGGAAACAAATAATTTCTAAAAAACTTTTGCCTGACGATGCTATGCTTGTTATTATCAGAGAGACATTATTTATAATAGAAATAAAATTTCAGCAGGTTGAAGGTTCAGTTGATGAAAAACTACAAACCTGTGATTTTAAAAGAAAACAGTTTTTAAAATTGGTAACACCTCTCGGTTTAAAAGTAGAGTATGTTTATGTTTTAAATGATTGGTTTAAAAAACCTCAATATAAAGATGTTTTAGATTACATTCAAAGTGTTAATTGTCATTACAAATTCAATGAACTACCACTATCTTGGTTAGGTTTACCATATAAAAAGTAAAAAACAGTCAATAGTATACATGTAATAAAATTTCAGCAAAATTTACAACAACCTTTTTCAGTTGACAAATTTTTCTATTAAATATAGAATATTTTTTTAATTTAAGGAGGCTTTTATGTTCAATATCAACAGAGAGAGATTGATAAACGATTTTATAAATATGGTTAAGATAAGTTCAGAATCATACGATGAAAAATTGATGGGGGATTACTGTAAAAAGGTTCTCAAAGATGAATTCGGTCTTGAAATATATGAAGATGATGCTGCTTTAAAAATAGGATCAAACCAATCGAATATAATCGCAAAATTCAGAGGTAATCCAAGAAAAAAAACTCTACTTTTTTGTGCTCATCTTGATACTGTAAAACCTGGAAAAGATGTTAATCCAATAAGAGAGAATGGGAAAATTTTTACAGATGGAAAAACTGTTTTAGGTTCTGATGATAAATCTGGAATCGCTCCACTTTTTGAAGCTTTAAGAATTGTAAAAGAGAATGAACTTGATGTTCCAGATATTGAAATAGTTTTAACTGTTGCTGAAGAGGTTGGTTTAAAAGGTGCAAAGAACCTTGATTTTTCAGTGCTTAAAGCGAAAGAAGGCTACGCTCTCGATAGTGAGGATGTTGAGGGAATATTCAACAGAGCCCCCTCACAAAATTTTATAGAAATAAGTGTTGAAGGGATAGAATCACATGCCGGGATGTCCCCTGAAAAGGGAATATCCGCAATAAAAGTTTTAAGTGAAGCAATAGCTAATATGCCTTTGGGGAGGATAGATAGTCAGACAACGGCAAATATAGGAGTTATAGAGGGTGGTGTAGCTTCAAATATTGTTGCTAAAAAATGCACTGCAAAAGGTGAAGCGAGAAGCCATGATGATGAAAGGTTAAAATACTATACTGAAAAAATCAAGGAAGCAGTCTACAATGCTATCAGGAAAAACAGAATTATTTTACCCGATGGGTCAATTAAAACTGCAAACTGTAAAATTGAAGTTGAAAAGGCATACTCTGCAATGTATGTAAAAGAGGATGAGCCGGTACTTCAAAGAGCTATAAATGTTTATAAAAACCTTAAAATACCTTACAGAATTCTAACAGGTGGCGGTGGTTCTGATGCAAATATTTTCAACGAACATGGCATAAAAACTGTGATAATTGGAACAGGAATGAAAAATGTACATACAGTTGATGAATACATCCTTGAAGATGACCTTGTAAGAGTTACAAATATAATTCTTGGAATAATGACACACGACCAATAAGTATGTAAATTTTTTATTGACATTTTTGTATAATTCTTTATTATATAAATTCAAATTTTTTATTAAAAGTAAAAGGAGGATATTTTGGCTGATATTAAAACTAATGACATCAGAAACATAGCACTTGTTGGTCATAACGGAGCTGGAAAAACAAGTTTCGGGGAAACTATACTTTTTAATACCGGTTTTACAACAAGATTGAATAAGGTGGATGAAAAAAATTCCATGCTTGATTACACCGATGAAGAGATAGCAAGAGGAATAACTATAGGACTTAAACTCGCAACAGTAAAATGGCTTGATAAAACTATAAACTTTATAGATACTCCAGGTTTTGTTGACTTTTTTGGAGAGGTTATCTCATCATCCAAGGTTGTTGAATCTTTTGTATTCATAGTAGATGGTTCAACAGGAGTCGATTTGGGAACTGAAAATGCATGGGAACTCAGAAAGAAAGAGAAACTTGCCGGACTTTTTGTGATTAATAAGATGAAAAAGGAAAATGTTGATTATGAAAAAGTATTCCAAGAAATAAAAAATACACTTTCTGAAAGTGCTACTCTGATAGAGTTGCCTATAGGTGTTGGTCCAAACTTTAAAGGTGTTGTTGACCTAATAACAGGAAAAGCGTATACCTATGAAAATGGCAAAAGGAATGAGGTTAATGTTCCAAGTGAAATAAAAGATTTGGTTGAAAAGATGAAGAAAGAACTTTTGGAACAGATAGCATCATCGGATGAATCTTTGATGGAAAAATTTTTCGCAGATGAACTCTCTCAGGAAGATATAAATTCTGGATTTTTGAACGCTATTAAAAATGGAACACTTTACCCTGTATGTTTTGCAGATTCCGTTGAAAATATAGGTTCAGATCTTGTTCTTGATTATATAGTTAAATATTTACCTTCACCTGCAGATCTTAACATAAGAAGACCCATAGAATCTGAAACATATCCTGAAAAACCAGATCAGAACTCTCCATTTGCGGGTTTTGTTTTCAAAACTAATGTTGAAAAACATTTGGGTGATATAAATTTTGTAAGGGTTTTCTCAGGAACTCTTAAATCAGGTAATGAAATTTATAACAGTTCAAAAAATGTAACTGAAAAAGTCAACCAGATGTATATAAACATAGGTAAAGAAAGGAGAGATATAGATGAGTTGACAACAGGAATGATAGGTGTTCTTGTTAAATTGAAATCAACAAAAACATCTGATACTGTTTGTGATAAATCTATAAACATAAAATTCCCACCTATAGAATTTCCTCATGCTAATGTTTCGATGGCTATAATTCCTCTTGCAAAAGGTGACGAAGAGAAAATTTCAAACGGGTTATCAAAATTGCATGAAGAGGATCCATCTTTCTATTTCAAGTTTGATCCAGAGATAAAGCAAACATTGATCCATGGTCTCGGAACAATACATCTTGAAGTTATAATAAACAAGTTGAAAGAAAAATTCGGAGTCAATGTTAACCTTGAAAAGCCAAGAATAAAATATAGAGAAACTATAAAGAAGAGTGCTTCGGCTGAGGGAAAACATAAGAAACAATCAGGTGGTAGAGGACAGTTCGGTGTTTGTAATGTAAAGTTTGAACCTTTACCAAGGGGAAGTGGATTCGTTTTTGCAGATGAAATTTTTGGTGGTGCGATACCCGCGAAATTCGTTCCATCTGTAGAGAAAGGTATTAGGGATGCACTCGAAAAGGGAGTTGTAGCAGGTTATCCAATAGTTGATGTAAAAGCTACGCTTTTCGATGGAAAGTATCATGATGTTGACTCTTCAGATATCGCTTTTCAAATTGCTGGTTCTCTCTCAGTAAAAGGTGCAATACCACTTGCTGATCCTGTAATACTCGAACCTATAATGAATGTTGAGGTTACAGTTCCAGAAGAATATATGGGTGATATAATGGGAGATATTAACGCGAGAAGAGGAAAAATTTTGGGAACGGAACATGCTGGTAGATACCAGAGAATAAAAGCACTTGTTCCTGAAGCAGAAATGTACCAGTATTCATCACAACTCAGATCCATGACACAGGGAAGGGGAACCTTCAAAATGGAATTTGAAACATACGAAGAGGTTCCAAGAGAAAGAGTCTCAAAGATTGTAGAGGAAGCAAAAAGGTTTATGGAAGAACAACAGGAAAAATGATCATTTCAGATCATACCTGTTTTCAATATATTTTCTAAAATCTCTAATTTTTTCAGAAAATTGGATGAAGAGAGCATCGAGAGTGCTCTCTTCATCATTTAAAATCTTATTTTTTCCAAAAAATTCAATCTTCTTCGAAATCTCCATCAAATCTTGAAGATTAAAATTTCCAACAACACTTTTGAAAGCGTGTGCAAGTTTTGAGATCTGTTCAAAATCTCTTTCCTTCACAGCTTTCTCAAGTAAAGGATACCTCTGGTCATAATCACTTATAAAAGCTTTTAATATATCTTTAAACTCTTCAGAGTCCTTTCCAAACAATTCTTCAAGTGATGAAAGATCGTAATCCATAATTTTATGGTTTAAACCTGTAAGGTATTGTTGTTTTCATTTCAGCAGGAACACCATCTATCGTTCCGGGGTTGAACACAGCTTTGTATGCAGCTTCAACGGCAGCATTATCGCATGCTGGATTCAAAGATTTAATAACTCTTGCTGCGACAACCTTTCCATCTTTACCAATGGTCACTTCAACGAACACTGTTCCTTCTGCACCTATCTTTTTCGCAGCCTCAGGATATGCTGGTTGTATTATCTGTTTTGGTGTCGGTTGTATTATAACTTGAGGTTTTTTCTCTTCTTCTTTCTTTACAGTATCAACAACAGGTTGTGACTGTTGTTGTGCCTGCTGCTGAACCTGTTGAGAAAGCAACTGGGATGCTGTAGGTGTTTTTACCTGTGTTTCCTCTTTTGGTTTCACCTCTTCCTTAACCTCTTTCTTTAAATTCTTGTTGGTTTCATTAACTTTTGTTTCACTTTCCTGAATCTTCTCTTCAACTTTTGGTGCAGGGAAAAGTAGGGCGAAATCTATCTTTTTCTGGTTTGGTTTCTCAACATAGAATATGTCAAGATTTGAAATTGGTTCTATATTTGAAGAGTAAACATTATCAAATGATTTCAATACATTGTTTGCAACTATAACTCTGTTTGGAACAAAAAGGAAAGCGTATGGTTGATCATCCACAACAATCTGTTGGAACTCTTTCCAGTAATTTCTTGCCTCTTCTTCGTCCATCGTAGTCATTGCGAGATTTACTATCGAATCTACTTTTGGATTCCTATACTCAACGAAGTTGAATCTTCCAGTCTCTTTGACAGATGACCAGAATGGAAGTGGGTTGAAATCTTCATTTATCTGCCAAGAAAGGATATAAAGATCATAATCTTTTGAGAAAAGTTTTAAGATCAAAGAATCTGATGGCAACTCTTTTAAATTAACATTTATTCCAGCATTTTTCAATTGGTTTGAAACTTCCCTTGCAACTTTAACAAGCATCGCATCATTCTTATCTGTAATTATATTTAAAATGAAAGGTTTATTGTTATACAGATATCCTTTTATATTATCTTTCTTTAAAACTTTTTCTAAAAGTTTTATACCATCTTTGCTATAGGAGATTGGCTTTATCTCTTCAGAATAAGCCCAGAAGGATGGTGTAATAGGGCCATTCGATGGAATACCATTTTTTATTGTATTCTTTATAAGGAGATCCCTGTTGATAAGTTGTGATATGCCCATTCTAAAATCTTTCAAGTCAAAAGGTTTTCTTGTAAGGTTGAAACCTATATAAGTGTAAATATTTCCCTTTTTCTGTATCCCAGTAACATTTTTTATCTTTGCTATCTCTTCTGCATTATCTGGAGTAAGATCATAAACAAGGTCAAGTTTTCCTTCCTTGAGATCATTTATTATTGATTGCTGATCGGTATATATCCTGTAAACTATCTTGTCCAAAAAAGGTTTATCATCAAGAGAGTAATTCTCATTTTTTACAAGTGAAATATATTTACCACTCTCCCATTTTTCAAGTTTGTATGGTCCATTTCCAACAGGTTTAGAGTTGAAATCAGAATACTGTAACTGATCTTTTTCTTTTTCGAGTAAATGTTTTGGAAGTGGCTTTATATTTGAATCAAAGAGAGCCATAGGATAAACTTTGTTACAGTAAAAAACTATCTTGTAATCTGAAACAGCTTTAACAGAATCTATATTTTGTAATTTTGAAAATAAAGGTGAGTTGTTTTTTGGATCCTTTATAAGATTGAATGTAAACTCTACATCGTAAGCTGTAACAGGTTCTCCATCCTGCCATACAACATCTTTTCTAAGGTAATATGTTATCTTTTTTAGATCCTCAGAATATTCCCATGATGTCGCAAGCATGGGAACAATTTTTCCATTCACATCATTCTTATGGAGTGGAAGAAATAACATTTCAACTATTTCGTTATGTGCTATAAATGATGGGTAAATTGGAGAAAGGTTTTCAGGTTCTCCAACTATGCCAACAACTACTTCTCCTCCCGCTTCTCCAGTCTGTGGAACTCTTGAAACTTTTTTCTCACAGGAGATCATAAGAATTATTGCCAGTAGAATAAGAACTATTTTAGATATTTTTGAAAATCGCCTCATCAATCCTCCTTTTATTTTATATTTTAAAATTATTATTTAAAAATATGAATTTGTCAACAATTTGTTACTTCTGAAAGAGTTTGATTTATAACCTCTTCAAGTTTGTCTCCAAGACTCTGTTCGGAGTAAAATTTTAAAATATAATCTTTCCCTCTTTTACCCATCTCTTCCCTTTCATTTTTAGGCATATTATAAACCTTCATAACTTTTGAAACTATCTCATCCAAATTTTCTGGATCAGCATAAAAACCACATCCAGAATCTTTTACGAATTCCGAATATTCTGGTTTCGCTGTGATAAGAATAGGTTTTCCAGCAAGCATGTAATCAAAAAGTTTGTTAGGGCTCAATCCATACTTATATAGTTCAGTTTTGTTAACGGTAATCAAACATAGGTCGACATTAGCGAGAAAGTTTAAAATATTCCTTTTTGGGATAGTTTTGTATATTTTAACATTTTTGATATTATCGTTTTCAATTTTCTTTTCTATCTCTTCCCTCAAAGGTCCTTCACCAAGTATCAGAAAATCTATCGGCTGATTTTCAAGTCTTTTTGCTATATCAAGTATTAGGTAAGGATTATTTGCAACACCTATTGCACCAGTATAGGCAACGGTGAACCTGTTTATTTTGTATTTCTCTTTGTAGTATTCAACAGGTTTATCCGGAGTGAAGTGGTTTGGATATGTGCAGTTTGAAATGAAATGAATTTTTTTCTCATCTATACCTTTTGATACAATATGATTTTTAAACTTTTCAACACAAACTATTATACTTTTACTTTTTCTGTATATCAACCTTTCAAGATAATATAAAAACCAAGTGTATGGATTATGTTTCATCTCTGGTTTAAGTTGTATCAAAGATTCTGGCCAGAGATCGAGAATATCAGATATGAAAGGTTTTTTCAATTTTATTGAAAGGAAAAGGGCTGAAAGTGCTGTGATGAGTTGAGGTGAAACCCCCATTATTATGTCTGGCTTTTCAAGTATCCTTCCAACTCTATACATCTCAACAGAAAATATTATCTGGTTAAGTAACCTTTGAAGATCATTCTTTTTATAGGTAAAGGTTTTAACCCAGACGAAATTTACACCACTTACATTTTCTATTTTATAATATTCATCCTTGGAAAGTTTCATATGTTGTAGTTTGTGCACATTGAAATCGGATGAGATTATATAAACCTTATATCCCCTTTTTACAAGTTCTATTCCAAAATCGAGATGTCTCGTTCCACCAGTCATTTCGTATGTGTGAGCGTTTTGATAACATATCCAGATAACTTTCTTCTTCGTAAATTACTCCTTTTGCGAATTTTTTTATTATAATAAAATAGGGATTAAAGTCAACTATTTTAAAAAACCCATATGCCTGTTGATAAAGAAAAACCTGAAAAGATTATTCCTTTGTTCAAAGATGGATCAGAAAAGAAAAAATATGTGTAACCTGCCTGAATTGAAAAACTCAAAGATAAATTCTCTTTAAAATAGAATGAAAACCCATTCTCGTTTGCAAGTGTAAAAGCTGTGTAAGATTCAGATTGATTGTAAACAACTTTCGTGTAGCCAGAAGTAAAATAACCTGAATACGCTCCATCTTTACTTCTCCCCTTCTGGTATGTAGGAATGGAAAAAGAAAGACCGAGCTGCCCAAACCTAACTCCATAAGAGTACAATTTTAACCCAACAACAGGTAAAAATTTTATCCCATTCTTTTCAGAGAATGCGAGTTCCGTCGAAAAAGGGAAAAGGTTAAGGTATAAAGTGTTATTCTCTTCTATAGGTTCAAAATAAATCTGTGGATTGAAAGAAATATTAAAAATGTTATAAACTTTATTCTTCTTTTGCTTAACTTTTGAGTAGGATGGTATTAAAAAAACAAAAATAATTAAAATGGAGATTAAAATTTTTTTAAACATAGAAAAATAATACAACAAAACATTTTTTTTTCAACAAAAATTGATACCCTTTATCTTGACAAAGATAAATATAAGATTATTATAAAAAATTATGGGTAACTTAAAAAAAACACTCTTTTTGATACTCTTCGTAATAAGTTTTGAAATTTCTTTTTCTAATACGATAAATGATTTTCTTTTCTCAAAATCATCCAATGTTGGTTTTGCAATTTTAAAAATAAACCCAGACGCTTTTTCTTCAGCTCTTTCTGGCAGCTTAACAACAGGTTATAACTCTCCATCTTCATTTCTGATAAATCCAGCATCATCCTCTTCCTTTCAAGGGAAAAGCATAATCGTTACAACAATATACTCTTCAGGTTTTTCAACCAATTATTCCATAGCATTAAAATATCCTTTTTCTATTGGAACATTTTCCTTTGCAGCATTATCATCATCCTCTGATACCATTCAACTAAGAAATGAAAACCCAACAGAAGATCCTTTGGGTTATTATAGATTCAATTCCTACTTTTTTTCCTTAGGTTATTCAAACAGTATTACCAAAGGAGTTTTTGTTGGTTTGTCTACAACAGCGATTAATGAAAATTCCTTTCTTCTCAATAAAACATCTTTTGTTGCAAACGCAGGTGTTCTTATAGAATTTGAAAATTTCTACAATTTGAAAGTTGGGATTTCAGCTTTGAATGTTGGTTTTAGGACAAGGTATGATGAGAATTCTCTTGATTACATTATTCCACCATTCACTTTAAGGGCTGGAACTTCCTTTAATATAGATTTTTCAAATGTCAAAAACAGATTTTTCTCAGATTTTATCAAAGTTAACGATCAGGAGTATAAAATAGCTTTAGGTTACGATGGAGAAATTTTAGAGATACTTTCTTTAAGGTTTGGAGTCTTAGTCAACGATCCAACAAAATTGTTATCTTTAGGAGTTGGTGTTAGAAATAACAAACTATCTCTAAATTACTCCTTCGTTCCCTACAGATATGGACTCGGTTTCGATAACTGTGTTAGTTTAAACTATAACTTTTAGGTAAAAAAATGGCAGGATTACAGGGAAGCTTAAAAGATTTTGAAATAACAGATATCCTTCAACTTATAAATATGAACAAGAAGGATGGATGCCTTGAGATAACAACAAAAAATGCTGTTGGAAGGATATACTTTGAAGGTGGTAGTGTTACCCATGCTGAAATCGATGATAGGTATGGAGAGAGTGCAATACATCAAATACTACTTATAACAGATGGAATTTTCAAATTCCTTCCGGATGTAAAAACTCCAAGGAATACGATAAGCTTACCTATCCATCACCTTATGCTTGAAGCAGCAAGGAATATAGATGAATGGAAACAGATTGAAAAACTTATTCCATCTCTTGATCTTGTCGTAAAGGTTGTTGAAAATCCAGACCTTGATACTGATAACATAAAATTATCGAGTGAAGAATGGAAGATGTTAACATTTGTAGATAACCGTTCAACAATAAAAGAGATAGCGAAAAAGGTAAACCAATCTGAATTTCAGACTGCGAAAACTCTTTACGGCCTTATAACGAGTGGATTGATAACTGTTGAAGAGAAGGAAGGACTTGATGATATTTTAAAAGCGATAGATGCACAGATAACCGATGAAAAGAATGAAGATAAAAAAGATGAAAAAAATGAAGATAACAAAAAGGGTGGAATAAAAAAATTCTTTTCAAGATAGAATATTTCTGTATTCTTCTTTTTTCCTTTCAAGAAAAATATTTGTTAACTTTTCAAGATTAACAACATCGAACATGTTGTATTCTATAAGGATGTTCAAAGAATCCTTTGAGCCATTCTTATAATCCTGCCATAAAAGTACAGCATCGTAACCTGTTAGATTTTTTACTTTTCCTGATCTTTCAATCAAAAATTGTTCTTCAAGTTTCTTCAAACCACCTTTCCAACCTATACTTTTCGATGCTCTGAAAAGATCAAAATGGTAATCAGGTAAAGATAAAAAGGGGAACTCCTTTTTTATCCTTGGAATATCGAATGTCTGTCCATTGAAAGAAACAAGTATAGTCGGTATTGAAAACATTTTTTCAAGTTTTAAATAATCATCTCCACTTTTGTAAAGATAGAAGTTCCCTCCAACGAAAAGTCCTATGAGTGTTATCTCTCCTTCCATAGATGTTTCAATATCAAGATAACCTATCTCTTTCCTGTAGTGGGTCAGCACCCTCCAATAATCTCTATATTTCAACCTTTTTAAAAAATATTTTATATCGTCATTTTTAAAAGAATTTATAGATCGTTTAATCTCTTTAAGAACCTCTTCATTCTTTTTTTCACCAAAAGGTAAATCTTTCCATCTTTCAAGAACATCCCACCAACTCTTAAAGCCTTTTTTCCAAAGTTGTTGTTCTTTCCTATAACTTATACCATCAATATGAATGAATGTATTTGTCAGCATATATTTTTAAAATCTCTTCCAAATAGAGAGTGTGGATTTTTCTTTCATCAAGATCTTTGAAAAACTTGTTTAAATTTCTGTTTCTATTCTGCGTTAAAAAGTTTAGAAAATCCCAAAGTTTATCATATTTTTTTTCAAAACTTTTTTTTCTTAAAATATGTAATAATCTTGAATCAACTTTAGGTGGAGGATTAAAAGAATTCTTCTTTATATCAAAAATATTCTCCGTTTCAAAAAAAATATTAACATACATTGATATAGGGAGAAATGAACCTTTTGTAATCTTTTCTCCAAACTCTTTTTGAACTATGAAATAACCTTCCTCAATGCTTTCAGATTCAACTATTTTTTTGAAAATATCCTTCGATAAACTGTATGGAATACTTGAAACAGTTATATCTTCTTCTATCTTATAATCAAGACAACTTTTGTTAAAAATCTTTACATTTTCAAATTTTGAGAATTTTTCTTTAAGAATTTCAAAATACACTCTATCGAGTTCAAGTATAGATAGATTGTCAGGTTTTTTCGATAATATTATCTCACTTATCTTTCCATCTCCACCACCTATCTCTAAAACATTTTTTCCTTCAAGTTCTGGTAAACTTTTTTCTATATTTTTCAAAACATTTCTATCAGTCAAAAAATTTTGTGACAGTTTAACTCTTTTTCCCGATGAACTCATAGAAATTCTCTCTTATTATTCTTTTCAGATCTTTTATGTCTATACCAAAAAGTTCGGATACTCTCTTATAAATGTAAATTACCTTTTCAGGAGTATTCCTTTTCCCTCTGAAAGGAACTGGTGTTAAGTATGGGGAATCTGTTTCGATAAGCATTCTGGCAAGATGTTTTTTATTTAAAATCTCTTTCAGATCGTTATTCTTAAATGTTAAAATACCGTTTATACCAAAAAAATATTTTTTGGAAAAAATGATTTCGAGTTGTTCCTTTGTACCAGAAAAACTATGGAACTCAAAGACCAAATCTTTGTATCCTTCAATAATCTCTAAAACCTCATCGTAACCATTTCTAACATGAAGCATAACAGGTTTTTTCTTTCTTCTTGCTATATCAAGCTGTTTTATAAAAAGTTCCTTTTGATTTTCAATCTCATCACTTTTATGCCAAAAGAGATCTATTCCTATCTCTCCCAATCCAGTACAATCTTTTCTCTCAAGTAATTTTTCTATTTCAAGAATTTCTTCATTTTTGTATTTTAAAGCATAATGGGGATGAATTCCAACAAAATAGTATACCTCGAAATCATCTGGAAATTTTATGTTGAAAGATTTTTCACTACTCTCGAGATCGTATCCAACTATGTTCAATATTCTTACATCATTCTCTCTTAGCATTGAAATATAATCTTCCTTCTTTTTTTCAAACTCAAACTCATCCATCTGAAGATGGAGATGGGAATCAAGAAAAGTTTCAGCCAACTGTGTCACCCGCCTCACTACTTTCATCAGCGAAAAGAACTTTTACTCTTTTTTTATCTTTATCTGATGCAGCAAGAAGCATTCCATAAGATTTGTTCCCTCTTATTGTTGCAGGTTCAAGATTTTTCACAACTATGATCTTTTTCCCAACAAGGTCTTCAGGTTTATAGAATAATGCTACACCTGCTACTATCTCTCTCGTTTCATCTTTTAAATCTATCCTTAACTTTAAAAGTTTATCAGAGTTTGCAACCTTCTCACAGGAAAGAACCTTTGCAACTACAAGTTTAACTTTTTTAAAATAATCTATAGATATATGCTCATCATTCTTTTCAACGCTAACATTTAAACTATCTTGAATTGGTTGTCCCATCCTTTTCCTTTCCTCTTCGATTATTTTTTCGTCAATCTTCGTGAAAAGTATATCAAGTTTTTTACCTTTGAAATCACCCTTTGGCTCTATATCCTTTATATTTTTCCACAAAAAACTATCTATGGACAAAAATTCTCTTAACTTCTTTGATGTGAAAGGAATAAAAGGATCTCCAACACATGAAAGAACAACCACAGCTTTCATACAAACATATAAAACTGTATCAAGATAATCCCTATCATTTTTTGATAGAGTCCATGGTTCCTTCAAAGCAAAGTATTTGTTAGATTCTCTTGCTATATCCATAAACTCATATGTTGCTTTTCTCAATTGATATGTTTCTATATACTCTCCAATTTTTTCAACTTTCTCATAGATGTTTTTCAAAAATTCTCTATCATCATCCTTAAGATCTTTTCCGATTTTTACTTTCCCATCATTGTATTTTAATACAAACTGAACTGTTCTGTTAACGAAATTCCCATATATATCAGCAAGTTCACCATTATTTCTATTTTGAAATTCTGTCCATGAGAAATCTGTATCCTTGTTTTCCGGAAGTATGGAAGCTAATACATACCTTAAAATGTCTGGTGGGAATCTTTTAAGATAATCATCAAGCCATATTGCCCAGTTTCTCGATGTTGAAAGTTTTTTACCTTCAATATTCAGATACTCATTTGCAGGAATATCGTATGGAAGGTTATATCCTTCATCAACACCCATAAGTATAGATGGCCATATTACAGAATGAAACACTATATTATCCTTTCCCAAAAAATGTATTATCCTTGTGTCTTTATCTTTCCACCATTTTTCCCACTCTTTCTCATCACCTTTATTTTTGAAATACTCCATAGTTGATGATATGTAACCTATTGGAGCATCAAACCAAACATAGAGAACTTTATTCTCAAAACCCTGAATAGGAACTTTAACTCCCCAATCTAAATCCCTTGTTATAGCTCTCGGTTTCAATCCTTCTTTTATCCAACCCAAAGAAAACTCTTTAACATTATCTTTCCACCATGTTCTCGAGTTTATGTAATCTTTCAACTTTTCCTGAAATTTATCAAGATCAAGATAAAAATGTTCTGTCTCTTTTACTATAGGTGTTGCACCACATAATTTGCATTTCGGCTCAATTAGGGAAACATTATCTATAGGTTTTCCACAAGCATCACATTGATCCCCTCTCGCTCCCTCAGCTTTGCAATGTGGACATATTCCTTCAACATACCTGTCAGGTAAAAATCTTTTACAATGCTCACAGTAATACTGTTTTTCAACTTTTTTTGATACGAATCCATTTTCGTAAAGTTTTAAAAAGAAATGTTTAGCATTCTCGTGATGTATAGGTCTCGATGTTCCAGAAAAATTGTCGAAAACTATTCCAAATTTTTCAAAAGAGTCTTTCATAACTTTATGATAATAATCAACTATTTCCTTTGGAGTTTTTTTCATCTCGTCCGCTTTTATCGTTATTGGAACACCATGTTCATCACTTCCACATATAAAACAGACATCTTCTCCCTTAAGCCTAAGATACCTTACATATATATCAGCAGGAAGATAACAACCTGCCAGATGCCCTATATGTATTGGGCCATTAGCGTAAGGTAAAGCAGCGGTTACGAGATACCTTGTCATCGATCCTCCTTTGTTCTATTCATATTTGTTATGAATTTCCATCTTTTCTTTTTTATCCTGTTGAATTCTTCGAGTGAATGGGTTATCAGACCTCCATTCTCTTCCACATTATTGTACTGTATAGTTACTTGGTCTTTGTATATATCCAGTTTAACTATTTTCCCTTCACCAAGATCAGTGATAACATTAGAGTTTATCGGAGGGAACTTTTTATAAACTTCCTCATAAAAATCCATCTCATACATAAGACAACACATCAACCTTCCACACATTCCAGAAACTTTTTGCGGAGTAACTGATAATCCTTGGTCTTTTAATGTTTGTAATGTTATAGCTTCAAAATCTTTCAAAAACCTTTTACAACATAGTTCCTGTCCACATGCTCCAAAACCACCGAGCCTTTTAGCATAATCTCTGACTCCTATCTGTTTCATCTGTATTCTCGCATGGAAGAATGAAGCAAGTTGTTTTACAAGATTTCTGAAATCAACTCTCTTTTCTGATATGAAATAGAATGTTATATGTTGACCGTCAAAATGTATTTCTATATCAACGAGTTTTATATTCAATCCATTCTCTTTTATAAATTTCAGAGTCGGTTCATAAGCATCTTTTTCCTTCATCTCATTAGATTTTTTCAATCTAATATCATCATCCGTCGCTTTTCTTATTATCTTTCCTATAGATTTTTCAAACTCGTATGGAAAGATTTTTAAAAGTATTCCAATATCGAGCCCCTGATCGTGTTGACATATTACATATTTCCCTTCCTCCACATCTATGTTGGTTGGAATCTCGAACATCATCCTATCAGAACCTCTGAACTCAACTCTTCCAAACATTCTCTTTTACTCCTTCATTTAGATCGAAGATATGATTAATAATATGAGCGGTCTGAAAATTAACTTTAATATCCTGCTCAATATCCATCAACTCTTCAAACATATCTGAAATTTTCTCCACATTCTCATTGCTCTCTTCCTGAACCATCTTCTGGTTTAAATATTTTGTTAGAACTTTCAAAAAAAGTTTTAAAAAATATTTTTCACTTCCCTTTTTACTTAAGGTAGAAAAATATTTCAAGAAATTTTCCCTGTCACCAGAAAGAAACATCTCTAAACTTTTTTTAGAATCGAAAGATATTTCAAGATCAATTTCAGGACTTATATAACCATCGAAAAGGTAAAGATAATTTTCTATTTTACTCTCATCGTATCCAAGATCTTTATAAATTTTTTTAAAATCATCTTTTGAAAGGTAACCGAATTTTAAAACCTGACATCTTGAAACTATTGTAGGTAAAACACCATTCAAATTATCCGTTGTAAGTATAAACATTGTTGATTTAGGTGGTTCTTCAAGAATCTTTAAAAAAGTGTTCGCAGATTCTTTTCTCATCATTTCAATATTTCTAACTATGAAAATCCTTTTATCTGAAAGGTAAGGTTTGGTTGAAGATTCAACTATCATCTCTCTAACAAGGTCAACTGGAATATTCTCGTTTCCTGAATATGAGAAAAAGTTTAAAAGGAAAAGAGTCCTTTCCTTTTTCGTTCTTTTATCCTTTATACCTTCCTGTAGGCTTTCATTTATAGATTTCAACAATGAATCCGAAGAAGCAAGATCCTTCTTCAAAAAGGGATATATTATAAAAAGGTCTGGATGTCTGAACTCTTCAACATAGGTTCTGTATTTCTCACCAAAGATCTGTATTGCAAACTCTAATGCAAGAGAAAATTTTCCAACACCTCTGTTCCCTGTAAAAAGATACGCTCCAGCTATCCTTTTTTCAGTTAAGGATTTTTCGAGAATACTTTTTACCTTCAAATGTCCAACAATATTTTCAAACATACTACTTCTTCTTAAGATAGTTCAAAGGGTTAACAGGTTTTCCATCTTTCCTAATTTCAAAATGCAAAACAGGCCCTTCGAGTGAACCTGTGTCACCACCTTTTCCAATAACTTCACCTGTTAGAATCGGCTGGTTCAAAACCACATCTATCTCTGAAAGATGTGCATATAAAGTATAGTAACCATTTCCATGATCTATCATTATAACATTCCCATAACCCAAAAATTTATCAGCATAGATAATGTCTCCATCATAAACGGCATAAATTGGATCTCCAATATTCACTTTTATATCTATACCGTTGTTTATAGTTTTCGTTCCATATTTTGGATGCATAACTGAACCAAAAGAAGAGATCAACTTTCCACTGGCAGGCCAAATAACTTTACCTTTATTCAAATCAAAATAATGCTTCCCTTCAGAAACATCCCTTTTCTTGTCAATCTTTTTTTGTGCGATTCTCAACTTGTTTATAAGGTATTGCAAAGATTCTTGAGATTTAATAAGTTCTTTTTCAATATCACTCTGTTTTTTCTGTTCACTCTGCAAGCCTTTTAAGAACTGCTTCTTCTGTTCCATCTTGCTTTGAAGTTCAATTTTTTCTTTTTCAACTTCACTCTTCACTAAAAGAAGTTGCTCCTTACTCTGGTTATACTCTTTCAATTTTGTCTGATAGGATAATTGTAACTTCTTTACTTTATCGTAAAGTTTTTTATCCTGTTTTGCTAAAAGTAAAAGATACCTTATCCTTTTAGCTAAATCTGCGAAAGATTTTGATGTGAAAACAACTTCAAATGTGTGAATTTTTCCTTTCTTGTATATGTTTACAACTCTCGTTTTCAGTCTCGCTCTTCTATCGTTCAATTCACTTTGTATTTTTATAAGTTCCTTTTCGGTTGTATCTATTTTCAAAGATAAAAGTTTATCTTTGGTTTCAAGTTGTTTTATCAAAAGGTTTGTAAGGTATATCTCCTCATCCATCTTGTTTAAACTAAAAAGTGTCTTAGTCTCTTCAACCTTTAAGGAATCCTTTTTAACTTTTATCTGGTTCAACTGTTTTTTTAGATCGTTTAACTTTTTCTCATTTTCATTAATTTTATTATCAATATCATCATCTGCAAAAAGATTACAAAAAATAAGAGAGAAAAAAATTAAACTAAAAACAACTTTTTTTAATGATACTTTCAATGATATCTTCCTTTTTAACATTTTCCATCTCACCTTTGAAAGAAAGGATCAACCTGTGTTTTAAAACATAAGAAGAAACTTTAACAACATCACTTATATCAGGTGTTAACCTTCCATCGAGAAGAGCGTATCCTTTTGCCGCAGCTATGATAAAAATTCCAGCTCTCGGGCTTGCTCCCCATTTTACATATTCTGATACTTTATCTACTTCACTCGTTTCAGGTCTTGAGTTTCTCAAAATTTTTAAAACCGTTTCAACAATATTAGAACCTACCGGAAGAGTTTTAACATACTCTTGAATTTTTAATATCTCATCTTTTTTAACTATACCTTCTTCAACATTAAAATTCTCGTTGACTATCCTTTCCTTCAAAATTTCAATCTCTGATCTTTTATCAGGATAATTTATCTCTATCATAAACATGAACCTATCAAGTTCAGCTTCAGGTAAAGGGTATGTTCCTTCCTGCTCTATAGGATTTTGGGTTGCAAAAACATTGAAAGGCTTTTCCAATTTGTAATCTAAACCTTCATTGGTTACAACCCTCTCTTCCATAGACTGTAGTAATGCAGCCTGAGTTTTAGGTGGAGTTCTGTTTATTTCATCAGCAAGTATAATGTTTGCAAATATCGGTCCCTTTATGAACTTATACAAAGTTTCGTTTCCATCCTTTCTTAAAACAGTTGTTCCGGTTATATCTGAAGGCATCAGATCGGGAGTGAACTGTATTCTACTATATTTACAATCAATTGTTTTTGCTATAAGTTTTATTATCAACGTTTTTGCAAGACCCGGAACACCAACTATTATAGAATGAGAATCACATATGAGAGTCAGGAAAACCATTTTAATTATCTCATCCTGACCAACTACAACTTTTTTTACATTATCTTCAATTTTTTTGTATAATTTTGAAACATCTATAATTTCATTCATTCTTTTCACCTAAACTCTCTTCGTCGTTTTTCTCTTCTCCGTTTTCTTCTTCCTCAACATCTTCATTATCAACTTTATCATCTCCATTCTCTCCCTCAGAATACTCGTGTGCTATTATAGCTACATCAATAAGTTTGTCTCCCTCTGAGAGATTCATCAACCTGACACCACCCGTGTTTCTTCCGATAACTCTAATATCTGAAACAGCTATTCTAACTATCTGCCCAGACTCAGCTATCAAAAGAAGTTCATCGTTATCAAGAACCTCTATAGCATCAACAACTGCACCATTCCTTTCATGTGTCTTGATGGCGATAACACCCTTTCCACCTCTATGGGTTTTTCTATATTCCTGCATCTCTGATCTCTTCCCATAACCGTTTTCTGTTGCGATAAAGAGCGTTGATTCCCTTTTAACAACAACCATACTGACAACTTCATCATCCTCATCAAGTGTAACACCTTTCACTCCTGTTGCACCTCTACCCATATCTCTAACTTCATTCTCGTTGAATCTTATTGCCATTCCCCATTTTGTAACTATTATCACATCGTTGTTTCCATCTGTTAATGCAACATCAGCAACATTATCACCCTCATTCAAACTCAAAGCTATTATTCCACCCTTTCTTGGATTACTGAATGCTGAAAGTTCAGTTTTTTTAGCTACACCATTTTTAGTTATTATGAAAACGAAATGTTTATCATCAAACTCTCTAACAGGGACACTTCCCATTATCTCTTCACCCTTTTCAAGTTCAAGAAGGTTAACTATTGCCCTTCCTTTGGAAGTCCTTCCACCTTCAGGTATCTGGAAAACTTTAAGCCAATAAACTTTTCCCTTGTTTGTGAAGAAAAGTATATACTGGTGGGTTGAGGCTATAAAAATCTTTTCAGCGAAATCATCATCCTTTGTAGTTAAACCTATTATTCCTTTACCACCTCTATTCTGTTTTCTATAAGATGAAATCGATTGTCTTTTTATGTAACCCTGATGTGTTATCGTAACAATAACATTTTCATCAGCTATAAGATCCTCTATTTCAAGTTCTTCATCCTCAGATGGAACTATCTCTGTCAACCTTTCATCCCCATACTCTTTTTTTATCTGTATAAGTTCTTCCTTTACAACATTGAGAATATTTTTTTCAGAAGAAAGGATGAATCTTAACTTTTCTATGAGTTTTATCAACTCCTCATATTCCTGGTCAAGTTTTTCTCTCTCAAGTCCAGTCAACCTTGCAAGTTTCATCTCAAGTATAGCGTTCGCTTGTACCTCTGAAAGTTTAAATTTTTTCTGCAATTTTTCTGATGCGTCCTGAACATTTTCAGATGTCTTTATTATTCTTACAACCTCATCGATATTTGAAACTGCTATTTTTAAACCTTCTACAATATGAGCCCTTTCTTCAGCTTTTCTAAGATCAAACTCGGTTCTTCTTTTTACAACAACCTCTCTATGTTTTATGTA
This sequence comes from Caldifarciminota bacterium UBA6260, assembly GCA_002441125.1. Lineage (GTDB taxonomy): Bacteria > Hydrothermota > 32-111 > 32-111 > 32-111 > 32-111. The sequence continues at coordinate 41,239 of DJVI01000005.1, forward strand.
ATGATGGATTATATCCTTAAGTCCAAGCACTTTTGGTTCGTTGTTAACAAGACAAATAAACATTATAGAATATGAAGTTTTCAACTGGGTGTGCTTGTATAGTTGGTTTAAAACTACCTTTTTTTCAGCACCTCTTTTAAGTTCAAGAACTATTCTCATGCCATCTCTATCACTTTCATCCCTTATATCGGAAATATCTTCAATCACTTTGTTTGTGACAAGTTCAGCAATTTTTTCAATCAGTTTTGCTTTGTTTGTTTGATATGGTATTTCTGTTACTATTATCTGTTCTTTATCGTTCTTTTTAGTCTCAAATTTCACCTTTCCTTTTATAATTATCTGTCCTTTTCCAGTTTCATAAGCTTTTTTAATACCGCCAACTCCCTGTATTATTCCACCTGTAGGAAAATCTGGGCCTTTTATATATTTCATAAGTTTATCAACTGAAATATCCTGATCATCAATGTAAGCTACCATTCCATCAACAAGTTCGGTTATGTTGTGTGGTGGTATATTTGTTGCCATTCCAACTGCGATACCAGATGTTCCGTTAGCAAGTATATTTGGAAACTTTGATGGAAGGACAACAGGTTCTTTATAAGAACCATCAAAGTTCGGCATAAAATCGACAGTATCCTTTTCAATATCAACAAGCATCTCTTCAGCGATCTTTGAAAGTTTCGCTTCAGTGTATCTGTATGCTGCTGCCGAATCACCATCTATTGAACCAAAGTTACCCTGTCCTTTTACAAGTGGATACCTTAAAGAAAAATCTTGCACCATCCTTACGAGTGTTTCATAAACAGCCATATCACCGTGTGGGTGATATTTTCCAAGAACATCACCAACAACAGTTGCAGATTTTTTGAATGGCTTGTTATGGTAAAGACCTAACTCCTTCATCGCATAAAGGATCCTTCTATGAACAGGCTTCAAACCATCCCTTACATCTGGTAAAGCTCTGCTTATGATTACCGACATAGCGTAATCAAGGTAAGATGATTTCATTTCATCTTCAATAGTAACATCAATCACTCTCTGTCTGTTGATATCCATTCATAACTCCTTAAAGTTGTGGGTAATTTTTATTTTTCACATTTCCGTTATTTTTGTTATATACAAAATCCTCTATAGGATTAAAAAGATCTATATTCAACTCACCAAGATCGTTTGGATATCTACCATTGTTCATGTAAAAAGTTGCTATCTGGTTTCTAAGTTTTGATAGATCTGAAATGACTTTTGTTTTATCTGGAAGTTCAAGAACCTTTTCGGTAGTTTCAACAACTTCCTTTTTACTTTCACATGCAGGTAAAAATAAAATTAAAAATACAGTTAAAATTAAGATAATAAAAATCGTTCTTTTTGCCATTCTTTCTCCTAATTTTTAATATTTTATTATATCAAAAATTTATCCTTTATTCAACAAGTAAATTCTCGTGGATTTGTTACTACCCATCCTTCTGAAAGTAGAAATTTAAATAACATACAAAATGTATACATTAATAATCTGTATAATTTTTTAAAAAATTCAAAAAAGTATATTGACTTTACGCTTATTGTAAATTACCATTTATTAAGGGAGAATTGGTGAATTGACATCAATTAATTTAAAGGGAGTTTTCATGAAAAAATTTTTTCTTTTTATTCTTTCCATACTTATTATAACATCTTGCAACCTTGGCCCACAGGCTCAATATGGACCCGATGATACTGTTAAGATAAGTGGAAAATGTATAGACACAGATTCAACTTCTTACGATGATATGGAGATTGGGCTTTGGATATTATCAACAGAATCTTTTTTAACTGATTTTTTTGGGTTAACTCCATCAACTTACACTGTAACAGATTCTTCTGGTTATTATGAGTTTTTAAGAAAAGGAAGAGATTTTACAACAAGTAATGGTTCAACCTATAAGGTTGCAGTTATGAATTACAACACAAACCTTCCACTTGAGCCACACACGAGAATAGATTTTTATCCTTTAAATTTAGAAAACCCTGTTCCAGATTTGAAACTATGGAAAGCGAACTGTTCTTTTAATATTGATAATGGGAATGTAAACTTTTCTTTTGAAGATGTTGAAAAGATTGGCATAAATGATATAGATACATACAGATTCGAAGTGAAAGCTAAAATAGATGGAATAGGATACAACCTTTGGCAGAAAAAGATTGCAAAAGGGGACACAATCTCTTATCCCTCTTACATTTTTGGTGGGAACCAGTATCTTGGATGGAGGATCTTATGTGAAAAGAAGGCTTCATCAGATGCTGATTTTAGCTTCATCTATATGTCTGAAACTGACACTACATCAATACCTTTAACTGGATACACTCTTATTTCACTTGGGAAAAACTCTTTCAGAGAAGCAACACCTGACACAATAAAAACACTCACGGATGGTGGTTTTGGACCATACCCTTCTTATTCACTCTCTATTGGTTCAACCGATGTTTCTTGGATAGTTGTTGATTTGGGACAGGTTTACGATTCAATCTTCTCAGTTGTTGTCTATGGTATAACTCACACCGGAGAAATTGGGAAATATTATCTTATTCTTGACGATGATACAACCAATGGATGGGACGAAAAGATAGATTCCGTTTCTATGGATGAAAATTATTTTTATTTTCAGAATTTAAACAAAAGAGCAAGATTTGTAAGGATAGAGTTAAACAAGATGTCCAATATGGGTATAACCGGTTGTAGAGAAATAAGTGTTTTTAAGAAAAATTGATCATCTGATCAAAAAAAGGTATGCAATACCAAGATAGATAGCTGTTCCGATTATATCTGCAAGAGATGTTATAAGTGGAGTACTTGCTGTTGCAGGATCCTTTTTCAATTTCGTGAAAATAAATGGTAAAAGAATACCTATCAGACTTCCAATTATAACATTGATAAACATCGAAATTATAACTACAATCGTGATCGACAAACTTTTCCCCCTAACAAATCCCATAATTGAAATACCAGCTCCCATAACAAGACCAAGAAGGGTAGATATGAAAAGTTCTCTAACAATCAAAGAAAACCAATCCTTCATCTGTATAGTTCCCATAGCAAGAGCCCTTATAACAAGAGTAGCTGATTGGGCACCAGCATTTCCAGCTGTATCAACAAGAACAGGCAGAAATGAAACAAGAACAACATATTTTGCAATAGTGTCCTGAAATCCCTGAATGATACCACCAGTTACAAAATCCATAATTAATAGAGCAACAAGCCAGCTAATCCTTGCTTTAAAAATTTGCATCATTGGAACATCTTTTATTCTCGTTATGAAATCAAGATCAATATCGTGTGACTGAATACCTGAAAATTTTGTAAAATCTTCTGTCTGTTCCTCTCTAACAGCATCAAGTATATCGTCAAATGTAACTATTCCTAAAAGATGTCTTCCTTCATCTGTAATAGGCAAAGATAAAAGATCATACTTTTCAAAAATTTTAATTGCTTCTTCCTGATCAGTGTTTGCAGTTAAAAAGACAACACTTTTATCCATCAAAGATTCTATAGTCTGTGAAGGATGTGCAAGTATAAGTTTCTTTATAGAGATATCATCGAGAAGATGCCACTGTTCATCAACAACATAGATCATATTTATAGTTTCAACATCTTTACCAAAATTTCTTATATATTCTATAGTTTTCTCTATAGTCCAAGAATTCTGTACCGCTATATAATCTGGAGTCATCAATCTTCCAACACTTTTTTCAGGATAACCTAAAAGTTGTAAAGATCTCTTTCTCTCATCTGAAGAGAGAAGATTTATCATTTTCCTTGTCAGATCCGGTGGCATCTCTTCAAAAAGTTCTGTTCTATCGTCAGGTTCAAGTTCCTCAATTATAGATTTGATATCATCGTTAGAAAGGTTTTTTAAAATATTCTCTTGCATATCGCTATCAAGGTATGAAAAAACTTCCTGTTGAAAATCTTTTGGAAGCAATCTTAGAATAACAACCCTTTCCCTCGGTTCAATCTCTCTAAAAAGGTCTGCTATCTCAGGAGGCTGCCAGAAAGAGATTATCTCTTTTAAATTCTTCCAGTCCTTATTTTTTATTATCTCTTCAAGTTCTGGTTTTAGAAGTCTAACCATTGGATCAAATTTATAGTCGTCTGACATACACACCTCTTTAAAAGAGAAAATTTTTCTTCGATTATAATTTTTTTTTTGATCAAGTCAATTTATTTTTTAAAAAATTTTTATTTACTTTAAAAGTCTATATGTTAAAATTTTTTAAAAAAGGAGGCATGATGACTGGAAAGATAGCTTACGATCTTATGCTTAAACTAAAAGGAGAAAGGGTTGCTGGAACAGATAACCATAAAAAAGCAAACAGAATAATCGTTCAATTTTTAAAAGATATAAAAGTCGAATATGAAACCCTTGAGTTTCCTTTATACATATCTGAAATTGGAAAAGGAAATATCTTTATAGGCTCAAAAAAATTTGAAGGTGTCCCATACGGATTAACTGTCCCATTTGCTGTCGATGGAATACTTGAATATGCAGAATCTTTTGACCAGATACAGAATGTTGATAAAAACTTTGAAAACAAAATTCTAATAATGAGGGATAGACCAAACATGTCTAAATTCCAAATACTGAAAGAGAAAAAGATTAAAGGTATTATAACCGCTTCAAGGTCTGACGACCTCATTTCATCTTTACACCTTTCAAGCTGGATGATAGAGAAAAAATGTATAATACCTATGATGGATGTAAAATATTCTGATATTTTAAAACTTATTGAAAATGTTGGGAAAAAAGTAAAGATTGAAGGTAAGGGGAAAACTTTTAAAACGAGAAGTGAAAACATTATTGCAAAGATAAAAGGTAAAAGTAAAAGTGAAGAGAAGTTGGTTCTTATGGGACATACGGATACAGTTCCAAGATCTCCGGGAGGTTCAGATAACAGTGGTGGAATAGGTATAATGGCAGAAATGATAGCATACTTTTCAAAAAATCCAACAAAAAGAGATCTGATATTTTCATTCTTCTCTGGAGAGGAATGGGGTTTATGGGGAAGTAGATTTTTTGTAGCGAGAAGAGAGCATGAGTTAAAAGATTATATCCTTGGAATTAATTTTGATGTTGCCGGAGATCCTTTTGGAGTAACACAATGTATAGTAACTGCCTCAGATTATTTAGTTAATGTTGTAAATTTTGTTTCAAAACTTGTTGGAAGTTCTTTGATCGTTTTGAAAGATATTTACTCAAGTGACAACATGCCCTTCTCATTGAAAGGTGTCCCAACGATAAACCTTCTGAGGGCAGGTGGAGTTCCTTCAAGATTTGTCCATACGGATAAGGATTCTGTTGATTATATAACAGAAAAAGGGGTTTCCCCTATAATTGATTTTGGAAAATTCTTTGTTGAAACTGTTGGAAACTCTCCAATAAATCCAATAGAGAGAAATATAGATGAAGGGATAAAGAAAAAAATTGAAGAATACTTTACTGGAAGGGGAACAGATTTAAAGGATGTTGTTGATAGTTTGAAAAAGGTTAAATAGTTTCAAGATAGTATAAAGTTCTGTTATCAATGCTAACATTGTATTTTGAAAGAAGATATGAAAGATCAAGTAAAAAAAGGGACTTGAATTTTTTATTATCTATTTTTGAAACTATTTGAAGTGCTTCTATAAGGTTATCGTTGTTTAAACTGTTATCATCCTTTTTGAAGGTTTCTTCAAGATAAAGATAAAGAAGTGGTATCTTTTCCTTAACATCTTTAACCACTCTTATATACTCTATTCCTTTGTAAAAATCATTCTTATATATGTACATCTTAGCTATAACTGAAGGATAATTTTTAAAGTACTTTTTCAAAATATTTATATAATCCATACATGAAGATACACTACCATAATCAGCATACATCTCTGATATAAGTTGCAAATAGAATAAAAGGTTTTCATCCTTGTTCGATCTCAATTCGTTCAAAACAATTTTCAACAGCAAAAAACCTTTTTCTTCTTCACCTTTTATAAGATATGTCTCAATGAGTTTTAAAAACATCTCATTTTTTAATCTACGATCCTTGATCAAAAATATATCCTCTACCAAAAGTTTATCTAAATTTTCGTCATCATTGAATTTAAAAACCGACATTATAATTTTGATCCTATCCTCTCTTTTAGAAATACCTTTCGCTTCCTTAATAGTTTCATTGAAAGATAAAATAACTTTTTTCTTTTCATTCAAAATAGAATATCTATTCGTTATCTGAGAAAGTATTTGCGCTTTTTTTACATTATTTTTTATAAAGTTCTTATTCTTGTATGCAAGGTCGAGATATTTTTTAGAATTTATATTATCACCTTTTTCATAGAATTTTTCAGAGATTAAAAGTAAACATTCTGGATCTTTTTCAAGATCTATCTGAATTTCCAACAACTTTGAGTTCACCAAGAGATTCAATTTTTTGTAGGAGTCGTAAAGTTCAACAAGAAGTATAGATTTTTTATCCTTATCTTTCAACCTGTTTATCTCCCAAAAAGTTGAGCTAAGGTATGAGAGAGATTTTGACATATCTTTAACTATACCGAACCCTTTTCCTAAAAGTATCTTTGACTCTATCCTGTTAAAATCTCTCTTTATAAGTGGAAGAAATTGCTCTGAAAGAGTTAGGTAGTTTTTTGCTTTAGAAAAATTTTGTTCATCAATATACCTGTAAGATAATTTAAGATAGAATTTGGTTTTTAAAGAATCATCGAGATTTTCTATAAGTTTTAAAGAGTAAGCATAATTTTTATTTTCAACAGCATATTTAAAACTTTCCTCTTCAATAATCTTTTTGATTTCGTAATCTTTTATATTTTTCAATGTCCCCAAAAAATTGTCTATATCATATTCAACATAATAGTTTCTGGCAATCTTAACTAAAATCTCATCATCCAACTCTTCAAAATTTCTCTTTTCTATAGCCTTCTCTATAAAAAGTTGATTATACCTTTGTCCAGAATGTACAAAGACAAATATAAAAAGCATAAAAATTTTTAAAAATACAATTTTCTTCATAACCCGTATTTTACCTATTTACTATTTTTTTTCAACACATATAATATCAATAATGAAAATTGGAATTGTCCATGATTATCTAAACCAATATGGTGGGGCTGAAAGGGTTTTAGAGGTATTACTTGAGATTTTTCCCCAATCAACCCTATTTACACTTATATACGATAAAAATAAAATTTCACCATTTCTTTCAAAGCAAAACATAAAGAAATCTTTTTTAAACAGATTCCCATTTTCAAAATTTTACTATGAATACCTTTTGCCATTTTATCCAGCTGCTGTTGAATCCTTCGATACAAGAGAGTTCGATATAATAATTTCGAATTCGAGTGCATGGGCAAAAGGAGTTGTTACAAACACAAAAACTATGCATGTTACTTACTGTTTAAACCCGATGAGATTCGTTTGGGAATCTTTCTTTCCACTGATTAAAAAGAAAGGTGTTATCAGCAAAGGACTTAAAATAATTCTAAGTCAAATAAGAGTTTGGGATGAGGTCTCTTCAAAAAGACCAGATTTTTATATAACCATTTCAAAAACTGTTCAAAAAAGGTTAAAAAAATATTATGATATTGAATCTCCGATAATCTATCCACCTATAAATACAGAATTTTTTGTTCCAGATCAAAATAAAAGGCAGGAAGAGTTCTTTCTTATAGTTTCAAGGTTGAAACCTTACAAATCTATAGAACTTGCAATAGAATCTTTTAACAGATTGAAAAAACCGCTCGTTATAATAGGAGAGGGAACACATTACAACTATTTGAAATCTATTGCAGAAAGAAACATCCAATTTTTAAACTATGTTGATGATAAAAAACTTTTATCATACTATCAGAGATGTAGAGCGTTAATTTTCCCACAGATAGAAGATTTTGGAATAGTTTCTCTTGAAGCACAGGCATGCGGGAAACCTGTTATAGCTTTGAAGATGGGTGGTGCTTTGGAAACTGTAGTTGAAGGAAAAACAGGTTTATTTTTTGAAAAACAGAGTGTAGATTCTCTAACAGATGCCATAAAAAGGTTTGAACAGATTAGTTTTTCACAAAAGGAATGTAGAGATAATGCATTAAAATTCTCAAAGGAAAGATTCAAAAAAGAATTCAAGGAAAAAATTTTTGAATATTATGAAACATACAAAAGGGAGATGGAATTATGAACCTTTTCCCAATTTCACTCACTATGGATAAAGAAGAGATAAAAATATTAGGAATGGACCTTTCTCAGATCAACAGTATATCAAAAATAGAGAACACTTTTGATCTGGTAAAAAACCTTGAAAAGATTTTGAATTTTTATTTCGAAAGTGCAAATTTTCAAAATGATCAAAATATTTTAGAAAACATTTTAATAATAGGTGAAAGAAAAAAACTCCATTTAGGTAAAAATGTTAAAATAGAAGGTTGTACTATAATAAATTTAACAAAAGGTGATGTTTATATATCCGATAACACTATCTTGAAAAATTTTAATTCTATCGAAGGACCAGCTTTCATAGGTGAAAATAACCTGATAGACAGTGCAACAATAAGGGGGCCATTCATTTCTGGAAAAGTATGTAAAATTTCTGGAGAAGTTGAAGAAACGATTTTTTTTGATTATGTTAACAAACACCATTACGGTTTTATTGGACACTCAATTATTTGTAGATGGGTAAACCTTGGTGCTGGAACAACAAATTCCGATTTAAAAAACAACTATTCTACTGTAAAGATTTATAACGGAAAGAGTTTCGTTGATAGTGGAATGCAGAAACTCGGTTCTATAATAGGGGAACATACAAGAACAGCTATTGGAACAATGATAAATACTGGAACGGTTATAGGTCCATTCTCAAACATCTTTCTTGATATAAAAAACAAAAAATATATAAAACCTTTTTCATGGGGAGATGAAACAAATATTTACGATATCGAAAAGTTGATTGAAGATATAAAAAAGGTAATGATCAGAAGAAACGAGATACCTGATAAAAATTATATAGAAAGAGTAAAAAATCTTTACACTATCTATTCTTCAGAACTATCTTCTTGAACCTGCTGAATATGACCGCATTTTATACATTTATATTTATCTTTTAACCTAACCATCCCTTCAAAACCACAATTCTCACATTTTACCTTTTCAGGTTTTGCCCATAGAACAAAATCACATTTAGGATAATTGGAACATCCGTAAAAGATTTTCCCTTTTGAACTTTTTCTTTGAACTATATCTCCACCATCCTTTGGGCATTTTATTCCAATAGAATAGTTCTTTGTAAACTTACATTTTGGATAATCTGAACAGGAAATAAATTTTCCAAACTTTCCATTTTTAACAACAAGTTCTTTTCCACATATCGGACACTTCTCATCAAGTTTTTCTTCTTCTTCAACTATAGGTTTAGCGTTTGAGCATTTCGGATAGTTAGTGCATGATAAAAATTTTCCAAACCTTCCCCATCTTATGACCATTGGTGCTCCACATTTTTCACATATCTGGTCAGTTTTTTGCTGAACACTTTTTGAAACCTCTTTGCTGTTTCCATTAGCATTCTTTAAATCCTTTTCAAGTTCATTATAAAATTCTTTTAAAACATCCTTTCTTAAAAATTTTCCATCAACTATCCGATCAAGCTTTTCTTCCATCTTTGCTGTAAAATCAGCATCAAAAATATCTGGAAACCATTTTATCAAAAGTTTATTAACTAATTCACCAAGTTCCGTAGGTTTGAAGAATCTCTTTTCTCTTAAAACATACTCTCTCTTTAAAAGAATGTCTATTATTGCAGCATAGGTTGAAGGTCTCCCTATACCTTTCTGTTCCAAAGCTTTTACAAGTGTTGCATCCGTATATCTTGATGGTGGTTGTGTCTCTTCCTTTTTTATATAGGCTTCTTTAAGCTTTACATTATCACCTTTAAGAACATCTGGAATATCATTTTTAAGGTTTCGGAAATCTCCATAAGGATAAACTTTTAAAAACCCGTCAAATTTTAACCTGTTACCTACTGCTCTGAAATAAAATTTGCCACCTTCTATGTCAACTGTAGTATATGTGTATATTCCATTCTTCATCTGTGTAGCAACACTTCTTTTCCAAATCAAAGAGTAGAGTTTAAACTGATCCTTTGATAGATACTTTTCAACCTTTTCAGGGGTTAAATCAACATCGGTAACCCTTATAGCTTCATGTGCATCCTGAGAAGATTTTGAACTTTCATATATGTTGACCTTATCTGAAAGGTAATCTTTTGAATAATTTTTAGCTATATAATCTCTTATCATCTTTAAACCATCATCACTCATCCTTGTAGAATCTGTTCTCATATATGTTATAAGACCTGTCATACTATTTTCAATCTTTACTCCCTCATACAACTGTTGAGCAATTGTCATTGTTTTTTTTGCAGGAAAACCTAAAATGTTTGCTGCAGCCTGCTGGAGTGTACTGGTGATGAATGGGGGATAAGGTTTTATCGATTTATCATCAAAAGAAAGATTTTTAATAAAAAATTCTTCTTTTCTCAAAATTTCAGATATTTCTTTAGCTTTACTTTCATCTTCAAATATAGCTTTATCGTTATCATACTTTATCAGATCAGCATAAAATGAACCGTTTTTATGTTTAAACTCACCTTTTATTTTGAATGTTACCTTACTTTTGAAATTTCTAATCTTCTCTTCTTTTTCACATATAAATCTCAAAGCAACCGATTGAACTCTTCCAGCAGAAAGGCCTTTTTTTATAACCTTCCATAAGAAAGGACTGATAAGATAACCAACAAGACGATCAAGAATCCTTCTTGCATACTGAGATTCGACAAGATTCATATTTACTTCTTTTGGATTTTCAAGTCCTTCCTTGATCCCCTTTTTGGTAATCTCATAAAATAGTACTCTTTTAGCTTTAGATTTTGATTTTTCATCCATTATTGAAACTATATGGTATGCTATAGCTTCACCTTCCCTATCAGGGTCAGTTGCAACAAAAATATTTTCACTTTTTAAACTCTCTTCCTTTATCTGTGAAATTATCTTCGATTTACTTTGGATCATTTTGAATTCTGGTTCAAAATCTTTTTCTATTTTTATTCCAAGTACCTTTTCTGGAAGGTCTATTATATGCCCTTTTGAAGATAAAACTTTAAAATCTTTACCAGCATAATTTTCTATGGTTTTTGCTTTTGTTGGTGATTCAACGATTATAAGGTTCAACATTTCTCCTTTTCTAAATTCCAGAGGTAATTCAAAACCTCTTTAAAATCTTCAGGCAGAGGTGAATAGAATGAAACTAATCTACCGTCTGAAGGATGTCTGAATGTCAACGATACAGAGTGCAGAGCCTGTCTTGTTATAAGTCCGTTTATATTATCAAAATGTTTTTTCAAGTCAACAGGAAGATTTTTCAAAGCTAAATGAACATTTTTTTTATATTCCTGATCTCCAACAACAGGGTGTTCTATATGGTGCATATGAACTCTGATCTGATGGGTTCTTCCGGTTTGAAGGTTAACTTTGAGTAGAGAACATATCTTAAAATTTTTCAAAACTCTGTAAACTGTTATCGCCTCTCTGCTGTTTACATCTGTAACAGTCATAAGTTTTCTATCAACATTACTCCTTCCTATTGGAGCATTTATTTCCCCAACTTTTCTTGTAAATCCACCCCAAACAATAGCAAGGTATGTTCTTTTAACTCTCCTTCTTTCGATTTCATTTGCAAGGAATTGATGGGCTCTTTCATTCTTTGCAAAAACCATAACTCCACTTGTATCCTTATCTAAACGATGAACAACTCCGGGTCTTTCAGCATCTCCACCCGAAATCTTCGTATGGTGAAGTAAAGCATTTACAATAGTTCCCTCTCTGTTTCCCTTTGCTGGATGTACAACCATACCTTTCTCTTTATCTATAACTATTATATCATCATCCTCATAGATAACCTTTAAAGGTATATCCTCAGGTTGTAAATCGGTTTTTACAAGTATCTCATATTCAACAAGAATATGATCTCCTTTTTTTACTTTATATGAAGGTTTCTCTATCCTACCATTAACTAAAACTCTTCCATCCTCTATAAGATTTATAATTCTTGTTCTCGATAACCTTACACCGAGAGATTTCAAAAAGATGTCCAACCTTGAAGATGGATTCTCACTCTTTACCGTATGCTCTATTTTAAATTTTGCCATATCCAACTTTTTTCTTTGAAAAAGCTATTATTGAAAATATATCCTTTTTGGCTTTTTCAAAAATTTTATCAAAATCATCCTTAGAAATATTATCCCTTTCAGATGTTCCCTGTATCTCAACTATTTTTCCTTTATCATCCAAAATGAAGTTGAAATCTGATGAAGATTTCGAATCATTTTCATAATCAAGATCTATAACTATTCTTTTGTCAACGATACCACCACTTATCGCACCTATATATGTTTTGAATGGGTTTTCCTCTATAAGACCATCTTTCAAAAGTTTTGAAACAAGTATATAAAGAACAGCCATACCTCCATTTATCGAGGCGCATCTTGTCCCACCATCAGCTAAAATAACATCACAATCAACAATTATTGAAATATTTTTCATCTTGCGAAGATCAACAGATGCACGCAACGCTCTACCTATAAGTCTTTGTATCTCCGTTGATCTGCTGTTTATCTTTCCCCTCTCCCTTTCAACTCTATTAACTGAAGACCTTGGTAACATCGAATACTCTGCTGTTATCCATCCACTTTCATCTGGGTTCAAAAATGGTGGAAGTTTTTTCTGCAGAGTTGCTACACACAAAACCTGAGTGTTGCCCATCGAAATCAAACAACTCGCTTTTTCATTTTTAAGATAGTTGAGTTTTAAATTATACTCTCTCAAAATTCCTCCTATTTTCCTATACAGAAATTTGAAAAGATTTCATTCAGAATATTCTCTTCAGTTATTTTTCCTAAAAGCATATCAAATCCATCGATTATGTTTTTAAGATGGTAATCTATTATTTCTGGTTCTTTCTCAGAATTAAGATTTTCAATTTTTTTCATCTGGTCAAACATCTTTTCAACAACATTGTATTGATGTGCAGAAACTATTATAGTTTCCTCTGAAAAGTTTATCCTTTTAAAAATCTCTTCATTCAAAAGGTTCAGATTCTCTCCAGTCAAAGCTGAAATTTTTATTCCTTCAAAATTTTTGTCATCAGAAATGTCACTTTTGTTTCCAACAATGATTGGATTTTTATTCTCTATCATCTTTAGTATCTTTTTATCCTCTTCAACCATTCCTTTCGAAAGATCGAATACAAAAATAACTATATCTGAACTTTCAACTTTCTGTAAAACTAATTCAATTCCCTTTTTTTCTATAGGATCTTTTGTATCCCTTATTCCACATCCATCAGTCAAATTAACAGGAATGCCATTTATATCTATCCATTCGGATATAAAATCCCTTGTTGTCCCCTCATACTCCGAAACTATTGCTCTTTCCTCTTTCAGCATCCTGTTGAAAAGGGTAGATTTACCTGTGTTACTTCTTCCTACTATAACTACCTTTATCCCTCTATCCATTATCCTTCCACTCGATATAGAACTTTTAAAACTATCAAGCTCCATTTTTATCTTTTCAAAATCTTTCTTAAATCTATCAAAAGACCATTCAACATCATCTGGAAAATCTATAGAGCTCTGTACATAAGATTTCAAGGATAAAAAGTCATCTCTGATTTTTTTTATCCTTTTTGAAAATTCCCCCATCTCATTTTTAACCGAAAGGAAAAGCGATTTTTCCGTCTTTGAATTTATAATTTGAAGTATCGATTCCGCTTGAATAAGATCTATTTTACCATTTAAAAATGCTCTTCTTGTGAACTCTCCCCTTTCAGCTTCTCTAAGGTTTAAGGATTTCAAAAGTTTTAAAAAAGTTTCAAGGACAGCATAACCACCATGCAGAGAGATCTCCGCCATATCTTCTCCAGTATAACTGTTGGGAGATAAAAATGTTGTTATAACAGAGTGATCGTAAACTTTTCCTTTGTATTTTATATATTCGACATAAACTTTTTGATGTTCTACCTTTTTAATAGATGTTATCTTTTTTAATGTTTCAAAAGTTTCTAAACCTGATATCCTAACGACGGTTATAGCGGAATTACCAACAAGAGTAATCGGAGCAAATATTGTATCATTTTTTTCCATTTTTTAGAAATCTGTTTCTCCTCTTCTGCTTTACATAGCCTTTTATATCAAGATACACAGGTTTGTTGAATTTTTCTTTTATCAACATTTTGTTCAAAATATGTTGTAAAGCATCAATAGTTTTTCCATTCTTTCCTATCAAAAGATTAGCATCGGGAGTATCTTTAATAATTATCCTATATTTGTTGTTCAAATAACTTATTTCGGGCTCAACCTTAAAACCCATAAGCTGTGTCAGACTTTTGAATTTTTCTTCTATCATCTTAATCTCTGATGGTTCTTTGCTCTTTTCTTCAGGTTTTTCAGAAATTTTTTCAAAATTTTCTTGACTATTATTGAAATCTTTTTTTTCAGCTGAAACTTTTTCAAGAACCTCCTCGATTTTTATTTTTTCTTTTTTCTCTTCCTCAACCTTTTCCTCTTTTTTCAAAAGTTCTGAAGGAATCTCTCCGGAAAGAAGGCGTAATCTAACAACAGCCTTTTTCTTACCAAATTTCAAAAAACCGTTCTGTGGTTCATTTATTATCTCCACATCAACATTATCTATAGTTGTTTTTAAAAGTTCGACTCCCTTTTCTATAGCTTTTTCTACAGTTTCGTCTTCAACATCAATATAGTTTTTTTCTTTATCCATAATCATTCTCCCATCTTTTTCTTTATACTGTTTTTGATTAGAATCTGTTGTCCAACTGACAAAAGGTTATAGATAAACCAATAGAGATTTATTCCAGAAGGCATATTTAAAAATAAAATCGCTATCATAATAGGCATAACATAAACAAGAATTTTCTGTGATTCGTCTGTTGCTGTTGAAGAGATCTTTTGTGAGAAGAACATCGTTACACCTGTAAGAATAGGAAGAACATAATAAGGATCCTTGTAGGAAAGATCTTTTATCCAGAATGCAAAAGGTGCCTGTCTTAGTTCTATCGTTGTTCTTAGTATAGCATATAGAGCGAAAAAAATTGGCATCTGTATCAGAATCGGTAAGCAACCCATAAAAGGATTTATTCCAGATTTTTTATAAAGGTTCATAGTTTCAGTGTTAAGTTTTTGAGGGTCCTTTTCATATTTTTTCTTCAACTCTTCAAGTTGTGGTTGTATCATCTGCATCTTTCTCATAGATGAGAATGATGTAAAAGTCAATGGTGAAAATATAACTATGAATAGTATTGAAAGGATTATGATTATTATTCCATAGTTTGGAATAAATTTATACATAAAAATCAAAAATGAAAGTATGAGTTTACTTATTGGTTGTATCAATGACCAGCCGAAATCTGGAATTTTGTCCATTCCATTTTTCAACTCTTTCAAAATCCTGTAATCTACTGGACCAACATAAAAGTCAACTGAGTCTGATAGTAAAGAAAATTGTGCTTCAAGTTTTTTGTTTTCAAGTTTTCTCACCTCTATATTATCTCCATCCCCTATAACACCTATGAAGAAATATTTCGTTTGCATTCCCATCCAATCAAAATTTCCAGGATATGTTGATACATTTTTTACATTTTTCTCTTTAATCCTGTAAATACTGTTAAAGCTATGATAACTGACACCATAGTACTGAAATTCATCAGATATGTTATCCTCTGTGAAAGAGATTCCCTTTTCAAGTATATACTCCTTTTTATCGAGAGGAATATTTGAACTAACTTTATGTGTTATAAGATAACTTCCCTTTTTGAAGATAAAAGTTCTTGTGATTTTTATGGTATCAAAAAAACCTACCATAACCAAAGAATCAACATCATTTTTTAATGGATTTATATCCCCAACATAAACTGTTTTAAAATTGATGTTTGAAAAATCAACTATAAGATTATTCGATTTTATTATAAGTGTAAAAGATCTTTGCCCATCTTTTAAAAGTTCAAGAGAGTCCCCTTTTCTTGTTTTATAATTTTTTAAAATTAGTGAAGTGAAGGAACCTGAAAGGGAAGAGATCTTTCCTTTTATGAGATCTGTTTCAAAATAAAAGAATGTCATATCTTTGGGAACAATATAATTTTCTGGGGAAACCTTTTGCAAAGTTTCGACTTCTTTTAAAATCGTATCTTCTTTTTGAACATTTAAAGTATCTGATGGATTTTGAACCATCTGTGTTTTGGGAGTCATATAGGAATAATAGGTAAAAATAAGAATAATAAGTAAAAACATGATAAGCATTTTTGTTGAATTGTTCATAAAAACTCCTATTTGAGTGGGTCCTCTCCACCCTTTGAAAATGGGTTACATCTTAATATTCTTTTTGCTGACAAAAAGGATGCTTTAAAAAAATTGTACTTTTTGTAAGCCTGTAAAGAGTACTCTGAACATGTTGGAGTGAAACGACATGTTGGGGGGAATAAAGGAGATATAAATTTTCTGTAAACCTTTATTAAAAAAATCACAATTTTATTCATACCTCTTTTACCTTCTTAACGATCTCAGTAAATTCTTCCTTCAACTTTTCTATATCTTTTGTTAAAATTTTCCTGTTAGCAATAAAAACATAGTTTAAATTTTTATCGAATTCAGATTCGTTTTCAACAAAAAGTTTTCGAAGAATCCTTTTCATCCTGTTTCTTTCAACTATCGTTCTATAGTTTCCCTTTTTAACAGTAAAAGCGACCTTTTTCTCTTTCCCATCTTTATACAAAAGAATAAATGAGTCAGATGAAATCCTTTTAGGATTTTCAAATACTCTCTTTATTTCATTCTCTTTTAAAATCGGGGTATTCCCAATTTTCCTCATACCTTAGGATCGGAGACAGTCAAGCGTTTTCTTCCTTTTGCCCTTCTTCTTGAAAGGACTTCTCTTCCGTTGGTTGTCTCCATCCTTTTTCTGAATCCATGTTTTCTAACTCTTTTTATCTTACTTGGATGATAAGTTGGTTTCATTATACCTCCTATCCAAAACTTAAATCATCATAAATTTTTAAAAGAAAGTATTCTACATAAAAATTCTTTCAAGTCAATAAGAAATTTAACTTTTCTTGTTGAATAGTTTTATTTTTTTATTATTATAAATTAATGGAAATAATTAAAAAGATAGAAGAAATAAAAAAAATTTCAAAGTTAAAATCTGTTGAGAATGAAAAATTTTTTGAAATTTTTAGAGATTTCAACGAAGAACTTAAAAAATCTTACGATAAACCTGTAAAAAATTTCTATCAGCAATTGACAAAAATCATAAATTGTAGAGAATGTGGCAACTGTTGTAGGGATATAATAATTGTTTTTGAAAAGGATGATATCCCTCTACTTTCAAAAGGTATAGGGAAAAGTGAAAAAGAAATTGTCGAACAAGATTTTATTTTCTATGAAAAACATAAAGTTTACATTATGAACCAATCTCCTTGCAAATTTCTAAAAGGGAATGAATGTTCAATATATCCATTCAGGGGAACAGAATGCAGGGAATTCCCTTACATAGAAACAAAAGAATTTTCAAAGATATACAATTATGTCTTTCAGGGTTATTCAATTTGCCCTTTCCATTTCAATATAGTTGAATTTGTAAAAAATTTATCTGTTGACAATTTAAAAATCAATTGATAGACTTAAAAAATGTTAGATTTTGAAAAATATGATTTTGAAAAGTTAATAGATATTGCTAAAAAACAGGAAGCAATATTCTATAAATTCTTGAATCTGATAGATGATGCAATTTTGCTTGTTAATAAAAATTTTGTTGTTGAATTTTTGAATGAAAAAGCTAAAGAACTTTTTGATATAAAAAATGAAGGTGATATATCTCTTAAACATTTTTTCAATGATTTTGAACTTGAACAGAAAAAGGAAGCAATTTCTAAAGCGATAAATCTTAAAAAAGTATTAGATGTTGATAACCTTACTATTATAAAAGGTCGAGAGATTTGGGTTAAAAATCTTTTCATTCCAGTAGAGGATCTTGAAAGTGATGACTTAAAAATACTTCTTTTCATTAAAGATATAACATTCAGAAAATATGTTGAAGACCAAAATATAAAAGTCAACGAAAGGTTCGCAAAAATATTTCAAAACAATCCTTCTGTTGTTTTGATAAGCAGGGTTGAGGATGGAAAGATAATCGAAATAAACAGTTCTGTTGAAAAAGTTTTTGGTTATACACAAAGTGAAATCCTTGGTCAATCAACAAAAATTCTTTATGCTGATCCAAGAGAAAGAGCTCTTTTCATTGATAAAATTTTAACTAAAGGACCAATAACAAATTACGAGTTAAAATTTAAAAGAAAAGACGGATCTATAGGTTGGGCGAGTATAAGTGCAGATTTTATAGAAATTGATGAGGAAAATTGTATTATAGCAATAATTAACGATATTTCGGAGAAAAAATTCTCATCACTTTTGAATGAGGCTCTCTATAGAATTTCAAATATTATATACAGTTCAAAAAATCTTGATGACCTTTTTGCAAAGTTACATGAGGAAATTAAAAATATAATATCCTCTGAAAACTTTTATGTCGCTATACACAATAAGGAGACAAACATAATAACTTTTCCATATTTTGTTGATCAAAAGGATAACCATGCACCATCAAAAAAGTTTGGAAATGGTTTAACAGAATATGTATTAAAAACAAAAGAAGCAAAGCTTTTAACAAGGCAAGATATAATAAATCTCTCAAGAAAGCAAGAGGCTGAGATCGTTGGAACTTTGAGTGAATATTGGCTTGGTGTTCCACTTTTAGGAGACAATTTTTCTGGAGTTCTTGCAGTTCAGAGCTATAATGAGAATACAAAATACAGCGAGAAGGATAAAGATTTTCTTTCATTTGTCGGGCAACAGATTTCAAGATTGATAGATAAAAAAATTCTTGAAGAGAAAACCAATTCACAGTTAAAAAGGTATTATTCGATCCTTGAAGCTCTACCAACTCCACTTTTTGCAACTGATAACAATTTCAAAATATTTTTCTATAATGATAAATTTTTAAATTCCATCATGAAACATAAAAACGTTGGACCAGAGATAAAAATTACCGACATTATTCCAGATTTTTATTCATCAGAAATACACTTTTTATTAAAAGATGAAACTTTTACAAATAAAACTTTCTCTTTTGAATTTTTCGAAGCTAAAACTCTTCAGATTTCAAGAATAGAAGATGGATTCCTTTTTATCTTTATATAGAGTAGTTAAAGATTATTTTCCTTTTTTTACAACTCTTATTGTTTTTTTTGTTATAGCTTTGAGAGAATTCTTCGGTGATAAGATAAAAATATACCTTGTAATGCTTTTTGGTGCTTTGTTTGTTATTTTTACAGGTAGTATCTCCTTAAAGGATTCTTTTAAAGCTATAGATTTCGATGTAATAATTTTTCTCGCATCTATTTTCATCGTTGGTGAGGCTTTATTCGAAAGTGGTTTCTTATACTCTATAAGTTACAGAATCTTTTCAAAAGCAAAAAATTTGAGTTATCTCTTTTTCCTTTATATAATGACGATGGGTATTTTTTCATATTTTTTTATGAACGATACGATAGCTATAATAGGAACTTTTCTTGCCATATACCTTTCAAAAAAATTTCAATTGGACAGTGGACCTTTACTTTTAACATTAGCATACAGTGTGACACTTGGAAGTGTTGCAAGTCCAATTGGTAACCCTCAGAATCTTGTTATAGCTTCAAAGATTAAAACGGTAACACCCTTTTTACCATTCACAAAATACCTTTTTATACCAACATTGCTGAATCTTTTTGTACTTTACTTTTTCATAACAATATATTTTAAAAAAAAGATAGATTTTAAAAGAAAGATCCTTTTCGAAAAGGAAAAATATGTAAAAAATAGAAACTTTAAAATCTCTTTCCTTTCAGTTTTACTTCTTATTTTTATGATATCTTTCAAAATAATATTACCTTTAATTTTTAAAAATATAAAAATGCCTCTTTTTATAATTCCAATACCATCCGCAATTCTAATTATTATTTTAAATCAAAACAGGAAACATATAATAAAAAATATCGATTACAGAACCCTGATATTTTTCGTTTCGATGTTTGTTCTTATGAAAAGTTTATACCTAAAAGGAAAACCAGATTTTCTATTCAATTTCGAAAATATCAAAATCTCTTTAAACTTCATATTCTCCTCATCAATAATTTTAAGCCAACTTATTTCAAATGTTCCTTTTGTCATACTTTTTCTTGAAACTTTCAAAAATCTCGATCAAAGGTTACTTATGGCTCTCGCAGCTGGAAGTACAATAGCTGGGAATATTTTTCTTCTTGGTGCTGCAAGCAACATTATAATTTTACAAACCGCAGAAAAAAAGGGATCCCGTTTAAAAATTATTGATTTTTCTAAATTAGGTATACCTTTAACTATTATAAATGTTTTAGTTTATTTATTTTTCTTCTATATTTTCAAATGATCATCTCGTAATGATTTCTTTTAATTCAATAATGTAACCAACTTCCATTTTAAGTATTAAAGGAAAAGAGTAATCATCAAGAATTGAAAAGTAACCAAAAAGATCACTCGACGCATTTATACATTTTAGTTCAATTTCTTTCCCATCAACTACACAATAATAACTATCTCTGTCTCCAAATGTTAGATGCTCTTCCCCATCCCCAACATCTATCGTAACTTCTTTTTTGTTGACAAGATCTCTAAAAACTTTTTTTGAAAAAAGAATAGATGTCTTTTCTTTTGTATCAACTATACCACCATCCCAAAAATTCATAAATATTTTCATTGAATTTTCAAGGGATTTTTTCGAAATATTAATTTCTCCCTCTCCAACAACATTACCGTCAGATAGAGTATATTTGTAAGTAAGATCTCCTTTAATTTTTTCTATTTCAACTTTTAAAGTGTACATATCACCCCATGAAGAAACTTCGTAAACAAGAGTCGTTCCACTTTTAAAAAATTTTGAATATTGAGAACTTTGAGTTTTAAAATCTTTTGCACAGTTTACAGTTAAAATAATAAAAAGAGTTAATAAAAATTTTTTTATGAATTTTTCCATTCTCCCTCCATTTTTTTTATTATAATTTATTACCAAAAATTTTTCAATCTTCTTTTAAAAATAAAAAAAAATGTTATAATTATTTTATGGAAAAAATAATTAACTCAAAAACATTAACAGAGATGTTTGAAAACTCTGTTGCAAGGTATCCTTTTAGGATTATACAGAGTTATAGAAAGGATAACTCCATAGTTAACATAACATACAAAGAATTTTTTGAAAAGGTGAAAAAGGTTTCTTCAGCATTAAGAAAACTGGGAGTTAAAAAGGGAACAAAAGTTTTACTAATATCTGACAACAGGTATGAATGGTTGATTTCCGATATAGCGCTAATGTTTATAGGTGGTATCGATGTTCCAAGAAGTTCTTCAACACCAGAAAGTGAGTTGAATTTCATTGCAAAACATTCTGATTCGGAATTCGCAATCATAGAGGATGAAAAACTTTACGAACCTATAAAAGATGTTATAAAAAAAGAAAAAGTTATAGTTTTCAACTACTCTCAAAACTTTATAAATTTTTCAGAACTTCTTTCCGATGATGCTAAAGAATTCAAAAGAGAGAATATAAACGGGGATGACCTTGTTACAATAATTTACACATCTGGAACAACGGGAAACCCAAAAGGAGTTATGCTTTCCCACAAGAATTTTATGCATAATGTTTCAACTATAACTCCTTTGATAAAATTCAAAACTTTTGGAAGAGAACAGGATGTCGCTTTATCTATTTTACCTGTCTGGCATATATTTGAAAGAACTTTTGAATATGTATGTATTGCTGGTGGAGCGAAAACTTTTTATTCCAATGTAAAAAATTTTGCAAGAGATCTTGTAGAAATAAAACCTACCATTATGAGTGCTGTCCCAAGAATATGGGAACATATATACAGAAAAATCATAGATAGGATGAAAAGTGAAAAACTTTTCAAAAAAACATTGTTCTATATTTTTTTAAAAATAAGAGAAAAACATCTTTACTCTTACAGGGTTCTCACAAACAGAGATACCATACTTTACGATGAGGGTTACAAAAAAAGATTTTTCAAAATAATTTCATCTCTTTTTCTTTTTCCACTTCTTCTTGTTCCTTCACTTCTTGCCTATTTTATCTTTGAACCTATCAGGGATAATTTGGGTGGTAGGCTTAGGGGTGCGTTCACTGGTGGAGGTATGATTCCAAAATATATAGACAACTTTTTTAACACGGTAGGGATAACACTTCTAAACGCTTACGGAATGACGGAAGCATCTCCAGGTATAAGTTCAAGAAGATTCGATTACAACTACCTTTTCACTGCCGGTATTCCATTTGATAGAACTCAAATAACTTTAAGAGATGAAAATGGAAAGATTGTTAAAAAAGGTGAAAAGGGAATAATATATGTAAAAGGTGAACAGGTAATGAAAGGTTATTATAAAAATGAAGAGGAAACCAAAAAGGTTTTAACTGAAGATGGATGGTTGAATACTGGTGATATAGGATTTTTAACAAAGAACAACAACCTTATAATTCTTGGTAGGGCTAAAGATACGATAGTACTTTTAGGTGGAGAGAATGTTGAACCGCAAAGGATTGAAGAGAAACTTGAAGAAAATGAATTCATTTCCCATGCTCTTGTTGTCGGAGATGATGAAAAAGATCTTTCAGCTTTGATCTTTATTGAGGAAGAAAAACTTAAAAATCTTGTTAAAGAGTTAAAACTGAATATAGAGGATCTGAAAGATGCCGTAGATAATATAAAAGTTAAAGAGTTTTTAAAAAATTTTGTTGAGGAAAATGTTAACAGGTCAAAGAATTTTCATCCTTTCGAATCTGTAAAAAATTTCACAATAATACCTGAAAAATTGCAGATAGGAAAAGAGATAACTGAAACTTTGAAAAAAAGAAGAAAGCTTCTAATTGAAAAATATAGAAACAGGATTGAAGAGATGTATAGAAAAAGAAGATGATATCTACAATAAAAAAAATATTATCCCTTTCATTTCTTATAATTTTTACATTTATTTTTTCTGAAGAGAAAGTAGGACTCGTTCTTGGTGGTGGTGCTGCGAGAGGACTTGCACATATAGGTGTCCTAAAAGTTATAGAAGAATACAACATACCTGTTGATTATGTTGCAGGAACAAGTATGGGCTCAATAATAGGGGGACTTTGGTCATCAGGTTATACGGCATCTGAAATAGAGTCTATATTTTTAAGTGAAAATATAAAAAACTGGCTCAACGAATCAACTATAAAAAATTACCAACCTGTTTTTCTCTATCTAAACTCATATCCCACTTTTTTGACTACAGAGTTAAAGGATGGAAAGTTGAAGGTTCCTGAAAGTACTGTTGATGATAAGATCATCAACCTTGAACTTTTCTCTTTCTTTTCTGAAATAGATTACGCCATAGATTCAGATTTCAGAAAGATGTATAAACCATTCCTTTGTACAGCATCGGATATTAAAAGTGAGAATCCAAAAATCTTTACAAAAGGAAAATTGGAAAAATCTATCAGGGCTTCAATGGCAATCCCACTCATTTTTAAACCTGTTATTTTTGATTCAGTATCATATTTCGATGGAGGAATGTTTGAAAATATTCCTTTGAAATCTATAAAAGATACTTTTAACCCTGATATAATAATAAGTGTTGATGTATCCTCAGATGGAAAGAGTTTAGAAGAGAAAAATCCTTCGATAATAGATATAGCTTTTTCCATAGTAGATCTTTTAACAAGAAATTATCCTCCAGATACTCTTGAAAAATACAGTATTTACATAAGACCTGATGTTGGACAATATAGAGGATATGAGTTTACAAAATCTGAAGAGATCATAAAAAAAGGTTACGAACAAGCCAAGAAGGTACTGCCCAAAATAAAGGATAAGATAAAAAATGAAGAAGTGTATCCAAAAGAGAACAGAAAATTTTATATAGATGGATTTAAAAGTTTCAACGGAAGGATAATAGATACGGTAATTATAGAATCCAAAAATGGATGGAGTGATAGATCAATTAGAAATATTATAAAATTGAAAAGTGGAGATTTATTCTTTTATGATAACCTAAAAAAATCTATTTACACTCTTTACTCACTTTCCATTTTTGAATCTATAGAACCTGAAATAAAGATAAACAGTAAAAATAATAGAATGATTTTGAAGTTAAAAGTAAAAGAGATAGATTCAACGATATTCAGATTTGGTGGATTCGCTGATTCGAAGGCTGGTATAAATCTTTATGGAGTCTATCAAAAGAACAATATTTTCAACACTTTTTCCTTTTTGGATGTATACGGCTTCGCTGGAAACTATATAAAGGGATTCACCTTAAATTTGTTTTCACCAAGCATATTTCATTCAAAAATGATTGCTGGAATTTACTCAAATTTCCATATATACAAAGTGTTCAACCTTTTCGACAATTATTTCAATTATGAACAGAATTACAGCTCAACTTTCCTTTTCGGTTCAAATCTTGATAAAAGAAAAATCTTTTCTATCTTTTTTATGTCAAGGTATAAAAAATTTCTTTCAGTTGACCTTTTCAAAACAGGTCTTGGAATTTATTATTTTGAAAAAGAAGAAAGACCCTTGAATCAAAATATTTCAACAGATAAAAAGAGTTTCATATTTGGAGTTAACCTTCCAAATCCAACACTTAAAACAAACGATTTTAAAACATACGATGATATTTTAAGTTCAAACTCTTTAAAACAGATCTACATAAAATCTACAGGTTATTTTTTAGATCAAAAAAGGTTATCAAAAAAAATTAATCATTCCTTTGTTTTCAAATACAGTTTTGTAAACTATATCTTTTCAGATCTTCCAAAATCTTCAAAGATACAACTCGATTACCCTATTTCACAGCCAACATTTGAACTGAGATACCTTTACGATAAGAACTTACAAAAAAGGTATACATTATCTTCAGGATATACTTTCAGGTATTTTATAAATGATAATTTTTACATTCAAAGCGAAAATGAGGGATCTGTTTTGTTTGACAGAATAATAGAGCAGTTCTACATAAAATATATTTTTGGTTCAAGATTATCTTTAACATTCGCAACACCTTTTGGAGTTTTTGAAACGAGTTTCGGTTATTTTAAAAACAATATAAAAAAAGATTTCTTTACTTTCAACATTCACCTTGGAGACCCTATAAATTATCTTGAACTTCTTGGACAATACTGATGAAAGAGAAAAAAATTGGTTTGATTTACGCTTTTATAGCACTTTTTCTTTGGGGAATACATGGTGTTGCAGGCAGATACCTTGCAATTGAAAATGTTAATATGCTTTTCGTAGCAGCAGTGAGATTTTTTATTGGTACTTCTCTTTTTTTCATATTTCTTATTTTTAAAAAAAATTTGACTTTCAACTTTAAAGAAAAATTTAAACTGGTTCTTGCTATCTCTATAATTGGAATAACTGGAAACTCTTTACTCTACCATATATCTTTAAAATACCTTTCAGGTACACTTGTTATGATTTTTGAAAATCTATCTCCTATTTTTGTGATTCTTTTTTCATTTCTTGTTGATAAAGAAAAACCGACACTCTTTGAAATTATTGCATTCCTTCTATCATTTTTAGGGATAATAACAATCGTTTTAGGAAAAGAACATTTTTTAGATCTGAAAGAGAATTTTTATTTGGGAATATTTTGGGGAATTTTGACAGGGATGAGTTTTGGATTCTATGTTTACCTTTCATCAAAACTTGTCTCACCTCTTAGAAATAAACCGGATAGGATAATAAATTTTCTTTTTAAAATATTTTTAATATCCTCAATAACTGTATCTCCAATAATATTTTTTTCCTCAAACAAACCTGCAAAATTACAACACTGGTTTTGGATTTTAGAGATGGGAATATTTCAAAGTGGACTCGCTTATATTTTCTGGAATTATGCTTTATCATATCTTCCTGTAAACTCTACTTCTATACTTTTTATATTCACAATACTTTTCACAACAATAAACGAAATAATTTTCTTAAAATTGAAACTCAACATATTTCTAATAATAGGAGGTGGTCTTATAATATTGTCTGGATATCTTATATCAAAAAATTTAAAAAATAGTGAGGGGAAAAGATAAATTTTGCGTCTAATAAACAGTTGATAAAAAATTTTAATAGTTTAAAATTTTATTCAAATAAAAGTTGTGAGGTAAGATGAAAAAATTTTTAATCTCTTTAATAATAGTTTTGTCATTATTTTTAGCACTCTTTTCAGATACATCTTTGGAAGATGCACTTTTAAAAGTCAAAACTTCTTCGATAGATTTTAAACTTAAAGTTATTGAAAGGGATATAAATAACAAAGCACTTTTAAATTCACTACCATCAATTTTACCATACATAGCTTATACGGTTTCGGTTGATTCTACAAACTATTCGAACTGGAACTATTCCCAATCAATTTCAATAAGTCAGACCATTTTCAATCTTCCAACATTTTTAGGTGTTTTTAAAAATAAAGAGTATGCAGACATAGCAAACCTTTTATATCTTAAAAGTATAAACGATATAACACAAAGAATAATAGAATCCTATTTTAACCTTTTATCCTATCAGAAAAAAATTGAAACCGATTCGATTCTTTTGTTAACTGAAGAATCAAACTTAAAAAAGAATAAAATACTTTATGAAAATGGACTCATTTCAGAGTCAATCTATCTTAATATAGAATCGAACTACTATTCTGTTCAATTTTCATACGAAAATGATAAGATCACATACCAAACTTACCTTGAAGATTTTATAAATTTAACAGGTATATACTCTCCCGGAAAACTTATAGATATTGATACTTTTCCTGAAATTCAATTCAAAGAAACAGATCTCTCAAAAATTCTCAAAAATCTGCCAGAATATATTATTGCACATAAAAATTACAAAGTTTCCGAAGAGGAAAAACTCATTTCCTATTCGGAATTTTTTCCAAAAGCATCCTTGAATCTATCTTATGGAATATCAGATACGATTTACAGATTTGATGTGAAAGACCTTTTTGATAGTTCCTCTGTAAGGGTTGGGATTTCAATATCTTTCCCTGTTTTTACTGGATTTTCAAGAAGTTTGAACATTATCCAGAAAGATTATTCAAGAAAGAGTGCGTATCTAAACTTTCTAAAAACTAAAGAGAGTTTAAAACTTGAAATAGATAATTTTGATGAGAGGATCAAACTTTCAAAAAACTTTCTCGAAAGTTCCAGAAAACTTTACGAATCATCCCAGAAGAGTTTTGAAAAGGCAAAAATACTCTTTCAGAACGGGGAACTATCAGCAATAGATTACACATCTATCGAGAAAGCTTATATGGAGAGCATTTTGAATTACCTTAATTCAAAAAAAGAGTATTATAAAACTTATTACAGATACCTTTATCTAATAAGGAGGATGAGGTGAAAATATTTAAAAAGAAAAGAACATACATTATATTTTTTGTTATCATTATATTTTTGTTTCTGATTTTTGGAAAGAAAAAGAGTACAGTTTCGGTTGAGGTTGAACAGATAAAGTTGGACTCTATTGAGGAGACAGTGAACGCTTCTGGAGCTCTTGAACCTTTTGTTGATGTTGAAATATCTTCAGACATAATGGGAAAGTGTTTAAAGATATATGTAAAAGAGGGTGATTTCGTTAAAAAAGGTGCTCCACTTTTAAAAATAGATGATATATCACAACAGGCAAGGTTGAAGGAGGCTGAAACTGCATTAAACTATGCTCAATCCAATTTTGATTATGTTTCTTACAAGTTTGAAAATCAGAAAAAACTTTTTGAACAGAACCTTATTTCAAAATCAGAATTCACCCTATCAGAACTTGAATATAAAAACAGCTTAAACCTTTTAACATCGGCAAAGTCATCCTATGATATAGCAAAGGATAATCTTGAGAAAACTGTTATAAGATCACCTATAGATGGCATAGTTACAGCGATTTATGTAGAGGAAGGTGAAAATATAATAACAGGGACAATGAATAATGCCGGAACTGTATTAATGACTATATCCAACAATCAAAAACTTATAGTTAAAGCAAATGTTGATGAAACATCAATTTCAAAAGTGAAAAATGGAAACATCGCAAAAGTGGTTTTTGATGCTTTCCCTGAAAAAACTTTTACAGGTAAAGTTTATGTCAAAGCCAACAGACCAAAATACTCTGTAAGTACCTCTTCTCTTTCCTCATCATCAACAACAGCTGTTGAATATGAGGTAAAGATAATACTCGATGATTCTTTTGAAAACAAATCTCTCGTTTCAGGTATGAGTTGCGATGTTGATATTGTTACTTTAAAAAAGGATAGTGTTCTTTCAATACCTATTCAATCAATTGTTAACAGAGAAAACAGAGAAGGAGTATTCAAATATTCTGCAGGTAAGATACATTTTGTTCCAATAAAAACAGGTATTACTGGTAACCTTAAAATGGAAATATTTTCTGACAGTTTAAAAGAAGGTGATTCAATAATTACAGGTCCCTTCATCTCATTCAAAAATCTCAGAGATGGTTTGAAGGTAAAAGTTTCAACAGAAAAGAAAATCCCTTATGGGAGAAAAAGATGATAGAACTTTTTCTTGAAAGTTTGAGGGTCAGTTTAGATTCAATAAGAAGCAACAAACTTAGAAGTTTTCTGACAACACTCGGTATAATAATAGGGGTAATGACTGTCATTATAGTTGTTTCAATAATTGCGG
Source organism: Caldifarciminota bacterium UBA6260 (assembly GCA_002441125.1). Taxonomy (GTDB): domain Bacteria; phylum Hydrothermota; class 32-111; order 32-111; family 32-111; genus 32-111. The sequence goes on from DJVI01000005.1 coordinate 70,115, forward strand.
GACTCGAATCAAAAGTTCAGCAAGTTTTTTCAACAATAGGCTCAAATGTTATTTATGTTGAAAGATTCCCATGGGTTTCGATGGGACCAAACGATTGGAGAAGATCTTTTAGAAACTATGTAGATTTTGACGATTATAAGATGGTAAAACAGATGATAAGATCAGCAGATGATGTTGGAATATCAATATCGAGAAGATTTCTCGTAAAATATAAAGGTGAAAGATTGGATGCTGTAACAGTTTCTGGAATTTCTGACAACTCTATTAAAATAGAGAATATTTCTATGGAGATTGGGATTCCGATATCTTCAGATGACATAAAGTATAGAAGGAATGTTTGTGTTATAGGTAAAGATATTCAAAAAAATCTTTTCAAAAATGAAAATCCTATAGGAAAACTTTTAACTGTTGATGGAAGAAAATATATGGTTATAGGTGTAACATCACCTAAAGGTTCAATATTCGGTCAATCTATGGATGAGGTCGTTTACCTTCCATATTCTACACTTATAAAATATTATGGTGATGAATCGAGAAGAATCTCTATAATGGTGAGAAGTTTCAATCCTGATGAAACTATTGAAGAACTTAGATGGATAATGAGATTATCACATTCTTTAAAAACAACAGAACCTGACAATTTTTACATAAACACACAGGATGCCTTAATAAGCCAATGGAAATCTTTAACTACAGCTATATTTTTCGTTATGATCGCGGTTGGAACACTATCTTTGATAGTTGGTGGAATAGGTATAATGAACATAATGTTGGTTTCAGTTTCAGAAAGAACAAGAGAAATAGGAATCAGAAAATCTATAGGTGCAAAAAACAGAGAGATCCTTTTACAATTCTTGTTTGAATCTATTACAATTTCTTTAACAGGTGGAATAATAGGTATAATAACAGGATTTTTGATCTCATTCACAATTTCTAAACTCACAAACCTTCCCTTTGCTATCCCTTTGTGGTCAGTTTTACTTGGATTCACTTTTTCAGTTTCAGCTGGACTATTCTTCGGGATATTACCTTCAAGGAAGGCAGCATCACTTGACCCTGTGGAGTGTTTAAGATATGAATAAAATAATAGAAATGTCTCATATAAAAAAATATTACCCATTTAAAGGTGGTTATGTTGAAGCTTTAAAAGATATAAATCTTACAATATTTGAAGGAGAATTTTTGTCTATAATGGGACCATCAGGTTCAGGAAAATCTACCCTTATGCATATAATGGGATGTTTGGACAGGCCAACGGATGGAACTTACTTTTTAAACAACAATGATACTTATAAATATGATGATGATAAACTCGCAGAAATAAGGAACAGATATATAGGTTTCGTTTTTCAAAGTTACAACCTTCTCCCAAAAACTACAGCCCTTAGAAATGTTGAAATGCCTATGATATATGCAAAGGTAAAAAGAACTGAAAGGTTAAAAAGGGCAAAAGAACTTCTTGAACTTGTCGGGTTATCCCATAGGATACATCACCTTCCATCAGAAATGTCTGGAGGTGAAAGACAGAGGGTATCCATAGCAAGATCTCTTGCAAATAATCCACAATTCATACTTGCGGATGAACCTACAGGTAACCTTGATTCAAAAATGTCTGATGAGATTATGAAGATTCTAAGGGATCTTAACAGGGAAGGTAAAACTATAATCATAGTTACACATGAAATGGATGTTGCTCAAAAAACTGACAGGATTATACACATAAAAGATGGATTGATAGTAAACTGACCAATACTCCCTTTTATTGACATTTATTTTATAAATATTATAATGTTTTTATATGAAACCAGTTGTAATTAAATTTTTAACATCTGAGAATGAAAACGATTTTATCGATGCTGTAAATCTTTTTATAAAAGAGTTCTATATAAAAAATTTGTTTCTGAGTTTGAAAACCCAAAACGGTTTTTATTTCTATTCAACCTTCAAAAAAGAAAAAAACCTTTCCGAAACGAAAGAATTATACGATTTTAAAAGGATAGCGATCGAAGAAAAAGAGCAGGTTAACAGGATAGATTCTCTTCTATACGATATAAGAGTTAAAGACGAGATTGTACTTCAGAGTGGAAACCATTATATTTTTCTTACCGATAAACAGGAAGATCTGTTTTTAATTTTTCAGAATGAAGGAGAAATTTACGACGAAAGAAAAAATTCTGATATACTTGAAATAATTCCTTCAATAAAGAATGGACTTACGAAAATATACCTTCAACAGAAATTGAGTTCAGAAAAAGATATTGAAGAAAAAATAGCAACCGTTAATAAAAAACTTTACACATTACAACAGTTAACAATACTTTTACAAACAACTTTCGATTTTGACAAGATCTTGGATATAATAACGAAAGCTATAAGTTCATCTCTCGGTTTTTCTGTAGTTTTAGTATCACTTTACAACGAGAATGATGACTCTATGGAAAGGGTTGCTCAAAACGGATTGAGTGAGAAAGTTTTTGAAAAATTAAAAAAACAGAGGGTTCCATTTTCAACTATAAAAAACCTAATGCAGGAAAGATTCAGGATCTCAAAATCTTTCTATATAAACCATGAAGATATGAACATAAGCAATATGGAGAAAACTATCGATAAAATTGCCTATGTTCTCCCTGAAGAAAAACCTGAGGAATATATAAATTGGCATCCTGAGGATATACTTATAATTCCACTATATTCAAAAGAAAACAAAATTCTTGGAATGATAACTGTTGATAAACCAATAAACAGGTATGTTAATTTAAAAGAATCTATAGAAATTTTAGAATCTTTTGCCCAAACTGCAGCGATTTCTCTTGAAAATGCTAAACTATTTTCAAAAATGGAACAACTCATAAAAAATCTTGAGAAAGTTTCAACAATATCTGCTCTAATGAACTCTCATATTCAACTTGAAGATCTGCTTTCACATTTTGTAAAATCTATAAAGGAAAACTTCCCACATTACAACACTTCTATAATACTTTATAACCAGTTTAACGAACTCGAAATAAAAGCTTATTCAGGATACACTGATAAGTATATAGAAAGAGTTAACGAGATGTTAAAGATGGGAGAGGGAATAGTTGGCTGGGTAGCTGAACATAAGACACCAGTTCATGTAAAGGACACAAGATCTGACCCAAGATTTGTTGGCAGACTTGATGTGCCTATGTCTGAAATAGCAGTGCCTCTTGAAATATCTTCGGGAATGATAGGAATACTTGATATTGAGAGTGAAGGAGTGAACTCTTTGGATGAAAACGATTTCAGAATAGTTACCATTCTCGCATCACATCTTTCCGTTTCTATAGATAACACTTTTAAATATGAGGAGACGAAAAGAATCGCTAACACAGATCCTTTAACAAATACTTACAATTACAGATTTTTTATAGATAAGTTGAAAGAGGAACTTGAAAGGTCAAAAAAATTATCTATTCCACTTTCAATACTTATGCTTGACATAGATTACTTCAAAGAGATAAACGATAATTATGGACATATGGTTGGAGATATGGTTATAAAAGACCTTGCACAACTTCTTTCAAAAACTGTAAGAAAAGGTGATATAGTTATCAGGTATGGAGGGGATGAGTTTTTCATAATTTTACCTGGAACCGGTAAACAGTTTACACATTCTATTGCTGAAAAGATAAACAAACTCGTTAAAAAGACAAACTTTACAAATGGTATAAAGATAACAGTTTCAGTTGGTACAGTAACCTACCCTGACGATGGTGATTCGGTTGAAACACTTCTCAAATGGGTTGATGACGCTTTATACGATGCAAAAAGAAAAGGAAGAGATAGAATAAATGGGTAGAGGATGAACAAAAACCCATTCTTTTTCAAAACTTATTTTTTTGTAGCACTCATAGTTGTATCTTTAGCATCCTTTCTTTTCATTCAGGATATAATTTTTAAACTCGAAGAAAAATCTTTGATCCAATCAAGAATTTTTGCAAAATTCACAACAGGCATCTCTGAAGACCAATCTAACGCTGAGCAGATAATTTTTGAGGAGATAATAAAAAACATATCTTTTCCAATAGTTATAACTGACACAACAGGTTACCCTTTATCTTGGAGAAATGTTGGTTACCTTGATACAGTCTTTGAAATCGAAAGTAATCCTAAATATCTTTCAGATTTACAAAAAATTGTAGAAAAACTTGATGGTGAGAAGAGACCAATAGAACTTGTTTACAACTCAAAAGTTCTTGCAGTGATTCATATGGGAGAAGATCCCTTGTACAAAAAACTTCAATTCGCCCCATTCTTTCAGGTAATAGTTTCAACAATTTTTCTTTTGATAGGTATATACGCTTTCTTACTTTACAGAAAAAGCGAAGATAACATAATCTGGGCTGGGATGGCAAAAGAGACAGCGCATCAGATTGGCACACCTTTAACTTCGTTGAAGACTTGGATATATATGCTTGATGAAAAAAAGAATGTTGAAAAGAATATTCTCGAAGGTATCAAAGAGGATTGCTCTCGCCTTGAAACAGTTTCAAACAGGTTCAACAAAATAGGTTCAAATCCTGTTTTTGAGTTAACGAGTTTGAATGAAACAATAGAGGAGATTGCATCCTATTTTAAAAAAAGAGTACCACAGGAAGGGAAGAATATTGTTTCCATTGAAACATCCCTCGATACTGATGAACAGATACCTGTTGATAGGGAACTTTTCAAATGGGCTTTAGAAAATATGATCAAAAACAGCATAGATGCATTAAAAAATTCAACTGAAGGAAAAATAAAGATAGAGACAAAAAATGAAAAAAATAGAATACTTATAAGAATAAAAGACAACGGTATAGGGATAGAGAGAAAAAATATTGAAAAGATATTCAACATAGGTTTTACAACAAAAAAATTCGGTTGGGGCTTGGGGCTTCCACTTTCTAAAAAAATAATAGAGGATTTCCATAAAGGAAAACTTATCCTTGAAAGAACAGTTGTTAACGATGGAACAACTTTTTTGATAATACTCGATAAAGATGAAAAAAAGAATTTTATGGATCGATGATCAGATAGATAATCTGAAGTCTTTAACCTTATTCCTTCAAAATGAAGGTTATGAGGTTGTTGCCTCTTCAAACGGTTTGGATGGATTAGAAAAAGTAAAAAATGAAGTTTTCGATCTTATAATACTTGATCAGTATATGCCTGGCCTTGATGGAATAGAGACTTTAACACTTTTAAAAGAATATTCGACGAACATCCCAGTTATAATGGTTACAAAATCTGATGACAGGGATATAATTCAGAACGCTATATCCCTTAAAATAAACGATTACCTTATAAAACCTATAAACGCTATCCAGCTTCTAACAACTATAAAAAGGATACTTGAAAATAAAAAGATAATTTCAGATAGCATAGGTGAAAGGTATTCAAATTTTTTGAAGAAGGTTGAAAAATCTCTAAACGGTGAGATCTCTTTGGATTCTTTCTTTGAACTTCACCATATATCATCCTCGATGAATGTAATCTTAAACGAGTTTTTAAAAAAAGATATAATTTCGCTGCATGAACAGACAAAAGAGAATATTAACAAAGTGTTTTGTAGATTTATAAGTAAAAACTATACAAACCTTTTGAATGATAAAAATTTAACATTCTCACATAGACTTTTTGAACATAAAGTTTTTCCCATCCTAAAAGATGGCAAAAGTGTTACCTTCATACTTATAGATTGTATGAGATATGATCAGTATCTTATTTTTAACTCTATACTTTCAGAGTATTTCAGAGTTAAAAACGATCATTACTATTCAATAATTCCAACAGCAACTCCTTTCAGTAGAAATTCAATATTCAGTGGTTTTTTACCTTTGGAAATATACAGAATCTTTCCAGAAAGATGGGATTTTGAAGATAATCTTTCACAAAATCAGTATGAGGAGGAATTCATAAAATCTCTTGCCAAGAAAAATGGAGTTGAAACTGTACATTATTCAAAAGTTTCAACAAATGAAGCACTTTCAAGGTATATTTCCAATTTCTCAAATTTAAAAAATAACAGGTTGAATGTTTTGGTTATAAATATAATGGATATCTTTACCCATATTAGAAGTGATTCCAACATACTTAAAGACATGTTGCCTGATGAGAATTCTCTTCTATCTTTTACAGGTATATGGATAAAAACATCAGGTATACTCGAACTCGTTGAAAAAAGTATAGAGTTTGGAAATAAAGTTTTTATTACTTCAGATCACGGTTCGATTGTTTCTAAAAATCCAATAGTTTTGAATACAGGGAAAGATGTTTCAATAAATCTTAAATACAAATTCGGTTCTTCGATAGACCCACAGAGTAAAGATCTCTTAATAATAGAAAAACCTGAAGATTATGGTTTACCTGTTCAAAAGCCTAACGATAGATGGTATATAACTTTTGGAAATGGATATTTTGTTTATTCTACAAAACTAAACCAGTATAAGAAAGAGTATTACAACACCTTCCAACATGGTGGCATATCTATGGAAGAGATGATTCTCCCAATAGGAATAGTTGAGGGCAAGTATGTATAAGGTGAAAATATTGATAAAAAATCATCCGATATTTTTAGGAATATACGATAGTGAAAAGAGAAAGAGGAACCGTGTTGATATTCAGATAGAATATTTTGAAAAAACTTATATCGATTATTCTGAGGTTTATAAGATTGTTGAAAAAACTCTGAAAGATAAAAAATTTTCTCTCATGGAAGAATTGTTAGAGCAAATAGAAATGGATTTGAAAAAGTTTTTTAAAAATAGAACCACCTTTAAAGTCATAATTAGAAAAATAAAACCGTACAGGATGAAATTTTGCGATTTTGTGGAGATGGAAAAATGCAAAAAGATATGATCCTTCTTTGTCTTGGTTCAAATATTGGGAATAGGGAAAAAAATATCTGTGATGCTATAAAACTTTTAAAGATGAACAATATAAAAATTATTTCCTTTTCAAAACTTTATAACACTGAACCTGTTGATTATGAAAATCAGAAAGATTTTCTAAACATTGTTCTAAGGGTCTCAACAGATTATTCTCCAGAAGAACTTTTAAGGGTTGTAAAAAAGATTGAGTATATTATAGGAAGAAGGGATTCAAAAATCAAAAAGGGTCCAAGAATAATTGATATTGATATATTGTTTTACAATGATATAATAATCGATAGTGATGAGTTAACTATACCTCATAGAAGCATTTTGGATAGATATTTTGTTATAAAAATGCTTATGGATATAGATGAAAATTATATTATGCCAAAGTTCAACAAAAGGGTAAAGGATATTTTTGAAAGTATAGATAAGAGCAAAAGGGTTGAAGAGTTTAAAAGTAAAAGATTAAAAGGAGTTGGATTTTGACAAACTCTTATAAATTCATTAGTGTTGAGGGTGTTATAGGTGTAGGGAAAACTACACTCGCTACAAGGCTGTCAAAACATTACAATGCAGAACTTATACTTGAGCCTGTTGAAGAGAATCCCTTCCTTGAGAATTTTTATAAGAATGTAAAAAATTATGCTTTTCAGACACAGATATACTTTCTTTTCGCAAGATACAAACAGTTGCAGAAGTTGAAACAGACAAGGATGTTTTTCGATATGGTGATAAGTGATTACATTTTTCAGAAGGATAGGATATTTGCAAATCTTAACCTTGACGATAATGAACTTGTTCTTTATGAACATATAATAAAATTTATTGAGCCTGAAATTCCAAAACCAGATTTAGTAATATTCCTTCAGGCTTCATGTGAAACAATAATGGAAAGGATTAAAAAGAGAAACAGGACTTTTGAGCAGGATATAAGTTACGATTATATAAATCAGCTTTCAAAAAATTACTCGAATTTCTTTATGATGTATAAAGATGCACCTGTACTTATGGTTAATGTTGATGATGTTGATCTTTCAAAAGATCAGGCATCCATAGCACAGATAATTCAGGAAATAGAAAGACCTTTTAAAGGGTTAAAATTTTTAAAACCCATCTCAGTATGAAAACATATACGAGTATAGAAAGTTTAAAAAAAGAATTAAAAAATTTAAAAAAGAAAAACAGATCAATAGGATTCGTTCCAACTATGGGGTATCTCCATAAGGGGCATATCTCACTCATAAAAAGAGCAAGAAAGGATAACGATATAGTTGTTGCTTCAATTTATGTTAACCCTTTGCAGTTTGGTGTCAACGAGGATTATGGAAGGTATCCGCGAGACCTTGAAAGGGATAAAAGGATGTTGAAAGAAAATGGATGTGATATTCTTTTTGCACCATCAGATAAAGAGATGTATAAAGAGCAACTCGTTTCTGTAAGGATAAAAGATCTTTCAGAAAAACTCTGTGGAATATCAAGACCAACACATTTTGAAGGTGTTTTAACAGTTGTAGCAAAACTTTTCAATATAGTTACCCCAGATAGAGCATATTTTGGTGAAAAAGATTTTCAACAATACTTGATAATAAAGAAAATGGTTGAAGATCTGAATTTCAATTTAAAGGTTATTGCCTGCCCTATAGTTAGAGAGAAAGATGGACTCGCGATGAGTTCAAGAAACACCTACCTTTCTGAAGATGAAAGAAAAAGGGCTTTGGTACTTTACAGATCTTTAAAAGCTGGAAAAGAGATAATTGAAAAATCTGGTGATATAAAGAAAGCAAAAGAAACTATAAGAGAAATTATAGAAAATGAAAAACCTAACAGAATAGATTATATAGAAATTTACGATGAAAACGGTTTAAAAGAAATAACCAACGATACCAAATATTGCAGGATCTTTCTCGCAGTTTTCTTTGGCAAAACAAGATTGATAGATAATATGAGGGCAAAGTTAAAATGAAGGAAAAAACCGATATACTTATCCTTGCAGCTGGACTTGGAAAAAGGATGAAATCAGAAAAGCCAAAAGTACTTTTCGATCTACTCGGTAAACCGATTTTAGGATACATTCTTCAAACTGTTGAAAATATAAAAAATGATAAGGTTATTGTTCTTGTTGGAAATAGAGCTGAAATGGTAATAGATTTTTTAAAGGACAAAAATGTTGAAATAGCTCACCAAAATGAACAACTCGGAACCGGACATGCCGTTATGTGTGCTTTCGATAAATTCGATAAAAATTCAAACATTATAGTTCTTGCTGGAGATGTTCCTCTTATAACATCTGAAACTCTCTCAAAAATGTTAGAAAAACACTCAAAGAATAAAAATGATATAACTTTTTTGACTATGGAGATTGAAGATCCATCTGGTTATGGAAGAGTTGTAAAAGATAAAAATTCTAAGGTTATGATGATTGTTGAAGATAAGGACTGTGACAAAAAAGAGAAAAAGATAAAAGAGGTTAACTCTGGTGTTTATGTTTTTAGATACGATTTTCTGAAAAAATATCTTAAAACCCTTTCCAACAAAAACAATCAAAACGAATACTATCTTACAGACCTTATAAAGATAGGTTATAAAGAAAAATCCAAAATCGAAACAATTCTACTTGAAAACATAATTGAGGTTTCAGGAATAAACGATAGGGAACAACTATCAAGAATTGAGGAGATACTTTTAAAAAGAAAAATTTCCAACCTTTTAAAAAATGGTGTCACTATAAAATCTCCAAACACATGTTATATTGAAAATGATGTTGTTTTCGAAAATGATGTTACGATAGAGCCATTTGTTGTTATCAAAGGAAAATCTGTAATAAGGAAAGGAAGTATAATTTCATCCTTTTCAACTCTTGAAAATTATCAAACTGAACAAAACCAGTTCGTTCCTCCATTTTCTAATTTAAAAGGATGAAAAAACTTTTTATAATCGTTGTTTTTGCTTCTATAATAGTTTCAGCTTTTTTAATTTTTTTACTCTTGTTTGACAAAGATGAACATATAGCAAAAGTTGAAATACTTAACACAACAGAAAGTAGAGATGTTGCTAATACCTTTGCAGAGATTTTGAAAAAAAACAGATTTGAGGTCTTTTGCGTAAACATGGTTGAAAATGAGGATCTTGACAACACATCAATAGTTGATAGAAAAGATAAAAAAATGAAATATGCAAAAAGTGTTGCAAAAATCTTTAAATGTAAAGAAGTTTTTTCTATCATTGATACAACTTTAAACATAGATGTGACCATCATAATAGGAAAAGATTATGAGGAAATTTTAAAAAGGAGTTCCTTTGGAAAAGAAAGTAAAAATGATCGTTGATGCTATACTTGAAAAAAAAGGGCTTAACACTGTTGTTATAGACCTTACAGATGTTTCAACCTTTACAGATTATTTCATAATAACAACAGGAATATCATCGGTTCAAACTAACGCTATAAAAGAAAATATACACAGAAAACTCAGAAAAACATATAAAAATGTTAACATAGAGGGAGAAAATGCAGGTGTCTGGATACTTATGGATTATGGAGATGTTGTTGTCCACATTTTCCAACAGGAAGAAAGGGAAAGATACTCTTTAGAATCACTTTGGGCGGATGGAAAGGTTACCCATGTAGGTGATGAAGATGTTAGTTGAAAAATTTTTAAAAGATCTTAAAAGTATAGTTGAAAAAGACTTTTCTGTTGAACTAAACTTTAAAGATTACGAGATACTCTCTTTTACAGATTTTGGAGACATATCGACGAATATTTCCTTTCAGATTGCAAAAAGTGTTAAAAAAAATCCTTTAAAGATTGCCGAAGAGATCTCTGAGAAACTCGCAAAAGATTACGGTTACAAAAGTGAACCTGTCAAACCGGGATTTATAAATATCTTTTTTGATGACAAAGAGATTTTTAAGGAATGTGAAAAAATCGTTTCAGGCAACAGGTATGGTGAAAAAGAGAATAACAACAAAAAGGTGAATATAGAATTCATTAGTGCAAATCCGACAGGGCCACTCGTTCTTGTAAATCTAAGGGCTGGAGTTTCAGGAAACATGCTTTACAATGTACTGAAATATTCTGGCTACAATGTTGAAAGAGAAAATTATATAAATGATGCAGGTAATCAAATTTACAATTTTGGTGCATCCATACTTTACCATATTGCAAAGAATAAACCTGAAAATTTCCCTGAAAATGGCTATAAGGGAAACTATGTTAAAGATATATCCAATAAATTAAAAGAGAATATAGGTGAAGTTGAATATAATGATGAGTATATAAAAAAAGCTGCAGATTTTGGAAAGGAGTTTATACTTAACTGGCAAAAAGAATCTTTAAAAAAATACTCGATAGATTTTGAAAATTGGATCTTTGAATCTGAGGTTAGAAAAAAATACCTTGACGGAGTTTTAGAAAAGTTATCTGAAAAAGGTTTCACTTATTCTAAAGATAACGCATTATATTTAAAAACAACACTTTTCGGTGATGATAAAGACAGGGTTATAATCAAATCTAACGGAGAGTATACATATTTTTTACCAGATATAGCATACCATTTTTATAAGACAGAAAGAGGTTTTGAAAGGATTATAGATATATTGGGACCCGATCATCATGGTTACATTCCAAGATTGAATGCCGCTATAAAGATGGTTTCAGAAAGAGATATCAAGTTCGATGTTATAATAGCACAACTTGTAACCATATTTAAAGATGGACAAAAGTATGAAATGTCAAAAAGAACTGGAGAATTCATAACATTGGATGAACTTTCGGAAGAAATAGACCCGGATGTTTTGAAATTTACAATACTATCGAGAAAACTTTCACAACCTTTCAATTTCGATATAGAGAAAGTGAAAGAAAAGAGTATGGATAACCCTGTTTATTATGTACAATACTCTTATGCAAGACTCTCTTCCCTCTTCGATAAAGCCAATACAGATATCAAAGATATCTCTTTCGATTACGAGAATTTTGAAAATATAGATTTAAGAAAGATATCTAAAAAACTTCTCGAATTCCCTTACATAGTTTACAATCTATCTGATTCTTACGAATTACAAAAGGTTCCAAACTACCTTATAGAATTATCTTCCTTAATCAACCAGTTCTATCATGATTACAGAATAATAGATGAAAACAGAAAAGAGATGATAAAAAAGATATCAGTTCTATTCTCAGCAAGAGAAATACTCAAAATTGGATTATCCCTTATGGGAATAACAATCAAAGAAAGGATGTATAAAGATGAAGTATAAAGATTCTGGAGTTAATATCAGTAAAGCTAACCAAACAGTTAAAGACATAAAGAAACTTGTTAGATCAACTTACTCTAAAAATGTGTTGTCTGACATTGGAACTTTTGGAAGTATCTATTCCGGAAAATTTTCAGGATATAAAAACCCTGTTTTAGTTTCATCATGTGATGGAGTTGGAACAAAAGTTTTACTCGCTGAACAGGTAAACTTTTTCGATCACCTTGGAGAGGATATAGTTAACCATTCGGTAAACGATATTCTTGCTGTTGGGGCAAAACCTTTATATTTTCTCGATTATATAGGTATGGGGAAATTGGACAGGAGCAAAGTAAATACAATAATTTCATCTATGGTTAAAGCATGTAAAGAGAATTCCCTTTCACTCGTAGGTGGAGAACTTGCCGAAATGTCAGATGTGTATAACTTTACACATTACGATATAGTTGGATTCATAGTTGGTATATGCGAAAAGGAAAATATTGTTACAGGCAAAAATATAAAAGTTGGTGATCATATTTTGGGATTACCTTCAAACGGTTTTCATACTAACGGTTATTCACTTATAAGAAGTATAATAAAAGAAAAAAATTTAGATATAAAAAAACCACTTAAAAACTCAAAATCACCCTTATTCAAAGAACTCTTAAAACCTCACAAGTCATATTTAAACGAGGTATATCCACTTATAGAGAAAAAAAAGGTAAACGGAATTGCACATATAACGGGAGGAGGATTTAAAGATAACATTGAAAGGATTTTACCACAAAATGTTGATGCTATAATTGAAACATCATCATGGGAGGTTCCAAATCTTTTTAGAAATTTTTGCGATATAGGTAATATTGGCTTCGATGAATCTTATAGAGTTTTCAATATGGGTATAGGAATGGTTTTGATAATAAGTGAAAAAAATATTTCAAGTGTTGAAAATTTCTTCAAAAAAATTAAAATAGATTATAGACGGATTGGCCATATAGTTTCAGGAAAAGGTAATGTATCTCTTTTAAAATAGGAAGGAGGAAAGATGAAAGATGATTCCTTCGATAGCGATAATATAGATAGTCTTATAGACGATTTTCTTGGGTTTTCAAGGGTAGTATCTTTCAGGAAAACACATCTTGTTCCACCTGCTGATATATATGAGGTTAAAGATAGGTTCATAATTGTTGTAGAGATTCCTGGAATGGAAAAAAAGGATATATCTTTAACTGTCAGTGATGATATTCTTATTCTAAAAGGTGAAAAGAAAAGAAAAACATTTTTGGAAAATGATATATGTTATTACCATATGGAGATAGAGTATGGACCTTTTGAAAGAAGGTTCAGAATCCCTTCAAACAGTGATATAGATAATATGGAGGTTGAATATAATAATGGCTTTTTAAGAATAGAGATACCTCTCATTTACAAAAAGATCAAAAAGATAAATATTGAATAGAAAGGATGATTTATGGAAGAAAATATCAAAAACAACGAAAATATCGAACAGGTAAATGAAGAAAACAAGAACCTACCAGAGATTCTGCCAGTTCTTGTTAGAAATGATGTTATCATTTATCCCCTTTTGATACTACCTGTTGCTATAAATGACCCAAACCAGATAAAACTTATAGATGATTCTCTTTCACAGAATAAACTTATAATTTTGGGATATACAAAAAAAGATAACCTTTCAAATATAACATCGAAAGATATAGAGGAGTTCGGTGTTGTTGCAAACATAATGAAGATGTTAAGATTCCCGGATGGGTCTGTAAGAATACTTCTGCAGGGTATAAAAAGGACAAAGATAGAGGAGATAGTAACAAACGATAAACCATATTTCTTGGCAAAGTATAAACAGATAGAAGAGGTTGAAAGTAACACTATAACCTATCAAGCTTTCATAAGAAATTTGAAAGACCAGTTCAAAAACTATATAAAAATTTCACAACAGTTCCCGGAAGAGATATTTCAAATACTTGATACGATACAGGAAGGATGGAAACTTGCAGATTTTATCGCATCAAACCTTCCAATAGATGTTAACACAAGGTATGAGATATTAACAATAAAAAATTCAACAAAAAGGATGGAAAGGGTCAGCGAGATACTTGCAAAGGAAACATCTATAATAGAACTTGGGCAAAAGATAAAATCTAAGGTAACGAGTGAGATAAATGAAGATCAGAAGAAATTCTTTTTAAGAGAGCAGCTTAAAGCGATCAAAGAGGAGCTTGGTGAAGAGGATCCAAAAGATAAAGAGATAAACGAACTTAGAGAAAAGTTGAAGAAAAAGAAGATGTCTCAAAATGTTTTTGAAATTGTAGAGAAGGAGATAGAGAAACTGGAAATGATGAACCCTTTGATGCCAGACTACAATGTTTCAAGAACATATCTGGACTGGATACTTGAACTCCCATGGAATGAATATTCGAAAGATAATCTTGATATAAAAAGGGCTGAAAAGATTTTGAACGAGGACCATTATGACCTTGAAAAAGTAAAAGAGAGGATACTCGAATATCTCGCAGTCAGAAAACTAAAAAATGATTCAAAGGGACCTATACTATGTTTTGTTGGACCACCGGGTGTTGGAAAAACATCTCTTGGAAAATCTATAGCAAGAGCTCTTGGTAGAAATTTTGTAAGAATATCTTTAGGTGGAATACATGATGAGGCAGAGATAAGAGGACATAGAAGAACATATGTTGGTGCTTTACCTGGAAGGATAATTCAGGAACTTAAAAAAGCAAAAACATCTAACCCTGTTTTCATGCTTGATGAGATAGATAAGATAGGATCAGATTTCAGGGGAGATCCATCAAGTGCTCTTCTTGAAGTTCTTGATCCGATGCAGAATGATACTTTCGTTGATCATTATCTCGATATTCCATACGATCTATCTCAAGTGATGTTCATAACAACAGCAAATGTTCTTTATACAATCCCACCTGCACTACTTGACAGAATGGAGGTTATTGAACTACCGGGTTACACTATAACCGATAAAATTTTTATAGCAAAAAGATACCTCCTACCAAGACAGATAGAGGAAAATGGACTTACAAAAGCTAATCTTTCAATAACTGATGAAGGTCTTAAAGAGATAATAGATGGTTACACCAGAGAGGCTGGAGTAAGGAATCTTGAAAGAACTATAGGAAGTATATGTAGGAAAATAGCGAAAAAGATAGCAGAGAACAAGAATAAAAAATACCATATAGATCAAAATAATGTAAAAGATTATCTTGGTAAAAGAAAATTCCTTTCAGATAAAGCTGAAAAGAAATCTGAAATGGGCATAACAACAGGAATGGCATGGACTCCAAATGGAGGAGAGATACTATTCGTTGAAGCTATAAAAATGATTGGAAAAGGTAACCTCATCTTAACTGGTCAACTCGGTGATGTTATGAAGGAAAGTGCAAGAGCGGCTCTCTCTTATATAAAAGCGAATTATAAAAAATTCAAAATTAAACCAGAAAATTTTGAAAAATTTGATATACACATTCACCTTCCAGAGGGAGCCATTCCAAAGGATGGGCCATCGGCAGGAATAACACTCGCTACATCTATAGTTTCAATATTATCAGAGGTTCCAGTAAGAAGTGATATAGCTATGACAGGGGAAATAACATTAAGAGGAAAGGTCCTTCCCATAGGAGGAGTAAAAGAGAAAATAATAGGAGCAAAACTTGCTGGCATCAAAAATATTATCCTACCAGAATTCAACAAAAGGGATCTTGATGAGATCTCCAAAGATACTTTGAAAGGGCTAAAATTCTATTTTGTTAAAAATTTCGATCAGGTTATCGATATAGCACTCGATAAAAAAAGAGAAAAGAGGAAAAAATGAAAAAAATTTTTCTTTTATTTCTTATCCTTTCAATAATAACATCATCAATATTCTCTCAACCCAAAGATGAAGCACTAAAGATTATGAACTCCTATAAAACCATACTTGATACTACAACAACATACACCTGTATACTACACGAATATGTTAAAGCAAAAAATAAAACTACAGACAACTTCTGGGATTACAAGTTTATGAAACCTAAATATATCCGTATGGAATCTATTAAAGGTGACAGATTGGGAAGTAAAGCTTTTTTTGACTTCAAAACACAAAAGGTAACCGGAAGACAAGGTGGTATTCTTTCAAAAATAAAGTTGACTTTAGATCTTTCAAACTCTTTGGTAAAAAATATAAGAGGTATAACTATTGCCCAGTCAGACTGGCTTTATGTTTTGAATAGAACTTTGGATATACTTGATGATAATGGGGTTGAAGTTTCAACAGGTGAAACCAAATTCAAAGGTGAGCAATCTAAATTCCTACATATAAAGAATATAGATTTAAAAAAATATGGATTCGATGAAACAAAAATGTTTTTTGATGAAAACAACCTCCTTGTTGGTTTCTACAATTTCGAAATGGGAGATGTTGTTGAAGACATACATTATCAGAATATAAAGATAAATCCATTTCTGACAATCGATAGTTTATATGTAAAATAGGAGGAAATATGGGAATAAACGGATGTTGCACTGCACTGATAACTCCTTTCAAAAAGGATAAAAGTGTAGATTTTGAACTTTTCAAAAAACAGATAAAAAGACAACTGGACAATAAAGTTTCAGGATTACTTGCCTGTGGAACAACCGGTGAATCACCAGCTCTTTCAGATGATGAATGGGAAAAAGTTGTAAAGGTTGCAAATTCGAACAAAAAGAATTCCTATCTTATAGCTGGAACAGGCACCAACAACACGGAAAAGACGATTGAAAAAACAAAAATTGCTGAAAGCATAGGTGTAGATTACGCGTTAGTTATAACACCATATTACAACAAACCTAACCAGCAGGGGCTTGTTGAACATTTTAAAAAAGTAGCAAAATCAACAAAACTTGAAATAATAATTTACAATGTCCCATCAAGAACTGGAGTAAACATTTTACCTGAAACTGTAGCACATCTTTCGGAGATAAAAAACATTGTTGGAATAAAAGAAGCATCTGGAAATTTAAATCAAACAACAGAGATTCTTTTAAAAGCTAAAAAAGGGTTCTCTGTTATGTCTGGAGAGGATTCCATTTTCCTTCCAATACTTTCCGTTGGAGGTGTTGGAATAATTTCAACAATATCAAATGTTGTCCCAGAATATATGCAATCACTTTTTGAATTATTCTTTGCAAAAGAGATAGAGGAATGCAGAAAACTTCATCACTTTTTATATCCCATTTCCAAAGTTCTATTCGTTGAAACAAACCCTGTGCCTGTAAAGTATTGTATGAAATATTTAAATTTAGATTCCGGAGAGTTGAGATTACCTCTTGCTCCCCTTTCAGAAAATAACAAAAAACTCGTTGAAGAAACTGTTAAAAATATGGGATTAAAAAAGGAGATTATTTGAAGGTAAAGGAACCTAAATTTGCTGGTTATTTTTATCCGGCATCTTCAGAACAGATTGAGAAACTTTTTAAAAAATTCGATGAGAATATAAACCAAAAAATTGTAAAAGGTGAAATTTTTACTGGTATAGTTCCACATGCTGGGATAATTTACTCTGGATTCACTGCATTCCATTTTTACAAACTTCTTAAAGATAAAAATATTGAAAGGGTTGTTGTCATAGGACCTTCACATCATCATCTTTTTGATGGTTTCGTCATGCCAGAATCTGAAATATGGAATACACCCTTTGGTAAGATAAGAATAGATCAAGATTTTTTATCTGATCTGAAATCAAAAAAATTTATATTCAACGAAAATATTCATAACGATGAGCATTCCGTTGAGGTTCAATCAATCTTTTTAAGATATGTTTTAAAAAATGATTTCCTTTTTGTTCCATTGATAATGTCAAAACAGAGTATAGATAACTCAAACGAATTAGTTGAAAAAGTATCAAAACTTGACATTAAAAACACTATATTTATCGCTTCTTCAGACCTTTATCATGGAAACAGTTACGATGAGGCAATCCGGACCGATAAAAGAACAGTTTCAAAAATCTCATTAAACGATTATAAGACTTTTTACGACTATGTTGTTCAGGAGGAAATTTCTGGCAACTCACCTGCATGTGGTTTTGGCCCAATAACTACAATTCTTCTTCTGAACAAAAAATTTAACATAAAAAATTTTATACATCTTCACCATATAACGAGTGCTGATATAACAAACGATTATTCAGGGTATACGGTAGGATACACATCTTTCGTTGGAGTTAAAGATGGAAGATAAAGATAAAATTTATCTTTTAAAGGTTGCAAGAGAAACTATTCTAAAAGAGTTGAAAGGTGAAAAGATAAACCTTTCAGAACCAGATAGCCAGGATTTAAAGAGAAAATCAGGTTGTTTTGTCACTTTAAAAATAGATGGGGATCTTAGAGGTTGTATAGGTTATATACAACCTGTTATGGAACTTTACAAAGCAGTTTCACAGATGGCAATAGAGGCTGCCTTCAATGATCCAAGATTTTACCCTTTGACTTTTGAAGAGTTTTCCAATGTAAAAATAGAAATATCAGTTTTAACTCCTTTACAGAAGGTTGAAGATCTAAACGAAATTACTGTTGGAAAGGATGGATTACTTATAAAAAAGGGATTCAGAAGCGGTTTACTCTTACCGCAGGTAGCAACTGAATGGGGTTACAACAGGGAACAATTTTTGAAACAAACATGTTTAAAAGCAGGACTTTATCCTGATTGTTACAAAGAAAAAGATACCCAGGTTTACAAATTTCAAGCAGAAATATTTTCTGAAGAGGATTTTAACTTATGAAAAGAAACCTTTTTTTACTGGGAAACGGAGGAAGGGAATCTGCACTCTGTTATAAACTCAACAGGGACAGAGCGTTAGTATACTCATACGATCCAAATCCAACAATAGCGGGTTATTCTATAAGATCACCAGAATTTTCAAAAGAGAGTTTTTATAGTGATCTTTCCAAATTCGTTGAAGAAAAAGATATTCAAATGGTTGTAATAGGTCCTGAAAAATATCTCGATGAGGGAGCAACAGATTTTTTGGAATCAAAAGGGATTAAAGTTTTTGGTCCATCAAAAGAGGCAGCCAAAATAGAAACAGATAAAAGTTTTGCAAAAGAGTTGATGAAAAAATATAATGTTCCAACAGCAAGATATGAGATATCAGAATCTTTGGAAAGAAGCAAAGATTTGAAAAGATTTTTTAACTTTCCATTCGTAATGAAAGTATCAGGACTCGCATCAGGAAAAGGATCTTTAATAATAAAAAATGATGATGACTTTGAAAAAGCTTTAGATGATATTTACAAAAAAAATATTTTTAAAGATGCAGCAAAAAGGGTAGTTTTTGAAGAGTTTCTTTACGGTGATGAGGTTTCTCTTTTTATTCTCACAGATGGAAAAAAGTTTTTATTACTTCCTCCAGCACAGGATCATAAAAAAGTTTTCGATAACGATGAGGGTCCAAACACAGGAGGTATGGGATCATACGCTCCATGTAACCTTCTTAAAGATAAACTTATAGATAAAAGTGTTGAAAAGATAGTTGAACCTATACTTTACGCTTTGAGAAAAGAGGGTAAACCTTTCAAAGGACTCCTTTATGCGGGACTTATGGTTAATGATGATGAAATTTTTGTGGTTGAGTTCAACTCAAGGTTTGGAGACCCAGAAACACAATCAATAATACCTTTAATAGATTTTTCTCTTTACGATATTATGGTTGAAATATCTTATGGGGATTTGAAAACCCAAAATCTAAAGATCAACCATTTCCATTCAACAACGGTTGTTCTAGCAGCAAAAGGATACCCCTCAGATTACAAAAAAGGTATAAGGTTTAAAATTGAAGAAAATATTTTTGATCAGAACACAATACTTTTCCACGCATCATCAAAAGAGATTGCAAATAACCTTTACGAAAACACTGGTGGAAGGATTTTGAACCTTACATCTTTCGATACTTCACTTGAAAAATCTATAAATAGGGTTTATTCTAATATTGAAAAACTAAAAATTGAGGATACCTTTTACCGACATGATATAGGGAAAAAAGGCATTTTATATGAAAAAATTTAGCGTGTTGATAATTTTAGTTTTCACTTTTCTTTCAATATTCCCATTCAACATATATGTTGTCGAATCTGAAGAGAATGAGATATATTCTCCAATGCTTTATTCTTTTAAAGAGAGGGCTGAGTATGACCTTGTCTATTTCAACCTTAACAATGAACAGAAAAATATTGATTTTATAGTTGAAAAGATAAAATCTGATAAACCATCTGTAGTTTTACTTGTAGGTTATTTTGCTGTATCCCAGATAGGTGAAAAAATAGATTCAATTCCAATTATCATATCCATGGTTACATCTATTCCACAAACCTTAAAAAACAAAAAGAATGTTTGTGGAGTGACCTTCGATTTAAACGAAAAAACTATACTTTCTTGGATGAAAAAAAATATTCCACTTTATGACTCTTTGGGGTTGATATTTTCTGTTGAAAACTCCTTAGATTACGCAAAAAAATTCAAAAGTATTGGTGCAGATGAAGGTATTTTTGTTGAACTGGGAAACATTTCAACATTGGATGATCTTCCTTTGACTTTAAAACTTTTAAAAACTGTTGGTATAAAAGCTATATGGCTTGGTAAGGATAAACTTGTAACATCAAAGGAAGGTTTTGATAACCTTTTAAAAATAGCAAAAAGTGAAAATATACCGATAATAGCACCATATTCAAATTTTGTTAAAAATGGTGCAACATTCGCTATTTCACCTGATCCTTCAAACCACGGATATATATGTGGTAACATTGCGATAAGATTGTATAATGGTGAAAAACCTGAAGAGATAGGTTTTTTCAAAACAGATTCAGTCCAATTCTCTTACAATAAAAATTCAATAAAAAATCTAAAAATAGGTATTTCTAAAAATCTAATAGATTACAGTAAAAGTTATTGACCCTTCCTTTTAAAAGAATCATTGTAAACATCAATAAGTCTTTCTATAGAAGTATGTGTATAAATCTGTGTTGTTCCAATAGAAGAGTGTCCAAGTAACTCCTGAACAAACCTTATATCTGCACCACTGTTTAAAAGATGTGTTGCAAAGGAGTGCCTTAAAGTGTGGGGAGAGATGTTTGAAATCTCTGCAAAATCTTTTATCCTTTTTTTTACTATTTTTCTAACTATGCTGTTATCAAGTTTTTTCCCATTTCTTGATATCAAAAGATTAACACATCCAGATTTTCTTATGTTATCTCTAAGTGGAATATATTTTATCAAAAGTTCTTTAACCTTTTTATTGAAAGGGACTATCCTTTCCTTATCACCCTTTCCTTTTTCGATTCTAATTATCCTGTTTTCAATATCTATATCTTTATCCTCAATGTTTATAAGTTCGTTCGACCTTATTCCGCATCCATAAAGTATCTCAAAAATAAGATGATCCCTTAACTCCAAAAAATCATTATCTTTGAATGAGTCAAGGAATTTTGCAACAACAGCAACAGATAAAGTTTGTGGTAATTTCTTTTCAAACTTTAAACCTTTTGAAAATGACATTGGGTCATTTTCAATAACTTTTTTATGTTTAAGAAATTTGAAAAAAGTTTTTAAAGTTGAGATTTTTCTTGTTATCGATCTTTTTGATATTTTTGATTCTATAAGGTATGTTGTGAAATTTCTTATATCATTTCTTTTTACAGATTTAAAATCATCTATTCCAATATTTTCTAAAAATTGCAGAAACTGGTTTAGGTCATCCTCATACGATTTTATAGTGTTTTCCGAATAACCTCTATTGTTTTTGAGATATTCAAGAAAGTCATCTGTTAGTTCTTTCATTTTATTATCAGAACAGAGTATCTTTTTTTGTCATTCCCGTTAAGTATTAAAAAATATTTTCCACTTTTCAAAAATGATAGCCCAATATTTTTCTTTCTTTCAAAAGAAAATTTTTCAGAATATATTTGTTTACCACTCAGATCATAAATTTTAAGCTGAATATCTTTCCTTTGCTGGAATATCGATGTCAATATTAGAGTTTTTCCCTTAAAATCAAACTCTATATTGTAGTCACTAAATTTCAAACTATCCAAGTAGACTGGAGGCAACGAGAGTGGGAAAAAATATTCAACATAATCTGACGATTTTGTGAATCCAAAATCTTTTTTGTAAGGTGTTACCTCAAAGAAATTTTTATCCGTCTGAACAACAGAAGGGATCTCAATAAGCATTGAGGTATCTACTACTGAATCTTTAAATATTGTATCGCTTGTGAATTTTGTAAGGTATCCGATATCATCTATCCAAACCCCACTATTTAGAGTGAATGGATCAAAAAGTGTTCTTATCCTTAAAAATATGTAGTTTGAATCTTCATTGAAAGGTATTTTGAAAATGTTCCAGTTAAGATTGGTTCCGGTGAATTTGTAGAAATTTGTATCAACAGGTTTGTATTCGAAACCATCAGTAGAATATTCAACAAGCAAAACATCATAATCTTTTTCAAGATCGTATTTTAAAGTCAGGTACAATGTATCACCTTTAAAATATTTACTCTTGTATTTACTCTCAAGTACTGAAAAAGAACTGTTCAAATTTATTGGATGAAAAGAGTATTTTGGAGAATAGTAAACAGAAGAGTCAAGATTTATGTTTATAATGTTATATATATTTTTATCGTTTGAACTATCTATCAACTCTATTTTGCCTGAATAGATTTTAACTCTGTAAAAATCTGAAAATTCTTTGTTCTCAACTTTCCAGAATAAAGAATCTGAAAATATGCTAACTTCTGGTTTTAGAGGTATCTCTTCCGTCCTTCCCTCAACACTATCAGTTAAAATAAGCCCTTCAAGAAATCCAGAGAAAACATTTCTACACAAGGTATCGAGTGTTGATACTGGTGGTTGAAAAGTCTGATCCATCTCTACCGTAAAAGGAATGGTTGTTTTTCCTTTCACGAACTTTGAGAATCCATATATCCAATCATCAGTATCACCTGTTGTTGCATACAAATCTACAGACCTTAAAGTATCATAAGGTTCTCCACTATTTTTTTTCATCTTTGATGCTATTCTAAAAGCAAAACTTCTAATAATATCCTCATCAAGTGTAAGATTGTAAACTGATGCCCATGGATAAAGTACATCTTCACCATAAGAATGTAATGATAAAGACAATTTAACATTATAATTTTTTATCAAATTTTCAACACTTCTAACTTCGACTTCACTTGACGGATATGGACCACAATAGGTATAAAGATCTGATGGATTGTGTGATATCCCTGCGATGTATCCCCATTCACTCTCAGCGATTTTGTTACAACCACCTCCATAATTTCTGTTCAGGTCAACTCCATAATAACCGTTTCTATAAGATCTGTTTTTTCTCCAATAATTATCACCGGAAGGGTCATCATGGGAGTAGTAGTAACCATCCGGGTTAACTATTGGAAAAACTATTATAAAATTTTTATCAATAAGTGATGTTATCAAACTATCCTTACCATATGAAAAGAGTAAAGACTCAGCAAAGAATATCGCTGTTACTGTTGTTTGCCATTCTCTCGAATGGTGTAAAGCCATAAGAAGAAAGGTGTTCTGCCCTGAGTAGGCAGATGGGTTTTCTCCATTTATCTTCATAATCACAAGAGGATTGCCATTATAGGTAAAATCCAATGTTTCGAGTTTTACAATGTTGGGAAACCTTAAAACCAACGAATCTATATACTGATAATAACCCGCTAAACTTTTATAGTCAGTTTTATAACTTTTAGGTTCATAAATTTCATATTTCAAATTCAAACCTTTCAAAATTTCAAAATCTTTTTCCGGAAGGTTTATAAGGTAACTTTTATTCTTTTCAAATCCAACTATATCTATAGATTTTAAATTCTTCTTCAAAATTTCAAAATTTTCTTTGTCAACTTTTATCCTTATCTCAGAAAAAGATATCAAAAATGATAAAAAGATAAAAAGAAGTATTAATATTCTCTTCATAATTTTATGATAAACCAGCTTTTATAAAAATCAAGATTTATATTTTTCTCCAACAACAATTAAAGAAATAGAAATTTCAAATTAAGAGAATATATAAACTATTGATAATCGTTATTCTATCACTATAATGAAAATATGTTAAAAAAAAATATAGGTTTTAAATACTATTTCAAAACTTTCTCTTCAATTGTAAAAAGAAGACCTTTTATACTTTACCACAAGCCAACACTTCTATGTAACTGTAAATGTGAGTTTTGTGACTTTTGGAAAATAAAAGACCCAAACGAATTGACATTGACAAGAGAAAATATTTCTACGATTTTGAAGGAAGGATGGGATAAAGGGTTTTCAACTTATGTTTTATGGGGTGGTGAACCTCTTATGGTAAAAGATTTAGGATTTTATTTGAAAACTGCAAAAAATATTGGTTACAAAACAAGTATGTGCACAGCTGGTCTTCTTTTGAAGGAAAGATTTGAAGAGATAAAAGATAACATTGATATCATTATAATCTCTTTGGAATCTACAGGAGAAAAACATAACAGAACGAGAAGAACTCCAAACCTTTTCGAAAAAATTGTAGATGGTATCGAACTTTTCAAAAATCAAAAAAATGTAAAAATCAAGATATGGTCACATATAAATAGGATCAATAAAAATGATTTTATCGATGTTTTGAAATTTGCAAAAAAATATGGCATAGTTGTTGAGTTTTTCCCTTCAAATATTTTCTCCGATTACAATGAGAGTATAATACTTGATAAAAATGAAAGGTATGAAGTTTTCAATAAAATTATATTTTATAAAAAAATCGGTTATCCTGTTAACAATTCAATCAAAGCTTTAAAGATTATGAGGGATAAGATCCCATATGTATGTAATAAAGCGAAAATATCAGTTCAGATTGAAAATGATGGAACCATATATCCATGTGAAAGAAGGTTCGTTGAAGATATGAAAAGTTATGGTAACATTTTACAGGATGGATTTTCAAAAATAAATGATAAAAAACTTTACCTTTACAATGTTAAAAAACTTTCAAAATGTTCAAACTGCTTCTTCCCTTGTGTTGGAGAGAGTGTTGATAACCTTTTAGTTAGTGGATTTGTTAGATTTTTAAATTTTGTTATGAACAAAGACAGCTGATCTATTCTATACTTTTTTTTATCTCTTTAATTTTATCCCTTATTTTTGCAGCTTTTTCAAACTCCAATTGGGCAGCAAACTTATGCATCTTTTCAGTTAATTTCTCTATCAGATCTATCTTTTCAACAGTTGAAAGTTTTTTGAAATCTTCATCCAAATCTTTCTCAACCTCTTTGGTAAAAGAGGAGGCTATATCTGTAATTATAAGTATATCCTCAATATTTTTGGATATAGTTTTCGGAACAATATTATGTTCTCTGTTATAAATTATCTGCCTTTCCCTCCTTTTTCTTGTTATCTCAACTGCCCTTCTCATACTATCGGTTATCCTATCAGCATAAAGAATAACTTTTCCGTTAACATTTCTTGATGCTCTTCCTATCGTCTGTATAAGAGATGTTTCAGATCTTAAAAATCCTTCCTTGTCAGCATCAAGAATTGCAACAAGTGAAACTTCTGGCAGATCAAGACCTTCCCTCAGAAGGTTTATTCCTACAAGAACATCGAACTCCTTCAACCTTAAACCTCTTATAATACTAACCCTTTCTATAGAATCAATTTCAGAATGCATATATCTAACTTTTATTCCCTTTTCTTCAAGGTATTTTGAGAGTGATTCAGCCATCTTCTTTGTCAAAGTTGTTACAAGAACCCTTTCATTTCTTTCAACAACACTTTTTATGTTCTCTATAAGATCCTCTATCTGGTTTTGAGAACTTTTAATCAATATCTCTGGATCAACAAGTCCCGTTGGTCTTATAACAAGCTCTACAACCTCCTTTGCCTTCTCTATCTCATACCTTTCTGGTGTTGCTGACATACACACGATAGGTCCTGTTATCCTCTCAAACTCTTCAAGTGTAAGGGGTCTGTTATCAAGTGCAGATTTCAGTCTAAAACCGTATTCCACAAGATTCATCTTCCTCGATCTATCACCATTATACATTCCCCTGATCTGCGGTATTGTTACATGTGATTCATCTATAACTGTTAGAAAATCACCCCTGAAATAATCTATAAGTGTAAAAGGTCTTTCCCCCTCCTTTCTACCATCTATATGTCTTGAATAGTTTTCTATTCCTGGGCAGTATCCTACCTCTTTCAAAAGTTCAAGATCATAATTTGTCCTTGAAACAAGTCTTGTTGCTTCAAGTATCTTTCCCGCATCCCTAAGTTCCTTTTCCCTTTCTTTCAACTCTTTTCTAATAGAAACAACTGCCCTTTTTATCCTATCGTCGGATGTAACAAAATGTTTTGCTGGAAAGAAAGATAATATTTCAAGTTCTTCAAACTTTGAATTGTTTAAATTATCAAAAGTATAAATTTCCTCAACCTTCTGATCATCGAAAATTATCTTAACAGGTATATCAAGGTGTGAAGGAAAAACATCAATAGTGTTACCAAGAACCCTGAACCTTCCCCTTGAAAAATCTATATCGTTTCTCTGATATTGCATAGTGATAAGTTTATCAATCAACCTTTCCATGTTGTAAAAATCTCCCCTTTTTATAGAGAATATCTGATCGTAGTAATCTGCCGGAGATCCCAAAGTGTATATAGAAGAAACTGAAGCAACTATTATTACATCGTTTCTTTCATAAAGGGAGACTGTAGCTTTCAACCTCAATTTATCGATGTATTCGTTTATATCAACCTCTTTCTCTATGTATATATCCCTCTCCGGAAGGTAAGCTTCAGGTTGGTAGTAATCGTAATATGATATAAAATATTCAACACTGTTTTCAGGAAAGAGTGTTTTCAGCTCTCCATAAAGTTGTGCGGCAAGAGTTTTGTTATGTGAAATTATAAGTGTAGGTTTATTCAACCTTTCTATAACATTAGCAATAGTGAAAGTCTTTCCGGAACCTGTTATACCAAGAAGGACCTGATATTTTTTCCCATTCAAAACACCTTCAACAAGTTTATCTATAGCTTTTTTCTGTTCATCCGATGGAGAGAATCTTGAAACTATTTTAAATTTATTCATACTCTATTTCCATCCCATCATAAGTTGGAAATATATTTTCTGGAACCATTTTTAGAAGATCTTCATGTTTTAATGAGTCTGAAAGATGAACAAAATAAGCTTTTTCAAAACCAAGAGATTTTACCAAAAATATAGACTCTGGAATAGAAAAATGTGTAGGATGTGGTCTTGTCCTTAAAGAGTTTATTATTATAATTTTTCCATACTTTTTAATAAACCTGTAATTTTTCATATCTATATAAGAACCATCCATAAGAATAACGATTCTATCGAGAATGAAACCTTTTAACTTTATACCTCCATGGTAATAATCGAAAAGTTTCAAAGAGAATGGTCCAATATTCTTTAGTAAACTGATGTTATGGAAAGAAAATTTTGGCTTTCCACCACCTTCCTGTGAGTTGTTGAAAACATAGGAGTAAACTCTCCTTACATCTTTTTCAACTCTTTTTGTGCAATATATATCCATACTCTTTTGATACTTTTTACTCAACATCCTTGTGTCATCAAGCCCGAATATGTGATCGGCATGTGCATGTGTTATAATTATCCCATCTATCCTCTCAATTCTATTTTTCAAAAGCTGATCTCTTAGATCCTGTGATGCATCTATAAGAAGGTTGAATCCGTTTTTAACAAGAAGAATTCCTGGCCTTGACCTTTTATCTTTAATATCTTCAGATAAACATACATTACATTTGCATCCAAGAACTGGTACTCCGGTTGATGTTCCAGATCCAAGAATTGTAATCTTCATCTGTTTCTCCAAAAAAACAAAAAATCTGTAATAAAATATGAAAAGACAAAAATCGAAGTTAAAATTAAACTGTTTATTCTATTCAAAAAAGGAATAGAAATTAAAATTGAAAATATTATTAAGGTATACCTTTTTATGAAAACTTTTGAAGGGAAAATATCTTTTATAAAAAACATTGTCAAAGAGACTGAAACAACTGTTGCAATAACGAAAGAGAATGAAACCAAAAAGGTGTTAAAAAATTTAGCGAATAACAAAGAAAAAAGTAAAGTTAAAAAAGAATCCAAAAGTGAAATAGAAAAGAGTAAAAAACTTTTTCCCTTCAAAGAGAGAAGGAAACCAAAAGGTATGTTTCTCAAAGGTAAAACTGTAAGATAAACCATAAAAAATCTGTAAGACTGAACATATTTTTCTGAGAATAAAATTTTTATTATCTCTTTAGAGTTTATAAACAATATCAAAGTTAAAACACCTAAAATGGAAATTGAGTATTTTAAAACCTTTTCAAACTCTTTTTTCAACTCGTTATACTTTTTACTCTCAATCTTTTCCTTTATGTAATCAGCCCTTTCATGAAAAATCCCTGAGAAGAATCTTGCAACAAGAGGTATCTCAAAACTTCCAGTTGAATAATCAGCAAAACTCTTTCCATAATAGAAAAGTGATACAATGAACTTATCTATCTGTTTTGAAACACTACCTAAAACACCGTTAAGATAAAGAGGAAAAGAAAATTTTATTATTTCTTTTTTATCATACTCTCTATTTTTTCTGTTCAAAAATAGAGTCAGGACAGAATAAAAAATCATTTTTATAAAACTCAAAAAGAGAAGATATGAAAAAAATTTATACTCGTTCACTTTGAAAAGTAAAACAAGAAAAAGGGGAATAAAAAACGATGTTGATTCAAAGATGTTCAAAATTACCGAAAAGGATGCGTTTCTAAGTGAAAGGGATGTTGCCTCACAAACAAGAAAAAATACGGATGAAAAAGATACAACAAAAGAGAGTGGTATCAAAAAAGATTTTGAGAAAAGATAAAGTATCATGAAAAATATAGAAAGAAAAAGAAAGGAGATCGAATAAACAAAAAAAATGTTTCTATTGTTTCTATCCCTGAAATAATAGAGTGTGTTCGTTGCAGGAATTCCGGCAAGGTTGACTCCTATTAGAAAATATAGGATAAACTCTCTGAAATTTATATAAAAATCTACGGAGAATAACCTTGAACATATTACCGTTAAAAGGAATATAACAATTGAATAGAGAACCCTTCCAGATCCAACAAGTATTGATTTCATAGAACTATTTTTATTCCACTTTTCAGGTCAAAATATTTTGAAGAATTTTTTATACCATAGTTGTAAGACAGATCAGAGTAAAAAATAAACTTTTTGAAAAGGTATTCAAAATTAAAAGAGATGAGAAACCATTTTGAAACAGGTTCAACTCCTATAGGTGTCTTATACCAGTAAATATTTGTTGATGGGAAAACCCATTTTGTATCCAAAAAGTTGTTACCTTTTATATCGTATTCAAAGGAAAAATCTGTTTTTAGATTTCTTAAAGGAAGATAACTGACAAAAGCTTTTATACTCTGAACATCAGGTCCATCCTTATAGCCGATAGATTTCCCATTATACTGGTACCTATTCCACATAAACCTTTGGTTGTAAACCCATGCGTTGACCCTAACATAAGAAAGTTTTAAAAACCCTTTTGAAAAAGGATAAGATATGTTTATTAGGTTTCCAACCTCTGGTGGTTCAAGATCTTTTATACCTTCATATTCATATTGGTAATCGTCCACAAGAAAAGAATATGATATGTTTACCTTTTTGAAAAGTTTGTAATTTAAAGCGAACTCCCAAAGAATATTATCGTTTCTACCTATATTGTTCTGTTCCCCATAATATATGAAGAATGGGAAAGTATAGTCAAAAATGTTTGAAATAGTGTTCCTTCCAAAAATCGCTGATTCTGAAAATGATATTGAAAGATCTTTAAAAAGGAATGTGAACCTATGAAATGATAGAAATCTTGATATCCTGTCTATTTCAACACCATCTATATTGTATGTTGAATCAAGAATAATCTCCCCAAGGTTTGAAAATTTTGAAGTGAAATAAAAATTGTCACTCATCTTAAGAGAAAATGTTATTCCATCCATAGGTGGAGCGTTGTAACTGAAAATCAAAGAGTTCTGTTGGTCAAAACCTGAATTAAAATAGGTCCTTCCAAATGTAAAAAGAACCTTTTCATTTTTGTAAGTTATATAACCTTTATCAAAACCTGCTATCAGAAAATCTTTGAAAGGTTTTACCAAAAAACCATAAACATTGGAAGTATCTGTTAGCAAAAATGCTGATGTTGATATATAAATATTTTCGTTTACCTTCTTTTCGTATAAACCCTTCACAAAAAGATCTAAAAAGAATTCGTTCTTATATGAAAGGTAAGGGTCAACTATAAAATGTATATCTTTCAAAAAACCATTATCAATTAAAGAATTTTTTGAAACCAAAAATTTAGAGTAATCGTCAAAATATTTGGTTTCATAATAATCTTTAAATACAGGATAGGTATCAAGATTTTTTATAGAATCGTTTATAAAAAGGTAAAAGTAGTATTGGTCCTGATCAAGATAATTTTCAGAGTAGAATGGGAACAGAAATAAAAAGAAAGTTAAAATTATGAATGATAAAAATTTTTTCATATTTCTATTATATCGTTCCTTTCCTGACCTGTTGTAATATGTGTTATTTTAACATTTATATTTTTTTCAACAAAACTAACGAAATCTTTTATCCTTTTTGAAATTTTATTTTTTTTCAAATCATCAACTTCTTCAGAGGTCCAACATTCAAATTCTTTAAAAACAGGTTTTACAATATCGAATTTTTCAACATTCTCAGGGAAATTATTTATAACTTTCCCATTAACAGTATAATCTGTTAAAATATAAATCTTTCCAATATCAGAAAGAACATCGAATTTTGTCATAATAACACTATCTGTTCTGTTGATAAAAGATGTGTATCTTAAAGCGGGCAGATCAAGCCATCCACATTTTCTTTTCCTTCCAGTTGTTGCACCGAACTCACCACCCTTTTTTCTGACAATCTCTTCACATTCATCTTCCATCCTTGATGGGAAAGGACCATTTCCAACCCTTGTTGCATAACATTTTGTTATACCTATAACTTTGTAATCAAAGTAAGGTGGAATACCTGAACCTAAAAAAGAATTGTAAGATGTTGGATTTGAACTCGTAACATAAGGGTATGTTCCAAAATCAACATCGAGCAAACTCCCCTGAGCACCTTCAAAAAGTATTTTCATCTTACTATCGATAACTTTCTTTGCAAAAATCTCAGGATATACTATCATGTTTTTTATTTTTTCTCTTTTTACAAGAATATCCTCAATAAAATTTTTTTCATCTATCTTTTCGATATTAAAAACTTTGCAGTAAAATTCGTTGAAATTTTTTATCCTTGAAGATAATTTTTTTATAAAAACATCCTTATCTAAAAGATCTCCCATCCTTATTCCTATCCTATCATACTTATCAACATAGCATGGACCTATACCAGATTTTGTTGTTCCTATTGAAAGTTCTTTTTTCCTTTCCTCTTCATGTATATCTATAATTTTATGAAATCCAAAAAGTATATGAGAGTTTGCAGATATTTTAAGTTTTTCAATATCAATATTCTCTTTGCTTAAATTTTCCATCTCTTTCAAAAGTTCATCTATATCAACAACAACACCGTTCCCAATATAGGACAACTTTCCTCTAATTATACCTGATGGAATAAGATGTAAAACATACTTTTTCCCATTTATCACAATAGTATGCCCAGCGTTTGCACCACCCTGATACCTAACAACAAGATCAGCATCGTTTGAAAGGTAATCAACTATTTTACCTTTCCCCTCATCACCCCATTGTAAACCAACAACTATTTTTGCTTCCATAAAACCCCTTAAAAGAAATCCGTGTAAGTTATTTTAACACTTCTTCCAATTCCATTTTCTGTAACATTATTTTTAAGTATATCAACAAAATCTATCTCTATTCCAAGATTTTCCTCATATATCCATTTGAGTCCAATGTTGAAATATCCAACACCTCTTCCAAAACTGTTGTCATCTGTTCTGTCATCAAGTCCAAGAAAATATTCAAGAAGTAACCCAAAATTATCTGTGAAATAGTATTCTGCCTGACAAAAGAAATCTATCATCTTTTCATCAATATTTTCAAATATGGAATAGTTTGTTCCACCGCCTATCAAAAGTTCACCTAAAGGGGGATACAATATTTTGGAAGTGTTAACAAAAAATCCTTTAGATTTTATATAGTACCTGTTGTTATAAAAAGTTCCAAAACCCTGAGAAGATATTCCAAAAGAAACTGCTGGTACATAATCCTCTTCCTCAACAAGTAAAACTTTTACAAGAAAACCCGGATATTTTGAAAATTGTGGTCTATCGTATGAAACTATATTTGTTGCAGAATATGATAGGCCAAACATAACTCTTGGGAAAAATGAAAAGTTTGTAGAAAAACCCATTCCACCAACAGGTAGCATTGTAAAACTCACATTATAACTTTTTGCTGGAATAACCGAAGTAGTAGGGTTCAATATGGTCTCATAATTATATAATGGATATGAAAAGATTGATAAAAAAACAACTGTTGAAATGAAGAATAGAAAATTTTTCACTCTACCTCCTGAATATGTATTTAACATTCTCTATATCAAAAATGTCACCAATCTTTGAGAATAGTTGTGTTGAAGGTTTTATCTTATATTTTTTAGATCTAATCCTTAAATTCTGCTCTCCATCGTAAACTCTGAAATAGAGGTTTTTGTCACCTTTAAAATTATTCAAAACATTTTCAAGTTGATCGAACTCCCCATTCTTATAAGACTCTGCTTGTATACTTATCTCAACCCCATCGATCATCTCTTTTATCTGGTTCAAAGTGTAAACTTTATCTACTACAACTTTCACTTCTATATCTTTATCACTTTTTGAAATTCTGCCATCAACAACAACAAGTTGATCATCGATTAGTATCTTAGAATACTCATCAAGTTTATTTGAAAATACCATGCAATCTATATATCCTTCAAGTGTGAATATTTTAAAATTACCATAGTATGAACCGGCTTTTGATTTCTTCTTTGAAAAATCTGTAACAATTCCCATGATTGTAACATAGTTATCGTTAGGCATCTCCTTTATCTCTTCATTGGATGCTGTAACAATAGATCTGTATATTTCCCTTTCCTTCTCTACCGGATGTCCTGAAAGATAAAAACCAAGGATCTCCCTTTCATACATCAAAGTTTTTTCCTTATCCCATCTTTTTTGATCAACAAGTTTTGTTTTCCAATCATCATCAAAATTTGAACCAGTTGATGAGGCAAAAAGGTTCATCATTCCACTTTCCTCATCCTTTTTCTTGTTCTGGGCAATATTTAAAAGTTGTGAAAGGTTTTCGAAAAGTATATCTCTGCCAATTTTAAGTGAATCAAAAGCACCCGCTTTTATCAAAGACTCTATCGCCTTCTGGTTAACCGTTGTTGTGTTAACTCTTAAAAGAAAATCCATAAAATCTTTAAATTTACCATCTTTTCTTGCATTAACTATCTCTTTTACAGCATTCTCCCCAACATTTTTAATAACTCCCATACCCAACCTTAAAGAATCATTTTCAACTTTAACATAAAAATCTGAACTGTTCACATCTGGAGGAAGTATAGGAATTCCCATATCTTTAACTTCAGTTATATATTTAACAATATCCTTGATGTCAGATATGTAAGCATTTATTACTGAACACATATACTCGGAAGGATAATGTGCTTTAAGATAACCTGTAAAATATGATAGAAGTCCATAGACTGTTGCGTGTGATTTGTTGAATCCATATCCAGCGAATTTTGCCATTATATCAAAAATTTCATAAGATAGTTCTTCAGATAATCCCTCTTTCATAGCACCATCAACAAATTTTTGCATATACCTGTCCATTATTGTTGGATCCTTTTTTCCCATAGCTTTTCTCAATGTATCAGCCTCTGCAAAAGTGAATCCTCCAAGCAAGTTAGCCATCTGCATAACCTGTTCCTGAAAGAGTGGATGTCCAAAAGTTTCCTTCAAAATGGGTTCAAGTTTTGGATGTTTGTATCTTATCTCCTCTTTTCCATTTTTCCTTTTTATTATACTTTCCTTCTGTTCTGGACCAAGCGGACCCGGTCTGTAGAAAGCTATTATGTTTATAATATCGTTAAATTCTGTTGGCTTATATCTTTTTAAAAGGTCCCTCATTCCTGAACTTTCAAGTTGGAAAACCCCAACAGTTTTTCCACTCTGTAAAAGTTCATAAGTTTTTTTATCATCAAGTGGTAAAGAGTAAAGATCAAGATTTATATTTTTCTCTTTTAAAAGATCGAGTGTAAACTCTATAACTGAAAGCGTTGTCAGACCTAAAACATCTATTTTCACAAGTCCTATCTTTTCGATACAGTTCTTTTCAAACTGTGTTACAACCCCATTATCATCTGATGATTGTTTCCAAACTGGAACAAAATCTGTTACAGGACCGGGAGTAATAACTATTCCGGCTGCATGTTTGGATACATGCCTTTTGTTCTTTTCAAGACCTATTGCGAGGTTTAAAACTTTTTCATACTCTTCCTTTCCACCTGTCAACTCTTTCCAGTTGGTTATCTCCTTTTTCCCTTCTTCAAGTGACATATCGGCAGGTAACTTTTTCGTTATATTTTTAACTTCTGAAGGTGGAAGTCCAAAAACTCTTGCAACATCTGTAAAAACTTGTCTCGACTTCAGGTTGTTGAAAGCAGCTATCTGTGCTACATTCTCACTTCCATACTCTTCAATAAGAAGATTCAACAATCTGTCTCTATCCCTATCAGAAATATCTATATCAACATCTGGCATCGAAACTCTATCAGGATTTAAAAACCTTTCAAAATAAAGGTTATAATCAAGAGGGTTAACCTTTGTCACATCCAAAAGGTATAAAACCAAGGAGCCTGCCGCCGATCCCCTTCCCGGACCAACAGATATATTGTTCTCCCTCGCTTTTTTTACAAGGTTGTAAATTATTATAAAATAGCCAGAATAGTTCATCCTACCTATAACATCCATTTCAAACTTTACTCTATCAATAACCTCTTTAGGTGGTTTACCTTTAAATTTCTTTTCAAGTCCCTGATTCACCAAAAATTCAAGATAGCTTTTTTCATTTTCGAATTCAGGTGGAATCGATATTTTAGGCATCTTGAAATTTTTACCTGTAGTATCTATAGAAAGATTACATCTATCAGCAATCTTTACACTGTTTTCAAGTGCTTCTGGAATATCTTTAAAAAGTAAGTTCATCTCTTCCTTAGATTTCAGATAAAACTCTTTTGAAGAAAATCTCAACCTTTTTTCATCACTCAAAACCGCTCCGGTTTGAAGGCATAGAAGAACATCATGTATCTCAAAATCCTCTTTATTCAAATAATGGACATCGTTTGTTGCAACATAACCGATCCCCAATTTTTCAGCAATCTTTAATTGTTTCTCTATTATCATCTGATCTTCAGCCATCCCCACTCTCATAAGTTCAAGGAAAAAATTCTCCTTACCAAAAAACTCTATATACCTTTCAGCAGCCTTCAAAGATTCATCGAATTTGTTTTCAAGAATATAGTTTTGAACCTCTCCTTTTCTGCAAGCTGAAAGACCTATAAGCCCTTTTGAATGTTTTTTCAAAATTTTATAATCTATTCTCGGTTTATACCTGAAACCTTTCAGATAAGCTTCGGAGGATAGTTTTATCAGATTTTTATAACCTGCATCATTTTCTGCAAGTATCAAAAGGTGAAAAGTTTTATCTTCATCATTTATACTTCCATTCTTCTCTTTTTCAATATCTTTAACTATATAAAATTCCTGTCCAATTATAGGTTTTATCCCATTTTTAACACATTTATCATAAAACTCGATTATACCAAAAAGGTTTCCATGGTCAGTTATAGAGAGTGATTTGTAATCGAGTTCTATAGCCCTTTTTATAAGTTTATCAAGATTTATGGCGCCATCTAATAGAGAGTATTCCGTATGTAGATGCAGATGAACAAAATCTTTCATTTTTCCTTTACCTTTCCAAGATCCTTTACAAGCAATCTGTTTATCCTGTGTTTATGTGTTTCGAGAATTTTTATCTCATAGTTATCTATTTTCAATACCTCACCCTTTTTTGGAAGATGTTCAAGTTTTGAAACAACGAAACCACCTATAGAGTTAACATCTTCGGAAACAAAATTTGAACCTATATTTTCGTTGAAATCGTCAAGGTTCATCATTCCGGAAACAAGATATGTGTTTTCATCTATCTTTTTATAATCTATATCCTCTTTCTCAAGTTCATCCTGAATTTCTCCAACAATCTCCTCAATTATATCCTCCATAGTCACTATACCTGCAACACCACCATACTCATCTATCACAATGGCAATAGATATACGATTTTTCTGGAACTCTCTTAATGCTGAAAGTGCAGATTTTGTTTCTGGAACAAAGTATGGAGGTCTAACAATTTCAACGGCATAAAGTTCCTTATCAGTTTTGAAAAACTTTAAAATATCCTTTGAATATATTATTCCAACAATATTATCTATATTATCCTGATAAACAACTATTCTCGATTTACCTGTTCTGTTTATTAAATCTACAACATCGTTTAAACTCTCATCAAATGGAACTGCCTTAACATCAACCCTCGGAACCATTATCTCACCAATCAATGTCTCTTCCAGTTCGAATATACCTTCAACAAGATCCTTTTCATCATCTGAGATAATATTTTTCTCTTCAGACTCTTCAATCATCTCTTTTATGAACTGTTCTTTAGTGTCTGGATTTTTACCAAAAAGTATTTTAAGAATCTCCTTTAACTTTCCTTCCATCTATCTCTCCATTTCTATTCATTAATAAACCACTCGTGACAATTATATTGAAAGCTTCTTCAAGTGTAAAATCAGTTTCAACAACATCCTTTTTCTTTATAACAGCAAAAAATCCGGATGTAGGGTTAGGAGATGTTGGTATGAAAATCGACAGAGCTTCTTCCCCATCCACAAACCACTTCTCATCGTTAGTTACAAAACCTATCGTATACATATCTTTATTGAAATAGTGAACAAAAACAACCCTTTTAAAAGATTTTTTTCTCTGCTGTATCAACTGGTTGATAATCTCCTTTGTTGGCATGTAGATATTTTTTATTATTGGAGTTGAAATGAAAACATTTTCAAAAAATTTTATTAGGTATCTTCCAATATACATCTCTCCAATATAACCTAAAATTATTATTAAAATTAATGAAAGTATAAAACCTATGAAATTTATGACAAAATTTGGAAGATTTTTTATGTATGGAATCGTTTTAAAAATAAATCCCCAGAATCCACCCAACTTTGAAATTACAAATGTTACAAAAAGAATTGTAACAAAAAGTGGAACTATCACTAAAATCCCAGAAATAAAAAGTTGTTTTAATCTTTCCTTCATATCATTTTAAAAGTAAAATTTTATCTTTAAAGTAGATCCTATCATTCTCGAATATCAAAAAATATACACCATTTGAGAAATTTTTCAAATCAAAAGTGAAACTGTTTTTGTTTTCAAAAGTATAATCTTTAACAACCCTTCCATCTATAGAAAGAACTTTAACTTTCCATTTTCCATTAAGCCCTTTAAAATAGTATGTCAACTTATCCCTGCTTATAAGATTGGAATCAGCTCTAACAATACCTGTTGTTTCAGAATAGAAAAATTTTGGTTTAACTTTAACATAACTTATAAAAACACCGCTGTCAGTTATAACTGAATCTGATCTGAAAACGAACTGTAATCTTACTTTCTCAACTGTATCTGTACTTAAATCAAAAACTTTCCATCCTTTTAAAGTAAGTGAAGAATCTTTTTTTAACGCTCCACCTGAAGAGATGAAATCCAATATTTTTGTACTATCACCTTTTAAAAGATTTAAAAATATTCCATCAACATTAAAAATCGGCTGAGAGTTGTAAAATTCAAGAACAGGTAGTTTGGCATACATGTAAACAGAGCATATAGTTTGTGGATAAATGTAAAATTCTTTAGATGTAATAGTGTCAGACATATTATTAAAATAACCTGTCTCAAAACCCGGATGAAGGTTTTGATTTTTTGTTATTGTCCAATTCGAAGTGAAATGTTCCCATTTGGAAAGATCTCCTGAAAAATCATCGTAAAAAGAATACTCTCCATTGTTTAAATATTCTATCTTTCTTTTCAAAAGAGTGTCTCCCCTGTAAAGGTATAAAGAAAATTTTAAATTACTCTCACTTGTTGGAACACCACAGAAAAATGTTTTTTCAAGAGTACTATCAAAATTTTCAAAAAATGTTGTATCTATTATTGTATATGAACCTTCAAGAAAAATTCTGAACTTTCCATTTTCAATCAAAGGTTTACAATTTTTTTTGATTTTAAAATTAAAATTCGAATTCGAAAAGAAAAGTTTTTCAACATTCAGACTGAAAGAATAAACTCTTAAAGAAAAAGTATCCTGTAAAACATCATCAACATAAAGTAGCAGAGTATCAACAAAATCTTTTGATTGTAAAGGTGTATAAACTATAGAATCCAAAGAGTAAGATTTCAAACTATCTTCAAAATTTAAAAATTTTGAGACGAGTTTTATCTTATGTGAAATCGGATCAGAATTTTTTATCTTCAAATAATTCTTCGCTCCAATATAGAGTGTATCTGAAAAAATGGATACATTTTTTGTTTCAATATTTTTCACTATTAAGGAATCATAAAATGTTTTATAGTTAACTTTACTTACAACAAAATATAGATAGACACTATCGTTTATTCCTGTCAGAGAGAAATCTACATATCCGTTACCATCCGTCTTTCCCCTAAAAATAATAGTATCCTTTGAAAGACAAACGAGAGCGTTACTAACTGGAATATTATCTTCATCTTTAACAAAAACCTCCATAATGTTTGAACTTTTTCTAAAAAGAACATTCAAACCTTTAGGGTTTTCTGTAAAAATAGGAAGTTCAGGATCACCAAAATAGTTTAACTGGTATATATGCCATCTGTAAAGGTTTTCATCGTAAGAGAAAGGTTCTATCTCACTTTTTACCTGATTTAAAATCTCCGAAGGTCTCTTATCATCACTTTCTGTGAAAAGTATTTGAAAAAATCTGTAATCTAACATCTCAGATACACCGTAACCCGGATAACCAGGAGCACCCCACCCATACCTTGAGTTTGTTATCAATGAGATAAAACCTCCCGTTGGGGAATCCTGAAAATTTTCAGTTATTGAATGAAGAATATAGGTTGTATCCTCTCTATCGAAAGCACCAACCCAACAACCTATTGAATAAAAGAGTCCACTTTTGCTTCCGTTGGTCAATGTTGTAGCATCACCTCTTGTAATGGCTGTTTTATAATCTACCCATACACCTTTAAAAGATCCATGGCCGTTGTGGTTTACAATGTTATAACCCATATCAAGAGAATCCAGTATATCAGATTTTCCAATATGTCCCTGATCCTCATAAAATTTTAGAATATGGAAATAATCCGGAATTATATCTTTTTCAATCATATCTTTAGCAACACCACCTGAAGTCATCGGATCATCCCAAAGTATCATCCCTAAAAACACTCCCCTTGTTAGGTGTTCAGTATTTTTAACAAGATCATAATCTATTATTCTTGAAATTATAGGTGAAGGTCCATAATATATAGTATCAAAAAGTATTCTTCCAACAACAACCTCTGGAACAAGATCAGCTGAATCTTCAACTTCCCCCCAGATTGTATCACCATCCAAATTGAAATTTCCATCAAGGTTGGAATAATAGATATCGGAAGGTATCGAGTCCTCATCAGTATAATAATCAGCGTTACAGTTCATGGCGAAAAGTCTTCTAACAGGGATTATAGCCCTATCCCCACCTAAAAGGAGGTATTTAAATCCGTTTAAGTTGTATTCATCTTTAATATAGTTCCTTATCTTTTCGGCACTATCAACACCAGAATAATATGGTAAAATAGATTCTATGAAACTCAACTTGGTTTTATATCCTTTTTTCGTTTTCCAATCTTTAAGACGGGAGAAAATGGAATCATACTTTATGGATGTTATTATCAGGTAATCATATATAGAACTATCTTTAGAAATGTAAATATCTTTTTTTGAATAAAAGATAACTATTTTTTCATAGGAGAATAACTTCCCATCTTTTGTAAAATATGGAAATATTTTCAGGGATCTTTTTTCAGGTAAAAACTGGAGATACTCTTTAAATTCACCTTTAAAACTTTTCTCCTCTTCAATTCTATCAACGGAAAATGGTTGTTGGGAAAAAGTTGTTAACTTGTAATCCTTTATCTCTTTTTGATCTAAAAACTGATAACTTTCTATTTTAAGAATAGAATTTTTTGAAATTAGAATGAAAGATGGAAGGTTTACACCATAACTGTTTTCAACAGTTTTCAAAATAGTAAAATCTGGGTTATAAAAATTATCGTTAAAACTTATCTCTATCTTTTCTGGGAAAATTTTTAAAAAGAGAATAAAAAGAATAAAAATAAAAGTTTTTTTCTTCATAAAATTTCCTTTTGTTTAATTATAGAATATTGAGAAAAAATATCAACTTTAAAAAATTATTTTGGTGTATATCCGGCATCTCTTATAGCGTTAAAAACTTCAGATATCTTGAAATCACCTTCAACATAAACTTCTTTTTTCTCAACATCAACAAAAACTCTTTTAACTCCCTTAACTTTCATCAAACTTTTCTCAATAGTGTTGGCACAATGAGAACACATTATATCTTCAACTTTAATTTTATAACCTTCCATTTTCTTCCTCCAAATTTTCTTTATATACGATCTTGAAATAAGAACAAGGAGTATCA
The DNA here is from genome assembly GCA_002441125.1 of Caldifarciminota bacterium UBA6260. GTDB lineage: Bacteria > Hydrothermota > 32-111 > 32-111 > 32-111 > 32-111. The sequence goes on from DJVI01000005.1 coordinate 111,144, forward strand.
AAGATGATGCAAGTTTAAAATAATTAACACCCATATTATGTTTATGCATAACAAAATTTTCTTTAAGATTGAAATCACCTATTATTAAGTCAAGCAAAAAACCTGAAATGAGAGAGATTATTATTATCGATAAAAGATAAATGAATAGTGTTTTTTTACCAAGCTTTTTTAGAACAAAAAGAATAGTTGCACTATTTGTCGCCGGCCCAGTTATAAGGAATACAAGTGCCGCTCCCGGTGATAGACCTTTAAAAACAAGAGAAGCAGCGATAGGTATTGAGCCTGTTGCACAAACATAAAGTGGTATCCCAGTTAACATCATCAAAAGATAAGAAAGGAATCTATTTGAAAAATAACTTTTGAAAAAACTTTCTGGAATAATAAGAGAGATGAATGTTCCCAAAAGAACACCAAGAAGAATCCATTTTCCTGTTGATTCAACAAGTTCAAAAAATGAATATTTTAAAGATGATATCATTTTTTCTTTAAAAGTTTCTTTTTCAACATTTTCTGTTTTACATTTTTCAACATCAGTTTTTTCACCCTCTTTAACAAAAATTTTTACAAGTAAACCTCCAAGAATACCACCCAAGAATGATGAAAGAGGTCTAAATATTGCAAAAACTGGTCCAAGCAAAGAATAAGTTGCAAGGATAGAATCCAATCCTGTTGTTGGGGTTGAAATTAAAAAAAGAAACTGTTGCCTTTTTTGATGCTCCATTTCTTCTTAAATGTTCCACAAGAGGGATAACTCCACATGAACAAACTGGTATTGGAACTCCAAAAAATGCTGCTTTTACAACATCGGAGAATTTTTTATCTGAAAGATTGTTATATATTTTTTCCTCAGGAATAATAAATTTTACAACTCCCGCAAAAAAATATCCTATCAAAAGATATAAAGACATTGAATAAAAAATGTTAAAACCAGGTAAAGATATAAACTTTTCTAATAAGCCCATACTAAAAAATAATTAAATCCCTTCAATTTTCGACCTAAAATACAAAGAAAATCCCTCTTCTTTTTTCCTCTTCCCCTGAGTAGATTTTGTAGATAAAAAATCCATTCTTCCAAGAAAAATTCTCTTTGAAAAGACTGGATATATCAACAAAAACAAAATTAAGATAATTTATATCAAGATAAACATCACCTATAAATTTTCCATAAAAGTCAAAAAATGATACTGTTATCTGCCCTTTATCGCTGTTATCGAAAGCAACTATAGATGACAATCTTCCAAAAATATTCCTCTTTTTTAAATTTTTTGCATTTTCAACTATCTGGTTCAAAATATCTATATTCAAATTTTTGGGAAGATAGAGAAAAAAAGATATTGAATCTGAAATATACGATGAAGTGTAATTTTTTAATCCTTTATCGTAAAAAACTTCATAATCCTCTTCGTCAAGGGGATCCAACAGAAAATAATCATCAACACCCGCCTTATCATCTCTAAACTCTACATTAAACATCATTTCAAGAAAATCCTTTGAACTCCTGTTTTCTGAGAGATTTAAAAACTGAACTATATTTCTTGAAAAGATAAAAACCGGGATATTTTTTGATATATTTTTCAACTGGGACAAAAACTCTGTCTCTTTTAAAAATTTGCCACCATCAACATTAAGGTAAACAAGAAATTTAGAATTTTGCTTCACAATGGATTCAGGTAAAAGAGTATAATTGTAAAAAGTTTTGATAAAATCAAAGTTGAAATCTGAATAGAGGTTTGCTATGTTATCAGTTATAACCTTGCTTCTTGAATCTATTATAAAAGGATAAAAGGGGTTTGAAGGTTGTTCTTTTGTTGTAAAACCTTCAAGATAATAGAAAGTATCTGAAAGTGAACCTGTAAATTTCACAAAAGATAATGAATAATCTTTTTCATCTTCAGGTTTTTTTAAAGAAAATTTAAAAATGTTGTTTTCTGTCAAACTATCATCGATTATAGAAAATATCCTTTTACTTTCAAAGTCGTTATCAGCTTCATACAATATAAAAAGTGAATCTATTCCATTTTTTATAAAGTTGTTGTTATGGTAAAAAACTATTTTTCCGTTAACTGAATCTTTAACATTATCTATTCTAAGGTCAAATTCTGAAGGTGAAATTTTAAGTTCAAGGTATTCCATTCCCTTTTCAGTTGAAAATATTATTGTATCAACTGTTCCGGGTATGAGATCTTCCCTCAAACTACCTACAAGTAACCTGTCACCTTCAAATTTTAAAACACCCCCATCAGAAAAAAGTTTTTTGTTGAAATCTATAGAATAACTTTCAACCCCATAAAGTCCATTGATGTAAACTCTCTCTCCTGCTTCAATAGTTTTATAGTTGTAATCTGAAACGAAAATATCTTCTGAAAAAATATTCAAGGTAAATAAAAAGGATACAATATAAAAATTTTTTTTTGAAAAGTTCATAATTAAAAGTATATTTTATATTTTTCAATAGTCAATCACTTAAAATCCGTTTTACAATTAGAAAAATTTTGTTATAATTCTTTTATGAAACTTTTACTTTTGATACCAGTTGGATTTATTGTTGGAACCATTGGAACTCTCATAGGTGCAGGTGGTGGTTTTTTACTTATGCCTTTTATGATGTTATATTTTTCTAACAGTTCTCCTAAAGATCTTACAGCAATATCGATGATAGCGATATTTTTCAACTCATTATCTGGAACTTACGCTTATATGAAGATGAAAAGGGTTGAAATAAAAACAGCAATAACATTTTCTCTAATTACTATTCCGGGTTCAATAATCGGAACAATAATAACAAGTTTCATAGATAGAGAAAGATACAATCTTGCTTTCGGAATTTTTTTGATTCTTATAGTGATTTTTTTACTATTTTTTAAAAAGATTGGGGAAGGTGATAATAAAAATTCGTCTTTTATAAAAACATGTCGTGTAAAAGATTCTTCTGGAAATGAATATAACTTTTCCTACAACCTTTTAACAGGTCTTATTTTAAGTTTTATAGTTGGTTTTCTCTCACCTGTATTTGGAATAGGCGGAGGAGTTTTACATGTTCCATTTATGATAAAACTTTTATGTTTTCCACCCCACATTGCAACAGCAACATCACATTTTGTTTTGATGGTTATGAGTTTTGTTAGTGTTTTAACACATATTTTCTCAAAGGTTGACAGATTCGTTCTTTTGAATTCTCTTATGATAGTAATAGGTATAATACCGGGTGCACAGTTGGGAGCAAGGTTATCAAAAAAGGTTCATGGAAATTTTTTATTATATTTCCTTTCTATCGCTCTTTTTATAGTTGCTGTTAGAATACTTTTCTTAAAAGGTTAAACCAACTTAAATAGTGTAGTCCCATATTTTCTTTTTATTTGAAAAACTTTATCATCTTCTATAGAAAGGTTATTTTCAGGATAAAATTCAACAATATAGTCTCCAATCTCAGGAGAGTTCAACTCTTTCCACCTTTTGTAAAAGGAAATATATCTTTCAACCAGTTTTTCACTTCCCCAACTCACTATCTCATCGTTGAAAAGTATAATAAGCCCATTATCAGAATTTTTCAAAATTGTATTCCATAGACCATATCCATTCTCTCTTCCTTTAACATCTGATTCATACATTATCGCATCATCATTTGAAATAGCAATAAAGAAATTGAAATTTGCTCTCCTTCTTCTCTTTTCACTTCTAACATTTTCACTATCATTCTCTTTTTCTATCAAATCTGAAAGTTGTTCTTTTAGATCATCTCTTCTCTTTCCATAAGTTTCAACAACTCTCTGTAAAGATTGTATATTTTTTGCAAAATGTTTTTTATCTGAAAAAACTCCCTCAAAATGTAAAAATTTAACAAAGATACTCAATTTCCCAACCATCCTCTCTTTCTCTCTTTTGAAAGAAACTAAAGTTTCAATACCTTTTGTTACAAGTGGAATTGAAAGGTATCCTCCATCTTTCAATTGGTCAAAAAATGGAATTTCAGGTGCACCACATGTAACAATAATAGAATCATAAGGACCTTCTTTTGAATATCCAAGTCCACCATCTTGATTTATAACTTTAACTTTGGGAAAGTTAGCCCTTTTTAAATTTTCCAAAGCAAAATCGGCAACTTTTTTGTCAATCTCTATACTTATAACATTCTCCTCTTTCTTACAAATATAAGCAATTATAGCAGCGTTGTATCCAGAGCCAGTCCCAATTTCAAGGATCTTTCCACCCTCCCTTACATTAGCATCCCTCAACATCAAAGCCATAACGAACGGCTGTGATGATGTTGTAATAACATTATCTCCCTCTGCTAAAACAACAAGTGGAGTATCTACATAAATTTTTCTTAAAAGATTATCTTTTAAAAAGGAATAATTTAAATTTTCCTTTCTTAATACTCCTCCATCTTCAAAATATATAAAAGGAGTAAAATAATGTCTGTAAACTTTTAAAAAACCTTCAACTATATTTTTATCAGGTTCTTTCAGGTTCATTTTTTTAAACTTCTCTAAAAATGATTCAACCATTTTGCTATTAAGTTCATCAACTAACATAGATTCTCCTTTTTTTGATGTATTTTATAAGGTTTTGGATGAATTTTCAACAACTTTTCTTAAAAAAAAGTTAAAATTTGGTTAAAATTTTTACCTTCTCTTGACTTAGATATATTTGAGTTTAAAATTTTAATGTATGAAAAAGTTTATAATATTTTTATTGATACTTTCATCTTTATCAATTTTTTCTCAAAGTAGACCTGTTTTTGATAATTCTAAGTTTAAAAATTTATCACAAATCTTGAAAATAGATTCATCTTCCTACTCTTTATCTTCTGGAATTTTATTCAACAACAATTATAAAATTTCATATTCTATTTTGAACGCTAATTATTTTTCTAAAATAAATGACAATTTTATTTTAAATTATAATTTTGGCTATATGAATTATAATTTCAATTCAAATTTGATTTTGACAAATTTGAGATTAACATATAACAAAGATAATTTTTCCTTCTCTTTGGAACTTGGAAAAAGTTTTCAAAAATAAATAGGGGGGTTTTTATGAAAAAATCGATCAGTTTTATTTTATCTTTAACATTGTTTATTTTTTCCTTTTCTACAGATTATAATCTAACTGGATGGAAACTAAAGCAGTATAATTCATCTTATACATACACTTTTGGAGACATTACAGTTCCGGGTGGATATTATGTTATACTTTGTAGAGGAGCAAAAAAGGCAAATTTTGAGGCACACTATGGAGTAACACTTTCTTCAAATGTTATTTTTATTGATTCAACAGGTAATATGCCTACTTTGAACGGAGCTGAACTTTTCTCTTTATATGATAACTTGAATAACAAAATTGATACAACCTTTATGTCACTTGTAGCTGGAAATATATATTATAGAGATTCTACAAATGTTAATACTTTTTCCAGTGTCTCATTCTCTATAACATATGCAACTCCAGGTTCGACAGGTTCAACAGTCATAAATAAAGGTAGAGGGATGGTTATAACAGAGGTTGTTGATAATACTTCAAACTACCTTTACGAATACATTGAACTTTACAACGATACTGGTGGATTTGTAAATCCAAAACCAACCATAACAAATGTAGGAACAAGCCCAGCGATACCTTTCGAAAATGATAGTGTTATAGTTTCATCAAATATAACTGATGATGGTTCAATAACAGCTGATACAATATTTTATCAGTTAAATGGTGGAAGTTGGGTTAAAAAAACGCATGATAACCTTTCTGGAACATTATACTCATATAAAATTGGAAGATTTTCTGCAAATGATAGTGTAAAATATTTTATAAAAGCTACAGACAACCTTAACGATATTACTATTTCAGATACTTTTAAATTTATCGTAAAACAAAAAGTTTCACAATCTTTCAACTTGAATGGATGGAAACTATATCAGTACAATTCATCCTATACCTATAATTTTGGTGATACATTAGTTCCAGGTGGATATTATGTTATAATTTGTAGAGGTGCTAAAAAAGCTGCTTTTGAAACATATTATGGTTTAACACTTCCATCTAATGTTATTTTTATAGATTCTTCTTATAATATGCCATCTTTAAATGGAAGTGAAACATTCTCACTGTACGATAATTTAAACAACAAAGTAGATACAACTTTTATGTCTCTTACAACTGGAAGAGTATATTATAGGGATTCAACAAACGCAAATACATTCTCTTCAACAACATTCTCAACAACAGCTGCAACTCCTGGGTCAACAAATCCTTCCATAATAAATAAAGGAAGAGGAATGGTTATAACAGAGGTTGTTGATGCAGCAAACTACCTTTATGAATATATAGAACTTTACAATGATACTGTTGGTGCATCAAATACAGTTATAACTTCTGTTAATAGAAACCCTCTTATTCCTTATGAAAACCAGCAGGATACTGTATGGGCTGTAATAAAGCATGAGGTTCCTTTGAAATCTGTAAAAATAATAGCGAGCAGTTATGATAGTTCAGTTATAGATACCTACAATATGTCCAATATATCAGGTGATACTTTGTTTAGATACGTTATAAATGGAAGAGGTGATGGATGTAGGTTTGAATGTTATGTTGAAGTTGTTGATTCCTTAGATAGAGTTGTCCAGTCTTCACCTGAAAGATTCTTCTGGGGTATCACTCCAATGCCAAAATATAAAGAGAATGATAATTTGGGAAAACCAAGATATCTTGGTTATCTTACAAGAACAACAGGAATTGTAACTGTTGGAACTGGAGCTTTCACTACAACACAAAATATTATCAACTTACAGCAAAGTTATATCTTGGGTGCAGTGTGGAAAAATGATTCTATAAAAAGTGATGGTTCAGAAACTGTTGTTCCATCAGATTCTGTTGTTGTTGAGGGAACAATAACTTTCTATAATGGACAAACACGAATCGGTAACCCATACTCTAAATTGACAAAATTCACAACAGGACATTATGTTGATACGATACTTTTAACAGCAGATCAGCTAAAAGACACGGTTGGTGATAAATATGAAGGGTTACTTCTTAAAATAAATACTGCAAGAAAAGTTAGCGGAACATGGCCTACACCGGGATCAAGTGGTTTGATTGTCTGTAAAGACACAACACTTACAAAAAATGGAACAAAAGCTGTTGATACTTTCCTTGTATGGATAGATTCAGATACAGATATAGATGATTCTCCTGAACCAACATGGCCAAAACAGATTGTTGGGATTTTGACTCAGTATGATACTTCAGAGCCATACTGGTCTATGTACGAAGTTTATCCAAGATCAATAAATGATATGAATTCAGCTATTGGAATAAATGAATCATCAATATCTGCAACTTTACAAAAGGATGGAGTCCTTTTAAGGTGGAGTTTTACAGATGTTGAGAATACGAGTTTGATAAGAGTT
>DJVI01000019.1 GCA_002441125.1 Caldifarciminota bacterium UBA6260
CGTATTCTGGCCATGTGTGAATTGTAAGGTGGGATTCTGCTATGACTACTACTCCGCTAACTCCGAAGGGTGAAAAGTGATGAAAAGAACTTGAGATTACTGTTGCTCTTGCTCTTTTTGCTGCTTCTACCATCAACTGTTCTATTAGAGCAACATCGTTAAGTATAGCTGAGTCACATTTATAGAACTCAGCAAGAATGTGTTTACCTAAGGCTTGCATTCTTTCATACCTCCATAATCTGAAGTTAAAGGGTTTAACTCGAACCTACATAAAAAAAGACACATACAAAACTCCTATTTTGATGGTATTATATATTTTTTTTTTGTAAATTCAATAGGAAATTTTATTTTTTTATTGTTGACAGAAAAAATTTTTGTTTTATTATAAATAAAAAAGGGGGGAAAATGTCAAAAAGAAATCTGTTAAAAATTTTTTTAATTATTTTTATGATTTCATGTGCAAAGTCTGGAAAATTGGAAGATTTGAATTGCTCGATGATAGGAATAAATGGTCCATCTAAAATTTCAGTTGGTGAGCAAGCTGTTTTCAATATTGTTGGTTACGATGAGAATTCCAATGTTTTAAAGAACACATCAAACATTAAAGATGTTGAATGGAAAGTGGAGGGTGAAAATATTTTTATAGTTGAGAAGAAGGAAAAGAATTTGTTGAAAATCAAATGTGTAAAAAAGGGAACATTCTGTATTAGAGCAAAATATAAAAACCATCAAACCTATTTGATCGTAACGGTTGAATGATTCACTGTATGTATTTACTCTTCAATCTTTCATAGAGATCAGGATAAATATCTTTTATACTTTCTATAAGATCAGACAATTTTAAAAATTTTTTGTTCCTGTTGAAAATTGATGCTAAATATTTTATATTTGTTGTATCCTTATCGTTCAGACTATAAAGTTTTTCAAAATAGAATTCCGCAGAATCGTTCTCATCTTTTTTGTATTTTATTATTCCTTTGAACTTAAGAAAAAATGTTGAATCTGAAAGATTTTTAAGAACCATATTAGATATTATATTTTCAGATTTCTCAAGTTCGTTAAGAAGAATATAATTCTGGACCGATTCTTTCGAAAAATAATTTTTGTTTTTTTCTATCAATCTGTCATAATATTTTTTGGAAAGAGTTATGGAATCAACTATAAAAAATTCTCTTCCGATATTTTCAAAAAGTTCCTTATCGAAGATTTTATTTTTTTCTAAAATAGTATCTATTTTAAGAATAACCGAAAAATTTTTTGTTTTTAAATAAAGGTTGAAAAATTTTTTAACCGTTAAAATGGAATCCGGGTATTTGTTCAAAGCCATATTACAGAATATTTCAAAAGAATCTATTGTATTTTTTGAGAGGTAATTATCTATGATGCCATTTAAAGAGTAAAAGTCGTATTCGGAGTCTATCAGCTTTTTAAAATAAAAATTGCTTTGGTCATATTTTTTTGATTTAGAAAAAATTTTCCCAGCCCAGAATAAATAATTTTTATTACCGTTTTCTATTTTTAATGCTTCCGTAATATAATTTTCAGAAAGGTAATAATTCTGTAATCTGTAATAATATTTAGCAAGAGAAAAAAGAGCATCAACATCTTTATCTTCGAAAGATAAAATTTTTTGAGCTGAAGAAAAAATTGAATCGTATTGTTTTGTTTTTTCAAAATAGAAAAGTTTTAGTTTGTTCAGTTTCAAACTCAGAGGATAAATTTTTAAAGAGTAGTTTATTTTATCCAAAAAATTTTTATCATCGGTTTCAAAAAGAGATCTGTTGAAAAGGTATAAAACATCTTCTTTTTCATTGTAACTTGCAGCAATTTTTAAGTAGTCCAAAGCTCTGTTATAATTTTTGTTTTGGTAATAAAGGTAACCTGTAAAATAGTATGGTTCATATCTTGTTGAATCGAGTTCCTTTAAAATATTAAAAAACTTTAAACTTTTTATAGTATCGTTTTTTTCAACATAAAATTCAAGGGAGTCAAGTGAATTTGAAAAAAAATCTATAATCCCTTGAGAAAAGATAGAAACTGTTATAAATAGTAAAATTATTGGAAGTGATAATTTTTTCATAAATCTATTATAAAAATATTTTTTTTGTAGTCAACCTGAATTTATTTTTAGCTAAAATTAAATATATATTGACAAATTTTATAAAAACGATATAATTGATTGAAGGGGTTGAAAATGAACAAAATAACATTTTATATTGTTGGTTTTATTATATTGCTATTAGTTATTCTAAATATCTGCCATATCCTTATATATGGTTAAAAGATAAATCCAAAAGAAAGCGAAGATGGTGCAGACAAGTTTAATTCAAAATCATATTTTTCTTTTAGAATAAAACCAAATTTTAATGTAGGGAATGGGAAATCGTTAGTGAAAATATCAGTAAATCTATCATCAGAGTATGATACTATTCTTATTGGCATTAGGATTCCGCCACCAAAATAGAAAAGTATTCCCTCTTTTGTTGTTTCCTTCAATTCCCTTAAATAATAATAGAAAGATAGATCTGGAATTATCAGAGTGTATAAGCAGTTGGACTCAACATTTACAAGCCCTATTTTTTCTTTTACTATTCCAGCTCCAAGGGAGATACCTGCTTTAGGTCTCAAACTCAAATTTTTAACTTCGAAAACACTCTTTATATCAAGACCGTAAGAAATGCCAAAAGTTCCTAAATATGATGTTGTGTTTGCAGGTTTAGAAAAAACGAAATCGAAATGCAAAACAGATCCAGCATCTTTTTCTTTTGCAAAAATTGAACAGAATAAAAAAACTACCAAAATCAAAATTGTTATTTTTTTCATTGTTTCTCCTTATTATTTACTTTTATTGAAAATTATATTTGTTATAGTATAATTGTCAACTATGAAAAAGTTTATAAAAATATTTTTTTTCTACCTTTTTATTATACTATTGACTGTTGAGATTTTTTTAAGATTGTTCCTATTCTCTTTTACGAGATACTCGCAGTGGGATGAAAGGAGTGGACTTTTTGTGTATGACAGTTTGCTTGGTTGGAAAGGTGCACCTAATAAAACGGTTCATGTAAAAACTTTTGAGTCAAAATTTTTAGTAAAGACAGACTCGTTGGGGTTTAGGAATAATCCTTATAAAGGCAAAAAAAATGGCAGAAAGATATTGATGTATGGGGATTCATTTTTATGGGGATTCCATTTAAACAATGAAGAGTTGATATCAAGCAGATTATCGGAAGAACTGAATGTAGAGGTGAAGAACTACGGAATGGTTGGGTATGGGACAGATCAGGAGTATCTTGTCTTTAAAAATAGTGTAGAGGACAGCTCTTTGGTTCTCTTTTTCTTTTATTTGAACGATCTTAGAGATGTTTTGCATGATAATCTTGATACCCCGTACAAACCTAAACCTAAATTTATCATTCAGAATGATTCAATTGTCCTTACCAACTCTCCAATTGGGGAAAAAAGAGCAATCGTTAAGGTTGAAAAAAAGGATTCAAATTTGGGAATAAGATACAAAATATCTGAGGTTTTAAAAAGAATTTTATACAAATCTTACATTGTTAAATTAATATTTTCTATTTTGCAGTATAACTCTTTTGGAAAACTTCTCTATGAAAAAAATCTAATGGAAATTCCAGAGTATATGAAACCTGAATGGGATATTCCAAACTATGAGAATATCCCTCTTGCTTTGAAAATATATGAAAAACTAATTTTAGAGGTTCAAAAGGAGTGTAAAAAGAGAGGGTGTGATTTGATAGTTTTTATGATACCATCGGAGTGGACATACCAAAGGGAACTTCAAAAGAAGATGGAGAGTTTAAAACTTTTGTATGGTTATGATGGAAGGTATGAAGAGGTAATGGATAGTGTAGAGGATGTTTTGAGAAGAAACGGTATAAGGTACATATATCCACTTGAAGATTTCAGAAGGGCAGATGTAAACAAAAAACTAACAAAAAAGTTTGATAAGCATTTTTCAAAAGATGGAGCTGAACTTGTAAAGGATATATTAAAAAAAGAGATAGAAAAGTTTTAAGGTTGACATATAATAAGGTAAATGTTATTATACTATTTTAAAAAAATTTTAATTATAAAAACTAAAAAGGAGTTATATGTTCAAAATATTAACTATCAATCCGGGTTCAACTTCAACAAAAATAGCTGTTTTTGAGGATGATAAAGAGGTTTTTAAAAAGAGTATCTCTCATCCTGAAAGTGAGATAGCAAAATTCAAACATATTGTTGATCAGTATGAGTTCAGAAGGGAAGCGATAGAGAAAACTTTAGAGGAAAACGGTTACAACATTAAAGATTTCGATTGTTTCGTAGGAAGAGGAGGGCTTCTTAAACCTATTCCTTCAGGAACATACAAAGTAAATCAAACTATGATAGATGATCTGAAACATTCTCCATTAGGCGAACATGCTTCAAACCTTGGTGGTATGATTGCTTTCGAGTTTGAAAAGGAGACAGGTAAACCTGCATTCATAGTTGATCCAGTAGTTGTAGATGAGATGGATGATATCGCAAGGATAACAGGATTTCCGGAGATAGAGAGGGTATCAATTTTTCATGCTTTGAACCAGAAGGCAACTGCAAGGAGAGCAGCGAAAGATTTAGGTAAAAAGTATGAAGAAATAAATATGATAGTAGTTCATCTCGGAGGAGGTATATCTATAGGTGCTCACAGAAAGGGAAAGATAGTTGATGTCAATAACGCTTTGAATGGTGATGGTCCTTTTGCTCCAGAAAGGGCAGGTTCAGTTCCAGCATGGGGTCTTTACAAATTTATAACTGAGAGTAAGATTGAAGAAAAAGATTTCAAGAAAAGACTCGCTGGTAAAGCTGGAATAGTTGCACATTTAGGAACAAACGACATGAGGAAAGTTGAGGATGAAGTTAAGGCTGGTAACAAAGAGTATGAAAAAATATATAGAGCGATGGCTTACAACATAGGAAAATGGGTTGGAATGATGGCGGCTGTTTTGCATGGAAAAGTTGATCTTATTGCAATTACAGGTGGACTCGCTTACGATGAAATGTTTGTAGGCTGGATAGAAGAGATGATTTCCTTCATAGCACCTATAAAAGTTTATCCCGGTGAAAATGAGATGCAAGCTTTGGCTTTAGGTGGATTGAGGGTCCTTACAAAGGAAGAGAGTGCAAAGGAGTATAAATAAAAGTTTAATAGGAGGAATAATGCTTGAAATAAGAGTTCATGGAAGAGGAGGACAGGGTGGAGTTATCGCATCAAAGATACTTGCTTACGCTTTCGCTATGGAAGGTAAATTTGTTCAGGCATTCCCTGAGTTTGGAGTTGAGAGAAGGGGAGCACCTGTCACCGCTTTTATAAGAGTTGCTGACGAAAGAATAAATATTCGTTCCAAAATTTATGAGCCTCAACATCTTATTGTTCTCGAACCAACACTTCTAAATGCTATAGATATTACAGAAGGTTTAAAAGAGGGTGGTTTTATTGTGATCAACACAAAGAAAAAACCTGAAGAGTTAAACATCAAAGTAAAAAACAGTAAGATAGCAACAGTTGATGCTACAGGTATTGCTTTGAAACACAGGTTAGGTTCATCTGCTGCACCTATAGTAAATACTGCTATTCTCGGTGGATTTGCGAAAGCAACAGGTTTTGTTAAGATCGAATCTATAGTTGAGGCGATAAAAAAAGAGGTTCCAATAAAACCTGAAGAAAATGCACAGGCTGCTATAGATGCTTACAATTCTACAATAATGTAATAAGGAGAGTTTATGAAAAGAGTAGGAAAGAAGATAATTTTTGAGAAAGAGAGTGATCTACCTCCAAATGCGATGTCTTTGGGGACAACTGAGTTCAATGAAACAGGTTCTTGGAGAAATGAGAGACCTGTTGTTGATAAAGCAAAATGTATCGCTTGTGGTATTTGCTGGAAATATTGCCCAGATATGTCCATAAAAGAGGATTCCGAAGGAAAAGCTGAAATAGATTATGTATTTTGTAAAGGATGTGGAATCTGTGCAGCGGAATGCCCTGTAAAAGCGATAACAATGATTGAGGAGGAAAAATGAGTGAACAGAAAGTTATAATGGGTAACCATGCTCTATCCTATGGAGCAGTTACATCGAGAGTTCAGGTTATAGCAGCGTATCCTATAACTCCTCAAACACAGGTAGTTGAATTACTTTCAGAGATGTGTGCTGATGGAACTCTTGATGCTGAATTTATAAAGGTCGAATCTGAACATTCAGCTATGGCAGCATGTATTGGTGCTTCTGCAGCTGGTTCANNAGGTTCAAGGGCTTTTACTGCAACAAGTGCGCAAGGACTTGCTTTGATGCATGAGATGTTACACTGGGCTGTTGGTGCACGCCTTCCGATAGTGATGGGTAATATAAACAGATCTATGGCACCACCATGGACTATATGGTCAGAGCAGACAGATTCATTATCACAGAGAGATACTGGATGGCTTCAGATATATGCTTCAAGTAACCAAGAAGTTTACGACTCAGTTTTGATAGCATATAAAGTTGCAGAAAATGAGAAAGTATCTTTACCTGTTATGATAATTCTTGATGCTTTCTTTTTGTCACATACATCTGAAAATGTAACTTTGATTGACCAAAAAGATGCTGATAATTATTTGAAACCCTACAATCCAAAATACAAACTTGACATAAAAAATCCTCACACTTTCGGTGGATTAACTGGACCTGATTGGTATATGGAACTTAGATATAAAATCCAGAAAGCGATGGAAGATTCTATTGATGTAATAAAAGATGCTCAAAAAGAATTTAAAGATATGTTTGGTAGAGAGTATGGATTGGTTGAGCCTTATAGATGTGAAGATGCTGAAAATATACTTGTTTCAGTAGCAACAGCTGCTTCTACAGCAAAACAGGTTATAGATGAACTAAGAGATAAAGGTGAAAAGGTCGGGCTTTTGAGGATAAGATTCTTCAGACCATTCCCTTACGATGAGGTAAGAAAATATCTTAAAAATTCTAAAAAAGTTATAGTACTTGATAGAAACCTTTCACCTGGTGCTGGTGGAATAGTTTTTCAAGAGGTTAAATCAGCACTTTATAATGAACCAGTTAAACCAAAAATTTATGGATACATAGCGGGTCTTGGAGGAAGGGATATTACAGTAGATACAATAGGCAAACTATTCGATGATGCTAAAAAATCTGAACCTGCTGATATAAAGTGGATGGAGGTGAAAATATGAAGTATTCAATTCCACAGAAAGAATTTTTGAATCCGGGACATCTTGCATGTCAGGGATGTGGTGGTGCTTTGGCTTTAAGACTTGTTCTGAAAACTTTAGGTGAGAACACTATACTAACATTCCCTGCTTGTTGCTGGTCAGTTATAGATGGTCCCTTCCCATACTCATCGGTAAAAGTGCCTCTTTTCCACACAGCTTTTGAAACTGCAGCCATTACAGCAGCAGGAATTAAAGCAGGTACAAAGAAAGTTGAAAAAGAGTATGTTAACGCAGTCGCTTGGGCTGGTGATGGTGGAACTTACGATATAGGTATACAGGCATTATCAGGTGCTGCCGAAAGGAATGATGATATATTCTATTTTGTTTATGATAATGAAGCTTACATGAACACCGGAGTTCAAAGATCATCAGCAACTCCTAAAGGTGCATGGACAACAACAACACCAACAACATTTCCAAAGTCAGAATTCAAAAAAGATCTTGATGCTATAGTAGCAGCCCACAATGTTCCATACCAAGCAACAGTATCAGTATCATATCCTGAAGATTTAACAAAAAAGTTAGAAAAGGCAGTAAAAGTAAGAGGTTTCAAATTTTTCCATATACTTGCTCCATGTCCACCAGGGTGGAAAACTAATCCAGAAGATACAATTAAACTTGGAAGGATGGCTGTAGAAAGTGGAATTTTCCCATTGTATGAGATAGAAAATGGTGAAAAATACACAATAAATATGCCTTCACCAAAAAAAGATTTAAAACCTGTAAATGAATACCTTCTTAAACAGGGTAGATTCAGACATCTAAAAGAGGATGATATAAAGACTATTCAGGGATATGTAAACAAAAGATGGGAAAAGCTTAAAAGGTTAGCAGGAGTTTAAAATATAAAAAGGGGGTTTTAAAACCCCCTTTCAAATAATCATGAAAATTGGAATTTTAGGTTTATCTAAATCAGGTAAAACTACTGTTTTTGAGGCTTTAACTGGTTTAAATTTAAGTAATAATTTAAAAGAAAAGTTTCATATTTCTTTAGTTAAGGTCCCAGATAATAGGATAATTTTTTTATCAAAAATTTTCAATCCGAAGAAGACTACATTTCCTACTATAGATTTTTTAGATTATAACAGTGTTGGTGAAAAGGAAGAGAAATTTATAGATAATGAGTATTTTGCAAAGTTGAAAGAGTGTGATGGGATATTAAAAGTTGTCAGAAATTTTGATAATGATATATTCCCACCACATTTTGGTATCATATCTCCCAAAAAAGAACTTGAGGAACTTGATGATCATATAATCTTGACTGATCTTGATATTGTCGAAAAAAGGTATGAAAAGTTGAAGAATGCAAAATACAAATTATCAACAAATGAGATATTCGAACTTAACTCTCTTGAAAAGTTCAAAAATATTCTTTCTGAAGGGAAACATCTTAATATGTTTGAGTTTTCTCATGAAGAGGAAAAACTTATAAAGAATTATTCTTTGATTTCCGCTAAAAAAGAGATAGTTTTGATTAATGTTTCATCTATGGATGACCAGATAGATAAAGAATTTATAAAGTTTCTTGATGAAAAGAAAAGAGATTATTTTATAGTTTCAGCTCTTAATGAAAAGGAGTTGAACGAATTGGATGAAGAATCGAAAAAAGAGTTCGCTTCAGATATGAAGATTGACCAGTTCGCTATTGAAAAAGTTATTTCAAGGTTTTATAAAATTTTAAACCTCATTACTTTTTTGACTGTGGGAGAGGATGAAGTCAGAGGTTGGACTATAAAAGATAAGACAACAGCACAGAAAGCAGCTGGAAAGATACATACGGATTTTGAAAGGGGATTTATAAAAGCACAGGTGGTTTCTTTTGATGATTTTCAAAAGTATGGAAGTTTGAAGGAATGTGCCAAAAATGGTGTTCTTCGTCTTGAGGGAAAAGATTACATTGTTAAAGATGGAGATATAATAGAATTCAAATTCAATCTATAAAAAATGTCCTATTTTGGTTTAATTCTTCTATATATAATCGTTTCCTCCATTTTTGGTCCAGTTGGAACTTTTGTCCTTACTGTGATAATTATAATTTATTCGATATCAAATGGAGACCAAAAAAATATTTTTGCTAATAAGGCAAATAAAAGAACAGCTTATTCATCTTACGATCCATTCATAGATATTATAAAAATTTTTTCTTACATAACTCTTCTTGATGGAATTGTTTCGAAAGAAGAAATAGAATATGTAAAAAGTTTCCTTATTTCTCTTTATCCAAACGATTTGGAGAGAGTCCAAACACTTATGAACCATTATAAAAATTTCAACGAACATCCTGATAGTTTCAGTTTGAATGAATCTTTTGAGAATATAAACAGGTTTGCGAAATATGAGGAGAAGTTATCTGTTTTTTCAGTTATTGTTGATTTTTCTTTGAAAAGCAGAAAAAATGAAAGGATAAGGGAAACTCTCTTTGGAATTGGAAAAAGGTTGAACCTGAATATTTATGATATTAACTCGATTCTTAATTATTACGATCAGTTTATTAAAAAAGATTTTGATAACAGGAAAAGGTGGTACTCTATTTTAGGACTTTCTGAAGATTGCTCTGATGAGGATGTAAAAAAAGCTTACAGAGATCTTGTTAAAAAAACTCATCCGGATAAACTTAGAAATATGCCGGAAAGTGTTGTAAAGGATGCTGAGAATAGGATCAAAGAGATAAATGAAGCTTATAACAACATAAAAATCGAGAGGGGATTTTCCTGAAATTAAACCATTATATTGACTTTTGGTTTATTTAAAATAAAATAATAATATGGAAAAAATAGAAATTTTTAGTAAACTGAAAAAAGCAATAATAAACGACAACAGGAAAGAGATACTTGAAATATATCTCTACACTATAAAAAACTCACTCTCTGACAGGGAAGTTATCGCAAAACTCATGGAGTATATGTATAAGACCGGAGATAGTGAAAAATATATAAACCTTTTGCGTCTTTATGGTTCAAATACCAATTCTGATGCTGATATAGCTTACTTTGTGGGTTTTTACTTTTTGATGAAGAAATCCTATTTTCATGCTCTATGTTCATTTAAACTCGTTGATAAATACAGCATATATTACTCCTTTGCTCAAAAAAATATAAAGAATATAGAAAATAATGAACTGAAACTTTTAACCGTTATTAAGAATGAAACTGATGGAAAGAATGAAAGGTTGAAAAATATTGAAGAGAATGTTTATAAAACCGTTAACAGAATGATCAACTATGCGAAGTCTAACAAAGATGGATTTAAGGATTT
This sequence comes from Caldifarciminota bacterium UBA6260, assembly GCA_002441125.1. Lineage (GTDB taxonomy): Bacteria > Hydrothermota > 32-111 > 32-111 > 32-111 > 32-111. The sequence continues at coordinate 10,524 of DJVI01000019.1, forward strand.
TTAATGATAAAAGTTGTCTCTTTTGATCTCTGGAATACAATACTTTCTGGTAAGGACTCAAAGAATTTTAAAGAATTCAGATTCATAAATCTTCAAAAGATATTCTCAAAATATGGATATGATTTGAAAAAGGATGATTATTATTCTTCTATAGATAAAACATGGGATATATTTTTTAACGGAGAGTGGCTTGAAAAAAAATATACTCCAACAACAAGTTCATCTGTTAGAACTTTTCTATCCTACCTTTCATTTGAAAATTATCCTGAAAATTTTTTCCACGAGTTGGTTGATTTTATGGAAAGTTCCTTTACACATTCGGAAGTTTCTTTTATAGAGAGTATGGATGTTCTGATAAAAAGGTTGAGTCAGGATTATAAACTTGTTCTTATTTCTGATACAGGTTTTACACCGGGTAAATATCTTAGAGAAGTTTTAAAAAAGGTTGGAATTTTTGAGCATTTCTCACTTTTCATTTTTTCAGATGAGATGGGAGTTTCAAAACCTGATAGAAGGATATTTGAGTTCGTTTTAAAATATTTTGGTTGTGAACCTTCAGAGGTTGTTCATATAGGTGATATACCTGCAACCGATGTAAAAGGTGCTATAGATGTTGGAATTAGGAGTGTTCATTTCAATAAAGAAACATACCTTTTTAAAGATATTGAAAAGTTCAAACCTGATCTTGTAACCGATGATCCTTTAAAAATTGAAAATTTTATAAAAAGTTTGTAGGAGGAAATATGAATGGCAATTTACAGTTGCAACATTTCATATTGAACGAACAGAAAAAATTCCCTTACGCTAAAGGTGATTTCACACTTCTCTTACTCGATATTGCACTTGCTGGAAAGATAATTTCAAGGGAAGTAAACAAAGCTGGACTTGTTGAAATTTTGGGACTAACTGGTAAAGAGAATGTTCAGGGAGAACAGGTTCAAAAACTCGATGAGTTCTCAAACTCAACTCTTGTGAATATACTCTCAAGGAATGATACTGTTGGTGGATGTGCTTCTGAAGAGATGGCTGATCCTGTTTTCTTCCACAACCATGTGAATGCAAAATATTGTGTAATATTTGATCCACTTGATGGTTCTTCAAATATAGATGTTAATGTGAGTATTGGAACTATATTTTCAATATATAAGCTTTTGAACGACGGTGAATGCACGGAGAATGATTTTTTGAGAAAAGGTAAAGAGCAACTTGCCGCAGGATACATTGTATACGGTTCATCAACAATGCTTGTTTTTACAACAGGTGAGGGAGTTCATGGTTTTACTCTCGATCCATCACTCGGCGAATTCTTGTTATCACATCCTAACATGAAATTCCCTGAACCATCAAAAAGATATTATTCTGTTAATGAAGGGAATTATAAATATTGGGATGAAAGGGTAAAAAAATATGTTGATTATCTTAAAAACAATGAAAAACCATTCACTTTAAGGTATATAGGATCACTTGTTTCAGATTTCCACAGGAACCTGATCTATGGAGGAATATTCTTTTATCCTTTGGATTATAAGAATAAAGAGAAACCTAAAGGAAAATTGAGGTTGATGTATGAAGCTAACCCTCTCTCCTTGATAACAAAGAATGCTGGAGGATTGGCTACTGATGGTAAAAATGAAATTTTGGATATAAAGCCTGAAGAGATCCATCAAAGGGTTCCACTCTACATTGGGACGAAATCTTTTGTTGAAGAGGCTATGAGTTTTATCAATTCGGAGGAAAAATGAAAAAATTCATTTTGTTATTTATAAACATATATTTTTCCATTCTAATTTTCCCAGCTTTTTATAGTGGTGATCTTGGTTTATATTTTTTGAACATTCCAGTTGATCCTTTAAGTCAAGCTTATTCCACTACATCTTCAGCGGTGAAGGGAAGAAGTGGAGATCTTATAAATCCAGCATCACTGTATAGTACAAAAAATGAAAATACATTTTCATTTACATATATGCCTTTCCTTGTTTCCTCCCATTTTGGACTTTTCACATACAACTTTAAATCCTCTCAGATCCTTTTGAAATATTTCAATTCTGGTGTTATGGAAAGAAGGGATTCTCTTAACAATGATCTTGGTGAATTCTTCTCATCAGATTTACTTTTAGAATATTCAACAAGTTTCAAAATCAAGAAAAATTTATATGTAGGTGGTGGGTTAAACTTGGGACTTGAAAAAGTTCTCGAATACAACTCTCTTTTTTCATCTTTAAACTTAGGTTTGATTTATGAAAAAGTATATTTTGATTTTTTGAATTTAGGTTTCCAGATTTTGAATGTTGGTGGTGTATACAACTTTGAAAAAAGTTCATTAACACCTGCAAAGTTCGTTTTAGGTTTTTCAATAGATAAAGAGGATATGCCTTTTTCTGTAAATCTTGATGTTGGAAAAATACTTGACAGAAAATATTTTTACTCTTTCGCTTTAAAATTTTCTTTGATTAGACCAAATTATCAGAAAAATGTAGTGAAGGAAGAAAAAGTTGGTATTCTTGATACGAGTAGAGTTGATACTCTTTTAATTGTAAAGAAAGATAGTTTTGAATTGGAGAAAATTTCTGACACAATTTTGACCGTTACAACTGACTCGTTTGCAGACACTCTGAAAAGTGAAGATAAAACTGATAAAGAGTACAAATCTTACGCTGAATTTTTGGATGAAAAGAATGATAGTATTGAAAATGTTGTTAAAGAGGAAAAAACTGAGAACTATGTCAAAAAGAGTGAAGATAAACTTCCAGAAGTGAAAAAAAATATCTTTTCACCACTTTCTCTTGACATCATTTTAGGTGTTTCATCTGACAGAACAGATTTGCAACTTGGCTATCCGACAGATCTGACATCAGCATTGACAGCTGGTTTTAAGTTAAGTTACAACAATATATCGGTTCTCTGGTCAAGTAAATTCTGGGGAGAACTCGGTGTTTCACAATCAATAGGTTTAAAGATGAGTTTTTAAATGGTAAACGATATTCTGAATGTAAGATTGGATAAATTCGAAGGGCCACTTGATCTTCTTTTATACCTTATAAAAAAGAATGAGATCAACATCTACGATATTCCTATCCAAAAAATAACTCTTCAATACCTTGAGATACTTGACAGGATGAAGGAGTTAAACATAGATATAGCGAGTGATTATATAATAATGGCAGCAACTCTTATAAAGATAAAATCTGATATGCTTATTCCAGCAAATCCTGTTGATGGTGAGGATGTTGAGGACCCAAGAAAACCACTTGTTGAAAGATTGTTGGAATATCAGAAATTTAAGAAGATAACTGAAATTTTAAGGAATATAGAACATGAATCATCAAAACTTTTCTCAAGGAGTATAATTTTTGAAAGTAAAACTGAAGAGGAAGAGAGCCCTTACTCTCTTGTAGATCTTATGGATGTTTTCATACCACTTTTGAAAAAGGGAGAATCACTTAAACTTTACAGGGATCCTAAGGTAAAAAAAACTATCGTTGATAAAACAAAAGAGATTGTTCAATATCTTGAAGAGCATAAGGAGTTCAATTTCTTTGAGTATATAAAAAATTTTGATAACCTTTTTGAGGTGATTTTGACTTTTATAGCTATTCTCGATCTTTCTCTGAAAGGTTTCCTTCATTTAGAACAGAATTCACAATTCGATGATATAAAAATATGCTTGAAGTGAATGATAGAGATTTTATCGATAGAGATTTCAAAGAAGCTTTTTTGATTATCAAAAATTCCAAAAATATACTTGTTTGGGGAGATGAGGATGCGGATGGAATAACATCTACACTTATAATTTTAAGGACTTTAAATACTCTTGGTAAAAATGCAAAATATTTTATACCATCAAGGATTAATGATGGAATAGGTCTTGTTGAAAAAAAAGTTGATCTATTTTTAAAGAAAGATATTGATACTTTTATAACTGTGGATTGTGCATCTGTAAACTATGAACTCATAAAGAAAATAAAACTCTCAAAAAAAAATATAATCGTTACAGACCATCATATACCTTACAAAAAAAAGGTTGAGAAGGTTCCATATATAAATCCTTACTTTTTGAGTTCAAAGAAATTTAAAAATCTTTCCGGTAGTGGTGTCTCTCTAATATTTTCTTTATACCTTTTGAAAAAATTTAAAATAGTCAAAGATTATTCCCAATCTTTCTTTTATGATCCCTTCAACATTTCACTCGCCGCCGTTGGAACTCAATGTGATAAAGTTAAGATTGATAGGACAAATGATGAAATTTTAAAATACTATAATGGAATTTTTTATCATATACCTTATTTAAAAGAACTCGATTTTAATGAGAATACATTATGTGGAGTTTTTGCTAACTCAAAAACTGTTTCTTTTAAAAATCCTCTTGTTGAATACATTTTTAAAGAAAATTACAAAAAAAGTTTTTATATTTTCCTGAAAGGTGTAAAAAGTAAAATAGAAAATTATAGAAAGAAAATAGAAAAATATTTAAAAGAGATAGAAAAAGATTCATTCGAAAAAGAAAAATTTATTCTAATATTTAGAAAAGATATAGATTATAAATATATTGGAGTTTTATCTTCAATTTTATCCAAAAAGTATAATAAACCTGTCTGTTTAATTGGAAAGAAGGGTAAAAACTTCGGTGGTGAATGTCGTTTTGAAAGTGAAAAATTCAATTGGCTTGATACTCTAAAACTTTTCCAGAATTATTTTGTTGGTTTTGGAGGACACAAAAAGGCTGCCGGTTTTGAGATTACCTCGGAGAAAATTTATGAATTTGTTACTCAGTTTAATAATCGCTTCAACTCTTCTAAGTGATTACTCCTACGAAGTTCCTTTTGAGAAGGGTGATACACAGAAGATCTATTATGATGAATCTTACGATAAAAAATTGACAGATAACTCTGTGAACATAATCCTTCTTTTTGGATTAAGATTCTACCAGATCTTTATATCCCCATCACAGGGTGAAGTTTGCAACTTCTCCCCATCATGTTCAAATTATATGTTCCAATCGATTAGAAAATATGGCCCAATCTTTGGTTTTGTAAAAGGAATAGATAGGTTACAGAGGTGCAATTTCTCTGTAAGAGATTATGTGGGGACTTTTTATGACTCTATTGTTCTTATAGAGAAGAGAGGCTTTAAAGTAATAGATAAACCTTAAGGAAAATTTATGAGAAAGATTTTTTTTATCACAATGATTTCTCTTTTGTCTTTAATGATTTTTACATCAGAACTTGATTTTGCAAAATTTTTATTCGATGATGGAGATTATTACAGGTCTTTAACTGAATTGAAAAGAGAACTCTTTTTCTGTCAGGATACACAGATAAAGGAAAAGATAGTAAACCTTATAGGTGTGAATTATCTTTTTATGGGTGATCTTAAATCAGCTGAAGAGAGTTTTTCAAAGATAAAAGATATATCTGAAGGTTATGAAAAAAATTATCTTTTGACATTATTTTTTCAAAAAAAATTCAAAGATTTAAAAGAAACTAAAATAACTTTTGAAAAAAATAACGATTTTGTTTTACTTTCAAAACTATTTTTGGGAGAAGTGAAGGAAAAGGATTTCATAAATTCTTCAGAAGAGTTGAAAGAGATATCAGATAATTTCTTCAAAATAAAAAAGAAAAATCCCTTTCTTGCCATTCTTTTTTCAACATTTTTACCGGGAAGTGGCAGATTCTACTCTGAAAGAAATGGGGATGGGCTTTTCTCTATGATGACTATTTTGACACCTATTTTTGGTTCTATCTATTATAAGTTCATAAATGAGAATAAAACATTTTTTGTAATTTCAACATCCGTTGCCGCTGTTTTTTATCTTGGTGAACTTTATGGTTCTTTCAATTCTGCAAAAATATATTACGAAAAAAAGGTAAACAGGTATTTTTATGAAATTAAAGATAATTATTCTAACACTATTTTTCTCCCTTATTATTCTTTCTGAAGAAAATTATTTTATAAAACTTCTGCAAGAAAAAGATTATTATAGAGCGATAACGGAGTTTAAAAAGTTATATTTTGAAAAAGGTTATGAAAAGGATTGTAAGTATTATTTAAAAATAAGTTCACTTTACGCTTTATCAGGTTATGACACATTCTCTTTCAAATACCTTGATCTACTTACAGAAGTTGATCTTTCTGAAAGTTGTTTTGTTTATGATGGGGTTGTCAGGTCATATCTTAATTTTAAAAGGGGAGATTTCAATTCTGCTATTTTTGAAATAGAGGACTTCGAAACTGAAGGTATTGATACATTAAAGTTGTTGCTAAATTTTTTAAAGAAAAATGTTAACAAAGAGAGTGTTGAGATTTTAGATTTTTTGGATGATTCTGTTAAAATTGATCTGAAAGATTATGAAAAAGTTAAATTGAAATCTCCAGAGTTTTCTTTTGCTTTATCATCTTTTATTCCGGGTCTTGGGGAGTTCTATTCTGGTTATCCTTCTTATGCTTTAAGGGATTTTTTGATAACTACTTTTTCAAATATTCTTTTTGTCTACTCTTTCTTTAAGGACCCTAAAGGTTATAAACTTGAAAAATTTGAATTTTCAGCAGATTATTTTAAAAATAGAGATTATTTCCTTACTCTTATTATCTACTCTTCTCTTGTTTCGAGATTTCAAAATGGTTCTAAGAGTAACGCCTACACACTCGCTGAAAAAAGAAATGAGCAAATACGGAAAAAGTATCTTTCAAAGTTATACAATATAATTGAAAAAAAATATCAGGAAATTTTGATAGATTTTATTTTGAACTATTGAGGATTTTTTCTTTTGAAAAGTTCATCCCTGTTAATACTTCTTGCCTTTTGATAATCATCAAGAATTATCTTGTCTGAGTTAAAATATCCAGAAAGAAGGTTAACAACATCCTTTGCAAATTTATCAAAAATTGAATTTGTATTTTTTACAAAGAAGACTTCATATTTACCATCATTTATTTTTGAAACTATTCCAACATCTATAAGTTTATCTAACCTTTCTTTTATATAATCTTCATCTTTAGACATTATCTCTGATAATTCAAAAATTGTGCACATCTTTTTTATAAGAAGTTTTACTATTCTTATACTTGTCTCATCTGAAAGAGCGATAAATATTTTTATGAGTTTTTCCATACTTCTCCTTTTATAATTTATTCCATTTTAACTTTAAAAATGTTCCAGTCAACACTTCTAAATAATAATCTCAAATCTCTTTAAAATTGAAATAGCAGCCATCTTTCTATTGACAACGGTTAATATAAATATATATTTATATTAAATGGAGGTTTTTTGAAAAGGATTTTATTGTTATTTTTATCATTCCTTTTTATCATTTTATCTTTGAATAGTTTACAGCTTAAAGATTTAGAATTTTACAAAAAATATTATAAAAAAAATTTGGATTTTTTTGTTAAAGCGAATAAAAAAACTTATGATTTAAAAAATAGTTACCCCGAGTTTTTTCAACCATCAAAAAGATCTATTATAGATTTTGAAAAGAAGGGGCAGGATACTATAAGGGTTCTTGTTTTGAAAGTTGAATTTTTAGAGGATACAACATCACTTACAACAGGTAATGGAAAGATGGATTTAAGAAGGTCTACCGATAATATTTATGTTATAGATACGATAGTTAATGGGAGTGATACTTTAATTGATACGAGTGTTAACATATATTATAAACCGGCACACGATTCTTTATATTTTCACAGGCAGATGGAAGCTTTGAGAAACTATTACTTTGATGATTCAAGAGGTAAACTTTATGTTGATTTTGAAATTTATCCCAAGGGGCTTTACGATTGTTATACGGTTAAACATCAGATGCAATACTATGGGGATACACTTAATATAGTTTATGGAATGTTCTATCTTTTAAGGGATGCTTTGAAAGAAGCAGAGATTGCAGGTGGTGTAGATTTTTCCAAATTTGATGCTGTAATAGTTTTCCATGCTGGTAGTATGTGGCAAACAGATTATAACGGTGATTCACCTTTTGATCTTCCGGCAGTTTATATTCAGGGCGCTTCATATATTTTTGGTGAACCTGTTACAGTTGGTGGAAAGAGTTTTGAGGATGGAATAATCTATTCTGAAACCGCTATTCAGGATGGAGGTTATGCTTTCATTCAGGGTGGTCTCGTTCATGAGTTTGCACACCAACTTGGAATATATGATATGTATGATACTTCCAATAGAAGGATGGGGATGGGAGGATGGAATTTACAAGGGACAGGGAACTGGAATCTTGCCGGACTTGTTCCACCACATCAGGGTGGTTATAACAGTACGAGCAGGTTTAACACAAAACCAAACAATGATTATTCAAACTGGATCCATTTCAACCAGACAAAAACGATTTACAAAGATACAACGGGGCTCAGAATAAAGTTCCTTGGTTCAGATGAAGATACATCTATCAAATTTTATAAGATTCCTTTAAATTCGCATGAATATTTTTTGGTTGAAAACAGATTCGCTTTTTCATCGAAAGATACAATTTCGAATTCAATCGATTCAAATGGTTTTAGAGTTTGGAAGGATGGAGTTCTTGTAAAAATAAATGATTACGATATGTCTTTGCCTTGTCCTATAGATTCTGGTGGACTCGCAATATACCATGTTGATGAAACAATAATAGTTAACGACTCAGGATACAATATGATCAATGCTGGACCAATACTTGGGGTTGATATGGAAGAGGCTGATAGGGTTCAGGATTTCGAACTATACTATACTGATGTTGTTGACTGGGAAAAAACTTTCTATGGAACTTATGATGACCTTTTCAGATCTGGTGGAGTTTCCAACAAGTTCACTCCTAAAACATATCCAAACACCGACGCAAACAATTTTGGAAAAACACATATCTATATTTACGATATTTCATCTTCAGATACTGTGATGACATTTTCTGTTCTTTTCGATTTCAGAAGGGAAGGGTTTCCATTCACTTTAAAATCAGCACCAGATGTCAACAGTCCAAAAATTTTAAAAAAGGATGGGAAAAATTATATAATAGTTCAAACTGAAAATGGCGAAATTTATGCAGTTGATTATGAAGGGAAACCACTTTCCGGTCATGGTGTTGTTGGAACCTACAATGTAAACTCATACTCATATTCAACTATAGCGATAGGGAATGTTTCAGATAATTACGGAGAAGAGATATCTTTTACAGATTATGATGGCAATATTTACCTTTTAAGAACAGACTCTTTAAATTCAAGAGGTTATTTCCTGCCTTTGAAAAATTCTCCACAAAATATAAAAGGAAAAATCTTATCTTCTCCTGTTCTTTACGATGTTGACAGGGACTCTTTTGACGAGGTTCTTGTTACAGGTGAGAATATGTACCTTTATCTTCTTGATTATGACTCTACCGGTTTTTACAAAAAGGATTCAACATATCTATACTCTTCATCATGGTCTTTACCTATAGTTCTTGATGATAAAATAGTTACACTCAGTTTCGATGGAGTTTTAAGATTTTTCGATTTTGATCTTAACCAATTAGTTTATTCAAAAACTGAATATCCATACCCAACAACTTCATCACCTATAGCATGTGATATTGATGGAGATTCTTCCGTTGAGGTGATTTTTGTAAGAGGTGATGGGACCTTCTTTATAGTTTCATCTTTAGATGGGCAAATAAAAAGTTCTAAAAAACTTCCTTTTGATAATTTTTATTCTTCACCTGTTCCTATAGATTATAATGGTGATGGTATTTTTGAAATTGCTCTTATAGCACAAAACAATCTTTACCTTCTTGATCTTAATGGAAATATAGTTAATGGATTTCCAAAAACTTTTAATGACCAGATACAATCATCTCCTTTATCTGTTGATCTTGATGATGATGGAGTAAATGAAATACTTGTTCATACAAAAAATGGTCTTCTCGTCTCTTTTTCAAATAGGGCACAATCCCCGGGCTTCCCTTTATCAACTGGACAATATTCAAACTCAACACCACTTGTTTGTGATCTTGATAACGATTCCTTGGTTGATATAGTTGCATGCTCTGACTCAACTATAATGGCTTATGAAATAAAGTCAAAATTGAATGAGAAAAATTGGAGCAGTTTACATTACTTGAATTCAAACAACAGGTATTTCAAATATTCTTCAACAAAATCTTCAGGTGATCTTTTGATAGTTGATGATGGTAACAACTATATTTATCCTAACCCGACAAATGGGATTGCTAAATTGAGGTTTTCAACTCAAGCAGCCAAAGAGTTCTCATTTATGATTTTCGATCAGAGTAAAACTTTAAAATATTCATCACCAAAATATCAGGCAAAAATTGGAATCAACGAGATGGATCTTTCACTTGATTTTCTATCACCCGGATTTTACAGATTGAGGTTGCTCCTTTCTGATGGAGAGAGAACAGTTTATAGAAACTTTAATTTTGGGGTTATAAGATGAAAAAAATATTTTTTATTCTGATTCTACCTTTCTTTTTATTCTCATCAGTTCAAAGAGATGTAATTTTTGATACAGGTAAATCTTTAATTCTACCTGGCTATGGTCTTTGGGGGATAGATAAAAAGGTAAATTCAATACCTTTCATTGTATCTGAGACAATACTTTTACCATTTTTTACCTATTTAACTTATGATGCTAATAGAACAGGAGAGGATGCTTTAAATTTCGCTTCATACATACTTTCAAAAAATATATCCAATTATCCTGAAAAAATTTTAACAAAGATGGAATTTTACACTTCTTATAAAGATTACAATATAAAAGTCATATCAAAAGCGAGATCTATTTATCCAACAGATTATGAAAAACAGTTGGATTATATAAATGAGAATATTGTTCCCGACTCTCTTGGTTGGGAGTTTTTTTCAGATTCTGCGAGGTTATACTATTCTGATCTTAGAAAAAGTTCAAGAGAGTTGAAGCAGTTTTCATACTATACTCTTATAGCTATTTCTGTTAACCATATAGTTAGCGGTATTTATACATATTTTGTTTCAAAAGAAAAAAGGAATATAGATTTTGATACTCGAATCTACTTTAATGAAATTAAATTCAATATTGGAGTAAAGTTTTGATACAGTTTATTAAAAATTTCTTTATAGCACTTTTCAAAAATGTTTATGACACTCTTGAGATGATGGGTGTCTTCAAATATTTTGATGTTCTTTTTTTCAAATCTAAAAAAGAAAAGATAGAATTTTTTAAAGATTATTACAAAAGGAACAAAATTCTTTTACTCGTTTTTCTATCTTTGCTTTTACTCGTCTTTGTAGTATTTGAATTTCATCTTAATAAACCTATAGCAGCCATCTTGATACTTCTTGTAGGAATAGTAACACATATATTCACCGAACTTTTATCTCTTCTTGCTCTTGTTCCTATTTTTGGACCTGTTTTAGTCAAGATAATTTCACTTCCTTTTATTATTCTTTTGAATGGAATAACATATCTTGTCAGTTTCTTCGCTTTAAGGAAAGGCTACAAAGTTGAAATGTTAAAATCAAGGTCCTTTACAACAACATTACTTTTGGGAATTCTTCTGGGATACATTTTGGGGAAAATAATATGAAAAAAAATATCATTTTCGGAGTAATTCAGCGAGATTGACCTCAAATAACTGATAGAGATACTATCAAAGA
>DJVI01000010.1 GCA_002441125.1 Caldifarciminota bacterium UBA6260
GGACGGTGCTTGACAGTGTGACATTATTAGGATTAGTAAAAATTACAGATTATTCTTACTTTATAGAAAAATCTTTCAATGGTGATAAAATTTGATTTTATATTGTTGACATAATTTTGTTGTATAGTAGAATCTTTTATAAAAAAGGAGGTAATATGTGTGAAAATTGCAATTGTGATAGTAGAGGAATTCCTCTTCTTGGTGATCCTTTTCCAGAGATGAAAGTTTTAACAACTGAAGGAGAAATTATTTTACCAGACCATTTTAAAGGAAAATGGTTCATTCTTTTTAGTCATCCTGGAGATTTTACTCCAGTTTGCACGACAGAGTTTGTTGCTTTTCAAAAGAGGATAGAAAAGTTTAAAGAGTTAAACTGTGAACTTATAGGTCTTTCGGTTGATCAAGTTTTTTCACATATTAAATGGACCGAGTGGATTAAAGAAAAATTAGGTGTTGAAATAACTTTTCCAATAATAGCTGACACGGGAATGGTTTCAAATAAACTTGGTTTGATACATCCGGGTAAAGGAACAAATACTGTAAGGGCAGTCTTTGTTGTTGATGATAAGGGATTTATAAGGATTATGCTTTACTATCCACAGGAACTTGGAAGAAATATTGATGAGATAATAAGAATAGTTAAAGGGATGCAGATATCTGATAACAATGGTGTTGCTATGCCTGCAAATTGGCCCGAAAATGAACTTGTGAAAGATGATGTTATAATTCCACCAGCAAAAACTGTGAAAGTTGCCAAAGAAAGACTTGAAAAAGCAAAAGCTGGAGAGTTTAAATGTTATGACTGGTGGCTTTGCCATAAAAAGCTAAAATAATTGTATGAATCCTATAACAACTTATATTTTAATCTCTTTTGGTTTTTCATGGATAGTATTTCTATCTGTGATTCTTTTACAGCTAAAAGCAACAGATCCAATTGCTGTGATTCTTATGGTTTTGGGAATGTTTGGTCCTTTTCTTGCATCTTTCATAGTGACAAAATTTTTAAAAAAAGAGAGTTTTACTGAAAAGATAGGTTTAAAGTTCAAAATAAACAGATGGTTTTTTGTTTCTTGGTTTATATTTGTTTTCATAATATTTTTAACGATTTTTATTTCAACCCTATTCCCAAAAGTTTCATTCTCTTTAAAGATGGAAGGATTTTTTGAAAAGTACTCATACCTTTTAAAAGATCCTTCATCTTTAAAGATGAAGGAACAGATGGAAAGTAAACCTATTTTGTTTTTTATTCTCGCAATATTTCAATCCCTATTTGCTGGAATAACCATAAACGCTATTGCAGCATTCGGAGAGGAGAGTGGATGGAGAGGTTTTCTTTTAAACGAGTATAAAGAAAAAAGTTTTATAGAAGCAAGTATAAGAATAGGTTTGATTTGGGGTGTATGGCATTCACCTGTTGTTGCAAATGGTCTAAATTATCCACAACATCCACAAATAGGTGTTTTTATGATGATAATATGGTGTATCCTCCTTACATTTTTATTTAACTATTTAAGGATAAAATCAAAAACAGTATTATCATCAGCAGTTATTCATGGCACATTGAATGCCATGGCTGGTTTTTCTATTCTCTATATCATTGGTGGAAACGATATAACTGTTGGTATTACAGGTCTGGCTGGATTTTTATCACTTTTAATTTTCAATTTAATAATTTTCATCTATGATATTTTCATTTCTAAGGAAAAAATAGTTTTATCAAAGGTAAAAGATAAATTAATCTGATTTTTTGTTTCTTCTTCTTTCTGTTAGAAGAATGACCTCTTTTAACTCGTTTTCGTTTCTTGCTTGAAGCCATTCTTTTTCAAATTTTTTTGTAGATACCATCTGAGCTATCGCAGCAAGTGATTTTAAATGGAAATTCCTTTCATCTTTTGTACATGCTATGACTACAACCATTTTTATTCCATCTTCATTTGGAAAATCAACTCCATCTTTTATTCTGAAAAAAAATATTTCAAATTTACCTTTTCCTTCAAGTAAAAGATGTGGTATGGCTACAAAGTTTGAAAGGGTTGTTGGAGATTCCTTTTCTCTGCTAAGAAGATTCTCTTTTATTTTTTCTTGTTCGATCCCAAGAATAGAGGAAGTTTCTAATGAAATTAAGTTAAAAAAATCCTCAAAATGGTATTTTCCTTTAATATCAAAAGTTTTGCTATTTTCAACTACAGTATCGAACCTATCAATTTCAATTTTATCTCGCTCTCTAATTATATCTCTTAACTCTTCCTGGAGAAGATGGTTCGTATAATTTTTTGTTGTGATCCTTTCGAGAAGATAGAGCAATGCATATTCTCTATTAACTTTAATTCTACCATAGAAAATATAGAAAAGTAGAGAAAAAATTATAAGTATAGAAGTTAAAAGAAATACGAAATAACCCATCTCAAAGAGAATAAATATAAAACCTATGATTCCAGCTATCTGGAGATATGGAAAAAGAGGAGATTTGAATTTTGGTTTATAGTTCATCATTTTACTTTCTCTTATAACTATCAAGGTTGAATTTGCAAGAATATATGTCAAAATTAAAGTTGCAGAAGCAACTTTTGCAATGATTTCAACATCAGTTAAAAGAAATATTATCATTATTGTTCCAGTTAAAAGTATTGAAAAATGTGGAGTTTTGAACCTTTTATTAGTTTGGGAAAATATTTCAGGTATCATTTTATCTCTGCTTAAAGCCAAAGGATATCTTGAAGCAGCCATAATACCAGCATTTGCTGTTGATATAAAAGCAAGAAGTGCTGCAATAGAAATTAAAAAATCCCAAATATTTCCACCAAATTGTTTTGCAGCGTCATTTATTGGAGTTAAAGAATTATCTAAAATATTGTTTGGAAGAACACCTGTAGTTACTATAACTATAAGAGCGTATAGTATGGATACTATGAAAAGAGAAAGAAGTAGTCCCCAAGGTATAGTTTTTGAAGGGTTTTTAACTTCTTCAGCAACACTTGTAATTTTTAAAAGTCCACCATAAGAAACAAAAACAAATCCTGCTGTTGAAAAGATAGAAAATATTCCATAAGGAGCGAGAGGAAAAATATTTTCCTTTTTAATATGTGGAAATCCAACAAAAATATAAGATGACATTAAAATCAATAAAAGAAAAACAAGAGTTACTTGAAAAGAACTCGCCTCTTTTATTCCTACAATGTTTAAAATGACGAATAAAATACAGAAAAAAAGTCCTATATAAAATGTATTCACATCTAAATATTTTGATAGAAAAATTGAAGTTCCAGTCAAAGCAAAAGAACTTTTAACTGTTAATGAAAACCAACTTAAAATTCCAGCGATCGTTCCAACGGCAGGTCCCAAGCTTCTTGTTATATAAAAGTAATCACCACCTGCTTTTGGCATTGCTGTTGAAAGTTCTGCAAGCGATAATGCACCTGTCATAGCAAGTAAACCTGCAATAAAATATGATATAAATACAGCAGGACCAGCTTTTGAATGTGCTATACCAGGTAGGATAAATATTCCAGAACTGATCATTGCCCCTGATGCTAAAGAAAAAATATCTATAAAATTTAAGGATTTTTTTAAATTCACATTAATATTATAGTAAATAAAAATGTTTTATCAATAGAAAATATATTTTTCTGGGATCAACTCTTTTAGATCTTCAACAGAATTGATTATATTGTTCCTTAAAGTGTCATCCTTCTTGTTAAAATGTTTTCCAGAAAGAATAACTTTATATTGTTGAAAGTTTTTTGATGAATCTTTAATTATGTATGTTGGTATGAAAAAAAATTTTTTTAGTTTTACCTTTCCATCAGTTCTTTTAGATCTTTCTAAAATCAATTTAAATATAACTCCGGAGTTTGTATATTTTTTTCTCTGACCACAATAGAAATTACCGAGAGAGTATGCAGAATAAACTTTTCTTCCACCGTCGAAAAGAAATGAATCGAGAGGTTGAACAACATGTGGATGTGATCCTATCACTATATCCGCTCCATTTGATGAGGCAAAGAAAGCAACATCATTCTGAAATTTTGAATATTTTCTTTCATACTCATTTCCATAATGGAAAAAAACAACAACGAAATCTGATATATCCTTTGCCCTTTTAATATCATCCTTTATTTTTTTGAAGTTTATCAGATCAACTTCCCAACTCTCTTCAGGTTTTAATCCGTTAGTTCCATAGGTATAACTTAAGAAAGAAACATTTATATTACCTTTTTTCACTACTGTTATTTGTTTGCTTTCCTCTTCTGATGAATATCCGCCAATCTGTTTTAAAGAAAGGCTTTTGATAAAAGAGTTTGTTTTGTAAAGCCCATTTTGACCAAAATCATAAACATGATTTGTTCTTAAAAGAATATCAAAACCAGAATTTTTTACTGCTTCTAAAATCTGAAAAGGTGATTTAAAAAAAGGATACCCTGAATATGGAGGCAAAGTATCAACAACTCCCCCAAACCAACAGGTTGTAATATCTGAACTTTTTAAAACATCTCTCACCTCATCAAAAACATAGTTGAAGTCATATTTGTTGTTTTCTAAATAAGCATCAACAATATTTGATGTATGAAGAAAAATATCACCTGTACAGGTAATCTCAAATTTTTCAAAATATGTTTCATTTAAAACTTTTTCATAGTTGGAATAAATATTTTTGTTTAAATGATTTTTGTATACAAAGATAAAGGATAAGAATATGAAGAAAAATATAGTATATAAAATTAATCTAATTATCTTCACAAATTAATTTTAGATATAAAAAAAGAAAAGTCAAGAAAAAATTTTAAAAATACTATTGACAAAATTAAAAAAATGTTTAATTTTTTAAAAAAAGGATTAAATATTATGAAAGAAATAATTAAAAAATGTCCAGTTTGTGGTGGTTCTTTAACTGTAAGGAAGTTGGTTTGTGAAAGTTGTGAAACAGAGATAAATGGAAAATTTGGAGTTGAGAGATCTTCTATTCTTGATGATGAAGATTGGAATTTTGTTAAAGAGTTCATATTTTGTGAAGGGAATTTTAAATTGTTATCTGAAAGGTTGGATCTTTCATATCCAACATTGAAAATAAAATTATCAAAGATAAAAGAGAAATTGAATATGGAAAACGGTGTTACTATAAAAGAAAAAGATGATGACATAGATTCTTATCTATCGATGCTTGAGAAGGGGGAGATAGGTATAGATGATGTTATAAAAATTTTAAAAAGGAGAAAAAAATGAAATTTTCAAAATTTGGGTTTATCCTTATTGTTGTGGGAGTATTTCTTCTTCTTTCTACCTACAACCTTTTCTTTTTTACATTTTCAAGAGATTGGCCTTGGATACTTATAATAATTGGGCTTCTAAATCTAATATCTTTTGAGAAAAAGAAGAGTGTTGTGAATATAAATATTTCATCAGGTAAAAGAAGAAAAATTTTAGAGGATTTAAAAGAAGGCAAAATAAGTGTTGAAGAGGCTATGGAAGAGTTTGAGGAGGAATAATATGGATGAAAGGTTAAAAAAGATTTTAAACCTTGTTAAGGAAGGTAAAATATCACCGCAGGATGCTGATAATCTTATTTCAGCTCTTTATGAAAAAAATGATTCGGAAAATGGTAGATGTTACCTATCGATAAAAGTTCTAAAGGATGATAATAAAGTAGTTAACATAAAACTTCCCATAAAATTTGTTAAATTTATGACAAAAGCATCCGGGAAACTCTCTTTCGATATTCAGGATGACTCTTTGAAAGATTTTTTTAATTCAAAAGGAATAAAGCTTGAAAAGGATGGAAGAATTGTTGATTTTGAAGCTTTTTCAAAAGCGATAGATGAACTATGTAACGAAAGACCTATAAACATCGTTGATATAGATGCAGAAGATGAAAATGGAGAGAATGTTAAAGTAAAAATTTCTGTAGAATAATTTTTTGTTGACTTTTTTCCAATTCAAATTAAAATTCACAGCATGAAGAAATATTTTCAACTTGTTTTGCTGTATATTAATAATATTGATGAAGAAAAAATCTTTGAAATTTCCTTTTTTAATGACATAAAATGCTCATTATATGATGATTTTGAAAGGGGTAAAAAATATTTTTTTATCTATTCCGATAATAAGGAAAAACTTTATCAAGATCTTAAAAAATTTGATGGTATTTTTGATATTGAAGAAAAAAGGGTTGAAATTATATATGAAAAAAATTATTTAAAAAGGTATTTGAAAAATTACAGACCTTTCAAAGTTGGTTTTTTCAATATAATTCCATACTTCCATAGAAAAAAAGTTTACAAAAAGGGAATAAATATAATTTTGAACCCAGGATACTCCTTTGGAACTGGTGAACATCCTACAACAAAATTGGTTCTAATTTTGATGAAAAATGTCAATTTTGAAAACAAAATTGTTCTTGATTGTGGGATAGGATCTGGAATACTTTCAATTGCTGCATCCAAACTTAAAGCAAAAAAAGTGTATGGTTTTGATATAGATGATTCAACAAAAATATCAACTAAAGAGAATTTTAGACTTAACGGGGTAAACAACATTATTTATAAATTTGGCGATATTAATGTATTAAATAAGAATACAAAATATGATGTTATACTTATAAATATGCTTTCAAAAGAGTTTCAAACATTTTTTAAAAGTTTAAACAAAATACTTAAAAGTGATGGTAAAATAATTGTTTCTGGAATTATGTATGAAGAAGGTAATACAATAGAAAATTATTTTTTGGAAAATGGATACAGGATTATAAAAAAGAAGGTTCTTGGAGAATGGTTAGGATATATACTTTCCTTTTAATATTAAATATTTTTATTAATGTATACTCATATGATATAATTTTCCCAACAGAAAACAATATTATAACAGGTGGATTTGGAGAGTTTAGATGGAACCATTTTCATTCAGGCTTAGATATTTCAACGGAAGGAGTTGAGGGTAAAAAAGTTTTTTCTCCATCAGATTGTTATGTAAGTTATGTTAAGAGAGATTTTTATGGTTACGGAAACGTTATTTTTCTTGAGGATGAAAAGTATGTTTATGTTTTTGCTCATCTTAAAAACTTTGTACCAAAAATTGATACAATACTTTCGAAAGATAAATTCAGACAGATAATATATCCACCAAAAAATAGTATAAAATTTTCAAAAGGTGAGATAGTTGCCTATACTGGTTCATCTGGAGGAGTTGTTCCACACCTTCATTTTGAGATTAGGAAAAAAGATAATACATGTATAAACCCACTATTTTTGTATAATATAGTTGATACAATTAAACCTTGGATAGATGGAGTTTTGTTTGAACCTGCCGATGATACCACATTGATAAATGGTGAATATGACAACCACTACTATATAACAAGAAAAAATGGTTATCAGTTAAAATCAGTTAATGTCTACATTTCGGGGAGGTTTTTCATATCAACAAAAGTTTTTGATAGAATAAACTCCTATTCGTCTAAAATTTTTGTATACAAAATAAATACAATATCTAACGGTAAAATAATTTCAACCGTATATTTCGATTCGTTGAATTTTGATTACAATAAACTTTCACCCTCACATTTTAAAACAGATCTAAAGGTTTCAAATTCAAACCATCTTATCAAATTGTACGATCTAATTAAAACACCATTGGCATATGTAGAAAGGGAAACTTTGTATAGTAATATTGATACAAATTTAGTTGTTGAGGTTTTTGATTATTATGGTAATTCAAACAGCATCAAGATAAATGTTATCGATCAGAAAAAAATAAATAGTTTTGAAGATGATAAAATAACTTTGAAAAAGATCAACAAAAAAATAGTTTTAACAATTTCTGGTACCTATTCTAAATATAACCTTAACAAACCTTTTGACGAATTTTTTAAAAGTTTTGAGATAAACAATAAATATAAATATTATATTCTTTCTAAAGAATGTAACATAGAATCGAAAAATATTGTAGATGAGATTCCGGTCAGCAAAAATATTGTATTAATAAAAAGCACAAATACTTTGAAACTGGAAGATTCAATTTTTATTAAGCCTTATTCAGATTTGTATTTTTTATATGATACAAAAAATTTCCACCACAGAGAGTTCTTTTCAGTAACAAAAAAATTTGATTTTGACTTATGTGAAGATATTGTAAGAAATGGGATTAAAATATTTCTTAATGGTTTTGAAGGATACTCTTTTTACAATGTGAAAGGAGGAGGTGATTTAAGTTTTGTTAAACATCTTAACTCAAAAGATTCTATTTTTGTACATAAATTATCAGATTTTGTAATAGGAAAGGATACAATAAAACCAAAATCTTATCTTATAAAAAAATATAGTTCAAACGGAACTAAATATTATCACTACAAAATAATAGATCAGGGAAGTGGAGTTGATTGGTTTTTCCTCTCTGATTCTAATGATTTTTATGTTGAACCAGTAACAGGAAAATCTAAGGTAATTATAAAATTGAAGAATGGTGAAACAAACAAAATCTTTATTGTTAAAGATAAAGAGGGCAATAAGGATACTTTAACTTTGTATTAAACTATGTATATAATTTTTGTATATTATTTGTGATACATATTAAAGGTCGAGAAGATCCCCAAAATCATTTAAAATATCATCATTATCGAATTTTATTTTTTTATTTGATTTTTCTTTTATTTTTTTTACCATAGAAAAGATTTTATCTTCTACCATCATATTCTTGTTGTTATCTTTCTTTATATTTTCAACTATCCTTTTCTTTTCAGATTTCAAAAGTTCAATAAAAAGTTTTTCCATCTCTGGGAAGGAGTTATAGAAGTTCCAATTTTTTATTTCCCTTTCAAATATAAGTAGATACTGTTTATCCTCTTCTGTTAGTTTTTGGGTTTTGAAATACTTAACACCGTTGAAAAGCAAAAATTTAAAAAGATCATCAGAATAGAAATCAAAAAGAGATTCTATTATATATAATGAAACAAGATAGTAAAGCTCAGGGTTATAATAATCATTATCTTTAAAAGCTTCACTTTCCATTAAAATTGTTTTTGTAAGATTTACAAGTTCAATATCATTAATATTTTTATCCATAAAATTCCTTTAAAGGGAGTTATTATAATGCTAAAAAATTAAAAATCAAGATTATTTAAAAACTTAAACTTAAATTTCCTCCAAATCCGTTGTTTTTTGTTGGATAAAGGTAAAACCCTAAGTTTGATCCAAAATCAACTCCAGATTTGATAGCATCCTTTCTTAAAAGGTAAACCAAATACTCGCCTACAACCATACTGAGTGCTCCTATTGAAGAGTGAAAATCTGAACTGTTTGAATAAGAAGCAATAGTTCTTTCGATCCCCTGTCCCAACGCTCCTCCAACTATACCACCTATCATCATCAGAATTGCGTTACCATCATCGAGCCTTATATTTCTCATAAAGTATGCTGTTATCCCTGTTGATATAATTCCGGCGAATGATGCTGCAAGTGGAAACTCATCTTTTCTATCGATGTAATTATAAACATCTACCGTTAAAAGTATGCCGGGAACCATATTGAATGTATAAAAATATCCATCAAAAGATTTATATTTTAGATCATCTCTGTTTCCCAAATAATATCCAAAAGACCTAAAAGCTAAAGAGTAAATAAATGCGGTAGTGTAACCCCACAATTCTCTTTTGTTATCAAGTTTGAAAACTGAATCTTCATATTGGGCAACTTCTAAACTATCATCCCAATTTATATTTGATTGATCAGGGTTCTCTGGAACCAATTTCTCTCCCAAATATATTCCAAGTAAACCACCTGTTGCGTACCCTAAAACTGCACCTGATGCATAAAAATCACTTGCAGCCCTTTTTAAATTTAGATTTTTTCTTGAAAGGTAGTAACCAAGCCATGACTCAGTGTATCCGGTTAAAGAAATACCAAGGAAATCAAGATTGAACCGTCCAAATTCTATATTACCAAAATTTGAACTTCCAAAAGCGGTTCTCAAAACTACAAAATCAGCTGGTCCCAACCTATAACCCCAGTCTATAAATGCCAAAGATCTAATTGGAACTTCATCCTTAATCAAAAGAGGTGGCAAAAAAAACATAAGAGATGGAGTTGAAAGATAGATGAGAGGTGCTATTTTACTTGTTGAAAACCCCAAAGCTTCGGTGTTGAAAAAACCATAAGTGAATCCCTGCCATGCTCCATACCAACCTGCCTGCCATTTGAAAGGCACTATTCTTAAAAGTTGTGGATTGTACTCTTTTACTGCTGGAGCTTCTTCCTTTTTTACCTGTTCAACTACTATTTCCTCTTTTGAAATTGTATCACCATTTTCCGATAAAACTATTTTGTAAAGTTTTCCATCTATATTTGTGAATTTTTCAACTGAATTGTTTTCCTGAGAAAAAAGTAGTAAAAAAGAAAAAAAACTAAGCAAAATGAATAAAGAAAATTTTCTCACACAACCTCCTATTTACACTTATAAATTGTTCTAAAATCTTTTGTTATATTCCAAGTAAGTTTATCTATAAGATTATATTGAGATTCATCAAAAGTTTTTGAATTAAAAAATAGATGATCCTTGCTTAAATATACATTTGATAATTCAGTCTTTTTTTCAATTGTTTTAATAAAGATCAATGATCCATTCTTGGTTTCGTAAATCTTTAACCTAAGCACAGCTGTTAATTTTACATTAGCATGAAAAGATGGGTTGACAAAATTTATTTGAAAATCAGGCTCTATATCTGAAAACTCAACTTCGGAATAAACAAGACTTTTAACATTATAGTCGTTTCCTATCTTTTTAATAATATCAGATGTGAGTTCTTTAGTATTATATTTTGAAAGAATATTTTCCAAACTCCCTATTTCAACAAAAGAACCTTTCTGCTCATATGTAATATACTCTATCAGTTTAGTTGTTACAAGTTGTCCAACGGTTGAATCTGAATTAATAACATTTGTCTTGATGAATGCGAAAGGTGTATTTTCAGAGAGTTGAAAAGTTGGTGGATATGGATACTTTTTACAACATGAGATTGTCAAAACAAATAAAAATAATAAAACGATGCTATTAAATCTTGCTTTCATATATAAAAGTATAGTTTTTTAAACGGATTTGTCAATCTAAAAAACAAAGATTTGAAAATGAAATCTGGAAAAAATATGACCTTTTTGAAAAGGTCGAATAGATTAAATCTTCATCTGAGAAAAGATTTTTTATACCAAAAGTAAGGTAATTGCTTCCTTCATTAAAACTCAAAGCAAAATTGTAAATAAAAGAATTTGTTTTTAAGTAATAGTTAATCTCATTTATAAAATATATTTTTTGATAATTGTTTTGAGAGAATAATCCAATAAAGAACGAGTTATAATTTGAAAGATTTTCAAGGTAATTTATTTTAAAATTATATTTGAAGTTTTTCCCTTCTTTTTTAAAAGTGAGTTCTATATCATAAAAATTTTTCTCTTTTATAAAATCTGAATAAAAATCTATACTATCAAGGATTTTTCCTGTTGAAAGTTTTAAAAAGAAATTATTGTAAAGCAGGTCTAAATAAAAATTGTAAACCTTTTGTGGAAAAAGGTTGTAAATGTTTTTACGATTTTTTGAAAATATACCGAATGTATCTTTTTCAATATAAAGTGCGTCAACGATTAAATTAAACTTAACATTTTTTAATTCATTTCTTAAACTGTATGAAGGCAGAACGATTTTTGAGTAAAAAATTCCAAAATCTCCATATTTCGATAAAAATCCAAAACCAAGATAACTTTCTTTTAAATCACTTAAATTCTGGTAATTCGTCTTAATGAAAGTTCTCTTTTTGTAAGTTATATTAAAACTTGAAAGATTTTTAACAGATAATATGGTTGGATAGATATTGGATTTATAATTTAAATAAAAATTAAACAAATCATTCTGAAATTCGCTTTTAACCAAAAATGTAGAAAAAATTAGATCACCTCTTGTTATCTGACTTGAATTATTAAATTGTATGTTTTGATCTTTTAAATTAAAAATTTTATTATATTTAAAATCCAATTTGAATGTATCTTTAAAATCTGTTGAAGAAAAAAAAGAGTATGAAAAATCTTTTTGATAATGTTTTGAAAAAAATGATAAAAGTTCTGGATGTAAAAATGTTATCTCATTGTAATCGTAAATCGGTTTTAATACGGTTACAGGCTCATTTAAAAAAGTATCCAAAGGATATTTTTCGATATTAAAATCTATATCGTAAGATAAGGTTTTAATAAAAATTAAAAAAAGGATAACTATAAAATATTTTTTATACATCCTTTTTCCGGTTTTATTATACCTTTTTCTGTAATTATACCTGTGATATATTTTGAAGGTGTTATATCGAATGCTGGATTTAAGACATCTTTTGCTATAGATATCTTTTTCCCATTAACTGATAAAATCTCTTCTTTATTCCTTTCTTCTATATTTATTAAATCACCGGTTGTTATATTTCTATCAAATGTTGTTGTTGGAGCAACAACATAAAAAGGTTTTTTGAAATGGTAAGATAAAATTGCAGATTCACAAGTTCCAATCTTATTTGCTGTATCACCGTTTAGTGCTATTCTGTCCGCCCCAACAAAGGTAATATCGATTTTGTTTTTTGAAAAAAGATAGCCTCTTGTGTTGTCTGTTATGAGTGTGTAAGGTATTTTGAATTTTTCTGCTTCAAATACAGTTAATCTTCCACCTTGAAGTAATGGCCTTGTCTCTGGTATGAAGAGATGAAATTTAATACCTTTTTGAAAAGCTCTAAAAATTATCCCAAGAGCTGTCCCAATACCTAAAGTAGCAAGCATACCAGTGTTACAATGAGTTAAAACATTCATCCCGTTTTGAATCAACCTGTAACCATAATCAGCCATCTTTTCACATGTATATACTTCATAGTTATAAGCCTGTTCACAAAAATCTTCAATCTTATTCCTAAAAAGAAGATAATCTTTTTCATCAAAATTTTCTATGATCTTTTTCATCTTTTCAAGTAGGTTAAATATATTAACTGCTGTTGGTCTTGCTTTTTTAAGCTTTTCTATACTTTTTAAAGATTCTCTTCTTGCTTTTTCAAAGTTTTTGTTTCTGAAAACTGTTGAAAGAACTCCATAACATGCAACAACGCCTATAGCAGGAGCACCTCTCACTTTTAATTTTTTTATAGCATCATAATAATCAGTTAAAGTTGAAAGTTTTATATATTCCTCCTTAAAAGGTAACTTTGTCTGATCAACTGTTATAAAAATTCCATTTTCCCATCTGAAGAATGGGTTGTTGAAATCCTTTTTCATATTCTTATCCTTTCATAAAGTGAAAAAAGATTCTCTTTTTGTTTTTCCCAACAGAATTTTTCACTAACTCTTTTGTATCCATTTTCTGCCATACTCTTTCTTAGATCTTCATTATCGAGAAGATAGGAGATCTTTTCAGCGAACTTTTTATAATCGTTGTTTTCAACATATAGTGCATTATCGCCAGCAGAATATCTTGCTTCTTTTAAATCGTAAGAAACTATGGGAGATTTTGTAATCATATATTCCATAACCTTGTTCATAGTCGAAAGGTCGTTTAAGGGATTTTTAGGATCTGGAGAAGCAGCAACATCTGCTGTTGAGAGGTATTTCAAAGCTTCTTCATCCGATATCCTTCCTGTAAATTTTACAAACTTTTCAAGTTTAAACTCTTTAACCATTCTCTTTAAATTATCAAAATCATCACCTTTTCCTATCAAAACGAAAAGTGTATCTTTTCTGCCGAGAGTATTAACAAAATGATCTATCGATCTTATAAGATAATCCACACCATCCTGTATTCCCATTATTCCGATATAAACTACAAGGTATTTAAAATTTTCTTTGATTTCTGGAAAGTTTCCTTTGAAATCGAAATGTTTTTTTAAAGGGCCATTTCTGACTATTACGATTTTTTTATTTTTACCGCCTCTCTCTTTTGCAATCTTATAATAAGATCTGTTTGTCACTATTATGTAGTTTGCTGCTTTATATGTCAAAAACTCAAAAAGAATCTGAATTTTATAAAAAAAATCTTTTCTTTCGTCCCTGAATCTTGAAAGGTATGATTCAGGGGTTAAATCATGTTGGTCAAATATAATCTTCTTTCCAAATATCCTATAAAAAGACAAGATTGGGAAAAATATATCTGGTGGATTCGCAATATGTATGACATCGAAATTTTTTTCGATAAGGATTTTTATTGAAAGAAGAAATATGAAAAAAAATGAAAAAAGGTATTCCAAAAGGTAATCGAATCTGTTTTTTGAAATCACTATCAAAGGGTATCTGTAAACATATATTCCTTCAAAAATCTCAAAAGATTTTTTATCCCTTTCTATTCCTTTTGGTGATATAACTGAGATGTTGTATCCTTTTTCTTTCAAGGATATAGCTTCTCTGTAAACTCTTCTATCGAATGGGAAAGACAAATTTTCAACTATGAAAAGAATATCCTTTTTCATAATTTTTCTAAAAGTGAAGTTAAACCTCTTGCCATTGTTCCAAGACCCCAATGTAACATTGGAGTTTTGTTCTTTGTTCTTTTATATTTGCGGAAAATAAAATGTCCATCTTGCTCCTGCATATTTTTTATAGCCCATAAAGCTACATTATACGATTTTTCAATATCGTTAAAATTCGACAGAGTTTCAATAGATTGAGAAACGCATTGTATATCTACAGGATAAGTTTTATCGAAATAATATTTTGGTATATCACCATCAAAGAAGTTCTCTCTGTAATAAGAAAAACCTTTCTGGATATTTTTTTCAAATGACCTGTCACCTGAAAAATCCTGATACCTTTTGAAACTATCAAGGACATAAGCTGTATGAAAATTATCTATCCAATGTAAATCTTTTCTCTCACCATAATACCAGCTCCCATCCTCATGTTGAAATCTTGCAGTATATTCCATTGACAATCTTTCAAGTTTGTCTGTTTCTATTCCTGTAATCTTTTTTGCCTGAGATAGGAATGAGCCACCAATAACATTTGCGTTATGGACATTCTTTTTTTGGTATGGAATATAACTTATACAGAATGTATGATCGTAATCGTAAGTTGGAAGGTCATCTATAATGAATTTAGCGGTTTTATAAATAGCGTCCTTGTAATATTCATCCTTAGTTTCAAGATAGAACTCAACGAGTATATTTCCAATAAGTCCAGTCCAGACAAGAGTTGGCATTCCTTTTTTTAAATAGAAAACTCTTGAGACATAATCGAAATGGTTTCCCCAAGAGTAATTTTCAAAGTAAGGAGAACGGTTATCTATAACCCATTTTATAAGTTCCTTACTTTTTTCAAGGTATCTTTTGTTCCCTGTTAATTTGTAATATTTTAAATATGCTGAAGAGATATAGGCGATTCCTTTTGTTGATCTTTCTTTTTTTATCCCTATTAAAGGTCTTATGTTGAAAGGAAACCTTCTTACACTCTGTTGTAAAGCTATAGATAAGTATTTGTTCTTCAAAGT
Organism: Caldifarciminota bacterium UBA6260; assembly: GCA_002441125.1. GTDB lineage: Bacteria > Hydrothermota > 32-111 > 32-111 > 32-111 > 32-111. The sequence goes on from DJVI01000010.1 coordinate 15,475, forward strand.
CAAAGGATAGAGAAAAGAGTTCAAACCATCGAATGGATCGTATCCGGTAAAATCATTTTTCTCAAGATATTCAAAAAGTTTTTCAACTGATTCAAAAAGAATTTCAGATTTCAAACCTTACTCCTTTGTTTGCACTTTCTATTGCCTTGAAAGTTATTAAAGAAACAGTTTTCAAATATTCAAAAGAAAAAGGATTTTTCTTTTTACCAAGAAGAATGTCCGATAAATAGAACATCTCCTCTTTATGGCCTTTCCCAGAGGAAAGGATATTTATCTTTTTTGCAGATCCCTTTTTATAAAAAACCAACTTTTTGAAATTTTCGAGTATAGCTGTCTGCATCCCTGAAGAAATTTCAATATACTCTTTTGGTAAAGATTTGTCTCCAAATGTGTAATAAAGTATATTTGCTACAGAGCCATCTTCAAAATCTATTGTTAAAGATATGTTATCTTTATTTTTTTCATCAGTTCTTCCAAGTCCAATGTATGTAGCGTAAAGAGCAATGGGTTTTTTGTTTATTAGGAAAAGACAAGTATCAACAAAATGTCCACTCTCTCCAATAAACCTGTTTCCCTCTTCAAAATCGTTATACCAGTTAGTTTTTTCAAGATACCCTGCATTAATTCTATAGTAAATATGTTTTGGTTGTTCAATCTTTTCAAAAAAATCTTTCATTTTTAAAATATATGGAGAGAATCTTCTGTTATAACCAACAAAAATGTCTCCTTTAGATTTTTTGTAAATATTCTCTATCTCTTTTAATTCAACCTCATCTATACATAAAGGTTTTTCAGTGTAAACGAAAAGGTCTCTTTTCAGTCCTTCAATAACATATTTTGAATGTGTTGAATGTCTTGTTAAAATCATCAAAAGGTTCACATTTTCATCCTTTAATAACTCTTGTGGGTCTGTTGTTATCTTATAAAAGTTGAATTTTTTCATACTATCCTTTGCTGAAATTCCTGTTGATGTTGAAAGGTAGTAAAAAGAGAGATCTTTAATTTTTTTTAATTCCGGTAAAAGCATAGTTTTTGCAAAATTTCCAGCACCTATACATCCGACGACAATCTTTTTCGGTTCGCTTTTTTTATCACTTATCAAAGTTCTTTCACTTTTTAAATCTATATCTTCTTTTTTATATTTAAAAACAACGGAAAGGTATTTGTTTTTCTCATCGGAAAGGTTATTATAGAATTTATCACTTTCTGAAAAATCTATTTCCTTTGAAATTATATAATCGAGATCCATTTTTTCAGATTCAACCAGATCGATAAAAGTTCTCATATTTCTTTGTTCAGTGAACCTTACATAAGATATCGGATAATCTATAGAATGTTCCTCATAAAGGGGGTCATACCTTCCTGGTCCATATGATCTTGACATGAAAATGTTTAACTCTTTGTCATAATAAGGTTGCCAAGGAATATCAAGGTTTGTTATTCCTATATCAACAACTCTGCCCCTGTCCCTTATTATTTCTGGAATGATTTCAACGGGACCATTGGATTTTGTTGATGATGCTAAAAAAACTGCATCAAGACCGAAACCTTCCGTCATATCTAAAGAGATCTCCTTCAAGTTATCCTCACCTAAAATTGCACCTCTACTGGCTCCATGTTTTAAAGAGAGTTCAACCCTTTCTTTGTCTATATCTATAGCTAAAACTTTAAATCCTGTAGCTTTTGATATTTGTAGCATGAGTTGACCTATGAGTCCCATTCCAATAATTCCAACAGTTTCTCCAAACTGAAGGTTAGCCTGTCTTAAACCCTGTATAGCTATTGCACCTATAGTTGCCATTGAAGCGTACTTCATATTTGTATTATCTTTTAATTTTACACATAAATTTTCTGGAATATAGTTGAACTCTGAATGTGTCGCATAGTTTCCTCCTCCGCAAGCTACCTTATCACCTATTTTAAGTGTGTTAACATTACTTCCAGTTTCAACTACTATACCTGAGAGAGAATATCCTAAAGGGGAAAGAGAATCGAGTTTGTTCATTACTTTTCTATATGTGGAAATGACACCTAACTGTTTAACAGTATCTATAACCTGTTTTACCTGTTCTGGTTTTTCTTTAGCTTTCTGTATGATGTTCATTTTTCCTGTTCTCACCTTCATAGATTCGGTTCCCATCGAAACACATGAAAAAATAGTTTTAACTATAACACCATTCTTTTTACATGATGGTATTGGAACATCAACAAGTTCAACTTTTCCATTTTTCAAATTTTGAGATATTTGAAGCATAACTCTCCTTTTTAAACCTATTTTCTTATTTTATCAATTTTTCCTAAATATTCAATAAAAAATACTATTGATTTTTTACCTCTATAAAATATAATTTCATTAGGTTATGTCAGGCGAGAGCCATCCAGACCGGATGGCTCTCTTTTTTTTATGGGTAACAGATTACTTTTAATCATTGATGTTCAAAACTATTTTTTTGAACAAAATTCTAAAGCCTATATAAAGGGCTCAAATTTAATGATAAGAAAAATAAACAGAACAATTAAGTTTTTTGAAAAAAATAATGAACCCATCATATTTGTAAAATTTGTTCCATCAAAAAGGAAGAATAATTTTAATAAATGGTGGAAACATCTTCCCCAAGGTAAAGATTGTGAATTCTATAAAAATCTCTATTTGCCAAAAAAATTTCACATTTTCAAAAAGGATACATATTCTATTTTTAAAAAAAGATCTTTTAGAAAACTGTTAAAAACTTTGGAAGTAGAAAAGATATATTTTGCTGGAGTTATGACAGAACTTTGTGTTGAAAGTAATATAAGAGAATCATTTGAATTCGGATATGAAAATTATCTTTTTGAAGATCTTGTTAGATCAAGAAATGTTAAATATCACAAATATTCGATTGAAATTATAAAAAGGGGGTTTGCAAAAATTATCAATTCAAAGGATTTTATTTATGGAGAATTATGATTTTGTAATAATTGGTGGTGGCCCAGCAGGTATAGGTTTTTTGTTGCAGATATCAAAGGATTTTAGGAATATTTTACTTCTTGAAGAGAAAAGAATAGGTGGAGAGATATTCTATGCACATAAAATTACAAATTTCCCTGCTTTTAATGAAATTGATGGAAAAACTATATGTTTTAGGTTTAAAAATCAGGTAAAAAAATTCAAAAGTAATATTAAATTCGAAAAAGTTTTAGAAATAGAATGTTATAAAAATTTTGTTTTAGTTGAGACTGAAAAAAATCAATACAAATCAAAATATTGTATTGTTGCAACAGGAAGAAAAGAGAAAATACTAAAAAAGTACTCTAAACTTGATCTAAAAAATAGGTATGACAGTATAAAAGGGGAAAATATTTGTATTATAGGAGGAGGAGAGGTGGCATTAGATCAATCTTTAACTCTTTTTGAGCAAGGTAAAATTATAACAATAATATCGAGCGGAAATTTTAATAAGGTTAATATGGAACTTTTAAAATCGGTAAAAAGAGTAGCACGAAAAATTTATATTTTTTCAAAAATTATAGATTTACAAAAAGTTAATGAAAAATACAGAATTACTTTTCAAAATAAAGAAAAAATTTATACAAAATTCTTCGATGACATTATTTTATCAATAGGTTCAATAAAAAATCTTCCTAAACTTAAAAACCGAAACGAAAGGATTTATTTTTGTGGTAGCGTAAAAAGTAAAAAATTAAAACAGGGGAGTATTTCTTTCGCAGATGGAGTAAAATTGGCGATGAAACTTTCTATTAAATTAAAAGGAGTAAGAAATGAAAATGGTTTTTAAAAATGAAATTAAAGGAGTATCAACCGTATATATAATTGAAACCCACGATGAAAACAAAATAGAATCTGTTGATGTAGAACCAATGATTTTTAATAATAATTATGAAAAATGGGTACTAATATTGTCAACACAGATAGGATGTTCTGTTGGTTGTCTTTTCTGTGATAGTGGTTTTAAGTTTGTAAGGAATTTAAATTATGAAGAAATAATACATCAAGTTGAATTTATGATAAATGAAAGAAAAATTGATCCGAAAAGATTTAAAAAATTTAAAATACAGTTTGCAAGAATGGGAGAGCCATCCCTAAACGATAATGTTTTAGAAGTGATGAAAGATTTAGGGAAAAAATATCCCAACTATATCCCTTGCATATCAACAGTTTTTCCTAAAAATAGAAAAAAGTGGTTTAAAGAACTTTTGTATTTAAAAGATAAATTTACCGATTTTCAACTTCAATTTTCTATATTTTCCACAGATGAAATTGAAAGAGACAAATTGATTCCTATAGAAAAAGAGAATTTTTATTCTTTGAATGAATATGGAAAATCTTTTTATTCAAGAGGAAAAAGAAAGTTGGTATTGAACTTTCCTGTAAATGAAAAAAATGAAATTTCTACAGAGAAAATTTCAAAAATTTTTGATCCAAATTGTTTCTTAGTAAAGTTAACACCTGTAAATCCAACATACAATGCACTAAAAAATGATCTTTTTGTTGAGTCTACAAAAAGAATGGATGAAATAAAAAACGATCTTAACAATAAGGGTTTTGATGTTATAATTTCTATAGGTGATCCAAAAGAAAATATTGTTGGTTCAAATTGTGGACAATCAATTTTAAAATTCTCTATTGACTTTCAAAAAGAATTTTAATAAAATGAATTTAACAATAAAGGAGGAGAAATGACCAAAAAAATTATTGTTATTTTTCTCTTGATTGCGATGTTGACCCCAACATTATTCGCAGCACCAATATTTTCAGTTCAGAAACAGAAAGGTGGAATAGTACCATGTCTTCTAGGTATATTTGATATTAGGATGGGATATATCGCCAATGAAAAAGCAGTTAATGTTGATCTTTTACAGCTCTTACAGTTGGTTTTCCCAATCCTTAGAGTATACTATGCCTATGTAGGATTCCAGAATGCAGGAGTTGAAGGATGCTGCATAGGATATGTAGGTGGTTATACTACAGCAAATATGATGAAAGAAACAAAAGGAAGACTTATTGAATGGCTCACCTATGTCCCAGTTGCAAATATTTACAGTATGATTGTATATATTACTGAAACAATGGGTGGAAAGACTTGGTCAGAAGTTGTTGCAAAAGAGAATCTGAAAAGGAAATAAATTTTTGATATTAAAAAGAGGGGTTTTTGCCCCTCTTGATTTTTTCTGGTTTAAGTATTATAATATTTAAATAAGAAAATATTGAAAGGAGTAAAGATGTCAAATCTTGTAAAAATTTCAGAATCTACATTTGCTGCTATCCATTCGGTAGTTTATCTTGCAAAAGAAAAAAGGGTTGTAAAAATTGGAGAATTATCATCGATGACTGGAAGTTCTATACCGATTCTTTCAAAAGTTTTACAGTATCTAACTAAAAGAGGGATAATAGATTCTGTAAGAGGTCCGCAGGGAGGTTTTATTTTTTCAAAAGATCCTTCAAAGGTAAACCTTTTAGAAATATTTCAAATTATGGAGGGACCTATTGAAAAGAATGTGTGTCCATTCAACAAAAAAAAGTGTCATTTCAAAAGATGTATATTTGATAATGTTGTAAAAAAAGTTAATCAGGAATTTTTAGATTACCTTGAAAAAACAACTGTTGATGAACTTGCAAAAAAAATGTAAAAAGGAGGTATTATGTTCTGCTATCAATGTGAACAAACATCTGGTGGTAAAGGTTGCACATCTTTTGGAGTTTGCGGGAAAGATAAAGAAACATCGGATCTTGAGGATCTTTTAGTTTATCTTACACAAGGTATATCTGTTTATGCTTCAAGGTATTATAAATACGGCAAAAAGGATACTGAAATTGATAGATTTATACTTCAATCTCTTTTTACTACTGTTACGAATGTAAACTTTGACCCAAAAAAAGTTTATGAGATGATTTTAGAAGGATATGAATTGAGGGAAAAGGCAAAAAAAATTTATTATGAAATGTTAAAAGAAAAAAATCTAAAAGAAGAGATTTTACCTGATAATGCAACATTTGTATTGGAAAAAGATTACGAAAAAGTTTTAAACTACGCAGAAAAAGTTACCTTAGATAAAGAGATTGAAAAGTATGGGGAGGATATTGGTGGGTTAAGACACCTTATAATCTATGGACTTAAAGGAACTGCCGCATATGCTGACCATGCCATGATACTTGGTATTGAAGATGATGATGTTTACAGATTTTTCCATAATACTTTAAACCAACTTGCCGAAGGGAAAAAAGATAAGAACACACTTGTTGAACTCGCTTTAAAAGTTGGTGAGGTAAACTTTAAAGTTATGGAGATGCTTGATAGAGCGAACACTTCAACCTATGGAAATCCTGTTCCAACAAAGGTAAGAGTAACTCCAGTTAAAGGGAAATCAATATTGGTTTCAGGTCATGACTTAAGGGATCTTTATCTTCTTTTGAAACAGACTGAAGGAAAAGGAATTAACATATACACACATGGAGAGATGCTTCCAGCTCATGGCTATCCTGAACTGAAAAAGTTCAAACACCTTGTTGGAAACTATGGCTCAGCTTGGCAAAACCAGAGAGAGGAATTCGAACAGTTCAAAGGTGCAATACTTATGACAACAAACTGTATCCAAAAACCAAAAGAGACATATAAAAAGAGAATATTTACAACCGGACTTGTCCAATGGCCAGATGTTGTTCATATAGATGAGAAAAAAGATTTTACCCCTTTAATAAAAGCTGCTTTAGAAAATGAGGGTTTTGAGAATGATGGTGAGGAAAAATATATAACCGTTGGTTTTGGACATAACGCTGTATTAGGTGTTGCAGGAAAAGTCATTGAACTTGTTAAAGAAGGAAAGATTAAAAAATTTGTTCTTATAGGTGGTTGTGATGGTGCTAAACCTGGAAGAAACTACTACACAGATTTTGCAACAAAACTTCCAAAGGATACAGTTATATTGACACTCGCCTGTGGAAAATACAGGTTTAACAAGATAGATTTCGGAGAAATAGAAGGAATACCGAGATTACTCGATATAGGACAATGCAATGATGCCTACTCTGCAATAAAGATTGCGCTCGCTTTATCGGAAGCATTCAATCTTCCAGTTAATGAACTTCCATTATCACTTGTTCTTTCATGGTATGAACAGAAAGCTGTTTGTATTCTTTTGACATTATTATTTCTCGGGATTAAAAATATAAAACTTGGACCAACAATGCCAGCTTTTGTCAAACCTAATGTTTATCAGGTTATAAAAGATAATTTTAATCTTGTTCCTATAAAAAGTGTTGAAGAGGATATGGAAGAGATTCTTAATAACTAAACAATATATCGAGAAGCATCATGGTGGCAAAACCTGCCATGGTGCTTAAAGTTGCGAGATCAACATTACCATTTGACTGACTTTCAGGTATAACTTCTTCAACAACAACATATATCATAGCACCAGCTGCAAAAGATAGAGCGTAAGGTAAAATTGATGAAAAGAATGTTACGGTTAAAGCACCAAGTAAAGAAAATAAAGGTTCAACAACAGCTGAGAGGGAACCGAGCATAAAAGATTTACTTCTTGAAAAACCTATACCTCTTAAAGGAAATGAAACTGCAGCACCTTCAGGAATGTTCTGTAATCCTATTCCAAGAGCCAAAACAAGAGATGGAATTATAATCTCAAGTTTATTAGAAGTTATAGAACCAAAGGAAACTCCAATAGCTAAACCTTCTGGTATGTTATGGAGTGTTATAGCTAAAATAAGAAGAATATGTTTATCAAAGCCAGTTTTCAAACCTTCTGGACTTGAACTGTTTAAATGGAGATGAGGTATTATCTTATCAAGTAATTTTAAAAAAAATGTTCCAAATATAAAACCTAAGATTGGAGGAATAAAAAAAGGTGTTTTAGAATTTTTTGATATTTCTATTGAAGGCAAAAGTAAAGAAAATACACTTGCTGCAAGCATTATACCACCAGATAAACCAAGGATAAAATCTGAAATTTTTGGTGTAATTTTCTTGAAAATAAAAACGAAAGAAGAACCTAAAGCTGTAAGAGAGAGAGTAAAAATCCCTCCAAGAAGAGCGAAAAGAGTTGGATCGAATTTTGCAACTATCAGATTTTTCATTTATCAACAAATTGTATGAAATTTTCTTTGAAATTTTTAAATTCCTTCAGTGGGAAAAGATGATCTCCTTTATGTAAAAAAATATTTTTCACATTGTAATTTTTTAATAGTCTCTGTGTCAGATCACAGTATGTTATTATGTCATAGATTCCAAGATGGATTTCACTAACATTTAAAAATTCTGAATTTTCGATTTTTCTGTCAGCAACAAAATACTGGATTTCAAAATATCCTTTTCTGTCAGTGTGAGTCATATCATTTAGCCAGTAAGCATAGTAAGGTTTTCTACCTATCTTTGCATAGTCAGGATATTTGAACTTTTCAGGGAAAATTGAAAGAATTTTTCCTGCATATCTAAAGAATTCTTTCTTTTCATATAAAAATAAACCTAAACCTTTTGTTTGTTTTTTCGCTTCAATGAAAGGTGTAATAAGCATTATATTTTTAACGGATCCTTTGAATTTGGTGTAAAAAAGTTCAGTAACATAAGAACCAAAGGAGTGGGAGACTATTTTAATCTCTTTGTATCCTTTTTTTTCTATTAATTCAAATATCGTATCAACATAAGTCTGAAAATCTCTCTCTTCTGTATAACCGTGGAATGGATGGTCAGAGGCAAAAAAAGAAATATTTTTTTCTTCTAATATTTTGAAATATCGTTTAAAAGAATATGATGTTCCTCCAAGCCCATGTAATAAAAGTATGCAACTTTTTCTACTGTTTAAAGCCTTGTAATGAAAAAAAACATTTTTATACTTTACTTTATATAACATAAAAAAATATTATCATAAAAAAAACTATTTTCAACATATTGACTTTAAATATTATTACAATATATTTACTTGATATGAAAAAGAGTTATCTAACAATATTCGCTCTAATACCTGCAATAATTTGGGGTTATTCGTTTATTGCAACCAAATATGCTGTTATGTATATAAAACCAGCAACTTTAGGTTTTTTGAGATTTTTAATTTCTTATATTATTTTAGAATTTTTAGTTTTTATTAGAAAAGAGAACTGTAAAGTTGTTTTAAAAGATAAGGTGTTATTTTCTCTAATGGGATTTTTTGGAATCACCTTCTATTTTTTAGGAGAAAATTTTGGATTAAAATATACGAGTTCATCAAATGGTGCTTTGATTGTTTCAACGATTCCGATTTTCACATTGCTTGTTGATAAAATAGTTTATAGAAAAAAAATATCATATATCCTTACATTAGGGATAATGCTAAGCTTTATAGGAATATATATCCTGCTTTTCGGGTTTTCTCTAATTAAAAATGTTAATGTCAAAGGCGACCTTGTAATGTTCATTCCTGTTATATCATGGGTAATCTATACATATATTTCGAAGATGAAGAGTTCAAAATATTCAATTTTTTTTATTACCAAAGAGATGACATTCTATGGATCTATATTCTTTATCCCATTCATCTTTTTTGAAAGAGGTAGTTTTTGTATTTTTAAGTTGAACGCTCCAACCATTCTTTCTGTTCTATATCTTGGTATAGTTTGTTCATCACTTGCATACATATTATGGAACAAAGCTTTAAAAGAGTTTGATGAGAAAATAGTAAATTCTTTCATATACACGATACCTATATTCACTATTACAGGAGAAATTCTACTTTTAAGAACTTTTCCAAAAATAAATTTTTATATTGCTCTTGTTCTTGTTATTACAGGCTTGATTTTAACAAATTTTTCTAACGATTGATTACAAAATTGTAATTCAAATTACAATTTTGTTAAAAACTTTATCTTTCAAAAGATGTAAGTTATTAAATTGAAAAACTTAAATTCTGGCATAGATTTTGCTTCTTTAGGTAGAAAAAAAGGAGGCAAAATGAAAAAAAGAATTTTAATAACAGTTCTTTCTCTTCTTCTTCTCTTATCGGTTAACATTTATGCTCAGGATACAACTACAGATGAGGGAAAAGATACATATCAGCAGGAGATGAACCAACAGAAGGAACAGAATGAAGGGCAGACACAGAATATGGAACAGAATAGAAACCAAGAGCAGAATGGAGCTCAGGAAAAAAATCAAGAAGGAAATCTTAATCAGGAAAAGAACCAGATAAAGAATCAAGAGAAGAATAAAAATGAAGACAAATCTGCAGAGAATAAGAACAAGGAACAGAACAAAGTGAAAAATCAGGAGAAGAATTTCGTAGATGAAGATGGTGATGGAATATGTGACAATTCAGAAAATGGTGATGGTAACGAATACCAGAACAGAAATAAGAATCAGACGAGAAACCAACAAAAACATGGAGAAGGTAATTGTCAAGGAAATTGTAACAGGACCCCAAAAAATGATAGTAGGAAGAAAAATTAGACCTCACACTCCCTTTTTAAATAAAACGGCGACACTGGAAGGTATCCCTTCCTTCCAGTGTTTGCTATTTATTATTATCTTTTTATTTGTTCCTATTTTTTCAGCAGCTCCATCAAAAAATTTAGGATATGTTTATGGGTATAAAGATCTAAATGGTGATGGTATAAATGATATTTATCAGGATAAAAATGGCGATGGGATAAACGATCTGAACGGTGATACTTTAATAAAAATCGATTTTGTTGATGATGATAAAGATAATGTGAACGATATATTTTCAGATGAGGATGGAGATGGTATAAATGACAAATTTATAGAATCAAAATATATGCCTGTTATTGACAGGGATAGTAATTTTGTTAACGATATAACAGGCCATGGATACAAAAAAGGGTTTTACGATGGATATACTTATGGAAAAGTTGTTGAGGAGTTGGGTATTATTCTTGAGGAGTTTGTTGATACAGATGGAGATTTTACAGATGATAGGATAGGAAGAAGTATTAAAGATTTTAAACAGAGTGACAGGTTTATAGATGAAGATGGGGATGGGATAAACGATGATAGACAGAAAGGGTTTATGCCAGATTTGAAATATAAAAAGGTTAAACCAATCCAGCCAAAAAAGGGGAAAAGATGACTAAAAGAATAATATCGATAGTATTTATTTTGTTTTCCATTTCTATCTTTTCAAACAGTATAAAAATTGGTTTTACAGACAACCTTTTTAAAACAAATGATAACATATCTGATGCAGTGCTTTCTCTTGAAATGAATTTGAAAAAAAATTTTGAAAAAACAGATATATTTTTCAATTTTGGTATAAACACACCTTTTATCAACAACTACTACATCAGCTTTCCGTCAGATTTCCTTTACCAGATAGTTTTTAAAGATGATATGAAAACAAGTTTAATTTCGGGAATCTATTCTTATCAAAACTTCTATCTGAACGATTTTTACAAGGAGAATAACCTTTTGACCCCGGGTATTTTTATTGATTTTAAAAGGAATTTTGATTTTATTTATACTCTAAAAAACTCCTTTGATCTTTATTATAATTATTATCCTTTTTATAATTCTAACTCTTCAACATATTTGGAGATTGTCAACAAAAATTATCTATATTTTCCATTCAATTCATCTTTCCATTTATATACAAAAGGTGGATACAAGGTTAAAGATGGTATATTACTTCTTAATATAACACCTCTTGTAAGTTTTAATATTTTAAATTTCACTGGACTTTCCCTTTCCTATAACTTCCAAAAAGTTTCCTCAAAAATTATAGATTATTATTTTGATGACTCATTTTTAGATGATTATTCGTTTAATAAAAATCTTTCTTTAACTGGGAAAATAACTTTTCAGTTTGGACAGAGTTCAAAATTTATATTCTCTTCAACATATGAAAATATCGATTTTTTGACTTTAAAACATATAATCGCTGATTCTTTGTTTATAGAGGGAGAAATCGAAAACAGAACAGATAAAATTTTACATTTAGGATTTAACTTTATTTACTCAAAAGATAAAAATGTTTATAATATAAACTATGAGTTTATCAAAAAAGAATCAACCAATCCTTACTATACTTTTAATTCTAACACTATTAATTTTTCTTTTAAATTTTAATTCCTGTTCTTTTTTCTCTAACAAAACTTATGAATATATTAAGTGTGTTTTAGAGGAAGACACACTAAAATTCGAAAAAAATTGTAAAGGTGAAAAAGATTTGGGATATTACTATCTTTACGGAGAAAATGAAGATAGTAGTGTTAATATTATTATCTCCTTTCCAGATACTACAAGATTCAATTATATATACATACCATACGATTATAACACTTACATAGTTATAAATTTTAAAAGATCAGGCAAGATTTACAAATGTTCTTCATATCTTGGTAACGGTAAAATCTATATTGAGTCTTCGCCAGATTCTTTTTTTAGTCAACTTGCTGGAACTTTTGAAGGGGTTTTGTTGAACACTTTGGATTATAATGATAGTTTAACTGTTAGTTTGGGAGAATTTTTGTTCTATTTTAATCAGCAGGAAATGAAATGATAAATGTTGTTCCTTTTGAAAATATAGAAGAAAATGTTATTTCACCTTTATAAAGTTCAACAATTTTTTTTATAGAATATAGCCCTATACCAGTGCCGGAACCTCTTTTGTAATATGTCTGGGAATTTTTTGTGGTAAAATAAAGGTCAAAAATCTTTTCTTTAATTTCATCGGTTATTCCCTCTCCAGTATCTTCTATTTCAAGAAAAATTTTATGGTTTTTATAATATGTTCTGAGTATGATATTTTTAATAGATGAATTCTGCAAAGCATCAATGGCATTATCAATAATATTGTCAAAGACCATTTTCAAGTCATTTCTGTTTATTTTTAATTTTGGGAGGGCAACACCTTCATAAAAAGAGGCTGTTATATTTTCATTTCTTAAGGTCTGATCTAAAAATTTTAACTCATCTTTAACAAACTCATTCAAATCAATATACTCTTCTATATCAGAAACTTTTTTGTTTAAAAGTAATTTTAATTGATTTGAAACGAATTCAATGTTTTCAACAACTTTATCAAGCTTGAACTGACTAACAAGTTCAGGTCTCTTTTTTACAAGTATCTGAATGTAACCATAAACAGTTGTGAGTGGATTGTTAATGTTGTGAACTATCGATTCACTGAATTTCTCTATGGTTAATGTTCTATTTATCCTTAAAAGTTCCAGATTCTTTTTTGCTTCCTCTTCAATCTTGATAACAGTATAAAATGCATTTATATAAAAAGAAATAAATGTCGCTATGAAAACGAGTACCAAAATATGTATAGAAACAAAAAGGAAAAGAATATCGTTAAAGTGTTTGAATTCAAGATTTTTATCTTCCCAGAAAATCATTGTGTATTCAGGTAAATTTTCATAATTTGACTTTTTATAACTAACAAGAAAATGTTTTGTTTCAAAAAAACCGTAAGAATTGTTTAAAACATAGTACCTTTCAAACTCCTTTTTTACTTCATCGGGAATCTGTTCATGATCGAGAAAAATGGAGAAATATTTTCCATTTTCTTTTTTTTCAAAAAAAATATTTAAGAGTATATTTTTACTTTCTTGGGGAACCATGTAAATCTTTTCGCCATATTTTATAAATAGATTTTTTTCAAAAATATAAAAATTTGGGTTATACTTGTTTTCTTTTTCAAATTTAAAATCTTTTAAATAATTATCTTCTTTCAATATGGTGAAAAGATTTGAATTTAAAAGAGAGATCATATTTCTTAAATTATTTTGACTGTTTATGAAACACTCTTGTTTAATATCATTTTTTACATTATTGTAAAGAATAAATGAGAATGAGAGTTCAAGAAAAAGGATTATTGAAGCTATTGTTATGATGTAATAGAGATATTCTTTTTTCATTTATAAAAAAACTTTATACAATTTACTCTTGTATCTTAACATTAAAATTAAAGCGATATAATAAAATAAAAAGAAAAAGTAGAATGGAATAAGTTCCCTTTTTCTCAAAATTATTGGCAAAGAATAAAAGATTGGATAAGTCAGAAGGATAAAGATAAAAAGATAAGATGAAGCGAAATATTCAACAGGGTTACCCTTTTCATATAATTTTAAAATTTTTTTCATTATCAGGATTATCGAATGTATAATGTTCAAAGAGATGCTGAGTTGGAATAATTTTACAGATTGCATAACCTTTCTATAATCTATAACTTTCAAAGTAGAAGTCCAATGTAAATAGTTTGCCATCCATATTGCTATTGAGAGAAAAACTGTAATTATAACTAAATAGGATATAAAAGAATATTTAGAATTGGTTAGAAAGTTTTTTGTAAAAAGAAAAAGTGAGAGTTGATTTATAAGGCATAGAAACATGAATATAAAGTATAGAATCCTGTTACTGAAAGGAACATTTATAAAAACTGAAATGAAAGAGAGAGTCAAAAACAAAAAGAAAAAAGAAATTATGGTTGTTGAAAGTGGATAGTTAAGAATTATTAGAAAGATTAAAGTTAAAAATGATAAACCTAAAAAGAGTGAGAATAGAAGTTCAAATACCGAGAATCTTTTTTCAAGTTTTAAGTTTACAGTTTTTATTTTCTCACCATCAGAAACTTTATAGATAACTTCAGATGAAGGTTTGATTCTATCAAAAATTAAATTGAATAGATAATGCTTGTTTTCAATTTTTATATCATTCACATAGAGCAATCTGTCTCCAATAGATACATTTGTTTTGTAAAGGTTGCTATTGGTTGGAATGTATTTAAAATATATTCCATCATCTCTTTCTTCATAAATCGCCTTGTCTGTTGAAATAAGAGAACCCTTATAAGTTATATACAATTGACTTATGAAGAAGAGAAAATAAAATGGAATTAAAATTATTCTGTTAAAATTTTTCATAATTTTGACTTCAAGAAAGTTTTATACACCAATATGGAAAGAAGTGGAACAGCTGAAAAACTGATACACAAGTTTACAGGTAAAACTTCTTTTTTACCAAAAGCTACTGGAAAAGCATAAAGAAATATATAAGGTAAAAATCCAAGAAGGAAAAGGATTGATGTTATTGTGACAAGATCAAACTTTTTTTCTTTTATATTGGAATAGATTGAATAGATCATAAAAAAAATACCAGCCATGCTAATAAGACCGAAAAAAAATTGTGAGATCTTTACGATTGTCATCAATCTATTCAAGTTAGATTTAGTTAAAGTTAGTGCAAAGTTAAGATATGAAACTAACCATATAGTAAAAATGAAAAAAGAGATCAGATAAGTAACTATAAGGTATTCTTTTTTATAATCCTTTTTAAGAATAAAAGAAAAATGGATAATTAAAGCAGGTAAAAAGGAACCTGATATTATTAAGAAAATGTAAAGTTGGTAGGTTATAAAAGAAACAAGAGAAAAGATATGAGTAACTGTAACAAGGGAGTAGAAAAGAAAAACAAAAAAACTCTCTTTTGAATTTTCCTCAAATGAAAGGTAAAAGAGAAATGAAAGGAAAAAAATTATTGAAACCATAATCAGTTCAAAAATAAAAAAATTTCTTGAATAATAGTATCCAAGTTTTACAGGAATGTTCAAAATTTTTTTATCTCTTGTTATGGTATAAATGTATACCTTATCTACTCCAGCTTTTTCGATAATGTTTCCTTTGAGGTCCGAGAGAGATTTTGGAACTTTACCATTTATGGCAACTATTTTATCACCAACTTCAAGGTTAGAGAAAAAACCAGAGGAAAAAGGTTTTACATAAACGATTTCTATTGTTTTATCATCATTCTCTTTGTAGGTTATTCCATCAGAAGAAAGTTTATAAATATTATAAAAACCTAAAGAGTTAACAACAATTACAATAACTGAAATAGTTATAAATAAACTAAAATTATATCTCATTGTATGTCAAATTTTATTTCCATTCCTTCTTTTGCTGCCTTGAGATTGAACTTTGGGTATCTGTTTTTTAAATCGCTTAATATCTCTTTTAATTCTTTGTCCCTTCTCATAGGATCATGATGTGTGAATACAACTTTTTTGTTATCACCCAGTTTTGCTATTTCCATAACATCATCGTAAGTTGAATGTCCCCATCCCCTTTTTGATTTTATTTCATTAAAAGTATATTGTGCATCATGAACAAAAATTTCAGAATCATGTATAAAATCTGCAAAATCTTTTTTCGTTGTGATATTTTCACCATAATCTAACAATTCGTTGTCAGTTATGAAGGCAATTTTTTTATTTTTGTATGAAAATTTTAAACCTACACAACCTGAAGGATGGTTGTTTTCAATTGTTTCGATGAAAATATCATCGATATTAAAACTTTTTTGAAGATTTTTATGTTCTATTTTTGAAGGCAGATTTTTATAATCGGCAGGAAAATATGGTTGTTTCATTTGAAGAGATAAAACTTCCGAAACATTCTTCTTACCAAAAATCTCGATTTTTATATCTGGATTGAATATTGGAGCAAAGAAAGGCAATCCTTGTAGGTGATCCCAGTGATAATGTGTAAATATTATGTATATTTTATTTACTTTTCTTTCACTAAGATAAAAATTTATATTTCTTATACCTGTTCCAGCGTCGATTATGAGAAAAGTGTTATTATTTTCAATTGAGACGCATGTGGTATTACCGCCAAAAAAGTTTGTTTCCTTTCCGGGAGATGGGACAGAGCCCCTTACCCCCCAAAATCTTAATTTAAACAAACATTACCTCTTTTTTCAATTTTAGACCTAAAATATATAAAGTCAACAAATAAAGAACTTATTTTATCAATTCCAAAAATTTTTCCTTTGGAATAAAAACTGTGTAACTACCGAGGTAATAAGGTAATATTGAATACTCATTAAAAGTGAAATATATTCCATTCTCATTTATGTTGAAAACCTTAAATGTTTCAAAATCTAATGGAATAGAAAATTGAACATCTTCAGTAATATTTTCTTTCATTTGATTTTTTATATCTTTTTCACAAAAATCTGCAAGTTTTTTCAAACGATCTTTTTTCAATTTGTAATACTCTTTCAAATCTACTTCTTTTTTTGATTTTAGATCGAAGTTGAAAGGAAAGTAATAATGTACTGGATGTGCTCCACCAGTATAAGATTCGTTATAGAACCTTATGCTGACATAATCGTTGCTTATTCCAAAAATGGAGCAGGAAAGATCGGAGAAAAAAACTAATTTTTGGAAAAAAGTATCCTCTTTTGATATTTTAACAATTTCACCATAATCCTTTTCAAACATATTTCTTATTTTTTCTTTTATTATACCGTTTACTTCATTAAATTTTTCTTCCTTGAACATAGGATATTCATATATAATTTTAATTTTATCAGTTTCATATTTAAAGGTGTCTTTTGTAAAATCTATAGAAAAAATTGTATTAAAAAAGATAATGAAAAAAAATAAAATTATAAACTTTTTCATCCAAACCCTCCTAACACTTATTAAATTATCATAATATTTTAAAAAGTCAACATTTTACCTTTTAAATTTAAAATCAAGATAGTTTTTGTAATCTTCAAATTTTGTTGAATCTAAAATCGAATATATGTTTAAGGCATCGTTTAGAAGAAGCAAAGATTCTGGATATTTTTTTCTTCCCTTTTCAAAATATTTCTGTGCCTTTTTTAGATTTCCTAAAACTGCGTTAATGTTTCCCTTTAAAGAATAGTAAAAAGTATCATCATCAAATTTTAAAAGATATGTATCGAGTAAACTGTTTGCTATGTAAAATTGAGAACAATCAAGCAAAGATAAAATATAGAATTGAAAAAAGTCTTTATTATAAGGGTATTTTTTACACAATTTTTTAAATGTAATCCTTAAAGAATCAAAATCTTTTTTTTCATATAATTCTTTTATATAAAAATATGTTTTTAATATATCATCCTCTTTGTTAAAGTATGAAAAATAGAGTTCGTTTTCAGAAATGTTCGTTTTAAAATAATTGTACATAACATAGTTTAGGTCATAAAGATTGTTTATCAAAGATATTTTTGAAAGAGTAGTGTCATCAAAAATTTTATCATCATTCAATTCGTTCGTTTGATTAAAATGGATCAAAGTTGGTTTGTTGAAATCAAATATCATAGATTTTTTATCGTAAACTATTTTTGATGGACCAAAAAAAATTTTTGCTCTATAAGAAAAATCAAAAACAACTATAAAATAAGAGTTTTTTAATGAATCAAAATCAAATGAAAAATATTTTTCTTTTGAATATATCAAAAATTCTTTATCCTTAAAAAGGTTTTTATTGAAAGAAAAAACAAGAAAAGTATTTGAATATATTTGAAAAAAGGTAGTTAGAAAAACAATCAGAATTAAAAATTTTTTCACATCAAATTTTATCAACCATTTCAAAAATTGTTTTAAGAAAAGTTTTTTGTTTTAGGTTTTTAAAATCTATCTTTTTTTCAAGTTTCTTCGATAGTAAGAATCCTTCAACTTCAAATATTGAAGAAAAAGGATCCATTATTATAGAATCGAGCAGAACCCATCCATCTTTGTTGTAAATATCTTTTGGTTCTATGAACTGATACTTTTTAACATTTTTAAGCCATATATCTGAAAAGTTTGAGACCTTATCTGAACTGTTGATTTCAATCTCAAAATTTGAAAGTGAAAGAAAAAATCTTGAAAGAATGAGATTGTTTTTTTCAATATAATCTGAAATATCTACTGAAAGTATATCCTCATCATCTTCATACTGGGATGATATTCTTGAAATCAAACCAGATTTGAAAGCAAAATTGGTAACTATTATTCCAAAGGTTTCCATTTTCCTTCTGTCTAAATTATCCCTTTCAAAAAAACTTTTGTTTTTCGATTTTTCAAGCATGTAAACAACTTTTGAAAGAGTTCTTAATAACCAGTATGTTCCTCTGAAGTTCGATTTTGTGTTAGTGGAGAATCTAATATCGTTTCCATCTATATCGATTATGAATGGGTACTGGTATTTGCCGGGTCTTATGTAAAGATCAGAAACCTCGTAAACATCTGAAAGGTCGCAACCTACTATCTCAAAAAATTTTTTCCCAGTATAAGCTATATCTTTTCCCTTAAACATAGTGTTTACATTGTTGTCAAGATGCACAGGATATGTTCTAAAAAAAGGATCTCCAAATATATATGATGGATAACTTTTTGCTTGGAGTTTTAGTTTTTTTGCAAGTTCCTGCTCAAGTTGATTTTTTAATTTTTTAAAATCTTCTCTTGTAAGATCATCAAGTTCTTCAATATCTTTAAAAATATCCTTATCTTTCAAATCGTTCATTTTTGTAAAAAACGCAAAATAGTTTTTAAAATTCTTACTTTTAATATACTCCTGCCTTTCAAAAATAACTTTTTCTATTTTATCTTTAAATTTTTCTATAGGGCTGAAAAAATGTTTCTGTATATTTATAATCTGTTGCAAAGATGTCTCATGTTCAGCAAGATCTGCAAGGTGGCTTGTTGTTGTTTGTTTATTGTTAAAATCTATTCTGTTATCAATAATTTCCATCGCTGTTGAAAGAAATGTATCAAAATATTTTTCCTGTTGAGGTGTTTTTTGGAGTATGCCACAAATCTTTTTTATCTTCGAAAGTGTATTTTTTTCCTGATCGGAAAAATTTTGGGGATATTTTTTTAACATGTTATAAATCTCTTTGAAATCTTTATCCGTATCAATAAAATTCTCTATCTCTTCAACAGAATGTAGTAATCTTTTTTTGTTTTCTATTGTAGAGTTGGTTAAAAAATTCCATTTTTCTTTTTGGTAATTTATGAGTAGATTTTTGAATGTAAAAGTTACATTATCGAATAACTCTTTTATTCTGTTGTTCATAAAATCTCCTTTTGAATTTAAAATAATATTATAATAATTTTTTTGAAAACATCAAACCTTTTTTATAAGTTATAATATTTTTAAACTTAATTATTTGTAAAAATCCTTAAAAAATGAAAGAGGGTTATAAGTAAAGTGTTTCTTTAACTTATAAAATCGCTAAAGTATTGTTGACATTTTTTTTCTTGTGTTTAATATTAACAATATGAATAAGGGATTTTTCCAGAACAACCTTTCGCTAAAATTGGTTTCACTCCTAATAGGATTTTTAATTTGGTTTTACGCATTTGTACAGGAAGAGTTAACTATGACGATTCCTGTTCAGGTTAATATTTTAACAAAGGGAGAAGAGAGTTCATATTTAATTTATGATGGTAGTAAGATAGATATAGATTTTTCAGGAAAGAGAAAAGATTTTCTGCTAATAAAATTTCTAAAAAAATTTCCAGTTTATGAAATTAAAATAGAAGATGATTATTTTGGTGAAAGGGAAGAGACTTTAACTTTTGAAAATGTTTTTGTTCCTGCACAGATCAATTTAACACCTTTAAAGTTTAAAGGGAAAAAATTTTTGAGATTCTATATTGATAAAAAGGTTACAAAAGATGTACCGATAGTGTTAAAATTTAAAGGAATGTTGAATCAAAAGATTTCCTTCTATAAAGATATCGAGTTAGATCCCAAGAGAGTTCTTGTAACTGGTCCTGAGAAACTTTTAAACAATATAGATTATCTTGAAAGTGAAGAAATTGATCTATCAAAATTGAAAAAAAGTCAATCTTTGAAAGTAAAACTTAGAAGTTCTGATGAATTCATAGAGTATAAGAATAGTATAATAACTGTAAAGTTCTATATAGAAAAAAAGGTTACGAAAGAGTTTAAGAATGTTCCAGTTCTTTTTATCAACAGGAATAGAAATTTGAAAATTACCCCCGATAGTTTAACTGCTATTGTAGAAATCGAAGGTCCTGAATCTATAATAAAAAATATGTTGCCGGGTGAATTGACATTAACTGTTGATCTTTCAGGGATAGAAAAAAAGGGAGTATACATTTTGAGGATAAATCAACCGATGAAAGAGTTTGTAAAAATAAAAAATATGAATCCATCAGAGGTTAAAGTTTTAGCACAATGACAAAAATTCTTGGAATAGAAACATCATGTGATGAAACTTCTGTTGCTATTGTTGAGAATGGTGTTGATGTTTTGTCTAATGTTGTGAAAACACAACTGGTTCATTCAAAATTTGGGGGTGTTGTTCCAGACCTTTCCTCAAGAGAACATGTTAATTTTATTCTTGATGTTGCGAACGAATCATTGAGTAAATCAAAAATAACAATTGAAGAGATAGATGCTATTTCAGTTGTAAATGGGCCAGGGCTTGTTGGTTCTCTTATGGTTGGAGTTTCATTCGCGAGTGGTATATGTTTAAGGTATGGGAAAAAACTTATAACAACAGACCATGTTGTTGGACACATTTATGGAAATGTTTTAACATACAAAAAAGTTTCGTTACCGATGCTTTCACTTGTAGTTTCTGGAGGACATACATCAATATTTTTTGTTGATGAGAATTTTGAAATAAAAACTCTTGGCAAAACAAAAGATGATGCTGCCGGAGAAGCTTTCGATAAGTGTGCAAAAATTTTGAATCTCGGTTATCCAGGTGGTCCATTGATTGAAAAGTTTTCCAAAAATGGGGATGAGAATTTTTATAGATTCCCAGTTTCAAAACTTGAAGGATACGATTTTTCTTTCAGTGGTTTGAAAACTTCAGTTCTCTACTATAAACAGAGGATGGGAGAAGATTTTGTGAAAGAAAATATAAATAGTATCACAGCGTCTATTCAGAAAGCTATTGTTGATCAACTTTTAAATGTATTTGAAAAATGTTTTGAAGATAAGAAAAATAATATAAAATCTGTTTCCATAGCAGGTGGCGTTTCTGCGAATGGTTATTTCAGAGAAAAGTTTAAAAAAATTTTCGAAAACAGAGTAGATAATATATATATTCCTTTGATGGAGTTTTGCACAGATAATGCAGCTCTTACAGCAGGTTTAGCTTATTTAAAATATGAAAAGAACATCTTTTCAGATTTGGGAGTAAAAGTTTTTTCAAGGAGTTGATATGGATAGGGAAATTTTGAAAGAACTTGATAAAAACATCATTAAAAAGATTGAGGAAAAGATTGGTAAAATCGACGAAAGAATGGTTGAAAGTTATCACAGGTTTAACAGGCTTGATTTTATAGATAATGTTTGTTTATGTCTGAACGAAAAAAAGGTCAAAAAAACTATTGATGAAATATTATCTGACCAAATCCTAATAAGAACATCATACAATGAGAACTCGATAAATTTTTATGTTGATGACCAGATCATAAGTTCTATCTCTTCACCAGCGATTATATTTTTTATGTTAAAGCTGCTTGATCCTAAAGATGGAAACAAAATATTAGAAATAGGGTCTGGTGTAGGTTATACCTCTGCACTTTTATCTTATATAATCAAAAATGGACATATTTTCACAATAGAAATCAACGATATCTTATTTGAAAAGTTGAAAGAAAATATAAAAAATTTTATCCTTCAAAATGTTTATGCTGAAAAAGGTGATGGTGGTTACGGGATAATGGATTTTTCTCCTTATGATAGAATACTTGTTTCATGCACAGTTGCTGATATAACAAGTTTCTGGCTCGAGCAGTTGAAAGAAGGTGGTAAAATTGTTGCTCCACTTTCAACAAGAGGTTATCAGGTTATAGTTGAACTTGATAAAGTTAAAGATGACAAACTTGAAGGGAAGATTCATAAACATGTTCACTTCTTTCCAATGAAGGGAAATTTTTCTATAGTTTCACATTATTCCTATTATGAAAAGAGTTTAAAGAGTTTGAAAAGGATAATAGAGGAAGAAGCATCATTGAACACACATCTCTCTAACATGTTTGAGAAGTTGACCAAAGATGAGATAGATGATTTCCTTTTTTATCTATCCATCAACGATCAAAATTTTATCAGTTATTATCCTCTTGAAGGTTTTCAAAAGAATGTTTGTTATGGAATATTTGTAAGAACAAGGGGAAGTGGAATAGCATTGCTACAGAACAGAAAAGTTTACTTTTGGGGAAATGAGGAGGCAATAAACATTTTCAACAGAAGGTTTGATGATTTTATAAAAGAGGGAAAACCAAAAATGTCAGATTATAAACTGAAAGTTTTTCCTGCAAACAAAGAGTATCTTAAAACTGATAACGAGATTTTAATATACAGGAAAAGTTCTATAACTGTATTTTCAAAATGATTTTTTTAATGTCCTTTTAAGGTTATCATCTCTCTTCATCTCTCTTATCTCATTTATACATTGTTTAACTGAAAGGAATGAACCTATAAAACCGAGTAATGTTCCAAAAAATATGAATAAGAATACGGCGTTATTGTTCATAAATATTATGTTAGGTATTTTTTTACTTATTGTTTCAAAAAGTAAATAAAGTATGAAAGTAGAGATGAGAGAACCCAAAAAACCATAAAACATTCCTTCAATTATATATGGTAACTCAATGTAAGTTTCAGTTGCTCCAACAAGGTCCATTATATCTATCTGTTCCTTTCTTGCGTAAACAGTTAACCTTATGGTGTTGAAAACAATAAATATTGAAGCAAAAATTATTATTATTCCAAGAAAAATATCTATAAAGAAAAGTATTTTTACAAGTTTGTCAAGTTCTTTTATCCATTCAGCACCATAATCAATATCCTCAACTCCTTCAAAAATTTTTATCTTGTCAGATATCTCTTTTAAATATTCTGGGGTTTTAAATGCCATGCTTATGTTCACTTTTATCGAAGGTGGCAAAGGATTAGTCTCAAAAGCTTGAAGCAATGTTGCATCCTCCTTCAAGTCATTTCTAAATTGCTTTAGTGCTTCCTCTTTTGAAACAAACTGAGTAGACTGAACCCCAAGAATTGTAGAAATTTTATTCTGCAAATCATCTATCTTTTCTTTTGTAATATCCTCTTTAAGATAAACTACCATCTCTATTCTATCTTCAGCAATCCTTATTACATTTAATAGGTTTGTTGTTCCAGCTATGAAAAGTCCGAAAATGAATATAGCTACCGTTATTGTACCTATAGTTATAAGGTTCATAGATTTATTTTTAAAAAATCCTTTGAATGTCTCCTGCAAAATATAGATCATTCTTTTCCCCCTGAAAGATCGAGTTTGAAAATATCTTCCGGTTTTACGATTTTTCCCTCTCTAAGACCAACAACTTTCCCTATCGATGTTTTGATCAAGGAATAATCGTGTGTAGCCATAAGTATGGCTGTTCCTTTTGTATTTATATCGAAAAGTATTTCCATAATATCTTTTGTACCTTCAGGATCAACATTCCCAGTTGGCTCATCAGCGATAAGAATAAAAGGTTCTTTAACTAAAGCTCTTGCAATAGCAACCTTTTGTTGTTCTCCTCCAGAAAGCTGGTATGGGAAAGAATTTCTTTTATGTGATATTTTTACCAAGGATAAAGCTTCAAGAGTTTTTTTTCTGATATTCTGATACTTTTCACCTGTTACCTGTAAGGCGAAAGCAACATTATCGTAAACATTTCTATCCTTTAGCAGTTTGAAATCCTGAAATATAACTCCTATTTTTCTTCTTAGAAGTGGAATCTCATTCTGTTTTATGGTTTTGCTACTATAGTTTCCAACTATGACTTCACCTTCAGATGGAAAAATGTCCATGTATATCATCTTCAAAATTGTTGATTTACCAGCACCACTCTTTCCTATAAGATAATAGAATTGACCTTTTTCAAAAAATAGATTGACTTTGTTGAGTGCAAGCCAGTTGTTTTTATAGTATTTTGAAACATTTCTAAATTCTATCATAAACCATTTTCCCCTTTTTGATTATGGTATCAATGCCAAGACCATATTTTTCAAACAGTTCTTCAACTTTACCAGATTCACCAAAAGTATCGTTAACGGCAACGAAATCTATAGGGATAGGATTTTTTCTGACTACATACTCTGAAATTGCGCTGAAAAGCCCTCCGATGTATGAATGTTCCTCACAGACAAGAATACCTTTTGAAATGTTTAAAATTTTATCGATAGTTTTTGTATCGATAGGTTTTATTGTGTACATATCTACAACTCCACAATCAATACCTTCTTTCTTAAGAATCTGCTCAGCTTCAAGTGCTTTTGAAACCATCTGTCCTGTTGCTATAATAGTAATATCTTTTCCTATTCCATGTATATAGGATTCACCTATATGAAACTTTGTATTCTCATCATATATATCAAAAACATCGTTTCTCGAAAGTCTCATATATAGGTAGGAATCATAATGGTAAATCTCTTCCATAAGGTTTTTGACCATTGTCGAATCTGATGGTGAGATTACTGTCATTTGAGGAATAACTCTTGTTAGTGCTATATCCTCAAGCATCTGNNTTTTACATTCCAGTGTGGGTATGCGATAGAATTTCTGATCTGATCGTAAACTCTACCAGTTAAAAATATAGCAAAAGATGAACAGAAAGGTTTAAAACCTACTGAAGCAAGGCCAGCAGCAGTGACAACCATATCTGCCTCTGAAATTCCCATATCAAAAAATCTTTCTGGAAACTGGTTTTTAAAAAGCTCAGTTTTTGTTGATTTTGCGAGATCAGCATCTAAAACAACTATATCTTCAAATTTTTTCCCTAAATTAACAAGCTCTTTTCCATAAGTTGTTCTCATCGATGATTTTTTTTCAAACATTCGTAAGCTCCAGAAGTGCTTTTTCGAACTGTTCTTTTGTAGGAGGATTTCCGTGAAAATCAACATTGTTTTCCATAAAGGAAACACCTTTTCCTTTGATAGTGTTTGCTATTATAAAAACAGGTTTTTCCTTTACCTGATCGGCAAGTGTAAAAGTTTTATCTATATCGTTAAAATTGTGACCATCCATAACAAATGTAGCGAAACCGAAAGATTCAAATTTTTCTTTTGTTGGTCTTGGATCTTTTATTTTTTCTATAAATCCATCTATCTGAAGATGGTTGTAATCAAGTATTATTCTTAAATTATCGAGTTTGTATCTTATAGATGTCATTAAAGCTTCCCAAATTTGACCCTCATTAATCTCACCATCACCTATCATCACATAAACCTTTGAGTCCAACTTTTTCAATTTAAGACCTAATGCAACTCCATTGGCAAATGATAGACCTTGACCCAAAGAACCAGTTGAAGTTTCAACTCCCTTTGTTAGTTTTCTTGATGGATGTCCTTGAAGTATAGAGTTTATCCTTCTGAAAGTTTTCAGATCATCCTCTTTTATTATTCCCTTATAGGCAAGACAAGTGTATAGAGCCGCAGAAGCATGTCCTTTTGAAAGGATAAATCTATCCCTTCCATTATCATTGAAATTATCCAAAGAATAGTTCATCTTGTAAAAATATAGATAGACCATTATATCTATAGCAGAAAATGCACCACCTATATGTCCAGATGAAGCGTTGTATACCATTTTTAATATATCTATTCTTGCTTTTTTTGAAATCTCTTGTAATTTTTGAATATCCATAAATTTTAATATTACCTAATATTCAAGAGTTTGTCAATGATATGAAAAATTCATCTTTTAAAAGGATTTTTAAAAGTAAAACCTCTTTTTGATTTTTTCCATATTTCTTATTGTTTCATCGATACCTCTTGAGATTAACTCTTCATATTTTTCAAAATCGAACCATTCATAACCTAAAAGATTTATATTCAAAAGAAAATCGGCATTGTTGATTGTTTTTTTTAAAAGATAATTTTTTGTAATTTCGTGCGCCCTGTTTATTATCTGGAAAACATTTTCAAAAGTGTAAACTTTTTTTATATTTGCACTAACAACACTTGCTATAACTCTATCAGCTCCATCATTTTTAACTATTTCAATTGGAACATTTATCGAAATTCCACCGTCAACAAGAATGTATCTATCATAGAAAATATATGGAAATAAACCCGGAATAGCACAACTTGCCATTATGGCTTTGTAGAGAAGTCCCTTTTTAAAGACTATATTTTCTCCACTTACAAGATCAACGGCAATGCAGGAAAAGGGTATTTTGGTGTTTTCAAATTTTTTATCCCCAAAAAGCGAAATAAAGATTTTTTCAAAAATTTTATAATCTATCAAAGATGTAGTTTGAGTCATTTTAACAAAAGTGACACTATCTCTTAGTTTTTGTTTCAAATTTCCAAATAAACTCGTATTCTCTTTTTTAAACTTTCTGAAATCTAATTGCCCAAAAAGTTCAGAATTTACGAACTTTTTAGTTTTTTTATAAAGAACCTTGTAATCAGGATCTAAAGCATAAAGTCCTCCGATCAAAGCTCCCATACTTGAACCTGAAATCAGATCGATTTTTATATTGTTTTCCTGTAAAACTTTTAAAACTCCAACATGTGCTAATCCTCTTGCAGAGCCACCACCCAACGCTAACCCTATTTTCGGTTTTTTTAAAAATTTCATAATTTTATTATATCTAAGATTTTTTTTTAATCAATAGATTTTGTTGAAAAATTATTTTTTTTGTTTATAATCTAACAACAAAAATGGGAAAAAATAAAAATTATACTTTGTTCAAAGCTTCAGCAGGTTCTGGAAAAACATACACTATCGCGAAAGAATTTATAGAGTTCGTTCTCAATGATCCCGAAGAGATAAAAAATATTCTTGCTATAACATTCACAAACAAAGCAGCTTATGAGATGAAAGAGAGGATACTCGAATTTTTGAAAGGACTCGCTGGTTTTGATGAACTTGTAGATGGGAAAAGAAAAGATTCTATTCAAAACATTAGAAATGAGATAAGGGAAAGGTTGAAAATTGATGAAGATGAGATTAAAAAAAGAAGTAAAAAATGTCTCGAAATGATACTCTATTCAAAAGATGGTAAAGGTTATTCAGATTTTTCAGTTATGACAATAGACTCCTTCACGAACAAACTTGTAAAAGTTTTTTCAGAGGATTTAGGGATCCCTCCATCTTATGATATAGGTTTCAATATAAAAAATGTGATCAAGAAAAGCATAGATTTACTTATATCAAATGTTTCTGAAAATTTTGAGGAAGGAAAATATTTAAAAGAAATTCTTCTTGAATATCTAATTTATAGAAGTGAGGAAGGCAGATCTTTGACAATCGAAAAGGAAATATTCGATACTGTTACATCCATCAGAGAAAAAGAAAAAAATTTTAATGAAAGTATAAAAATTAAAAATTTTGATCTTGATGAAATAAAGAATATTTTAAAATCTCTAAAAGGATTCAAAAAAGATTTTATCGATCATTGCGAGGAAATAGAAAAGGTAAAAACTGATTATAAAAATTTTGAATCTAAAAGTTTGATAAAATATATAAACAGTTTTTTAGAAAAGGTAGAAAAAGGTGATGATGATTTGTTATATCTTATTTCAAAAGATTCGTTTAAAAAGTTTTATTTTGAAGATGATTTTGATATAAAAAAAATTATAAGTAGAAAATCAGAGATAGATGGTAAAAGTTTGGAAGAACTCAAAAGGAAGTTGAAAAATTTTCATATTTTTTTAAAACAGAAACTTGAGAATTATTTTTACGATACAATATATTTGAAAAATAT
The DNA here is from genome assembly GCA_002441125.1 of Caldifarciminota bacterium UBA6260. GTDB lineage: Bacteria > Hydrothermota > 32-111 > 32-111 > 32-111 > 32-111. Next base: position 43,939 of record DJVI01000010.1, read on the forward strand.
ATATAACAATATACTTTACGAAAAGATTGATTTTATAGTAAATGAATACCAAAAAAATAACGATATAGTTTTCATAGATGAATTGAACAGAAAGATTAAGGAATTATTCAAGACTGAAGATGTTCCTTTCATTTATTTTAGGATAGGTGAAAAATTCAAAAAATTTTTAATAGATGAATTTCAGGATACATCATCTATCCAATGGGATAATTTAAAACCGTTAATAGAAAATGGTGTTGCAGAAAATTACAAATGTGTTCTTGTTGGTGATGATAAACAAGCTATTTACAGATTTAGAGGTGGTTCAACCGAGATTATAAAAAAATTTGAAAATGATGGAAATACTGAAACTAA
>DJVI01000029.1 GCA_002441125.1 Caldifarciminota bacterium UBA6260
GAATTTCATAAAAGTATATTGTGTTAGCTGGTATTATTAATTCATCATTCATATTCCTGTTATAATCACAATAAAATGGACCCGCAAAGTTAACCCCTGTAATTGTTCCTTTATCTATATACTGATTTTGTTCAAAAGCTAAACTTGACAATATTACACCTGTTATCATTATTAATACCATTAAAATCATCTTTTTCATAAAATTATCCCCCTAAATACAAAGGCTGGATAGGTTATAAAAACATTCAAAGAATCTGGGAGTCCTTGAGGGGATAGATAAAAAACTGTTTTTAAAATATCGCCATTTGAAAATTTTGCATAAAAGTTAGCTTTAGCTCTTGAATAGTGATAGGAAGTTGTATCATAATAATGTATTTTATTATACCACCAAGGACCACCACCATATACATTTAAACAGAAACAATCGTTAGGATTCTGATGAAAATTTTCTTGAACTATGCTTGGTAGAATCTGATAAACTTTAGCTTCAGACCTTGTTAGTTCATCAGTTTCATAAAGAGTTCTTAATTTTAAAAAATCAAGGTTTCGTAGAGTATCATGATATTCTACAACTTCAGCTGGTCCTATTTCTTCTATACTCCATTTAGGATCTATAGAACGATCATCAAAGGAGTCACTAACAAAATACTGGGCAGATAATTGTAATGGTAATGTAAACAATGCAGCAATCAATACTAACATAAACCGTAAGTATCGATGGGGGGGGGAGTTAGATGTTTTTGGTGATTATTCATATTTACCTCCTTTTGGTTGATATAATTATTTTAAAAAAAATTTTTAAAAAAGTCAATCCCTTTTTTTTTAATTGCAATATCTTTATCTAACTGAAATCTTTCTCTCTTTTAATAAAAAATTTTATTATTGCAATTCCATCCAAAACCTTATAAAATACACAAAAAAACAGGGGAATTTATGTTAGTTGTTGAACTTAATAGCAAAATGGTTGAATCATTTTCAGAGAAGTTTAAAAAATTTAACCTGAAAGAACCTGATAAAAATATAGTTATTTACAAAAAGTAATTTATTACCGTATCACAAAGAAAGGAATTTTTCGGTAAATTTATTTTGAGTTTATATTTTTAGAAGCAAGATAACCACAAATTTTATTACATAAAGTTTTTTATAAAAATCATTTTTTGGTTTAAAGTTTTTAATGTTGAAATACTTACAGGGCTATTTAAAAAAGTCATTTCTATCAGAATAATAGATTTTTTCTCAAAAGGAAGGAGATCGTTTTGGCTCTTTGTTTCTTACAACGACGCTCTTATTTTGTCCTTTCAAGAATCATGCTTTTCTTTCCTTTGAGCATAGCAATCATCTTATGGATATTCATAGTTTTTTTTACTTCTTTAAAAAATCATCTATAAGGGAAAAATAAGTTATATTAGTTTTTCTTTAAAATGTCACAGAGTCATGCACCGTCCCCAAATTTTAAAAATTAATTGTATTGAAAAATTTTTTTAATGGTGTTAAAATTGATATATGAAAAAATATTTTGTAATAATTAATCCACAGGCAGGAAAGGGGAGAGGATTAAAAATTTTAAAACAGGTAGAGAAAGTTTTAAAAGAACTCCAAATCGACTTTATCATCAAATACACAAAAGAAAAATTCGATGCTGAAAAAAATCTGAAGGAATGGCTTTCAAAAGATGTTACAGATCTTGTTGTTATAGGTGGTGATGGAACTTTAAATGAGATTGTCAATGGAATGTATCCTTTGAATTACCCTATCAGATTTATAAGCACGGGAACAGGAAACGATTTCATTAAATCTATAAATCTTATCTCTTTAAAAGAACTTTTCACAACGGAAAAGTTTTCAAATTTAAACCTTTTCTCAATAAACGAAAAAATTGGTGTAAACGCAATAGGAATAGGTTTTGATGGTGAGGTAATCGAGGAGATGGATAGAAAAAATCTTAAACTTAAAGGACTTTTCGCTTATATGGTTTTCGTTTTCTTGAAACTTTTTACATATAAACCACCAAAGGTAAAGATAAAAATAGATAAAGAGGAATTTATAAAAGATAAATTTTATATAACATGTATAAGTAATGGAAAATCTGTCGGAGGAGGATTCTTTTTAACTCCAGATGCCAAACCTGATGATGGTAAGCTTGATATCTGCCTTATTAAACATGTTCCATTCTATTTGAAACCTTATTACCTTTTAAAAGTTCTTTTAAAAAAACACAAAGATGATAAAAGAGTTGTAATGAAAAAAATAGAGGAAATAGTAATAGAGACAAAAGAGGAGTTGAAAGGGCAGATAGATGGACAGTTTGTGAAAGGGAAAAGATTTTACATTAAAATTTTAAAAGAAAAATTGAGACTGGTTGCTCATCACCCTCAGATAAAATAACTTGACAATTTTAAAGATGTAATTATAATTAATTTAAAGTTGTAATAATTACAAAGTTGTAATATGAAAAAAAATGAAGAATTGTTAAAAATCTATAAAAAAATAAAGAAAGATATAGTTAATAGAATTAAAGAGTTTAAAAGAAACGGAAAAAATATGACAGATAATGAGATCTTATATGAACTTTTTTTCTGTCTTTTGACTCCACAATCAAAAGCTACCTTATGCTGGAGTTCTGTAGAAAAGATAAAAAAAGAAGGGGAAAAAATATTAAAAGAGAAGGAAAAGATAAAAAGTTGTCTTTATGGGGTAAGGTTTCCAAATAACAAATCAAAATATATTCACCATTTCTACAATGAAAAATTTTTGAAGGAAAAATTTTTTCAAGAACTAAAAAATATAGAATCCAATTTTGAAAAGAGAGAGTTCCTTGTAAAAAATGTTAAAGGCATGGGTTACAAAGAGGCTACACATTTTTTGAGAAATATCGGTTATGGAAACGATCTTGCAATACTTGATAGACATATATTGAAAAACTTAAAAGAATATTCTATAATTAAAAATATACCTTCTTCCATTTCAAGAAAAAGGTATATAGAAATTGAGGAAGATATGAGAAAATTTTCAAAAAAACTTGATATCCCGTTGGAACATCTTGATTTTGTCTTATGGTATAAAGAAAGAGGTTTTATTTTTAAATGAATATAAAAAAAATTGATCACCAAAGTATTTTAAGATTACTTGAAGAGAAAGGAATATCCCCATCATTTCAAAGAATAAAAATTCTTGAATATCTCTTTTTAAACAGAACGCATCCTTCTGTTGAAGATATCTATAAAGATCTTTCTTCTGAGCTTCTCACACTTTCAAAAACAACCGTTTACAACACTTTAAAACTTTTTGTTGAAAAAAATATAGTTAAAGCAATAGGTATTGAGAAAGATTTTGTTAGATACGATATAGATATTTCTCCCCATTCGCATTTCAAATGTATTAAATGTGGAAAAATTTATGATCTAAAAATCAATGAAGAGAAAGATAATAATATTGACGAGGGGTTTAAAAAAGTTTATTCAGAAAAGTATATTTATGGGATTTGTAAAAATTGTAAATAGGAGGAAGATTGGATACAAAAGCACTTTTTAAATTATCTTATGGTGTTTACCTTGTTTGCTCTTCTGATGGAGAAAAAGTCAACGGTCAGATTGCAAACACTATTTTTCAAATTACCTCTGAACCTATAACAGTTGCAATAAGTATAAACAAAAATAATTATACCCATCAGTTTATAGACAAAGGAAAAAATTTTTCAGTTTCAATATTATCAGAACAGACACCTTTGCAGTTTATAGGTAATTTCGGTTTTAAAAGTGGAAGGGAGATAAACAAGTTTGAAAATATAAAATATGAAAAGGGAGTTAGCGGGGCTCCAATTGTAAAAGATTTTTCTGTTGCTATCTTAGAGTTTAGAGTTATTAATAAATTTGACCTTTCTACTCACACTCTTTTCATAGGTGAACTCGTTGAAAGTTTTATTGTAGATGATAAACAACAGCCAATGACTTATTCTTTTTACCATGAGGTAAAGAAGGGAAAAACTCAAAAGAACGCTCCAACATATATAGAAGAAAAGGTTGAAAATGTTACAAAAAAGGAGGAAAAGATGGAAAAATACAAATGTGAAGTTTGTGGATATGTTTATGATCCTCAAGTTGGTGATCCTGATGGTGGAATAAAACCGCAAACACCTTTTGAAAATTTACCTGATGATTGGGTTTGTCCTGTTTGTGGTGCTTCAAAATCTGAGTTTATAAAGGAGAGTTGATGAAAAGTTTTAAGATTGATGAAAATATTTTCTGGGTTGGTGGAATAGATTGGTCACTTAGAGATTTTCATGGTTATACAACAGAAAGGGGTTCTACATACAATTCATACCTTATAATAGACGAAAAGATAACTCTAATAGATACCGTGAAACATTATCTTTTCGATGAGTTTCTTGAAAGAATAAAAGATGTTGTTGACCCTTCAAAAATAGATTACATAATTATAAATCATGTAGAGATGGACCATTCAGGATCTTTACCAAAAATTTTAAATATAGCAAAAAATGCTCAAATTGTAACTAATCCCCAAGGTGAAAAAGGGTTGAAACTTCATTATGGAGAAAACCTAAATATTAAGGTGATTAAAACAAAAGATAAACTGAATATTGGTAAAGATAACTTGATATTCTTTCAAACACCAATGGTTCATTGGCCAGACAATATGGTTACCTATTTAGAAAACAGAAAAATTTTATTTTCTAATGATGCTTTTGGTCAACATTATTCTTCATTTTATAGATTCGACTTTGAAAACCCTTTGGATGAAATAATATATCAGGCAAAAAAATATTATGCAAATATAGTTCTTCCATACTCTCAACAGGTTCAGACTGCTTTGAATCTTTTAAAAGATCTTGAAATAAAAATAATTGCCCCAAGCCATGGGATAATTTGGAAAGAAAATATTTCTAACATCTTAAAAGAATATCAGAACTGGTCAAAAGATCCTTTAAAGAAAAAAGTTGTAATAGTTTATGACACAATGTGGGGTTCAACTGAAATAATGGCAAAAAAATATTATGAGTTCTTTGAGAAAGAAGGTTATGAGGTTGTTTTAATGTCTTTAAAAACTAACCATATTTCAGATATAATGACAGAAGTTCTTGATTCTTCCATAATAGGAATAGGAACACCTACATTAAATAAACAACCACTCCCATCAGTTTCAGGTTTTTTAACCTACCTTCTTGGTCTTAATCCTAAAAATAAAAAGTTTTTTATTTTTGGATCTTATGGATGGGGAGGTGAAGGAACAAAAATTATAAAAGAAGATCTCGAAAAATATTCAAACAATGTTTTTCTTGAAGAAAAAATTCAATATATACCAAAAGAGGAAAATATTGAAAATCTAAAAAACAATATAAAAAGGAGTTTATTATGATAAGCGAAAAAATGGTAAAAGAGATTAACGATCAGATTCAGAGAGAACTTTTCTCTGAGTATCTTTACCTTCAGATGGCTGCATATTTTAAGGGAGAAAATCTTGATGGTTTTGCTCATTGGATGGAGGTTCAGGCAAGGGAAGAGCACATACACGCTATGAAATTTTTCAACCATCTTTACGAGAGGGGAGCAAAAGTTATATTACAACCTATTCAGCAACCTAAAAATGATTTCAAATCACCACTTGACACTTTTAAATACGCTTACGAACATGAGTTGACTGTTACAAAAAATATAAACAACCTGATGGAAATTGCAAAAAAAGAGAATGACTATGCATCAGAATCATTTTTGAAATGGTATGTTGATGAACAGGTTGAGGAAGAGGACTCTTTCTTGAAAATTGTCTCTATTCTTGAAAAAATAAAAGACTCAACAAATGCTCTCTTTATGCTTAACAGTGAACTTGGTAAAAGAGAATAAGGAGGTTTTATGAAAACACAAATGAGAGAACTTTACAGATGTGAAGTTTGTGGAAATGTTGTTGAGGTTGTAAATACTGGAATGACAATGCTTGTCTGCTGTAACAAACCGATGGTAAAGCTCGAAGCGAAAAAAGAGGATGTTGGTGTTGAAAAACATCTACCTGTAATTGAAGATTTTGGTGGAAAGATAAAAGTAAAAATCGGATCAGTTGAACATCCAATGGAAGAGAAACATTATATTGTTTTTGTTGAAGTTTTAACAGATAAAAAGGTTTTAAGACATGAGTTCAAACCGGGAGAAAAACCGGAAGCAATATTTGATGTCAGTTTATCAGATGTTAAAGAGGTAAGAGAGTTCTGCAATATACATATGCTTTGGGCAAAGGAGGTTAAATGAAAAAAAGTTTAAAAGGAACAAAAACTGAAAAGAATCTATGGGAAGCTTTTGCTGGCGAATCTATGGCAAGGAACAAGTATACATACTTTGCTTCCGTTGCAAAAAAGGAAGGTTACGAACAGATTTCAGCGATTTTTCAGGAAACCGCTGATAATGAGAAGGAACATGCAAAATTACATTTCAAAGCACTTTCCGGAATAGGAAACACCATTGAAAATTTAAAAGCGGCAGCAGATGGTGAAAATTATGAAACAACAAAAATGTATCCAGAGATGGCAAAAATAGCAAGAGAAGAGGGCTTTGATGAGATAGCCGACATGTTTGAAAAGATAGGTTCAGTTGAAAAGGACCATGAAAAAAGATATAGAAAACTTTTGGAAAATATTGAAAAACAGATGGTTTTCAAAAGGGCAAAAAAGGTTTATTGGAAATGCAGAAACTGTGGACACATTCATGAGGGTTCCGAAGCCCCAGATATATGTCCTGTCTGCAAACATCCAAAAGCGTATTTCGAACTTTTTGTTGAAAACTATTAAAATGATAAAAGGGGAGATCTCTCCCCTTTTATTCAAGAATCAATGTATCTTTAATAAAATTTTCCCCTTTTACTGTATACCTTCCCCTTTTAAGATATAAAAAAGATATATTTCCATCTTTATCTGAAATATTTTCCCTTAAAATTTTTCCATCAATATCAAGAAGAATAAATTTTTCAGAGATTTTATCGGTTGTTAATTTTAAAGAAAATTTTTCATCAATTTTTTCAGTAAAAAAATAATTCTCCCACCTATCTTTTCCAATATTTCCTGAAAGATCAAAAATACTATCAACAACCATCTGGACAACATCTTCATTTTTTATTTTCAATACAAGTTTTTCACCAAATAAACTATCTTTGTAATCAATATTCTCTGGTAATATTTTGAAAAAAATTTTCCCTACATTTTCTGAAAATAAAAGAGTTATAAGAGTATCTGTCTGAGAACTTTTCAAAATTTTTGGAGGAAGAGTATCTTTTATTTTTTCTCCCTTAACTTTTAGATCTTTTATATAATTTTTGTTTCCATTCAGATCTGAAATAGAAAAGATATCAATTTTTAAAACATTTTTTGTCTGGTCATACCACAAATAAATATTTTTACCATCAATATAAAATTTTTCATTTTTTATAGTATCATCATATTCAATATTTATAGAATCTATAGATGATATATTTTCTGAAGTTTCAATTTTGATCTTTCCATCTTGAAAATAGTATATATTCCTTACAGAAGGTTTTATCCTATCCGGAGATGGAGGAGGAAGTTTTTTACCACAAGATAAAAATAAAAAAAAAGTTAAAAGAAAAAAAAATACCCTTTTCACTTACTGTTCATTTTTATTCTTTATACCTTTATCAAAAAGTTCCTGTTTTGACATCGAGCAGGTACCATCGAATACAACACCTTCTTCAACTATAAGATATTTACAAACAAGATCTATACTGACTTTTGCTGTTTTTTGAAGTTCGACTCTGTTTTTAACAACAAGTTTCCCATCAACTATTCCACCTATAACAGCATCTTTTGTGTTGATGGTTCCCTTTAGATTCCCGCTTTTACCAACTGTTAACATTTCGGAAACTGTCATCTCTCCATCTATCTGACCATCAACTCTAATAGATCCAGGAACAAAAATCTTTCCAGAGATGTGTGTTCCCTCTCCAATAATGTTGTTTATTCCAGACTGGTTCTTTTCCATAAAAAACTCCTTTATTTAGTTATTTAAATTTACAAATTGTATTGGATCATAGTAAACAGAATCCATCATGATTTCATAATGTAGATGTGGCGCAGAAGATTTTCCAGTATTACCAACAGTTCCAACTATCTCTCCTTTTTTTATAGTCTGTCCCATTTTAACTAAAACCTTCTGAAGGTGTCCATAGAATATAGAAAACTTGTCATTCTTTATTCTAACATAATTTCCAAAAGTTTGATCCCACCCTGTTTTATCAACAGTTCCATTTATTGATGAAACAACCATTGTTCCAAGGTTACACGCTATATCTATAGCGGGGTGATCTTTTGAAAAAGATCTTGAAACAACACCTTCAACAGGATTTATATCTGGTTTTAGCTCATTGTATTCTCTCAGAGAATCAACATCAACTTTTGTGCTTTCTGCCTTTGCTGTTGAAATATCTTTAGAATGGGATTTTAATATTTTGTTCTGTAAATCGATTCCCAAAAGTTCTCTAATCTTTTCATTTTTTTCATACAACTCTTTTATGTCAGATTTCAACTCTTCCAACTTTTTCATCTCGTTTTCCATATATTTAACTTTATTCTCATAATTCCTTTTCTGCATAGCATCATAGTAAACTGTAGAGATGAAAATAAAACCTACAACGATGCAAAGAATTATAAAGGAAATAAAACCAACTATTATTTTTAGAAGAGTTGTAGAGATTATAAATTCTCTTTTATCTTTACCATCGGGACTTATGTATATAAAAGTGATCTTCCTCTTCAACTTCAAAAACCTCTCTTTGATAGATCCATTTTCAAAATTTCTTTTATAAGTTTGACACTGTTTTCAACATCATCCATATCACACATCTCTGCTTGAGAATGTATATATCTTGTTGGAACTGAAATTACTCCGGTTAAAACACCCTCTTTGTTTGTCTGAATCATCATTCCATCAGTAGTTCCACCTTTCAATATTTCAAGCTGATAAGGTATCCTGTTTTTCTTTGCAACATCAACCATAAAATCTATAACAGGTTTACGGACAACCATTCCACTATCAAGAACTTTTATTGCAGGTCCCTCACCGAGTTTTACTTCCATAATATGTGTTTCAGGTGTATCACCTGTTCCAGTAACATCAACAGCTATAGCAAAATCTGGAGAGACAGAGAATGCTGATGTTTTTGCACCCCTAAGTCCAACCTCTTCCTGTGTTGTGAAAACATAGTAGATATCATTATCTGTCTGGAAATCGTCAAGTGCGAGTTGTAGCAAAATAGCACAACCTATTCTATCATCCAAAGATTTTGTTGAAATCCTTTTTCCAAGATCTACAAATGTTGGTTTCATAGCGCCGAGAAGACCTATGTTTACCTTTTTCTCTGCATCCTTTTTATCCTTTGCTCCAATATCTATAAACATCTCATCTGTTTTGGGAATGTTTTGCCAGTTGAAATTTTTATTCTCATAACCTATAACACCTTCAACCCCATTAACAAAGACAACATGGTTTTCTATTATGTTGTGAGGGAAAAGTCCACCAACTACAGCAAATCTTATAAAACCATTCTTATCTATATGTTTAACTATAAAACCTATTTCATCCATATGTGCGGCAACCATTATTTTTTTCCCATTACCCTTTTTTCTAACTATAAGGTTTCCCAAAGCATCCTTTTTTATTTCAAGATTCTTTTTTCCTTTTAAACTCTTTTCAATATAATCAACTACTGGTTCCTCATAAGAGGAAGGACCTATAATAGATGTTAAATCTTTTACCAAATTTTTCATTTTTACCCCTATTTTAATTTGTTTAAAAGTTTCTTTGTTAAATCTACCATTGAACGATAATCTCTTAAATCAGCATAAGAGACTGGAGAATGTATATACCTTGAAGGAACAGCAAAAACTATAGTTTTTACTCCCTCTTTCGATTTATGTATTTCTCCTCCGTCAGTTCCACCAACCATCGGTTGTTTAAACTGGTATTTTATCTTGTTCTCTTTTGCACAGGATACCGTTTCATTGAAAAGATCTTTATGAACAAAAAATGACCTGTCTGATATAGTTATTACAACTCCATCTCCCATCTTTGGATAATCAGGTTCATCTTTAGAATGTGGCATATCGGCAGCTGATGTTCCCTCAAGAACTATAGCGTAATCAGCTGAAATGTTGAAAGCAGCCGCTTTTGAACCTCTAAGCCCAATCTCTTCCTGAACGAAAAAAGCTCCAAAAAGATCGTTTTCATACCTTTCTTTTAAAATTTCTATTATAGCTGCACAACCCAATCTATCATCGAAAGATTTTCCTTTTATTATGTTACCCTTCTTTTCAAACTTAGTATCGAAAACAGCATAGTCACCAACTGAAACATATTTCTCAGCATCCTTCTTTTCTGTTGAGCCAATATCTATAACAAGAGAATCAAAATCTGGAATATTGTTGTAATCTTTTCTCTGAAGATGTATAGGTTTGTAGCAGATAACTCCTTTTACCTTTTCTTTTCCTATCAAAACATTTTTTCCTATGACAACTCTTTTGTCTATACTACCAGCAGGCAAAAACCTAAGCATACCGTTCTCTTCTATAGATTTTATCATAAAACCAACTTCATCCATATGTGCACCAAGTAAAACTTTTTTGCTGTTTTTGTTTTTACCCTTTTTGAAAGCAATTATATTGCCCATTTTGTCTATCTTCAAAGAATCAACATGATCTTTTATAGTTTCAACTATAAAATCTCTTATCTCGCACTCATTTCCAGAGGGGCCAAAAATTTCACTTAAATTTTTTAAAATCATAATATCTCCCTCATTTTATAATTTTTTCACCATACTTTTCAAATTCAACCTCAGAAACAAATAAGGAAAGCAACTTTGAAATTTTATCTATTGTTTTAACATTTACTATCTCTCTTGGTGAATGCATATTCTTTATAGGCAAAGAAAGAAGTATTGTCTTTATTCCTCCTCTTGCGGTCTGAACAGCATAAGCATCAGTTCCAGAATGTTGTGGAACAGCTTCTATTTCATACTTTATGTTCTCCCTTTTGGCAATTTCAGTTATGAAATCATAAAGATCGGAACATATGTGAGAACCTCTTCCAATTCCTATCGAATCGTAAGATATTCCACTTTCAACACCTGGTTGTTTTGCGAAAGTTACATCAACCACTACGGCAATATCTGGATTTATAGAGTAGCAGGAAGTTAAACTACCAACCATCGTTGTCTCTTCCTGAGCGTTCAATACAAAATATAAATCTGGAATATTTTTTAAATTTTTTATATGGTTTAAAATGTTTATAATTGCAGCTGCAGAACCTCTGTTGTCTATCGATTTACAACACACAAAATCGTTTTTCAACTCTGTGAACTCACTCTTCAAAATTATCCTGTCACCTATTTTAAAATACTTTTCAAGTTCTTTGTTTTTCATAGCGAGATCAACATATAAGTCTTCGTATTTTAATAACTTATCGCTTTCCCCCGCTTTTTGTAAATGTGGTGGTGTTGCTCCAATAATACCGCTTACAACCTTTTCACCATAAACGGTTACTTCCTGTCCAAGCAAAACTTTTTCATCATATCCTCCAACAGATGTAAATCTGAGATAATCTCCATCAATTTTTGTAACAATAAGACCTATCTCATCGTTGTGTGTGAAGAAAGCGATTTTTTCTTTTCTGTCTCCCTTTCTGAAAATTATAATATTCCCCATCTTATCAAGAGAAATGGTAATATTCTCTTCACCTTCAAGAATCTTTTTTACACTTTCAAAACTTTTTTCTTCCATTCCAGAAGGACCAATCGATTCGGTTAAAATTTTTAAAATCTCTTTTAATTCTTTCATCATATCTCCTAATCAAAATTTTTCAAACCTAAAAAATTCAGCAACTTTTTAAAATCATCATCGTTGTAAAATTCTAAACTGATATTTCCTTTTCCCTTTTTATATTTCACGCTAACCTTTCTTGACAATCTCTCAGAAAGTTTATTTTCAATATCCTTAAGATGGACAGACTTTTTCTTTTCTCCACTTTTTATATGTTTTTCAACTCCGGTTGATAAGAGTTTTTCAAGATCCCTTACGGAAAGATCCTCTCTGTAAACTCTTTCTGCAAAATGTTTTCTCCTTAAAGGTTCTTTTATTGAAAGTAAAACTTTTGCATGTCCAAAACTTATCTTGTTTTCTTTTAAAAGATTTTTTATCTCATCCTCAAGTTCAAGAACCCTTAAAATGTTTGTTATATGTGCTCTCGATTTTCCAACCTTTTTAGAAATATCCTCATGTGTAAGGTTGAACTTTTCGACAAGATCCCTGTAAGCTTCAGCTTCTTCAACAACATTGAGATCCTCTCTTTGAACATTTTCTATCAAAGCCCATTCAACCATTTTATCGTTAGAGATATCTTTAACTATTGCAGGAATATCTTTAAAACCCAAAAGTTTACAAGCCCTATACCTTCTTTCACCTGTTACTATCTCATAATGCTCACCAACTCTCCTTACAGTAATTGGCTGTAAAACCCCATTCTCTTTAATGGAATCTGCAAGATCTTTCAACTCCTCATCTTTGAAAATTTTTCTTGGTTGAAATGGGTTTGGTTTTATGTTTGATATGGGGATATTTCTAACCTCTCTCTGTTCTGTCCCCGCTATAATCGACTCAAGACCTCGACCTAACGCTTTTTTCATCTTTTTCTATTATCTCCTTTGCAAGTTCCAAATAAGCTTTTGAACCTGTTGAAATTGGATCAAAAAGTATTATTGGTTTTCCAAAAGATGGAGCTTCAGCAAGTTTTACATTTCTTGGAATATAAGTTTTATATACAGCACTTTTAAAATAGTTCAAAACTTCATCAGCCACCTGCCTTGCAAGGGTAAGTCTGTTATCATACATAGTTATCAAAACACCCTCAATTTCAAGAGATGGATTCAAAGATTGCCTTATACTGTTTATGGTGTTAAGAAGTTTTGCAAGCCCTTCAACAGCATAAAATTCAGCCTGAACTGGTATAAGGATAGATTTTGATGCTACAAGAGCGTTAACAGTCAACATCTGTAATGATGGCGGACAATCTATCAAAATATATTCATACCTGTTTTTTATCCTTTCAAGAATCTTTTTCAGCATACTCTCCCTTTCTTCAACATCAACAAACTCAACATCTGTGGCAGCCAAAGATATGTCCGATGGGATAAGATCTAAATATTCAAGATCTGTTTTTACTATTATATCTTCAACAGGAATTTTGTTCAAAAGGGAGTCATAAACACTCTTTCCCAAAAAATTTTTGTCATAATAACCAAGAGAGGATGTAGCGTTTGCCTGAGGATCTATATCAACAAGCAAAGTTTTCTTTTCGGCAACAGCCAACGCTGCACCAAGATTTACAGCTGTTGTAGTTTTTCCGACTCCACCTTTCTGGTTAGCAATAGAAATAATCTTAGTCATAGTTTGAAACTATAACACAATTTTTAAAATTTTCAATAGGTTAGAAAACAAAATGTTCCACGTGGAACATTTTTTAAATTTTTAAAATAACGGGTTGATAGATCTTTTCCCAATAAACAATATCTCCTTTATAATTTTTCTTTTTAAGAAATTCCTTTATATCTTTTTCGTTCAAAAAAGCCCTCGAAAGAACAAGATCAAAGGGAGAAAAATCTATCTTTTTAACATCATCGTTTTTTAAGATAATGTTTTTTAATTTTAAACTCTCTTTTACATCTTTTAGAAAATAAAACTTCTTTTCCTTAATTTCAACAAGAGTAAAAATTTTTTCTTTTAAAACAATAGATAATGGTATAGCGGGAAAACCGTTTCCACTTCCTATATCTATTATACTTTTATAAATATCTTTTTGAACAATTTTTAAAGCAACAAGAGAATCTTTAAGGTGTCTTTCTATTATTATCTTTTCATCGTTCTTTGATATAAGGTTGACAGACCTGTTCCATTTTAAAAGTATATTCAAATAATTTAAAATATCTTCGAAAATTTCTTCTTTTTCAAACTCTTTAAGAATATTTTTTAGTTGAAAAATCTGATCTTTTTCCATAAAAGTGTCACACTGTCAAGCACCGTCCCCAATTTTTTTTATAAGATGGGGGTGGGTTTCGTCGCGTTTAGAGTAGAAAAGCATTTTTTTTAAAAAGTTGTGAAAGTCTTTTTCGTCGTTTCCCAAAAATATTCCCACGGGACCCTTTTTATCAATTATCTGGTAAACAATGTCTTTATCTGAAAGATTTAAGAGAATTTCGTTATCCTCTTTATCTCTCCCTACAAAGGCTAAACTATTGTCAAATTTTAACAATCTGCAATGTTTTACCATTTTAAAATATTTTTCATCTTTTATATTAAAATCCAATAAAATTTTTATCTTCTGTGAATACTCTTTGTATGTTAAAAGGCAACCACCAGATGGAGAGGAAAAATATTTTATATTATACTTTTTTGCAAGTTCCAACTGTATTTCCCTTTTTCTACCTTCTATCGATAAAAATTTTTTATCCTTAAAAATGTTGTTTCTTTCAAATCTCCCTTTTAAAATCTCCTCTGAAAGAGGTCTTACGAGTAGATCTTTTCTTTTTAGCAACTTTTCAATCTTTTTCATTCCTTGAAATGTCTGTGACATGGGTCTTTGGTTAAAAACCTCTCCGGTTGATACATATTTGAGTCCGTTTTTTAGAACAATATCTGTCGCTTTGTTTATCATAAAAGCTTTGCAATCTATACAAGGGTTTAAGTTTTTTCCATAACCGTATACAGGATTTTTTAATATCGCAAGATAATCGTTGAAAATATTTTCAACAAAAAGTTTTATACCATTTTTTTCGGCAATATCCTTGGCTTTTTCAGAGGGAAAGAAGGGTGTTTCAAAATATACTGGCAAAGGGTTAAATCCCAAATCTTTTAAAACAAAATATGATATAAGAGAGTCGAGACCACCTGAAAAAAGGTGTATTCCATCGAAATTGTTATCAGTTATCTTCAACGGTATCAACCGTATCAACAGATCTTTTTATTACAAGTTCTATTCTTCTGTTCTGTTTTTTCCCTTCGGCTGTTGAATTGTCAGCAACAGGTCTTGATGATCCGTAAGCTATAGCTGAAAGTTTTTCTTCTTTAACATTCAAAGAATCTTTTAAAAATTTCAAAACATTTATAGCCCTTAAAGCTGAGAGTTCCCAATTTGTAGGAATCAGGCTTTTCATTTTAGAGCCGATTTTATCATTATCTGTGTGCCCTTCAACTATTATTTCAACATCCCCATCCTTTAAAAGAACCTCTGAAAATTTTTTTAAAAGACCTCTTCCGTTTTTTGTTAAATCGTAACCACCTGGATTAAAAAGGTCATCTGAAAGTATTGGAATCCTTGTTTCAACCTCTTTCAAATCAGTTTTTTTTTCTTCATTTTTGGGAGTTTTTATTACACTTAACAAACTATCCTTCTTAATATTTTCCTCTCTTAACTTGTTTAGATACTCTGTTAAGGTTTTATTTTCCTTTACTATCTCATCATACCTTTCAACAGCAGGTTTGAACTTTTGATTATAATAATAGAAATAGGAGAATGAAAGAAAAATTATTACTATTATCAACAAAAAAACTAAAAACCTCATCCTTCCTCCTAAAATTCTGTTTGGCTATTTTCATTATAGATATCAAAATCCTGTGATGGTTTGTACTCTATTGAATGTTTCTCACAATATTTTTGTGGCTCTTTTCCTTTTTTGTATATTTCCATCCTTGTGTATTTGCAAAACTTTGCAGCTCTCATTCCAGTTTCTTTACAAACATTAACATAGGTAATATTTTTTGGCACTTCAAATTGTGTAGAGTCTTTATATGAAACAAAAGGTTTCATAATTTCAGCCCAAATTGGAAGTGCTATAACCGCACCTGTTGCTTTATTGGCGATAGTTTTAGGTGTATCGTATCCAACATATACACCCGCAGTATAATCTTTTGTAAAACCTATAAACCATGCATTTGAATAATCATCGGTTGTTCCTGTCTTTCCACCTATATGAACATTCATCTTATAATATTTTAAACCTGCTGCGGTTCCTTCCTTTACAACACTTTCAAGCATATCCGTTATAATATAAGCATCATCCTCTTCCATTACCTTTTTTTCTGGATGATCGTTTGTATATATTATGTTTCCTTGTGCATCCTCAATATATCTTATCAAAGAAACTTCCCTGTATATACCCTTATTTGGAAATACTGAAAAAGCTCTTACCATTTCAAGAAGTGTAACATCGTTACTTCCAAGAGCCAAAGAAAAAACAGGCGAAAGAGGAGAGGTTACTCCAAGTTTTCTTGCATGTTTAATTACAGTTTCTGGTCCAATATTTTTAATCAATCTTATCGCCGTGACATTTCTTGACAAAGCAAGTGCCGTTCTCAAAGGAATAGGTCCCAAAAAATTTCCATCATAGTTTCTCGGTTTATATTTTTGTGAAGAACCATCATCTAAAACAACCGGAGTATCCATTATTATATCTCCGGGGAACATTCCATTCTCTATAGCTGCAGAAAACAAAAATATTTTGAATATTGATCCCGGTTGTCTTTTTGCTTGAAAAGCTCTGTTAAACTGTGAATGGTAAAAATCTCTTCCACCTATCAAAACTTTTATTTCACCAGTTTTGTTATCTATTACTAAAAATCCTCCCTGAAGATAATATGTTTGTGGTCTTCCATTAGAATCGTTTGTCTGTGAAATCGAATTATCATATTTTTCTTTTGTATGTCTTAGATAATACATTTTTTCATAATATCTCATCTTGTTTTCAAAAACTTCTTCAGCATGTTTTTGCATATCACTGTTTAAAGTTGTATAAATTTTAAGTCCACCTTTATAAAGGGTGTTCATTCCAAACCTTTTAATAACCTCTTTTCTAACCTCTTCTATAAAATATCTCGCAAAATTGTTTTTATCATTATTTTGAACAACTATTATAGATTCATTAACAGCCTCCTCATACTCTGCTTTTGAAATCATCTTTTCTTTAAGCATATTTTTAAGACAAACAAGTTGTCTTGCTTTTGCTCTTTTATAATTATCTTTTGGATTGTTCGCTTCAGGTCTTTGTGGAATCTGCGCAAGGATAGCTGATTGTGCAAGAGTTAACTCTCTTGCTGATATTCCAAAATAATAGTTGGCTGCAGCTTCTATTCCATAGTTACCGTTTCCATAGTTAATCTGGTTAAAATACATTTCAAGAATTTCATCTTTTGAAAAATTTTTTTCTATCTTCAAAGTTATAAGTGCTTCTTTGATCTTTCTTGACCATGTTTTCTCCATCCCTAAAAACATGTTTCTTGCAAGTTGTTGTGTTATAGTTGAAGCTCCTGCAGCTTTTTTAAACATAAAGATATCTTTTATAAGAACTATTATTGTCCTTCCAACATTTATTCCCCAATGTTTTCTGAACTGCTGATCTTCAAGTGCTATAACAGCATTAATTGTATATGGATGGAGTTCTTTAAGTTTTATTGGTATCCTTCTTTCTATAAAAAATTCATCTATAACATTGTTGTTATCATCATAAACTATTGTTGCACTCGGAACATTATATAACATAAGATCTGTCATAGAGGGCAACTCTTTTTGCAAATTAATAAAAATTGATATAATAAGACCTGTAAAAATGAAAGTGAAAGAAAAAATCAAAAAACCAATGATGAAAATAATTCTGTTTATTAGTTTTTTTCTATTCTTTTTATTACGGTAAAGATTATCCATCTGGAATTCTTTTTAAATTTTTATTGTTTTTACTATTTTAATCTCAAAGGCATTATTATATAGAAGGATTCTTCTCCTATTTTACTCTCCTCGTTCTCTATAAGAACAGCAAACATTTCTCCTTTAATTTTAAACTTAACATTATCACTCTCTACCCTTTTTAAAATTTCCATAAGATAGTTTATATTGAAACCAATATTTATAGTTTCATCATCAATATATTTTACTTCAAGTTCCTCTTTTCCTTCTCCCTGTTGATTCTGGAAAGCTAAAATAACAAGTTTATTTTTAGATATCTCAAATTTAACAAGTTTGGTGTTAACATTAACAAAAACATTTACAGCATTTAATGCTGTTAAAAGTTCACTCTTATTAACTATCATTATCTTGTTGTTATCATATGGGATAACCCTTTTGTAATCTGGATAGGTTCCATCTATAAGTTTTGCCCACATCTCTATCTTTCCAATTTTAAACATTATTTTTTTATCATCAAATCCCATATAAAGCTGATCTTTCTCATCGATAAGATCCTTTATTATCTGTAAAGATTTCGGAGGAACAATTATGCTTCCCGATATATTATCTTCAAAGAATTCACTTATAGTGTTTAAAGCTAACCTATGACTATCAGTTGCAACCATAGTTAAAGATTTTTTGTTCATCTCAAAAAGAACACCTGTAATAGCTATCTTTACAGTATCTTTAGATGTTGCAAAAATTGTATTATCTATCGCAGATTTTAAAGGGAGAGAATCTACAGGAAACAACCTTTCCTTTTCTATTCTAATTATTTCAACATATTCTTCTTTTTTTAAAGTTGGAATATTATATTCACCAGTTTTTGTTTTTATGGTTACTCTATCATTCTGATAATTAAAATTGATTTCTCCATCAGGTAACCTTCTTATGAGATCGACCAATGTTTTGGCGTTTAAAATAAAAACACCTTCACCCGAAGAGGAACATTCTACTTCAGAAAAAAGAGATATTTCAAAATCAGTTGAAAACAACATCAATTTATCTTTTTTAACATCTATTAATACATTTGAAATGATTGTCACAACAGGTTTAACTGGAACTATAGATGAGACAATTTCAAGATTTTTTAAAAATTCGTTTCTATCAACTTTAAACTTCATCTATCCTCCTGATTAATTAATTTATCTATTAACATATCACTATTATTAAGAGCGAAAATAAATGTTTATAACATTTTTAAATTATACAAAAAAAATAATTTAAAATCAACAATTTTGTTTAAAAACTGTTTATAATCTTTTCACACCCAAATAAAAATGTTGAAACAAAAAAAATGTTGATAACTTATCCACAACTAATCAATATTTAATAAACTGATTATACTATCTATATCTTCTTTTATTTTAGAATCTTTTTTGTTGATTTCAGATTCGATCTTTTTTATAGCATGTATTATTGTTGAATGATCCTTTTTTCCAAGTTCTGATGCAGTTTCTTTTAAAGAAAGGTTTCCATATTTTTTAAGAATGTAAGCGGCTACCTGTCTTGGAATAACAAGAGAAGAGGTTCTTCTTTTTCCAACAAGTTGAGATTCAGATATTTTATAATAATCTGCAACTATCTTTTTAATCTCTTTTGGACCAAACTTTTTGCTCATTGAAACGAATTGGTTTTCCGGTTTTACAAGGTTGGAAACGACCAGTTTGGCAAGACTGATATCTATTTTTGCTTTATTTAAAGAGGCTCTTGCAAGTATACCGAGTATTGCACTGTTCAATTCTCTAACAGAATGTTTTATATTTAAAGCGATATAATTCAATATTTCATCAGGGATCTGTATATCATCATTTTCTATCTTCCTTCTTAAAATTGCGAGTCTTGTTTCAAAATCTGGAGGTTGGATATCTACAACTAATCCGGATTGAAACCTTGTGACAAGTCTCTGTTCAAGATTTGGAATTTCATGAGGTGGTCTATCTGATGTTAAGACTATTTGATTGTTTGATTCATAGAGTGCATTGAATGTATGAAATATCTCCTCTTGTGTTCCTTCCCTTCTATTCAAAAATTGAACATCATCTATAAGAAGAACATCAGCATCCCTGTATTTGTTCCTAAATTCTAAAACCTTCTTCTCCTGTATCGCAAAAATGTATTCGTTTAAAAACCTTTCTGTTGAAAGGTAACATATTTTTTTCTTGTAATCATTCTTTTTGATATAGTTTCCAATAGCGTTCAAAAGATGTGTTTTGCCAAGACCGCTTTTCCCATAAATAAAAAGAGGGTTATACTGGTTGCCTGGATTTTTTGCAACAGAAAGGGAAGCTGTGTATGAAAGTTCGTTAGATTTTCCAACAACAAATTCTTCAAAAGTATAACGAGGATTTAAAGATGAATTGTCATATGAATCTATATTTTCAATTTTAAAAGGGTTTAACTCTTTAGGAATAGATTCTATCCTTTTTTCAGGTACAAGAGTTATTTGAAGATCTTTTCCAAAAAGGTTTCTTGTAACTTCAACTATATCGTAAAAAAACTTATCCTCAATATAATCTCTTGCAACATCTGTTGGAACAGAAAAAGAAACAGATTTTTCATCTATTTTGATAATCTTAATATTTGAAATCCACAGTTCATAATCCTGAGGAGATATTTTTTCCGCTATCAACTTGTGAAAGTTTTCGTTTATATTCTTCATATTCCTATTCTTGGATTTTTTAAGAAATTATTGTATACTTTAAAAAAATGATGTCAAGAAAATTTTTATAAGGAGGAAATAAATGGAAGAACTAATAAAGTTTTTAAGAACAAGAAGAAGTGTAAGAGAGTATCAAAATAAAAATATAGATGAAAAAGTTATTTTGGAAATAATAAAAACTGCTATGTATGCCCCTTCTGCCCATAACAAACAGCCTTGGGAATTTTTTATTGTAAAAAACAGAGAGAAATTGGATGAAATAGCCAAAAACCATCCTTATGCAAAGATGCTAAAAGATGCACCTCTTTGTATAGTTGTTCTTGCTAACACAAGAAAACAACCTGATAGTGGCTACTTTTCGCAGGATCTATCAGCAGCAACGATGAACATTCTTCTTGCTTCTTGGGCTTACGGTATAGGTAGTTGTTGGATTGGAGTATATCCTAAAAATGAAAGAATTGAAATTGTGAAAAAAATATTAAAAATACCAGAAGGTTTTATCCCATTCTCAATAGTTTCCCTTGGTTATCCAAAAGAGAATCCTCAAGAGGTTGAAAGGTTTGATGTAAAAAGGATACACACAGATATATGGTGATATTTTATTGACTTAAAGGTTATATGTATTATAATAAAAATCTATGTTTTTATATTTTTTTATATTTATTTTTTCTTTTTTAATTTCTTTAATTTTAACAGACAAAATAAAAAGTTTCTCTCTAAATTATGGTTTCCATGATATACCTGATAATGATAGAAAAATACATACAGAGAATATACCAACTCTTGGTGGCTTAGCCTTTTTTACGAGTGTTTGGGGATCTGTTATCCTTCTTGATGCATCAGGTATAACTCCAATTGAAAAGGTTGTTCTAAGGATGATCACGATTTCCTTATTTTTTATTTTTGTTGGAATTCTTGATGATGTAAAAGGTGTCTCTGCAAGATTAAAACTTTTCATTCAACTTTTTGCAGGAACTTTATTTTTTTTATGGAATAAAAACGATCTTGCTATTATTTATGGAAACCTTATTCTAACAAATACACTACTAACTTTCGTTTCAGCATTCTTTTTTGCTTTGGTTATAAATAGTATAAATTTCATAGATGGATTGGATGGACTCTGTGCAGGAATATCAACTATACTGTCCATTCCACTTTTTATTTTTTCTTTGGTTATTGGAAAATTTTATATTTCCTATATTCTTCTTTCAACGATTGGAGCACTTTTGGCTTTTTTGATTTTCAATTTTTATCCAGCAAAAATTTTCATGGGTGATACTGGAAGTCTTTTTCTTGGATCTTTATTCTCTATGATCATTATGATTTTGATGTATCATATACCGGAGGAATGGTTTTCTTTTTTGATACTTTTCACATATCCAATACTTGATCTTCTTCTTTCTGTTGTTAGAAGATTTTTAGGTAAAAAAAATATCTTTGCAGCAGATAAACTACACATACACCATATTATTAAAAATGATGATGGAAAACATATAAAAAGTGTTATTATAATTTACTCTTTAAACCTATATTTTGCTATCCTTTCAATTCTTTCGTTTTTCTTTAAATTACAAAGTCTATACTTTTTATATTTTATTTCAGTTACTCTTCTATTCTTTTATTTTTTAAAAAGAATGTTGAAAAGAATGAAAAAATCTGTGGAGTAAAACTTGTTTTACAAAAAAAAGATAAACTCTGAAAAGATATACATTGTTATCTTCGATCTTTTGATAACAGTTTTTTCTTTCTGGTTTTCATTCTATTTGAGAAGTTTAATAATATGGAAAGGTGAAGAATTCCATTATAACCCTCAATACTATAATATTGTTTTCCTTTTTATACTTGTTGTTTGGTATTTTCTTTACTCAAAGACAAATGAAGAAGATGTTTTCAAAGGAATTTATTTTAGAAAAGAAATCTTTGAAGTTGTTGTAAACAATTTTTATGGAACACTCTTTTTGTTTACTTTCATTTTTTTGATTAAAGGTTTTATAATTTCGAGAGTTTTTATAGTAATTTTTATACTTTTAAATACATCTCTTCTTCTTTTTGAAAGAAGAATCCTTTACAATTATAGGTTAAAAAAAGTTAGGGAAGGAAAAAATGTTTTTAAAATTGTTTTAATAGGTGATAGTAACTATTTTGAAAAGCTGAAAGATCTGATAGATAAAAATACAGATTGGGGAATAAAGATAATAAAAATTTTAAAGATTGAAGATTTTGGAAAAGATATTCTAAACGAGCTAAAAAGTATGCATGTTGACGGTTTGTTCATTTCAAGTGAAAAGGAAAGG
Organism: Caldifarciminota bacterium UBA6260; assembly: GCA_002441125.1. Taxonomy (GTDB): domain Bacteria; phylum Hydrothermota; class 32-111; order 32-111; family 32-111; genus 32-111. The sequence continues at coordinate 22,731 of DJVI01000029.1, forward strand.
TTGGAAAATTTTAACGAGCAGATAACAAATATTGTAGAAAGTGGAATAAAAGTATATTTGAACATTGATCCACTTTTTAAACCAAAAAAGTTTTTCTTGTATATTGAAAAATTCAAAGAGTTCAATTTTATAGAGATGACAACTTTAAAAAGGGATGTCTACCAGAAGTTACAGTTAAAATATCTTCTCGATAAAATCTTTGCTTTTTTATTTTTAATATTACTCTCTCCCATTTTTTTAATAGTTTCAATAGTTATTCTACTTTTATATGGAAAACCCATATTTTTTGTTCAGGAGAGGGTTGGAATAAATGGAGAAAATTTTAAAATAATAAAATTCAGGACTATGGAAAAAGATGCTGAAGAAAAAAAGGTTCTTTTGAAAGAGAAGAATCAAATGAACGGTCCAGTTTTTAAAATAGAAAGGGATCCAAGGATAACTCCTTTTGGAAGATTTTTAAGGAAGTATAGTATAGATGAACTTCCACAACTTATAAACATTCTAAAAGGTGAAATGAGTTTTGTTGGACCAAGGCCTCCCCTTCCTTCAGAAGTAAAAGAGTATGATTTCTGGCATAGAAGGAGATTATCTTTTAAACCCGGATTAACATGTTTATGGCAGATCTCTGGAAGGAACAATATAGATTTTGTTGATTGGATGAAAAAGGATCTCGAATATATTGATAACTGGTCTTTACTCTACGATTTTATTATAATCTTAAAAACTATACCTGAGGTGTTAAAAGGAAATGGATGGTAAAAAATTTTTTTTAGTTGTTTTTATTGGTTTACTTTGCATAAAAATTTTCTCTTTCGAGTTGATATTCGACAACGAGTATGGAAGCCAGATAATAGAAGAGTTGTATCATAAAAATATAATCGATTTGGATGGAAGAACTTATCCTTTAAGGGTTGATCAACTTTTAAAAGAGTTGAGATTCGCAAAAAACAGAAAAGATCTTTCAAAAGATGAAATCTTTCTTATAGAAAAACTTCTTTCAATTTATGGAAAAAGGAATTCTATTTTTAAATACCATTTTGATCTTTATAACCAAGCAACTTTTAAAAAATTTTCAGATTCTATAAATTTTAAGGATTCTATAATAACCTATACAAACCTTTTGATAAAAAACAGCAAAAATAATATTTTTTATAATATCTCTTTCGATCTTTTTTTCCCATTCGTTGAAAGGGATTCCTTCTATTATAGGATGAAAGATTGGGAAAAAACCGGCTCAGATTTCAACAACACTTTTTTGGGAGTATACTCTAAAGATTATTTTTTAATATTTGGAAGGATAAAACCTGTTTGGGGTGGTGGTTTTTACGATAACATTTACTTTTCAAAAGATCTTTTACCACTTGACGGGATATTTTTTGAATACGATTTTAAAAGGTTGAAATTCTCTTATCTCACAGTTTACCTTACACCTTACTATTTAAAGGATAAGAGAAGGACAGATAACACTTATATGTCAACACACAGGTTGCAATATTTTCTTTCAAAAAATATAAATTTTTCTTTTAAGGAGATGATAATTTATCAATCCAATCTGCCACAACCACCATACCTTAATCCTATAATCTTATATTACATTATTCAGAACAATTCTTTTTCAGATGACAATATAATCTGGAGTTTTGATTTATCCATTGAAAATCTTTTTGGGTTTAAAATCTACAATGAACTTTTTATAGATGATTACCAGTATCAACCAGAATTTTCTTATGTTCCAAATAAGTTGGGTTATCTTTTTTCTCTAACATATTCACCACAAAAGTTAAGAAAACTTCTTTTTGGAATAGAATATTGTAGGATAAATACTTACACAGGGACTCATGAGTTTGACAGGTTGAACTATTCATATTATAGAAGACCTATTTCATATTTTTTTGGAACTGATGGAGATTTTTTAATTTTCAAAGTGGACTATAGATATAACAGAAAAATAAAAAGCGGATATAAAATTTCTTTTCTAAGAAAAGGTTCAAGAGATCTTTTCGATTCATGGGAAAAAGAGATGCCTTTAACTGCACCTCCTTTTCCATCAGGTAGAGTTGAAACAACTTTGAAAAATGGAATAAATTTTTATGGAGAGTTTTTTAAAGAGAAAATTTTTGTTGATTTGGATATTTCTGATTCATACATAAAAAATTATGAAAACATTGTTGGAGAAGAGAGAAACTTTTTTGAAATAAAATTTAAAATTGGAGTTAATCTATGAGAGTTCTTGTAACTGGTGGTGCTGGTTTTATAGGATCAAACCTTGTTGATAAGTTGGTAGAGAAAAAAGAAGAGGTTTTTGTAGTTGATGACCTATCAAGTGGAGATGAAAAGAATATAAACAAAGATTCTAAATTTTTTAAATGTGATATTTCTGATAAAGAGAGTTTGAAAAGAGTTTTTAAGGATGTTAAACCAGAGATAGTTTTTCATCTTGCAGCACAGATAGATGTCAGAATTTCAACAGAAGAACCTGAAAGGGATGCGAAAATAAACATTATAGGAACGATCAATATTCTTGATCTTATGAAAGAATTCAACTCAAAGAAGATCATTTTCTCATCATCGGGAGGTGCTATATATGGAGAAGTTGATAAACCTGCCGATGAAGATTATGAAAAGAATCCAGAGTCATGTTATGGAATTTCAAAGTATGCTGGAGAGTATTATATAAAATTTTTCAGTAAGAATTTTGGATACGATTATACAATATTAAGATATGGAAATGTTTATGGGGAAAGACAATCTGTAAAGGGAGAGGCTGGAGTTGTAGCTATATTCATAAATAGAATCATAAAAAACCTTGAATGTACTCTTTACGGTTACGGAAAGATGTATAGGGATTATGTTTATGTTCAAGATGTTGTAAAAGCGAATATACTTTCTATTGAAAAGGGAAAAAACAGAATATACAATGTTGGGACAGGTAAAAGCAAATCTGTTCTTGAGGTTTTTGAAAGTATAAAAAAACATTTTCCTTCTTATACTTTAAAGCCAAAGTTTGAAGATAAAAGAAGGGGAGAGATAGTAAAAAGTATAATTGATAATTCCAGGATAGTAAAAGATTACGGCTTAAAATTTACAGATTTTGATGATGGTATTGAAAAAACTGTAAAATATTTTAAGGAGAATTTAAGTAATGGATGAAAAAAAATATTTTGTTCATGAATCAAGTTATGTTGATGAAGGTGCTTCGATAGGTGAAGGGACAAAGATTTGGCACTTCTCACACATAATGTCTGGAGCAAAGATAGGTAAAAATTGCACAATCGGGCAATCGGTTACAGTTGAAAACAGGGCTGTTGTTGGGAATGGTGTTAAGATACAGAACAATGTTTCAGTTTATGGTATGGTTGAAATTGAGGATGATGTATTTTTGGGTCCATCTATGGTTTTCACAAACGATCTAAACCCAAGAGCACCATATCCAAAGCATGGTAACTGGATACCAACAAAAGTAAAAAGGGGAGCATCTATAGGTGCAAACGCAACTATAGTTTGTGGTGTTACTATAGGGAGATGGGCTTTTGTTGGTGCAGGTAGTGTTGTAACAAGGGATGTTCCAGATTATGCTATAGTTGTTGGTAATCCAGCAAAAATTGTTGGATATATGTGTGAATGTGGTTTTAAGATGAGAGGAGTGAAACATCCTATTGAGAAAGAGCAAAAATATACCTGTTCTAACTGTGGAAAAAAATATTTAATAAAAAAAGAAGGGGTTTTTTTAGATGAAAGTTAAAATGCTTGATCTTACAAGGGAGTATAAAAAGTATAGAAAGGAATATGTTGATGCCATAAACAATATTTTTGATAAGGGAAATTTCATCTTGGGAGAAGAGGTTTCAAATCTTGAAAAATATATTGCTGAATATGTTGGTGTAAAATATGGTGTAGGTGTTGGAAATGGAACTGATGCACTTTTGCTATCTTTAAGGGCAGCAGGAATAAAAGAGGAAGATGAGGTTATAACTACACCTTTCACATTTTTCGCTACAGTTGAAACCATTCTACAACTTAAAGCTGTGCCTGTTTTTGTTGATATCAACTATGATGATTATACAATAGATGTCTCACAGATAGAAAAAAAGATAACAAAAAAAACTAAAGCTATTCTACCTGTCCATATATTTGGTCATCCAGCAGATATGGTTGAGATAGAAAAGATAGCAAAAAAATATGGACTTTTGATAATTGAGGATTGTGCACAATCTCTGGGTGCAAAGATAGATGAAAGAAAATGTGGTAATTTCGGTATTGCTGGAACAATAAGTTTTTTCCCTACAAAAAATATTGGATGTGCCGGAGATGGTGGAATGGTTGTTACAGATTCTGAAACTTTTTATAGAAAAGTCAAAACTTTAAGGGTTCACGGTTCAACGGAAAAATATATACATGAAGAAATTGGTTACAACTCAAGGTTGGATACTTTACAGGCTTCTCTACTTATTTTAAAGATGAAAAGGATAGAAGAGATAAATGGAAGAAGAAGGGAAATAGCAAAAAATTACAATTTGAATATAACAGATAAAGTTAAAAAGCCTTTTGAAAAAAAGGGTTTTTACCATATATACCACCAGTACTCGATATTAACTGAAAAGAGGGATAAATTGAAAGATTTTTTGAAAGAGAATGGAATAGATACAACCGTCTACTACCCTCTTCCTCTTCACAAGCAAAACGCTGTTTTAAATATAATAAAAAAAGAGTACTCTTTACCTGTTTCAGAAGAAGTTTCAAAAAAAATTTTATCACTTCCGATTTATCCAGAACTTGAGGACGAAGAGATTTTATACATAATTGAAAAAGTAAACCAGTTCTATGATTGATTATAAAAATCTTCCCAACGAACCAGGTGTTTACATATTTAAAGATAAGAATGGAAATGTAATATATATAGGAAAAGCCTCCTCAATAAGAAATAGAGTTAAGCAATATTTTTTTGAACAGGATAAAAGGATACAGGTTCCATTTATAATACAAGAGACAGAAAAAGTAGAATATCTTTTGACAAGAGATCAAAAGAATGCTTTGTTTTTGGAATTCAAACTTATAAGTAGATTTAAACCAAAATATAATGTTAAACTGAAAGATTCAAACTCCTATCCTTACATAAAAATTTCAAAAGAAAAATATCCCACTCTATCTTTATCCTATAAAGTAGATGAAGGGACTTTTTTTGGTCCATTCTCAAAAGTATCCTATGTCAAAAATGTAATTGAAACATTGAATAAAATTTTTTCTTTGAAAAGGTGCAACCTTAAAAATCCAAAAAAATTGTGTATAGAGTATCAGATGGGGAACTGTGGAGGAGTTTGTCAGATAGAAGATGAAAAAAGAGTATATGAAGAAAAGATAAAAAAGGTTAGCGAGATTTTAAATGGAGGAACCAAAAGACTTGTTGATTTTTTAAAAGGTTATATGGATGAACTCGCAGAAAAAGAAGATTTTGAAAATGCAGCTTTTGTTAGAGATAGTATAGATTTTATAAAAAGGGAAATAAAGAAGGGTAAAAAACTGACATTCAGATACCAGAACAGGGATATTGTTTCCTTTTCTTTTGATAAAAAGAGTGGCAGTTTTTCAGTTTTAAAAATAAGGGATAATTACATTTCAGATATAATAACCAAAAGGTTTGTGTTCAACGAAAAGATGCCAAAATATGAGGTATGTAAAGAGATTGTTCTTGATTATTACACTCTAACATCAGATTTTAATTTTTCAACATTGGTCCTTGATTTTGATTTTTTGGATGAAACTTTTCTTGAGTTTTTTAAGGATAAAAATATAAAGGTTGTAAATATTGAAAAAAGTGTGATAGACAAGGAACCGTACAGGATAGCAAAAGATAATTCAGATAACCAACTTTATAAGGATATAAAAAAGGAATATGTTCCCTCTACAGTTATAGATTTGAAGAAAAGTTTGAATCTAAAAAATATTCCAAAAAATATAATAGGGGTTGATATATCACATCTTTCAGGTGGTTGGAACAGTGGTGCTGTTGTTTTTTTTGAGTATGGAAAGCCAAAAAAATCTTTTTATAGATATTATAACCTTGACGAAATAGGTAATGACGATTATCTTTCAATAAGAGAGATCTTTAAAAGGTATCTTGAAAAGTATGATGTTGACCTTGCAATAATAGATGGTGGTCTTGGACAGATAGGTATTGCAAAAGATGTTCTTGATGAACTAAACAAGAATATAGAACTTATATCTGTTGCAAAAAAAACTGACACTATTTTTTTCCCAAACGGAAAAAGAGTGCAACTCGATGTAAGATCTCCATCTTTCTTTTTGATCAAGAAAATAATAGGTGAAGCACACAGGTTTGCAAACAAACTTAGAAAGATAAAAATGAAAAAGGTTGGAGTGAAAAAGGATGGAAAAAGAAATAACTCTTGAGGTTAAAAATTTAACCAAAAAGTATGGGAAAAAAATTGCTGTCAACAATATAAGTTTTAAACTTAACGGTGGAGATATCTTTGGTTTTATAGGTCCAAATGGTGCTGGAAAAACTACAACTATCAAATGTATTGGAGGGCTGCTTGAATATGAGGGTGGGGATATACTTATAAATGAAAAAAGCAATAAAGGTTTTGACCAGAATCTTAAAAGGAGTTTAGGTTATGTTCCAGACACTCCTTTTCTTTATGATAAACTTACAGGAAGAGAGTTTTTGTACTTTGTTGGAAGGTTATACGGAATGGATAAAAAAAAGATAGAGGAAAGAATAGAAGAGTACTCAAAAAAACTTGAATTTTCAGATTATATGGATATTAGAACCGAAGAGTATTCTCATGGAATGAAACAGAGAATTATAATAGCAAGCAGTTTTCTTCATTCACCTGATATATTTTTGGTAGATGAACCTATGGTTGGACTCGATCCGAAAAGTTCAAAGATAGTAAAAGATCTTTTTAAAGAGTTTTCTTTTTCAAACAGGATACTTTTTATTTCAACTCACACTCTTTCTCTTGCTGAAGAGATATGTAACAAAATAGGAATAATGGATAAAGGAAATCTTGTTTATTTTGGCTCGATAGATAATTTAAAGGAGAGTTTGAAGAAATCAAATCTTGAGGAGTTATTTTTAGAGATAACAAAAAATGATAACTGATCTTTTTGTTTTAAAGAGTAAAATAGTTTTAAGGCATCTTATTATAAAAGATTTTAAAACTCTTATCAGGATTTTAACATTTTTCTTTGTTATTTCTATTTTTCTTTTTGGAACCTATTTTGTTTTCTTTAAAGTTTTTAACTTTCTTTTGAACCTTGAAGATATTGGAAAAGGTTTTATTTACAGAATCAGTTCTTTGCTTTTTACTATTATATTTTTTCTGCTTTTTACGAGTTCAATAATAACCTCGATATCTACTTTTTTTAAAACTCCGGAACTTGAATTCCTTTTTTCTACTCCTTTAAAAACACAACATATATTCTTTTCAAAACTTTTTGAAAATGGTTTTTATGCTTCTTGGGCATCTTTGATAATCTCTTTACCTTTGATATTTTCAATTTCAAATGTTTTTATGGTTGAAACGATTTTTCTTCTAAAATGGCTTTTTCTTTTTATTTTAATGGTTTTCATTTCAACCTCTTTTGGTATACTGGTTGTTTTTTTGATCTCAGATCTTTTTAAGATGTTCTCTTTAAATTTTATAGTTACTTTGATTTTTGTACTTTTAATATCACTTTTTGTTTTCTTTTTCATTTTTACAAAACCTGATATTTTCAACCTTCCACAGAATGCAACACTTCAAGAAGTTACAAAATATTTGAATTCTCTTGAGGTTGAGCAGTTCAAATATTTACCGAGTGGTATAATTTTACAGATAATTTTTAACGATATAAATGCAAGGAGTTCAAATCTTTTATACATTCTTCTTTTTGTTTATCTTTCTTTAACATTTTCTTTCCTTTTCTTATTAGTTAAAATTTACAGAAAAAAATATTTAGGTTTTTCTCTCTTTAACCTTTCCTCAAAAAAGAAAAGAAGTAAAATTCTTGAAAAGAGAATATTCTCAAAAAATCTCGAAATTTTTCTTATAGTAAAAGATATGATAATTTTTTTCAGGGACCCATCGCAGTGGGGACAATCTTTGATTTTTATGATTTTGCTTTTTATATACTCTTTCAGCATAATAAGAAGTCCAATATATTTTAAAACTCCTTTTTATACATATATTCTCTCATTTGCCAACCTTGGTTTTTCATCTTATATAATGGCAACATTATCCGTTAGATTCATATATCCCTTGATATCACTTGAGGGAAAAACATTTTCGATAATAAAAAGTTCCATAAGGATGGAAAATTATTTTAACTCAAAACTGATATTTAATTTTTTGATAATATTTTTCCTTGGAGAGTTTTTGATCGTTTTAACAAATATTTTTCTAAAAATGGATCTTTTGATCATCCTCCTCTCTTCTCTGATAACATTCATATTCTCTTTCGGAATAACTATAATTAACACTGGTTTTGGAGCCATTTTACCTGATTTTAATGAAAAGAATCCATCAAAGATAGCAAGTGGTTTTGGTGGGATAGTAGCAGCAATAGTTTCTTTATTTTATATTGGTTTATCTATATCGATACTTTCAACACCTGTAAAAAACTATTTTGAAAAAAGTTTCAAAAAGATTCCTTTCGATATTAGTGAATTCTATTTTGCAATATTTTTTACAATTGTGTTAACCTTTATTATCTTTATAATAATTTACAATATTGCTTTAAGAAGGTTAAAAAAGTATAACTTTTAATTTTATTTAAAAGGGGTTAAAAATGAAAAAGACTCTACTTATCTTTCTTTCACTCACAATCTTTCTTCTTACTTTTTCAGATTATATAGTTGTAAGTGAGAAGATTATTTCAGGGATAGATCCATATTATGTTTTCGATGGACTCTATATAGGAAAAACAGAAAAAATTTTAAGTGGAAATGGAGTGCTTTTCACAAAAGAGTTTAGAAAGGATAAAAATTATTTTGTTCTTTTTGGTAAAGATATAAAATCTTTACCTGAAGATTTCATTTATTTTAATTTTGAAAAAAATCTTATACTTGTGGAAACAGATAAAGATCTTTACACCAAAAGAAAAGATTTTGAAATGGTGAAGCTGAATTTTAGAAAAATAATTGATTTAAAAAATATTCAAAACCAAACATCACCATCTTTTGATATTAAAAAAAGTAAAAAAATCGATGAACTTTCTGAAATTCTTTTGAAAATATCATCTGATTCTCTATACAACACTGTTGCAACAATGTCTGGAGAATACCCATATCCACAGGGAACATACAGTAAATCGAGAGTTATGGTTACAAGTTGGCTTGATACAGCATCCGTATACCTTTTTAACAGGATGTCAGATTTGAATCTTGATACAGTTTACTATCAGGATTTTATGGTTTCTTCTTATCCTGTAAGAAACATTGTTGGTTTAAAGAAAGGTCTATATTCAAAAGATACATGTATAGTTGTTGGTGCGCATTATGATGATTATTCAAACAATTATCAAATAGCTCCGGGTGCAGATGATAACGCTTCAGGATCCGCTGCTGTTCTTGAACTTGCAAGAGTTTTTTCATCTTTCGAATCTGATTATGATATATACTTTGTCCTTTTTACAGCTGAAGAATGGGGTCTTTATGGTTCAGAATATTTTGTTTACAATTATATTCTTCCAAAGAACATGCATGTATTAGGTATGCTCAACTTTGATATGATAGGATATAACCCTTCTTCCGATTACAGATTGACTCTTTATGGTATGTCCCATTCAGATCCTTTAAAAACTCTTTACAAACAGATGTGCGATAGTTTTACTAATGTAAGCTGTATTATAGGTGGAGGTAGTTCTGGCAGTGATCATTATTTCTTCGATATAGAAGGTTTTAAAGTGAATTTTGCTATAGAGTATACATTTTCCCCAGTTTACCATTCAACAAAAGATTCTGTTTCTTATATGAATTTTGATTATATGAAAGAGGTGGTAAAAGGTGGAGCTGCGACTCTATACTATCTAAAATATATGCCAGCAACTGTTAGTTCAATCTCTTTGCAGGACAGAGGAGATTCCTCTGTTATTGTTAAATGGCAGAAATCTTTTAGTCCTGATGTTGCAGGTTATAAAATTTATTATAGAAATGAAAATGATAGTGCAGAAAATTATCTTATAGTGCCTGATACAAACGAATATACTGTTGGTTCATTGATACCAAAAAATCTTTACTATTTCAGAGTAGCACCAGTTGACAATGATGGTTTTGAGGGTTTTACAGATATAACAGATACAATAACACCATCTTTTATTCCAAACAGTATAAGTTTAAACAAAATTTATTCTGATAAAAATAAAGTATACATATACATCCAAAAAAGCAAAAGTTTGGATTTTTTAAGATACAATGTTTATAGAAAAAAAAGCGGAGAAACGGATTTCAATTTACTCACAAATATTACAGATACTTTCTTTATAGATTCATCGATAAACGATACATCAATTTATCTTTACACTTTTACTGTTGTTGATAGTCAATACCTTGAAAGCGAGATTTCAAACATAGATAGTGTAAGACTTTTGAAAATGGAAAAGGATTTTTTGGTTGTTGATGAAACCTCAAACAGTGTTAATTTAACTGATCAAAAGACTGATGCTTTTTACGATTCGGTTTTTGGGAAATTCGTATATGATATAATAGATATGGACAGTATATCCAAGGGAAACAATATTATTTTTGGAAACTATAAAAAAGTTTTTTACATTGATGATGACCTTTCAAATAACAAAATAGATTTTGAGGATCTTTCAAGATATTTAGAGAATGGCGGAAAGATGATTATAACAGGATGGAATATTGGAAAATCTATAACAGGAAATCCGACATTATATCCTGTTTATCCAGAGACAACATCTATCGCATACAAACTTTTCAACATTAAAGAATACAATGTTAACAAGAATGCTGATATGAGATCTCTCTACTATAATATCTCAGGAAGACAAGATAGTGTAAAATTTGTTGAAGCAAAACTTCCAAGAGGATCCAACGGTAATCTAATATATGGTGGAGTTTTTTACCTTGTTGGAGAGAATAACCTTTTTGGACAATACATTTCTTCAACCTTGGATACAAATTTCAACGGTAAAACTGTTCTCTATTCAAAAAAGGATACATCTTTGGTTATTATGGCAGCACCAATTTACTATATGGAAACTTTTGGAGCAAAAAGGTTAGTATCTGATATTTTGGATCTTTTCAATATCCAGACAGGAATAGATGGTAAAGATATTTTTGTCTCGAATAAAAAGTTTGATATAAAATATTCAAAAGGAAATATAACTATCTATTATGAAAATATTGAAAAGAAAGAATACACTTTAAAACTTATAGATGTTTCTGGAAGAGTTCAAGATAAAACGAATTTTAAAATTAAAGATGATAAGGGAGTTTTAAGTTTCAATAAAAATTTGAAAAAGGGAATTTACTTTATAAAAGTTTCAGGATTGGATTTAACGAAAAAGATTTTTGTTATAGAATAAAAAAGGGGCTTTAAAAAGCCCCTTTTTTATTGATAAAATTTCTTTCTACCAAACTTGTTTGTAATAATCATCACTACCTGAAAAATCAGACCACGCTGAAACTCTGTTCGGATCGTAACTTTCTCCACCTATACCGTTACCGTTAGTATCAAGTTTCCATTTCTTATCAGAATTGTCAGTAACCTCTTTTGAAACATAAAGGTAAACAGAAGAAGTGTTATTCCAATCAAGGTTTATAAGAGAATATTCAACTTCTGTTGTGTCTGGAGAAATTGAGATTGAACCAGGTATATAAGTGTAGTTACCATTAACATAAGCAAAAACTTTAATATTGTTTGTTGTCAGTTTAGTTATATCCATATTATCGTTGAATCTTATGGTAATCATAGGTGAACCATAACCTATGTTAACTCCATTAACTTTTGGTGGTCTATCATCATCACTACCTGTACTTTCTGTTAAAAATGTTGATACATAATTTTTAATAACTGGTTTATATACATTGTCAAAGTATGGCAAAGCTTTGTTTCCAGCAGAATCTGTTATTGTTGAACATGTTACCTCTATCTGATAGAATCTTCTTTCTGCAAGTGGATCACCATTCTTTGGTTGAAATTCTGCTTCATAAATACCCCACCACCAAATATAAGAGTATCCAACAAGTTCTATGTCAAGTTCTGATCTTGAGCCATCATCATTGATTTTGTAAAGTTTTGTTGAGTTAACAACTTTTGATGATTCTGCAAGTTCAGAGAAATCAACATAAAAATGAGTGTTTATAGATGTGTTTCCTTCTTCAGGGAAAACACCAAATACTATTGGATTAGTATAATCAACAAAAACTGTTCCTGTTCCTGTGCTGAACTGGTAAATAACATCATCGTAAGGTGTTCCGTCATCTATACTGTTTCCATTTCCATCAAGGAAACTGTTTGAAGTTGATTTGACTCCATTTTTGATTGTAAGAGTATATGTTGCATTGTCTGCAAAAGTTGCTGTTATTTTAACCCTTTTGAAATCAGGCTCATAAACAACATTTATGTTTGAAACATCTCCAGAAGAACTGTTTTCAGAAAGAACAAAATTTGATGTTGTAACAGTTGAGTTTAAAAGGTAATCGTTGAAATATACATATATAACACCCTCAACATCTCCAGTTGATGGATCGATATCATTTATACTTCCATAATTTGAAGGAACAAGATCTGTTATCTCTAAAATATTTTTACCTGATGTTGAAAGTTCAAGATCGTTTTTTATATCTGTACTTTCATAAGGTTTAAAAGTACATCCAGCTAAAATAAGAATAAATATGAGTATAGGTATAAATTTTTTCATTTTTCCTCCTATCAATAAAACTTGACATTAACGGAGAGTGACCAAGTTGAAAGATCAACAAGGTTAGAAAATCCCATAAGATCCAATTTAACATTTTTGGATATAGTCCAACCGAGACCATAGTAGTATAATGTCTCTGTTATGTTGTTGTTCATTTTGATTTCTTGATCATTTCTTTGGGTTGGGTTCTCTACTATCACTTGATATGATGAACCATCTCCATAATTATATTCTCCAACTAATGGTGAGTAAGAAAGGTATTTCATACTCTGAAAACCATTTCCCCATCCAAAAGTTGTTCTTGCACCTATCCTTCCAAAAAGGTTGGTAAGGAAGTTATACTCTAAACCAACAGGAATAGTTAAAGAGGTCATTAAAGAATTGTTAATATATTCCTGATCGTATGTTCCTGTTTCTGTATATGTGTAATCATTAACATCTGAAACGCCATCTCCGTTATCATACTCTTCTCTATAAACGGAAAGGTAATGGATTGTATCGATCTCTGCTGTTTTTGCCTGAGAGAATTGAATACCTATACCAAATAAGGCATTTTCAAGTTTTTTAACATACTTTCCACCTATCAACCAATTTATTTCTGAGAAATGCATTACAGATAATGAATCGCCAGCAGAGAGAGAATCTATATAAGTGTAAATTTCATCTCCAGCCATACCTGTATTTACTGTAGTTTCAGTATAGTACTGATCAAAGAAGAAGTATCCGGGTTTGTAAGAGTTGTTCTGTAAACCTGTGAAAAACTCTACTGAGTCTTCATCCATTCTGAAATAGCCTTTTATACCAAAGCCCAGATTTAAACCATTAAGATCATAACCGTTTTTATTGTAGTCATCAGATCTAAATGTGTTGTTACTGTTATCTGCTGGTGAAAAATCGTTGAAAATAGTATCCCTATAATCATAACTCATCTTGTTCTTTAAAAAACCAAAGTTAAAAGCACCAACAAATTCCATCTTCTCCATAGCCATTCCAGCAGCAAAATTTATTACATCTCCACTATAGCTATAGTTACTTTTAGCATTATAATCCCTATATGATGTTAAAAGTATATCATTTGAAACAATGTTTGAGTCCATTCTCTCTTGTATAAAATTCATCTCACTCGTGGAGTTTGCAAAGTATTTTGTATAAGAAACTCCACCTTTAAATCCTTCCTTCTTTCCAAAAAGAAACCCAAAATAGTTTGAACCTGATTCATCAAGATTTTTATCTATTTGTGTTGTGGTTGATTTACTCATATAGTCATATATCTGATCTCCGTTAGTATCCATAAACTCTCTGTACTCACCATTTATAGTATCGCTGAATAAGTTTTTTGTTGATGCTGAAAGTATTCCAAGATGAAGCATTTCCATCATTGAACCTTTCATTCCAATAAGGAAATTGTTTGAAAAACCTCCTATAACAGGTTCAGATACAGTGAAGTTTGAAAGGTTTGTGTAAATGTTGAAACCTTCAATGTTTGTCATCTCCGTCAGCCCAAGGATAGCCTCTATCTCATCATCTATAACACCACCTGTTGATAATGTTCTAAACGATGCGAATTGGGCATTGATACCAAATGCAAAAATCAAAGTCAAGAAAAGTAAAAATAGGGTTTTAACCTTCATCTTTCCTCCTTTTTGAAAGATTTTATTAAATAAAGCGAATATTCAATCTCATGTAAGAATTTTACATTATATCTTTTTTAAAGTCAATATATTTTTGTAAAAAAATGGGGGGATAAAAATCCCCCTTATTTGTTTCCTATTCCAACTTTAACTTTTCTAAATCTTGTTGGAGCTGCTCCGTGTGACATCTCTGCTCTTTGTCCCGGTTGTCCTTTACCACAATTTATAACTCCCCATAGGTCCCAATAATTTTCGTTACATATCGCATCACATTTGTTCCAGAAAACTGGAGTTATATCCTGATAGGAACAGTTTTTTAGCATCCTTCCAAGTTTTCCATCCTTTATTTCGTATCCTATTTCACATCCAAACTGAAAATTCAACCTTCTTTGATCTATTGACCATGATTTGTTTACATCCATATATATTCCATCTTTTGTATCTTTTATAAGATCCTCAAGCTCCCATTCTCCCGGAGCAAGAGAAAGATTGGATATCCTTATAATTGGTATAGAATAAAATCCTTGAGATCTGTTACAACCTTTTGATCTTGTGTCTCCTATTTTGTGTGCAAGCTCCCTGTTTGTCATATATCCAACAAGTATTCCATCTTTAACAATATCCCATCTCTGGCTTTTAACTCCATCATCATCGTATCCCTGTGTTGCGAGTCCCATAGGAATAGTTGCATCAGCGAAAAGGTTAACGATTTTTGATCCGTATCTGAATTTTTTGTATTTTTCAAGAGTTGCGAAAGAACTTCCAGCATAATTCTCTTCATAACCCAAAACCCTATCAAGTTCTGTTGCATGGCCAACAGATTCATGTATCTGAAGAACCATCTGGGCTCCACCTATTATGATATCTTTAACATCATCAGGACATTGAGGTGCAGTTAACAGTGCAATAGCTTCATCTCTTATCCTTTCAGCGTTCTGAAGTAGCTCCATCTGCTCTATTATCTCATATCCACCTGAATAATATTGTCCACCAAAAGATGCAGGATATGATCTTACCTGCATATCATCGTTGCCTAAAGCTGTTGCAGAGTATCCAGCCCCGCTTCTTAACAGATCCTGAAGTATCTCACTTCCTTCACTATTTATAAACCACTTTCTTATATTTTGAAAAGACATTTCTGAGTATGCGACTTTTATCTCGCTCTTTTTTCTCAATATTTCATCTATTTTGAATAGTAGATCAGCTTTCCTTTCAAGAGGTATTCTGAATGGATTTTTCAAAACAGGAGTAAACCAGTGATCTTTGTAAGTATCCTCTTTTGCGAGTCTGACTTTTTCTCTCTGTAAAGAGCTGCTCGCTTTTGCTATAAGGCATGCTTCTTTTGCAACCCTTTTTATTTCAGATGTTGTCAGGTTATCACTTGATGAGAATCCCCAAGAGCCTTTGTATAAAACTCTTATTCCAAAACCTAAAGTGTTTGAATAATCTACATTGAGTTTTCCATTCTTTACAACGATCTCTTCATTCTTTGTATCTATTATTCTAATATCAGCATAATCAGCACCATAATGTTTTGCAACATCGATTGCCAGTTTTCCTAATTTAAACATTTTTCCTCCTATTAAAATTCTGTTTTGCTTGTGAATGTGAAATCTTTTATCTTCAAAGCCGGAACCGCAAATCCTCCACCAAAACCGCCACTTTGAACTATACATCTATCTCCAACCATTAAGACATTTGATAAAGCTTCCATAATGGATTGGGTGAATCTCATATTTTTTAAACCATCTTTCACTTTTCCATCTTTAACCAAAAATATTCCATTTCTTGTCATACCAGTTATTGTTGTGGTCATTGGATTCAACATGTTTACATAATGGAACTGAGTGACAAGTATACCCTCTTTTGTTGTTTTTATCATCTCTTCCAAATTTGAACTTCCCTCTTTTAAATAAAGATTTAAAGGAAGAGGTCCATATTCATCATCAGCACCAAGAGAGTGTCCATTGTTATCAAGATTCAACATTTTTGCAACTTTTCTATCTGTTGGTATATCTTTAAAAACCCCATTTTCCAGAAGAGTTAATTTTTTTCTTGGAAAACCTTCGAAATCGAAAGGTATCCCACCAACACCCTCAAAATAAGGATCATCGTAAAGGTTTACCATTTCAGATGCAACCTTTTGTCCAAATTTATTGGAAAGAAAACTTCTTCCTTCAGCTATCATGAGTCCGTTGAATGTTGTATAGGATAAAAAAGATACAAGATCTGCAACAGCTGCAGGTTCAAGAATAACAGTATATTTTCCAGGTTTTACATCTTTTGGGTTTTTGGATTTTTTTGCTTTTTCAACAGCGGTTTGTGTGCTTTTTATAACATCAATTTTTTTAACACTCAACTCGTTCTGTTCCGCCCATCCAGAAGAGTTTTTTGCCTGTGCTGTTATTGAAAAAGTTACATTAGAATTTTCAAAATGTGCCTCAAGTCCATTTGAATTAACTATCACAAAAGAGTTTGCACCGTTAGAAAAAATTCCGGCACCATTCATTTTTTCTTTAGCACATATTTTCACAGCATCTTTTACATATTTTGCTCTCTGGTCAGGAGATAACTCTTCAGTCTTCTTATCGAAAGATTTTGTAAAAAAGTAATCTGTCTTAGAAGGTAGAGGTAAAATCTCTTTTTTGTGTGTTTGGTTTTTTGAGATCTCTTTAGCCTTTTCAAGGAATTTCTTTATATTCTTTCCATCTATCGAAGTTCCAGAAACTATTCCCACCTTTCCATCATAAACAGTCCTTATAGTGAAAGAGTATTTAGTTGAATCAACATTTTGTGTTATCTCGTTGTTGGAAAATCTTGTTAAAGATTCTTTGTTTCCAACGACGGAAACTGTTGTCATATCAGCATCAGACATCTTTACTATCGTAGAAGCAAAATCTATAAGTTTTTCTTTTTTTAACATAAACTCTCCTTGTTTATAAATTTTAAAATTTTTTCTTTTTCTATCATGCCCTCTCTCAATATTTCAACATTTTTTTTATCTATCTTTATAACGGTTGAAGGCATTTTTTTCTTTTTCAAATCTCCAAAAAGATAAACTCCTTTGAAATATTTTTCAAACTCTTTTTTTTCTGTAATAACATCTTTTCCAGACAAGTTTAAACTTGTGCACGCGAGAGGTTTTTTATAAAGATCTATCAGTTTTAAAATTTTTTTTTCATCTGGAATTCTCAAAGAGGCAAAACCATCCTTCACAAGTATAGAGGGGATGATTTTTTTTGCCTTTATAACTATTGTTAGCTGACCTGGCAAAAATTTTTCTTTGATCTTCCAAAAAATTTCAGATGTATAAAAAAATTTTTCGATTTCAATATTTTCTGAAAAAAAAAGAGCAAAGGGTTTATTCTTATCCCTTTTTTTTAAAACAAAAATTTTTTCTATTCCTTTTATGTTATCGAAAGATGTAGCGATACCATTTATAGTATCAGTTGAAAAGGCAATTATTCCATCTTCTTTTAAAATATTTATTGCCTCTTCATAATCTTTTTTTCTCATTTATTAAAACTCTCTCTGTATTTATCAAGTTTTTCCTTTAAACTACCATCAGTGACCGAAAGCATCTCAACAGCAAATACTGCGGCATTTTTTGCTCCTGCTGAACCTATTGTAAATGTTGCAACTGGAATTCCAGAAGGCATCATAACCATCGAATATAGTGAATCTACACCTTTTAATGGTGAGGAATCGAGTGGGACCGCAAGAACTGGTAGAGTTGTATACGATGCAACAACACCTGCAAGATGTGCGGCGTAACCTGCTCCGCATATTATTGCTGAAAAACCATTCTCTCTCGCTTTTATAGAAAATTCCTGAACTTTTAAAGGGTTTCTGTGAGCTGAAATTATAAATGTCTCAAATTCAACCCCAAAATCTTCAAGAACCTTTTCTGCGTTTGACATAACCGCCCTATCATTTTCAGATCCCATCAGAATTGCTATTTTTGCCATCATTCCTCCAACTTGTTTATATAATCAAAAATTTTTATTCTGTCCTCATCTTTGTTAACATCTAAAGAATCTGAAATATCTGTGATACTTTTTAAAACATCGTAGACGAACTGATAATTTTTTGTTAAATATTCCGATGATAATCCAATTTTGTGAAATGAGTTCGATTTAACCGTTGTTGATATTATGTAAGGATCATAGATTGGAGAATTTTTTTCAACATACTTTTCATAAAAATAGTTTGTTGAATCATAATCTTTTTCTCTGTAATACAAACTTCCAACGAATAGAGTTTTATCATCATCTTTTGAATTTTCAAAAGATTTTTCAAGATATTTTTTTGCTGAATCTTCCTTTCCATAAAGAAAATGTATATAAAACATTCCACATATTATATCTAATGAATCTGGATAATTCCCATAGTCAATCCTGAACTTTTTTAAAGCGTTAGCATAATCTTTTTCTTTTACATAAACCCAGCCATCTTCAAGATTCTCTTTTGGGGAAAAGAGTGAGCATGATGAAAATAGAATAATTAAAAGAAGGATTAAAATAATTTTACTATTTTCCATAAAATATTTTTTCCTTTTAAAAAGTATATTCCATAAGGTATATTTTCAAAAGATATTTTTTTTGAAACACCTTTTTCAACTATCCTTCCACTCCTGTCAAAGATAGAATACTCTTCACCTGTCCAATTTAAATCTTTATCTTTCAAGATGAGAGTTTTTGTATTTTTAAAAACATCAAACTTTTCGTTAGATATGAGAAATCTTAGGTAAGAGTCCTTCTCAACATAAAATTCAACCCTATCCTCATACCTTGTAACTGGAAGTTCAATATCATTTGAAAAAACTTTTAACCTTTCACTTTCAGAAGTGTATTTTGTGATTTTTATTTTTGAGTTTGTTTTTATTTTTATACTACTTGAGTCATCGAGTATCAAAAACTGATTGTCACTTGAAAGAGTCATATTACCACCAAATATGAAAGTGGAATTATCAAGAATATTTTTTAAACCAAAACTTTTTTCCTGTTGAAAAGGTGTCCCATCCTTTTTTCCATAAATTGTTAGATTGTAGATACCAGATTTTTCTACAAAAATATCTAAGGTGTAAATTTTTCCATCCTTTTGGTAGTTTAAATTTTCATCTTCAAGTAGACTTTTAAGTTTAAAGGAATCTATAGAAACAGAATCGTTTGTTATAAGGAAGGAAAAAGTTATAAGGTTTGAAAGTGAAGAATAGTTTATACTTTTTGTTAAAATATCCTGTTTGAATATGTAATCAGGTTTAACATAACCGTATCCATATTCTAAATCATATCCAGAATTTCCAAGGTCCAAAGAGTTTGAGATGAAAATATCAACTATCTCCTCAAGGTTGTATCCAAGAGAGAACATCAAAGCGAAAAGAGATGAAAGATGTGGTGTTGAAAATGAGGTTCCTTCTAACCAGTAAAGATAAAAGTTTGAAACATTTGCTAAAGAATCAGTTTGTTCTATCATTGGACATAGAATTCCTCCATCATAATTCCCATCACCATCATTGTCCTGATAGACAACACCTCCCGGTGCAACGAAATCAAGATTTGTTCCATACTGTGAGTAGTAAGTTCTATCGAAATTGTAATCAACTGCTCCACATGATATAGCCTCTTCAAAACCTGCCGGATAGGATAACTCACCGACACCTTCGTTTCCTGAGGCACAAACAACAGCAACTCCATTGTTTCTTGCGTTAATTATTGCCTGATGCAAGGGTGTCCACCCTGTGGAATCTCCTGCTGGTCCTCCGAGTGAAAGGTTTAAAACTTTGCATCCGTTTGCTACCGCGTATTCGATAGCATCAACTATATTTGTGAGGTCTCCTTCACCATTTTCATCAAGAACTCTTAAAACTATGATGGTTGGAGAAGATACTATTCCAGCTGTTGCAAAACTGTTATTTATATGACTTGCTATAACAGAAGTTACAGCGGTTCCATGTCCGTTCATATCGTTAGGGTGATTATCATCGTTAACAAAATCGTATGGAAGAATAAAATTAATATTGTCAAAATCCGGATATTTATGGTATTTTCCATCTGTTGATGAAACCAGAGATGATTCGTTCGAAGGAATAGAAAAATCCTCATAAGCGGATCCGGTATCAAGAATTCCTATCCTTACTCCATCTCCATCAACCTTTGTATCAAGTATGTATGAAAGATTGTAATGTCTTTCAGCTAAAGACCATTGGTATGAAAAATAAGTATCGTTTGGATTGTAAAATGCTTTAACTTTTGGTTCTTTACAAACACTTATAGCATCTGGAAAAAGTTTCTTCACACTTTCTACATCTGAATCTAAAACTATAAATTTGTATTTTTCGTTTTTCTTTATCAGATTTTTTATTTCAAGATTTTTTGGGAGATTCTCAAACCTAACAAGTATTCTTTCACCATTTAAAAGAGATGCGATTAGAAAACAAAAAATGAAAATTTTAAAATTTTTCATTGGATGAAATTATAACATTTTGAAGGAAAAATTCAACTTTTATTTTAAACAGTTACTGCACTTGGAAAAACCTTCCTTTTCTGCCTGCTGTTCATTGTCTGGTTCAAACCTAACACCATTGCCAGAAGTTATTATTTGGTTAACCCTACAATCATGTTTTTCATTGTACAGATCATGGTAAATTTTATTTTTCAGGTCACCTAAAAATCTGAACCCAAAACGAGAATTAACATTTATTGCCAATCTCCCTCCTTTTTTATTAATTTACTACAAATTAAAAAAAAATCAATAGGGGTTGACTTTTATTTTATTTTAATTAAACTTAATTAGTTAAAACTAACATTGTGAGATTATATGAAAAAGTTATCTAAAAGTCTGGAAGATTACATTGAAGCTATATACATTGCGAGTAATGGTAAAGATTTTTGCCGTGTAAAAGATATTCAAAAGATTTTAAATGTCTCAAAACCATCTATAGTTAACGCTTTATCTATACTTAAAGAGGATGGACTTATTTCTCAGGAAAAGTATGGTTATATAAGTTTAACAAAGGATGGAGAAAGGAAAGCTAAAAATGTTTATAAAAAACACATGATAATTACAGAGTTTGTTGAAAAAATTTTTGAGCTTGAAAATGTTGAGGCACAAAAGATAGCTTGCGAGATAGAGCATATAGTTGATAAGAATATATATGAAAGGATGGAGAAGATTTCAAAGAATTTTAACGAGAGAACGAAAAGGGTTCTTTATGGAGAAAATGATGAAACTGATAGAGTTAAAGGAAGGTGAAAAGGCAAAAGTGTTATCACTTTTTGGTGGTTCAAATTTTGTTTGTAAAGTTAAAAATATGGGGATAACTGAAGAGTGTTTTATAGAAGTTTTAAAAAATGATGGTAGAGGTCCACTTATAATAAAACAGGATGGATCGAAAATAATAATTGGAAGGATGATGGCATCAAAGATTGAAGTGGAGAGGTTATGAGTGAAAAGATAGTTATTGTAGGTCACCCGAACAGTGGAAAATCTTCCCTTTTTAACAGTTTAACTGGTTTAGATCAGACTGTTGGGAATTGGCCGGGAGTTACAGTTGAAAAGAAGGAAGGTTTTTTCTTCATAGATGATAACAAATTTGAGGTTGTCGATCTTCCGGGTTGTTACGGCTTAACTCCAACAAGTATAGATGAAAAGATTTCTTTGGACTACCTTTTAAGTTCTTCTCCATCTTTGATAGTAAACATTCTTGATGGTTCAAATCTTGAAAGATCCTTTTTTCTTTCTTTACAACTTTTTTTTCTCGATATACCTATAATATTTTTTATAAACAAAATGGATGTTGCAAAAAGCAAAGGAATAAAGATAGATTTTGAGAAGTTAAAAGGTATTTTTTCCTGTGATATTGTTTTGGGTTCAGTTAAAAATGGAGAAGGGATTGAAGATTTAAAAATATTGATAAAAAAAAACATAAACAAAAAAGTTTGTGAAACTAAGTATTTTAAAGTTAGTGACAAGGTTTATCTTCATATTGAAAAGATATCTGAACTACTTGTAAAATATAAAGAGTTTGAAAAACATCCAAAATTTTACTCTTTGAAAGTTATAGAAAATGATAAAAATTTTGCTCCATCAATTTTTAAAATTTTAAATGAAAAAGATCTTTCTAAAATAAAAAGTATTGTCGATGAAGTTTATAAAGATATAAAAAAGAAAGATTTTTTAACACTCGACTGGTTTTACTCTTTAAGCAGAGGTATTGTTGGAGAGGTAACAACAAAAGAATTCTCCGATAAGAAAAGTTTAACTGAAGAAATAGATAATACACTTTTGAATAAATTTTTCTCTATCCCAATCTTTTTGATAACATTTTTGTTTATCTTCTTCCTGACATTTTTTCTCGGTGATATTTTTTCGAATTTTCTCTCTTTTCTTTTTGAAAACCTCTCTTTTTTCCTAACAAAAATTATAAAAGAAGGATTTTTGCTATCATTTTTAACTGAAGGAGTAGTTGGAGGAATTGGATCCGTAATAACTTTAATTCCCTATATATTTTTTATGTACATTTTTCTTGGTTTTCTTGAAGACACAGGTTATATGGCAAGAGTTGTTTTCATAATGGATAGGTTTATGCATAAAATAGGTCTTCATGGAAAATCTTTCATATCTTTGGTTTTAGGTTTTGGATGTTCCGTTCCTGCAGTTCTTTCAACAAGAGTTCTCGATACACCAAAGGACAGGATAAAAACAATACTTATAATTCCTTTCATTCCATGTTCTGCCCGTTTGACAGTTTTGATATTTTTTGGAGCAATAATTTTTGGAAAATGGAGTTTTCTGGTAATTTTTATACTATTTTTGTTATCTATTCTTTTTGCGATTTTTTCAGGATTTTTCTTTGACAGGTTTCTTTTAAGGGAAAAGAGCGAAGGTTTGATAATGGAACTTCCAGATTACCATCTTCCAACATTGAAAAATTTACTTTTGAATTCTTATTTCAAAGTAAAAGATTTTTTGAAAAGAGCTGGAACTTTGATATTTTTTATAACGGTTATAATATTTCTTCTCTCTTATTTTCCAAAAAATGTTGAGGGTGGTTTTATAAGGGTCGCCGGAGAAAAGATTAATTTTCTTTTTAAACCTCTCGGTTTTGATGTTGAGAGAACAGTTTCCCTTATAACAGGTTTTTTTGCAAAAGAATCTGTTATATCAACTCTCGGTGTATTATATAAAGGAGAACAGATTGAGCGTGTTATCGTTAATAGATGGAGTAGTGTTGATGGTTTTGTCTTTCTTCTTTTCCTTATGATTTATTTACCTTGCATAGCAACAGCTATAGTAATAAAACAGGAAACAGGTTCCTTTTTATATCTTTTCGGAATAATATTCTATTCTATACTATTTGCATATTTGATTTCATTTTTGGTTAGGTATTTTTTACTTTTGATATTATGATAGAAGAGATAATAGATTACATTTTAAAGAAAAAGGTAGTTTCAACAAAAGAGTTGACAAAAAGGTTCAACATAGATGAACCTTTTCTTGATTACATTATAAGTTATGCAAAAAATAAAGGTTACGGAATTAAAAAGGATAAGAACAAACTTTTGAAGTGTTCTTTTTGTCCATATAAAAAGTTCTTTTAGGACTTGACAACCCTTTTTTTAAAATTAAATTAAAGTAGTTATAAGTGAAGGTATTTTTCTTTTTAAATAAATAAAAGGAGGTATAGTTATGGCAAAGGAGAGTAAAATACAACCTATCAACGGAAAGGTCCTTATAAAGAGGATCGAAGAGAAAGAGGTTAAAAAAGGTTCCATAATAATTCCAGATACCGCAAAAGAGAAACCACAGCAGGGAGAGGTTATAGCTGCTTCCAAAAAATTAGATGGAAAAGATGCTGATGTTAAACCTGGAGACATAGTTCTTTTTGGTAAGTATGCTGGAACCGATATAGAAATCGATGGTGTTGAGTATGTTATTATGGACTCAACAGATATCCTTGCAATAATAAACAAATAAATGGAGGTAATGATGACATCAAAAGAGATAATTTATAGTGATGAAGCTCGTAGAAAGATTCTTGAAGGTGTAAATAAACTTGCGGATGCAGTTAAAGTAACTCTTGGTCCAAAGGGAAGAAATGTTGCTATAGAGAAAAAATTTGGCGCACCAACTATTACGAAAGATGGTGTAACGGTTGCCAAAGAGATAGAACTTGAGGATCCATTTGAAAATATGGGTGCACAGATGGTTAAAGAGGTAGCATCAAAAACATCTGATGTTGCTGGTGATGGAACAACAACCGCAACAGTTCTTGCACAGGCAATTTTCAGGGAAGGTTTGAAACATGTAACAGCTGGAAGAAATCCGATTCTTGTTAAAAGAGGAATAGATAAAGCTGTTGAAGCTGTTGTTGAAGAGTTGAAAAAACTTTCAAAAGAGACAAAGGACAAAAAAGAGATAGCACAGGTTGCATCGATTTCAGCAAACAACGATAGTTCGATAGGTGATATTATTGCTGAAGCTATGGATAAGGCAGGAAAGGATGGAGTCATTACCGTTGAAGAGGGAAAGTCAAACAAGATGGAACTTGAATTCGTTGAGGGTATGCAGTTTGATAGAGGTTATCTCTCTCCTTACTTTATAACAAATGCTGAAAAGATGACCGTTGAACTTGAAAAACCATACCTTCTCATAACAGATAAAAAGATTTCAAATATGAAAGAGGTTCTTCCAATTCTTGAACAGGTAGCACAGTCTGGAAAACCTTTACTTATAATAGCTGAGGATGTTGAGGGTGAACCTCTTGCTACATTGGTTGTCAACAAGTTAAGAGGAACATTGAACGCATGTGCTGTTAAAGCACCAGGTTATGGAGACAGAAGAAAAGAGATGCTTCAGGATATAGCCATTGTTACAGGTGGAAGAGTTATATCTGAAGAGCAGGGAATGAAACTCGAATCTGTCCAGTTAAGAGATCTTGGACAGTGCGAAAAGATAACTGTTGATAAAGAGAATACTACTATAGTTGATGGAAAAGGTAAAAAGAGTGATATAGATGCAAGAATATTACAGATTAAAAAACAGATACAGGAAACGACAAGTGATTATGATAAGGAAAAATTACAAGAAAGGTTGGCAAAACTCGCAGGTGGAGTTGCAGTTTTAAATGTTGGCGCACCAACTGAAGTTGAGATGAAAGAGAAGAAGGCGAGAGTTGAGGATGCTTTGCATGCTACAAAGGCTGCTGTTGAAGAGGGTATAGTTCCTGGTGGTGGAACAGCATATTTAAGAACTTTGAAAGCTATAGATAAGATAGAGTTTTCAAATGATGATGAAAAAATAGGTGCTGAAATAATCAAAAAAGCACTTGAAGAGCCAATAAGAATGATAGTTAAAAATGCTGGTGAAGAGGATGCTGTTATAGTTAATCAGGTAAAGAATGCAAAGAAGAATGAAGGTTTCAATGTTCTTTCAGGAAAGATCGAAGATATGTTCGAAGCTGGTGTTATAGACCCAACAAAAGTTTCAAGAACAGCACTCGAAAATGCAGCCTCAGTTGCATCATTACTTCTCACAACAGAATGTATGATAGCTGAAAAGAAAGAAGAGGAAAAACAGCCAATGATGCCTCCAGCAGGCGGTGGTTACGGCGGAATGTATTAATTAGAATATAGGGATGGCGGGATTATCCCGCCATCTTTTTAAATGGAGTGAAAAATGCCAAACTATGATTATAAATGTAAAAAATGTAATCTCGTTTTTAATGTTTTTCATAAAATGTCAGATAACCCGAAAGTAAAATGTCCGGAATGTGGTTCTGATTCTGAAAAGATTCTAAGTTACAATTCAAATATAATTTTCAAAGGTCCAGGATTTTATGTAAACGATTACAAAAATAATTCTCATTCACACAATAAAAAAGATAGCGATAAAGGGAAATCAAATTGTTCTGGTGGGAATTGCACTGGAACCTGTTCTTCTTGTAGTTGATCAGATCTTTTTCAAAATAACGATTATATTTTCAATATCGGATGGATCTATAAGACCGTAAAGATCCTTTACCTTTTCAACTTCAGTTTTAGAAATTATCTCTTTTGCCTCTTTTGAGATTATAGGTGAGGATAATAACCTTTTTTTATCTTTTATAAATCTTTCTCCATTTTCAAGAACAATTTTTGTTATTCTTTTATATTTTTCTATATAACCTTTATATTTGTTTTCTGAGTATACGAAAAGAAGAGCTTTGGTTGAAAATTGAGGTAAAAGATTTTTAAAATTTTCAAAAGGATATGATGGATCTTTTAAAAATTCATATTCACTTTTTAAAATAAAATTATCCGAATCTTTATATATAAATTTTTTCAACTCTTCACTCTCTTCAAAAAGTTTTTTGTAAAGTTTTCTTCTTTTATCATCTATATTTATCTTTTCAGCTATTTCTTTTAATCTAATGAAAGAGTTATCCTGCCTTAAATACAATCTGTTTTCTGACCTTGATGTAAACAATCTGTAAGGTTCTGTTAGATCCTTTTTAATAATATCATCTATCAAAACTCCAATATATGAATTGAACCTATCAAATATTATCTCTTCTCTTTTTAAAAAAGACAAAGAAGCGTTTAATCCTGCTACATATCCTTGTGCTGCAGCCTCTTCATACCCGCTCGTTCCATTTATCTGTCCTGCAAAATAAAGACCTTTTATATTTTTATGTTCAAGTGTTGGTTTTATCTGTTTACTTTTTAAAGCATCATACTCTATAGCGTATCCAGGTTGGATAAAGATACTATTTTCAAGCCCTTTAATAGAACGAATATACTCATATTGAACATCAACAGGTAACGATGATGATGCACCGTTAACATAAACTATTTCATTATCAACGCCCATAGGTTCTATGAATATTGTATGGGAGTTTCTTTCAGAAAATTTTACAACTTTATCTTCGAGAGATGGGCAATATCTTGGTCCTTTTCCCTCTATGTTCCCTGAATAGAGTGCTGAAAGGTGAAGGTTATCCCTAATTGTTTTATGTGTTCTTTCGTTTGTTCTTGTTATATAGCATGATATCCTGTTTTCAACTTTATCTGTCAGAACAGAAAAAGTACCAATATCCTTCTCACCTTTTTGTTCTTCCATCTTTGAAAAATCGATACTACTTTTTTTCAACCTTGGACTTGTTCCGGTTTTCAATCTTATAAGTTTAATCCCTATACTCTTTAAAGAGTTGGAAAGTTTTTCCGAGTTCTTTTCAGAGTATCTTCCACCTTTTATCTCTTCTTTTCCTATAAAAATTTTTCCACCTAAAAAAGTTCCAGAACATATTACAACATAATTTGTTTGTATATTTTGACCTTTTTCTAATTTGACTCCAACCACCCTCTCATTTTGTAATAAAATATCCGTTACCTCATCCTCAACTATAGTTAAATTTTTAAAGCCATTTAAAATTTGTAATCCATTTTCCGGGTATGTTGAAGAATCTATCTGTGCTCTTAAAGACCATACAGCAGGTCCTTTGCTTGAGTTTAAAAGTTTAAAATGTATTCCACTTCTATCCGCAAGTATCGGCATCGAACCGGAAAGAACATCAAGTTCATAAACAAGATGGCTTTTTCCTATTCCACCTATAGAAGGGTTGCAAGATGGAAATCCGATTTTATCCTTTGCAAATGTAACCAAAAGGACTTTTAGGTTTAAAAGTGAACTTATTGTGGCAGCCTCAATTCCGGCATGCCCTCCACCAACTATTACTATATCGTATTGGGACATTCTTTAAACTGTTTCTTCCTGTTGGAAGATCTTTAGCACATCCTTTGCAGTTTCAGCTTTCAGAATTTTTTCTCTGAAACTTTCCTTTCTGCATATTCTTGAAATTCTTGCCAGTAACTGTATATATTTGTTTTTATTTTCCTCATTGGATGCTATCAAAAAGAATATGTGAACAGGTTTTGAATCGAAAGATTTAAAATCTATTCCATCCCTTGAAATTCCAAAAGCGAGAGCAAGTCCTGAAACCGTTTCTGTTCTTGCATGTGGTATGGCTATATTGTGTCCTATACCTGTTGTTTCTATAGATTCCCTTTCCTTCAATTTTTCAACAAGTAAATTTTTATCTTCAACAAGATTGTTGTCAACAAGAACCTGTGCAAGTTCAACCAAAACATCATCTTTCGTTTTTGCTTTGAGGTCAGTTTTTATAAGATTCTCATTTAAAAGTTTATAAATAAATTCCATCAATCTTCCTCTTCTTTTTTAAATATGTCTTTTATTTTAGCAAAAAAATTTGATTTAATCAATACCTTATTTTCAAAAAATTCACCTTTAACAACTTTTGAAGGATTTTCAATGAAAAGTTGTTTCGCAACATTTTCTTTAAATTTTTTCTCTATGTTTTTGAAAGATGATGAAAGTATGGGTGGTCTTAGATCTATTGAATGTGCATCGGAAGCGACAAAGTTCACCTGATTTTTTTTAAGGACTTTTATAAATGTTGGAAAAATATTTTTGTTTAAAATATCGTCTGCGTTGAATTGAAATAAAACTCCAAGATCTGAAAGTTCATCGAGAAAATTGATGTTTGAAAAAATTTTTCTGTTTCTAAAAGGATGAACTATAATTGGAGTTATATCTGCCGATGTAAAATATTTTATTATCTCCTTATAGTATAAAGGTATATCGAGAAATGGAAATTCTAAAAGAACATATTTACCCATCCCGTTAACCGTTAAAATCTCAACATTATCTTCATATTTTTTTAAAAGTTCTTTATCTATTCTAACCTCAAAACCAAGATGCAATTTTAAATCTATTCCAACTTCTTTTATTTTATCTTTCAAGATAGAAAAATTCTCTTTAACATTTTCTATATCATATTTGAACTCTTCTGCTATATGTGGAGTTAAAATTATTTCATTTATACCATCATTTTTAGCTATCTGAAGCATCATCAAACTTGTTTCTATATCTTTTGGACCATCATCCAATCCAAAAAGCGAATGGTTATGAATATCTATCATGCATATATTTTACAATCCAAAAATTTTATTTCAAGAAAAAAATTTGGGGATGAGTTTGACTCTGTGACATTTTTTGAAAGAAAACAAAAAAAGAATCGTTTGGATTTTAGGAAGAAAAAAAATAATAAAGTTCAACAATTGTTTTTAACTTTTGGTTTTAGTAAAAAAATTTTTCATTATATTTAAATTGTCTAACCAAAAATAAAAATTCTGGAATTGAAAAAAGTTGTTGATATTCTTAGAAAAAACATTTTCATAATAATAATGTTGAATTAATTACTATGTTTACTTTAATAGAAAAATTCATTATAATAGTTTAGAACTTTTGGTTTAAAGTATTTTGAAAAATCTTCAAAATACTCTTGACACGAAAAGAAATTTGGTTATAATGAAAAAACACTGAAGGAACAAAGCCCTTCGGTAAATTTCAAAAAAAAGAAAATTGCTCTTGACAAATTTAAAAAGTTTGATATAATTTTTATCCTTTTAAATTTTGATTGATCTTTGACATTTCGAATTTTGTGGAAAGGCATCTTATGGATTAAGATACTAAGAGTATGTGGGGAATGCCTTGGCACAGATAGGCGAAGAAGGACGTAGTAGGCTGCGATAAGCCTCGGGGAGCCGCCAAGC
>DJVI01000008.1 GCA_002441125.1 Caldifarciminota bacterium UBA6260
TTTACCTCTTCAACCTTAGGTTGAGTGAAAGCTGGAGGGACTCCAAAGTCAGGAGTTTGGAAAGGTTGAGTAGCAGGTTTTTGTTGTTGAGGCTGAGCGAAAGGATTAACGAAAGGTTCTTCCTTTTTTACCTCTTCAACCTTAGGTTGTGATTCCTTTTTTGCAAATGGAATTTCCTCAACTTCACTTGAGAATTTTCCAAACTGATCCATATCTGGAAAAGTTGGCATCTCTTCTTCAACTTTTGTTTCCTGAAACTCTGGTGTAATAGAAGTATCTCCAAATCTTGGTTTTTCGAAAGTTTCTTCTATTTTTTCTTCACTTTTTGTTTCAACTGGAGCTGATATATTTTCATCTGCAACTTCTGTCATTGGAATATCTATGGGTTCAACATATATACCAAAAATATTTTTACAGTTTGGACATCTTATAGGAGCACCACCAATTGGAATATACATCTCATCGATTTCATATTTTTTATGACATTTTGGACATTCAACAATCATATCTCTCCTTTTTTGTTATTTTTTAGTATAATAAAATAATACAAAATTTCAATAGAAATTTTTTAAAAAAACCCTTGACTGACTGGTCAGTTTTGGTTATATTAAAAAAATGGATAAGAAAAATAAAATTCTTGAAGCTTCTTTAGAACTTTTCGGGAAGAAAGGTTACTTTGAAACTGATATTGAGAGTATTGCAAAAAGAGCTGATGTTGGAAAAGGAACAATATACTTGTATTTTAAAAACAAAAAAGACCTTTTCATATCAACTATAAATTATGCTCTCAACAACTGTAATGAGGAGATTTTAAAATCTGTTGAAAAGGTAGATACTCCTTCTTTGAAAGTTGAAAGATATATGGAAACTTTTTTTAACATAATGTTGGGAAATGTTTCAAAGATAAAATTTTTCACAATGAACAATATCAACTCAAACAACCAGATCTCTGATTTCTCAAAAAATATAGATAAAAAGATTGTTATTAAAAGGTTTCAGATACTGAAGGATATAATAGAAGAAGGAATAGAAAAAAAAGAGTTCAAAGATTTTAACAGTGAAATAATGACTATGATGATAGTAGGCTTGATCCATATGGAGATTTCAAGGGTGATATTTTTTGAAACTCAGATTGATCAAAAAAGGATTAAATATTTAAAGGATAATGTTATAAAAATTTTAAGTAAGGAGTGAAAATGTATAAAAAGTTGTTTTTTATCTTTTTCTTTCTATATTTTTCATTTTTGGGAGGGTTGACTCTCGATGAAGCTATAGAAAAAGCTTATAAGGACAATCTTCAAATAAAAATATATGAGGAGAATGTCAACATAGCAAATGAGGATCTTCTTCTTTCAGTATCAAATTTTCTTCCAAAAGTATCAGCTGCTGGAACTTTTGTTAGGCTTGATACTGTTCCAACAACTTATGTTAACACAATGTATGGACCTGTGAAGATAAAAGTTGGAGAGCAGAACAACTATTCTTTGGATGTTAAATTATCACAACCAATTTTTCTTGGAGGTAAACTCGTTTTAGGTTATTTGGTTTCAAAGGATAAACTCCAAATGTCAAAAAATGATCTTGAAAAAACAAGAAGGGATATAAAATTCTCTATAATTCAGATTTACCTTTCAGTAAAACTTTTTGACAGAATGATAGAAGTTAACCAGAAGATGTTACAATCAAAGGATGAACATAACAAAGTTACATTATCAAAATACAATCTTGGAACATCGAGTAAATTGGAGAAGTTATCATCAGAGATAGATTTACAGAACAGCAGAATAGAGTTGAACAATCTTATAAAACAGAGGGATAATCTTTTAAACAGTTTAAAATTTATGCTCGGCATGGATATATCTGACACATTGACTTTAACAGATTCTTTATCTTTCGATATTGTTGAAAAATTTGACACTATAAAAATAGATTCTATTTCTAAAAACGATCTTTTGGATAAATGTTTAAAAAATAAAAGTGAACTGAAAAATCTTGAAATTTCGAAAAGGATGGCAAAGAAGGGAACTCTAATGGGTATGTCCTCATTTTTACCTAATGTGGCATTTTTTACTTCATACAATTATAAAAACTATTATTCTTATATTCAGGATTCCACATATTTTGATGGTTCTTACAATCTTGGTCTTTCAATTTCCATGGATATTCTATCAGGTGGAAGTAGGGTTTTAAACATTTTAAAATCAAAAAAACAGGAAAAACAGGTAAATATGAGTTATCTACTTTTAAAGGATAAGATTCCTGTTGATCTTGAACTTTTGTTAAGAAATTACGAAAATTCAAAAGAGAATGTTAAAATGTTTGAAAATACAGTTTCCCTTTCAAAAGAAGCTTACATAACAGCAAACGAACAGTACAATAGAGGTATAATAAGTCAGGTAGATTATACTGATGCTGAAACAAAGTATATAAGTGCTCAGGTAGGTTATTTGAAATCTTTATATGATCTAATAGTTAATAAACTTTCAATTTTAAATTATCTTGGAGTTCTGTAAGGAGGAAAAAAATGAAAAAATTTTTTGTTGTTTTATCCGTCATTATAGTGATAGTGATACTTGTTCTATTTTCAAAAACGAGAAATAAACCGATTAAGACCGAAGAGTTTGTTAGAACTGTATCCTATGAAATTGTAAAGAAAGGAGAAATAAAAATATATCAAGATTTTTATGGGAAGATAGAAGGATACAAACAGACAGAGGTTTTTCCAGATGTTCCCGGAAGATTTTTAGAGTATAAAGTTTCAGAAGGAGATTATGTAAAGAAAGATCAGGTAATCGCAGAACTTGACAGATCTATTCCAGGAGTTTCATTTGAAAAAGCTAAAGTTGTTTCCCCTATAGATGGTACAGTTTATGAACTATCCTTGAACAAGGGAGATTTTGTTACAAACCAAACTCCAGTCTGCATGATAGTTGATGATGCTAACAAGATAGCTAAGGTAACTGTCTCTTCAGAAATTCTTGGAAAGATAAAAAATGGGACTTTAGCTTTTGTTGAGGTTGATGGACAAAAATTTGATGGAAGAGTTGTTAGAGTTTCAAAGTATCCAAACAACTATACAAATCTTGGAAGTGTGGATGTTTTGTTCTCTGGTAAGGGAAACCTAATAAATAAAGGATGTACCATTAAAATACTTTTGGATAGCAAAGAGAATGTACCTATAGTTCCTTTCG
Source organism: Caldifarciminota bacterium UBA6260 (assembly GCA_002441125.1). Lineage (GTDB taxonomy): Bacteria > Hydrothermota > 32-111 > 32-111 > 32-111 > 32-111. The sequence continues at coordinate 3,192 of DJVI01000008.1, forward strand.
AATCTGTAAAAAATGAACAGGAAAAAGAGTATGTATTTGTTATGAAGGATGGGACCGCAAACAGAATGGATGTAAAAACAGGTTTAAAAAATGAATCTTTTGTTGAGATAATTTCAGGTTTAAACGAAGGTGATACAGTTATCACAACTGGTTCGGATATGGTTAAAAATGGACAAAAAGTAAAGGTAAGGTGATTATGGTTAAACTATCAATAAGAAGACCGATATTTATCTTGGTTGTTTTTGTAGTAATACTTATATTTGGTTTTCTTTCATTTAAAAATCTTTCTCTTGAAATGCTTCCAAACATTGAACTCCCACAGATTTCTGTTATAACAATTTACCCGGGAGCGTCAAGTGTTGATGTTGAGGAGCAGATCACTAAAAAAATTGAATCAGCTCTTTCTATGGTACCGGATGTTACAGAGATCAACTCCAGTTCTATGGAATCCGTCTCCTTTGTTACTGTAACTTTCAACTGGGGTAAAAATCTTGATGCTGCCGCAAACGATATCAGAACTCAAATTGAACTTGTTAAAAGTTCTTTACCTGAAGATGCTCAGACACCAACAGTTTTTAAATTTTCAACATCTATGATCCCTGTCGCTACAGTTGCAATTATTTTTGAAAATGAGGGTGATGTTGCAAAAATGTATGATTTTACAGAGAAGTTTGTTCTTGATAAAATAAGACAGATAGAGGGAGTTGGAGCAGTATCTATAACATCTTCAAGCAAGAAAAAGGTGAATGTGAAGGTCAGAATACCTGACATGATAAAGTATAACATTTCACTCTCACAGATAAATTCGATGATTTCAGCAAATAATCTGAATATACCTTTGGGAGAGATAAGACAGGGAATAAAGAGTTATTCAACAAGATTACCGGGTGAATATAAATCTGTTGATGAAATTTCAAAAACTATAGTTGGTTATTCCGGCAGAAATCCTATATACCTTTACAATGTTGCTGATATAGATTTTTCACAAGGAGAGATTGAAGGTGTTGCTAAAATAAATGGTAAAGAAGGAATAATTGTAGTCATTCAAAAACAGTCTAACGCCAACACTGTTAACATTGTAAAAGAGTTGAACAAAAGGTTAGGTGAAATAAAAAATATGTATCCTCAGGGAACTGAAGTCAATGTTGTTTTCGATACTTCAAAACAGATAACAAACTCTATATCAAACCTTTCATCAACTATACTTTACGCTTTTATATTTGTAGTAATAATAGTATTTTTGTTTTTAAGAAATATAACTGGAAGTCTAATAATATCACTTTCTTTACCATTTTCACTTATATTTGGAATAATATATCTCTATCTTGCTAAATCAACTTTGAATATAATCTCTTTGGTCTCACTTTCAATAGCTCTTGGAATGGTAGTTGATAATTCGATAGTTGTTCTTGAAAACATTTATAGGCATAAGGATGAAGAAAAAAAAGAAGTAAACAAAGCAGCACTTGATGGCACCAATGAGGTTATAGGAGCTATTTTTGCATCAACTTTAACAACTGTTGCGATATTTGTCCCATTACTTTTTATTGAAGGTTTTACTTCATTCCTTTTCAAACAACTCGCTTATACAGTTTCTGTTGTCCTTTTCGCTTCACTTTTAATCTCTGTTACCTTGACACCTATGTTAAGCTCAAAACTTTTAAAATACAAAGAAAGATTTCTTGAAAAGTTTCATAATTTGACTGAAAAATGGTTCAACGATTTTGAACAGTTCTATTCTAACCTTTTGTCATACTCTATGAACAACAAAAAATTTGTAATCCTTACTGTGGTTATAATATTTGTTGGTGTTATTTTCTTATTACCATCGATAAAAACTGAATTTTTCTCTTCTTTTGGAGGTGGCAGAATTAGAGGAACAGTTAACCTTACACCAGGTCTGAGAATCGAGGTTACAGATAGTGTTATGACCGAAATAGGGAAAAGGATAAAAAATGATTACCCTGATGTTGAAAATTTTGTTTTTTATGCAGGTGGAAGTGGGTCAAGGATGTTTGGTGGTTCAAGTCAATATTCCTCAACAATCATTATAGCATTTAAAGATGGTCTTTCTATAAGGCAGGTTCAAAGGAACCTTTCATCTTTAAGAAAACTTATTCAGAGTTATCCTGAAGTTAAAAATGTCGAGATGAGTTCAAATTTCGCGGGAGGTTTCACAAACCAGAAGCAGATAGCTGTTGAAATATATGGTGAAGATATTGCAAAAACATTTCAACTTGCAAAAGAACTAAAAAAGATGATCGAAGATGATGGAAGTTTTGTAGATATTTCAATATCAAGAGAAGATGAGATAGATGATATTTCTATAATCCCTAAAAAAGAGAGTGCATCGATTTTCGGTATGAACAACTATTATCTTATGTTGAGTTTAAGGAATGGAATAAACGGTAACATTCCATCAGTTTTCAGAAAGGATGGTTACGAGTACGATATAAATGTTTCCTTTGATAAGAAATATTTAAAAAATATAAACAACCTTAAATCTTTACCTGTTACAACACCAGCGAATTACAATGTTCCACTCTCTTCAGTTGCTACAGTCAAAATGACAAAACAACCACCAACTATTGAAAGAAAGAATAGAACAAGATATATAAGTGTTCAGGCAAACCTTAACAATATATCACTTTCTGAAGGAAACAGAAAAGTTAAGAAGATGATTTCCCAGCTTATTATACCTCAGGATATAACTATTATCAACAGTGGTGATGTGAAGAGTCAGAGTGAATCCTTCAGAGATCTTTCTATAGCGATACTTATAGGAATAGTACTCGTTTTTCTCGTTATGGCTGCACAGTTCGAATCTTTTATTGATCCATTCATAATATTTTTCTCTATTCCTTTTGCTTTCACGGGAACCATACTTGCACTTTTTATAACTAACACAACATTGTCTATAATGGGATTCGTAGGTATGCTTATGCTTGTTGGAATAGTTGTAAACAACGCAATTGTTCTCGTAAGTTATATGAACCAGCTTAGAGAAGAAGGTATACAATTATGTGATGCTGTTGCTCTTGCTGGAAAGAGGAGATTGAGACCTGTTCTTATGACAACCTTAACAACTATTTTTGGTTTGGTTCCACTCGCTTTAAGTACAAAAGAGGGAGCTGAAATGTGGAGATCTCTTGGAATAGTTGTTATAGGTGGACTCTCATTCTCAACTATTGTGACTTTGATACTTGTCCCAGTACTTTACGCTATATTTGAGATAAGAATAAGAAGGTCTAAATGCGATGTATAACTGTTGACATTTAAAATTTTAGGTATTTAATAATATTAGGGGAGCTGCTGTTAGCGGCTGAGAAAACGGTGTAACCGTTGACCCTTTGAACCTGATGCAGATAATTCTGCCGTAGGGAATCTAAAAAAGATCAGGTTCAAAAAACCTGATTTTTTTTATTTTAAGGAGGTTTTATGTTAGAGGATCAAAAAATAAGTGAACTTATAATCAAAAATTATTTTGAAAAGTTAAAAAGTAATCTTTCTTTGGATGTTGCTATAGTTGGAGGTGGTCCATCAGGTCTTGTAGCTGGATACAATCTTGCTAAAGATGGTTTTAAAGTTGCTCTTTTTGAGACAAAACTTGCACCAGGTGGAGGTATGTGGGGGGGAGGTATGATGTTTAACGAAATAGTGGTTCAAAAGGAAGCTCTGGATGTACTGAAAGATTTCGATGTTGATATTAAAGATGAAAATGATGGATACTTTATCGTAGATTCTGTCCAAATAACCTCATCTCTTATTTATAAAAGTAGTAAAGCTGGACTAAAAATATTCAATCTTATAAAAGTTGTTGATGTTGTTTTAAAAGATGATGCTGTTTGTGGTATTGTCATAAACTGGACTCCAGTTGAATATATGTCTTTACATGTTGATCCTTTGACAGTTATTTCAAAGAAAGTTTTAGATGCAACAGGACATCCTGCTGAGATAGCATCAGTACTTGTTAAAAAGGCTAACATCAAACTGAATACTCCATCTGGAAAGATAGAAGGTGAAAGACCGATGAACGCAGAACTCGGAGAAAAGGAAACTGTTGAAAACACAAAAGAGATTTTTAAAAACTTTTATGTTTCAGGTATGGCTGCCAACGGAGTTTTTGGTGGTTTCAGAATGGGTCCCATATTCGGAGGTATGTTACTTTCAGGTTATAAATCTTACAATTTGATAAAGGAGGAGTTACGGAAAGGATAATCGATGTTAATCTGAATAGGTTTTCTGAAGGTTTAAGGTTGATAGAGGATTTTATCAGATTCGAAAATTATGATGAAAAGATTTTAGCGGATATAAGGAATATAAGGGCGAAATTTTATAATTTAAGAAAAAGTATCGATAGAAAAATAGTTTTAAAAAGGGATTCTGATAATGATCCTGGAAGAGATTATACCTATGATAAGAATGGAAGAAAGAATTTTGAGGATATATTGAGGTCATCTTTCGGAAGGTGTGAAGAATCATCAAGGGTAATTGAGGAGATCTTCAAAGTAAAAGATGTAAAAATTTCAAAAGATTTTAAAGAAATAAGGTTTAAACTTTACACTTTGGAAAAAAAAGTTTTGAAAAGATTATTTAAAAAAAGATTTCCAAAGAATTTTGGGTTATACCTTATAATGACTGACCCGGTTGTTGGTTATGAAAAGTTAAGTGAGATCGCTTTAAAAAACAAGGTTAAAGTGATCCAGCTTAGGGATAAAAAACTTTCTGATAAAAAAATTCTTGAGATCGCAAAAAGGATAAAAAGTATTACAAAAAATAGTGAAACTCTGTTTATAGTTGATGACAGAGTTGACATAACTCTTCTTTCAGATGCTGATGGTGTTCATGTGGGACAAACTGATATATCCGTTGAAGATGTCAGAAAATTTTCCGAAAATATAATAGTAGGCAAATCTACACATTCAATTTTGCAGCTGAAAAAAGCTATTAAGGAAAATCCAGATTATGTTGGCATAGGTCCTATATATCCAACGAACTCAAAAGTTATAAAAGATAGAGTATTAGGTTTGAAAAAAGCGAAAAAAATGTTTGAAATAGCAAGTATACCAACAGTTGGAATAGGTGGAATAAAACCGGATAATCTTTTTACAGTTTTAAGTCAAGGATTTAAAAATTATGCTGTTTTGTCATATATAAATGAAAGCAATGACCCGTCAAAAAGGATAAAAGAGTTTTTTGATGTTGAAAGGAGTTATTATGAAAAATATAAAATTTCATAAGAATGCTATAAAAGATGCAGCTTTAAATGATAATGTCAGTGAAGAGTTTATATTAAAAGGTATTGAGAATGGAACTATAGTTCTCCCAGATAATGTAAAAAGAAAGAAGAAAAAATATTATGCTATTGGACAAGGGCTATCTAAAAAGATAAACGCGAATATAGGTTCTTCTCCCATCCATATGGATGTTGATGAAGAGATTATGAAGATGAAGGTTGCTGTTAGATATGGAGCACACTCTGTTATGGACCTTTCTCTTGGAAGAAAGATAAAGGTTATAAGAAAAAAGATACTCGAATATTGCCCAGTCATGGTTGGAACTGTACCAATTTATGAAACAGGTTTTGAACTATCTTTGAAAAGGAAAGATATAGTTGAGATGAGAATAGAAGATTTTTTAAAAACTGTTGAGGAACAGGCGAAAGATGGCGTTGATTTTATGACAATACATTCTGGTGTTACTTTAAACTCTATGGAAAGGATCTTCAAAGAGAAAAGGGTTATGGATGTTGTTTCAAGGGGAGGGTCTTTTCTTATAGCATGGATGAAATATAATAAAAAGGAATCTCCTCTTTACACATATTATGACGAGATTCTCGATATTTTGAAAGAATACAATGTTACCATTTCACTCGGTGATGGATTAAGGCCTGGTGCATGTGTTGATGGAACTGATAGAGGACAGATCGAGGAACTTCTAATATTGGGAGAACTTGTTGATAGGGCTAGGGAAAAAGGGGTTCAGGTTATGGTTGAAGGTCCCGGACATCTCTATCTGCATCATATTAAGTCAAACATCGAAATTATGAAAAGGGTAACCCATAACTCTCCATTTTATGTTTTGGGACCACTTGTAAACGATATCTCGGCAGGATACGATCATATCGCTTCTGCTATAGGTGGAACTTTGGCAGCATATTTTGGAGCTGATTTTTTATGTTATGTTACTCCAGCTGAACATCTTAAACTCCCAGATGTCGAAGATGTAAAAGAAGGTGTTTTGGCGTCAAAAATAGCAGCGTTTTCAGCGGATCTCGCTTTGGGAAAAGAGTATGCTATGAAAAGGAATCTTGAAATGTCTAAATTTAGAAAAAAACTTGATTGGGAAAAGATGGCAAAACTTTCCATAGATGAAAAGAAGTTTAGAGAATACAGAGAAAAATCTGAAGTTAAAGATAGTGAAGTTTGTTCGATGTGTGGAGAATTCTGTGCTGTTAAAAGGTTGAACGAAATTACAGGTTGAAAAATTTCTTTTTTTCTTATAAAATTTATTTGTGAGAAAAGAAGGAAAACTTTTAGAAAAAATTTTCAAAATTTATATAATTTTAACAATAATTTTTCTTTCAATCTTTTTTGAAAAAGAATATGTTTTACCTTATTTTTTGACACTTTTAACTTTTTATCTATTTTCAATTTTTTTGTTTTTTTTGGATATAGAGTTTAAAATTTTTCTTATAAGTTTCCCTTTATCTTTTTTTATCGTTTCAATATTTTTTAGAACACATCTTTTTCCAGAGATTTTAATTGTTTCTTTTAACAGATTTTTCTATATCCTTTTTTATTTTATTTTGAAAAAATTCAAAATAAAAATACCAAAAATTGTGAAAATTTTTTATCTTAATTTTATAATCCTATTTTTCTTTTTAGAGTTTATTTTAAATATTTTTTATTTTTTAAAACCTTTGGATATTTTAAAAAGAAAAGACGAACTTTTAAAATTGCAACCGAACACTTATTTCAATGGAGAGATTATAAACAGATTCGGTTTTTTGGGAATGGATCCTGATAAAACAAAAGCGAAAAAAAGAGTTCTTTTCGTCGGGGATTCATTTTGTGTTGGAGTTGTAGATTACAGGTACAATTTTATTAAGATGTTTGAGGATTCGTTAGGTTATGAGGTTGTTAATCTTTCCCAACCAGGTTTTTCTCCAAAAGATTATCTAAAACTTTTAGAAAAATATTTTGAAATTGTAGATCCAGATTTAACTTTTGTTGTTATCTTTTCGGGGAACGATGTTACTGAAATATATTATCCTGAAAACAATTACTCTTTTTTCAACCTTAAAATTGTAAATCTTTTTAGAAATCTTTCTTATATTTCAAAAATGGAAAATAGTGAAGGAGACCTTTCAGAGCAGAACTTTTTTGAAGTTGAAAAAAGAAGAGCAAGTTTTATTTTGAAAAATGACCCCAATAAAGATTGGGATTTTTTTGAAAAATTTTTAGTTAAAATAGCAAAGTTCTTTGAACTTAGAAACAGAAAGGTTATCTTTCTTATAATACCTGACCAGTTTGCTGTTGATAAAAATCTACAAAAAAAGCTTATTGAAAATAATATAAAGCCTCAACTTGGATGGGATTTCATAGACAGAAGGATAGAAAAATTTTTAGATATGAATAACTTCTTGAAAATTTCTTTGATAGATACTTTTAAAATACTTTATGATAATGGAGAAAAACTATACAGAGAGAATAATACACATCTAAATGAAAGAGGGAACTATATAGTTTTCAAATTTTTAGAAAACAAGATAAAAAAGGAGTGTTATGAAAATTTTTAAATGTTCAGTTTGCGGTTATATTCATAAAGGGGACAATCCACCAGAGGTATGTCCAAACTGTAAATCTTCCAAAGATAAATTTACTGAAATAGAAAGTGAAGATCTGACAACAATTTTTATGTTCTATGGGGAAAAAGTTTCATATGGAGAAAAGATAGAGATAAATCCTTTTTTTGATAAACTTGAGATTCTTTCTCCTTACATATACAATATGCCTGGAAAATCAAAAGCACCTTTGCACAAGCATCCGAACAACGATGAAATATTTTATGTGATAAGAGGGAAGATAAAATTTTATATTGATGGAAAAATTTTTATTTTGAAAGAGGGAGATTTAGCATACGCATCAAAAGGAGTTGTTCATAACTTTGAAAACATCTCAGATGAGGTTGCGGTATTTCTTTCAGTGAAAGGAGCAAAACCAGTTACTACAGAGTTTGTGGAAGGTTCTTGACTATTCTTTTAATAAAATATAAAATGTTTTATTAGATGGAGGTGTTTAGATGAGGAAAATATTTCTTTTAATATTTCAAATCATTTTTGCTTTTTCAATCTTTTCAGCATCATATAATTTAAGAACTCCCAATGGAAATGAAAATTATATTGTTGGAAATCAGATGCCTATACATTGGGATGTTACAGGAAGTGCTACAACTTCAAGGTTGGAATATTCTATAGATGGGGGAACCAACTGGGTTCTTATTTACAGTTCAACTCAAAATGATGGAGATTATTTATGGACAGTTCCAAACAATCCATCTTTAACATGTAAGGTAAGGATATCCAACCCTTCTGACCCAACAGATTATGATGTTAGTGATACCTTTTTTGTAATTTCAAGACCAGAGATATTCATAAGAAAACCTGTTTCAAATGATATTTTGATAATTGGTGAGAATTATCCTATACATTGGGATTGGACGGGAGTATTTTCAAATGTTAAAATAGAATACACAACCGATGGTGGAACAAATTGGGTTGTTATAACGAGTTCTACTCCTAATGATGGAGAGTATATCTGGACAGTTCCAAACGCTCCATCAAACCAATGTAAAATTAGAATAACGAACACTTCAGATCCAAACTCTTTCGCTGTTACACAGAATTCATTTTCTATAGCAAACAACTCTGTAAAACTTATAAGTCCAAATGGTGGAGAACAGTATATAACAGGTAAATACTATCCTATATACTGGGAGTGGAGTGGTTCTTTTTCAACCGTCAAATTGGAATACTCAGCTGATTCTGGAAATATATGGACAAGTATCACAACTTCAACAACAAATGATGGTAGTTACAGCTGGCTAATACCTTCGATAAATCCATCATCAAAATGTTTGTTAAAGATTACCAACACTTCAAACCCGGCAGTTTATGATATTTCAGATTATCCTTTCTCTATACTTTCAACATCACTCACACTTATAACTCCAAATGGAGGTGAAACCTTTGTTGCCGGGACAAAAGCCAATATAAGCTGGGATTGGGAAGGTTCAATAGCAAATGTTAAACTTGAGTACTCGTCGGATGGTGGAACAAATTGGAACAGTATAGTTACTTCAACAACAAACGATGGTAGCTACCTTTGGACAGTTCCAAATATATCTACTTCTAACTTACTTTTAAGAATAACAAATGTGAACGATGTAAACTGTTATGATATTTCAAATTCAACTTCAACTATAGTTACCGCTCAGATAGATGTTACTTTCCCCAACGGAAGTGAGCAACTTGTTGTTGGAGAAAAATATCCTATAAGTTGGAACTGGTCTGGGACATTTTCAAATGTAAAAATAGAGTATTCAACCAATAATGGCTCAAGCTGGTCAACTGTTGATGCTTCTGATCCAAACGATGGGTCTTTTGTCTGGACTGTTCCTTCTACTCCTTCAAATCAATGTATTATAAAAATTTCTGATGCTGCGAACTCTTCAGTTTATGATATTTCCAACTCAACCTTCACTATAAAAAAGCCAGAGATAAAGATTATAAAAATGAATGGGAACGATACTCTCATAGCTTCAAACAAATACCCTATTGTTTGGCAGAGTGAGGGAACAATTTCAAATGTCAACATTGAATATTCAACCAACAATGGATCAACTTGGAACACTATTGTAACAAGCACAACAAATGATGGTAGTTATGTTTGGACAGTTCCATCAACCCCATCTTCCAACTACCTTTTAAAAATAACAAATTCATCCGATGTAACATCTTACGATATAAGTGATGCGACTTTTATAGTTCTTTCTCCAGCTTTAAATCTTTTGTCTCCAAAAGGTGGAGAAACATTTAAAATAGGTGAGAAGTATCCAATTCTTTGGAGTAGTAACAGTGATTTTTCAAGTGTTAATATAGATTATTCTTCAGATGGAGGAACAAGTTGGAATAATATAGCTTCATCTGAAGCAAACGATGGTTCCTATGTATGGAGTATACCTTCCACATTAGCACCATCTTCAAATTATAGGATAAGAGTTAGAAACAGTTCAGATAACAACTCTTTTGATATATCGGATAGTAATTTTACACTTTCACCTGTTCAGATAAAAATTGTTTCACCAGATTCAGGTTCTTCTTTGATCTCAGGAGAGAAAGTTTCTATAAATTACACCTATGATGCTAACTTTTCAAATGTAAAGATAGAATACTCTTATGATAACCAGTCAAATTGGAATGTGATTACAAACAGTTCTACAAATAATGGAACATATATATGGACAGTTCCTTCCTTGAACTCTTCAAATTGTTTTATTAAAATTTTAAACCTTTCAGATACTTTAAACTCTTATGCTATTTCGAAAAAATTTTCAATAAACAAAAGTGTCATAAATGTAATATCTCCAAAAGTTGGTGATTCCTTAATAGTTGGCAATGTTTACCAGATAGTCTGGCAAAATAATGGTGAAATCGCTAATGTTAAAATAGAGTATACAACTGATGGAGGTTCAACATGGAATGTTATTTCCAACTCTACTACAAATGAAGGATCTTATTTTTGGACCGTACCTTCAGTCATGAGTTCAAATGTTCTAATAAGAATTTCAGATGTTTCGGATCCAACAAACTTTTCAACAAGTGGACAATTTTCTATAATCCCAGCCATAATAACTTTGGTTTCTCCAAATGGAGGTGAGAATATAACAGCAGGTGATTATTTCCCTATAGAATGGAATTGGACTGGAAGTTTTTCTTATGTAAAACTTGAATACTCAACCGATGGTGGATCAACATGGACAAAAATAATAAACTCAGACACAACGAATGATGGCTCTTTTATTTGGAGTGTCCCTTCAACAGTAACAACCACAAATGCACTTTTCAGGGTATCAAACAATCTTGATCCGACAAATACTTTTGATCTTTCAAACTCTACATTTTCTATAATTTCACCAAAGGTAACACTTCTTTATCCTAACGGTGGAGAAACACTTGTTGGTGGAGAGGTTTATCCTATAAGATGGAGAAGTGAGGGGAGTTTTTCAAATGTTATGATAGAGTATACAACAGATGGAGTGAACTGGACTGTAATCGATCCATCTGATCCAAATGATGGTGTTTTCAACTGGACAGTCCCATCTATTGTTTCTTCAAATGTCAAAATTAGAGTAACAAGCACAACAGATGGAAACACTGTTGATATTTCGGATAATAACTTTTCAATAGTTTCTCCATCTTTAACGATTCTTTCACCAAAAGGTGGAGAAAGTTTTGTATCTGGAGATATATTGCCTATACATTGGAAAAACAATGGATCAGTTTCAAGTGTGAAAATAGAATATTCATCAAATAATGGTTCAACATGGAACAGTATAACTTCATCAACTGCGAATAATGGATATTACAGATGGACTGTTCCATCACTTATTGTTTCAGATTCAGTTAAAATAAGAGTTACAAGTACTTCTGATTCCTTAACAAAAGGAATATCAAGTGGTTTTGTTTCTATAAAAAGACCAACCTTTAAAGTTTTAACTCCAAATGGTTTTGAAAATCTCATTGTTGGTGAATATACCCCAATACACTGGGAAAATGATGGACAGGTATCAAATGTTAAACTTGAATACTCAACAGATGGTGGAACAGTTTGGAAAAATATTTCAACATCTGAAACTAATGATGGAAACTATATTTGGAAGGTTCCAAACGATGTTTCAAATATTTGTAAAATCAAAGTAACAAACATTTCGGATAATCTTTCTTACGACTTATCAGATAACAACTTTTCTATTTTAAAACCAACAGTTTCTATTTTCTCTCCAGATAGTGGAGCAGTTTTAAGAGTAGGCAATAAATATCCTATATATTGGAATTGGACTGGAACAGTTGACAGTGTTATAATAGAACTCTACTATAAAGTTTCAGGAGTTGTTCAAAACACCTTCATCTCAACAGCAACTTTGAACACTGGAAGTTTTGTTTTTACGGTTCCAAACTATGTCAGTGATAGTTGTTGGATAAAGGTAACAAGTACTGCCAGTGATTCAGTTTATTCACTATCAAAAGTATTTTCTATAGTAAGACCTATTTACAGTATAGTTCAACCAAAAGGAGGGGAATATTTTTATAGTGGTGAGAAGAGTGAGATAAATTGGAATTGGATAGGTGGTCCAGATTCTGTTTCTCTATTCTATTCGCTTGATGGTGGTTCAAATTATAGTCCTATAAGTACTATAAAAAATAGTGGATCTTACTTATGGAAAATTCCACACTCAGCCTTTTCAACCTATAAGGTGAAAGTTATGTCAACAAAAGATAACTATGCTTTTGACGAATCTGATAGTAACTTCACTGTAAATAAACCAACCATAAATATAGATCAACCTTTAAATGGTGATTTTTGTTATTATAAATCTTATTTCCCTATTTATACAACAAACAGAGGGACACTTGAGGATTCAGTTCTAATAAAACTTGAAAGCTCTTTAAAGGGAGAAATAAGTTTGGGTAAATTTGACACAAAAGAATATTACATGTTTTTTAATACTTTCTGTGATACTTTGGATAAATTTGTTATCAAAATTTATGACAAAAATGGAACTTACCTTTACGATACATCTGACACAATTATAGTTTTATCTCAACCTACAAAAGATACTATACTTTTCCCAAATCAAAATGACACAATGTATGTTGATGAAACATACTATTTAATTTGGAACTCTTTTTATGATACAACTTATAGAGCAACGGTTTCATATTCAACTGATGGTTTGAACTACATAATTTTAGCCGATAAGATAAAAAACGAAAACTTTTTTTTGATGACTTTGCCACATACAGCATCTTCTAACAATTTTTCTTTAAAAATTGATTTTTACAATGGTGCAGGTGTTTTTGACACAAGTTTAACAGTTGGTAACCTTATTGTTAAAAAGACTCTTCTTGATTTTATATATCCAGATGATACCGATACATTCTATGTTGGAAGGAAGCACAATATAATCTGGAGAGATGTAAAAGGAACTGCACCTTATGTTCAACTCTATTACAATACAGACGGAATAACTTGGAAGGAGATAATAAGTCAAACCCCAGATACTGGTTCATACTTATGGACAATCCCAAATGAACCTACTTCTAACGCAAGGATAAGGTTGCAAGAGTATGGAGATACAAACACTACAGTTTATTCAAAAAGCTTTGTTATAAAACCACAAGAGTTATTCATAACTTCTCCTATTTACAACGATACATTACTTTCCGGAAGGAGTTATTATATAAGTTGGTATAATCTTGGCGTTGTTGATACCGTTAATATATATTATTCTATAGATGGTGGAAACAACTGGAGTCTTATAACAAAGCAGGTGAACAACTATTCTTATAACTGGACAGTTCCAAACTATTCGTCGAATAAAGCACTTTTAAAGGTGGAATTTTCAAAAAACAGCAATGTTTTTGATATTTCAGATACATTCACTATAATTCCACAGAGCATTTTTGTAACATATCCGGATAGTTCAACAGTATGGTACTCTGGGAACAAATATTATATTACATGGGATTATACAGGTGATTTCTCAAATGTAAAAATAACATACTCCCTTGATAATGGAAAGAACTGGAGTGTTATTTCAAACTCAACAACAAACTCACAGAACTATATCTGGACAGTGCCTCAGACATCTTCAGATTCAGTTATAATAAAAGTTTCCAATGCCAGTGATACAACAAGGTTTGATCTTTCTCAGATATTCAGAATAGTTCCACAGGAGATAACATTAAAATATCCAACAGTTACAGATAGTTTGATATCCGGTAAACAGTATAATATAACTTGGGTTTATAAAGGACTTTTCGATACATCTGTTGTTGAGTATTCAACAAACAACGGACTTTCATGGAACACGGTTGGAAAAACTCTCACATCTAACAGATACTATCTATGGACTACTCCAAATATCAAAAGTGATTCAACACTTGTAAGGATAGTTAACAAGGACAACAGTTCTGCAAAGGGATTATCTGGATTATTCTCTCTCTCCGATAAAATTATAAATATAACTTCTCCAAAACTGAATGAGGAATATATCGTTGGAGAAAAGATGCTTATAACATTTGATTTCCTTGGTTCTTCCAACGATTCTGTAATAGTTTCCTACTCTACTGATAGTGGAACAAGTTGGACACAGATAGACACAATTCCTTCTTCAACACAGTACCTTGAATGGACTATACCAAATGTGATAAGTTCAAACTGCTACATAAAAGTAACTTGTTTAAGATTAACATCATCTTTCTCTGTAAGTGAAAAGTTTTCTATAATTCCACAAGTACTAACTGTAACATCACCATTATCCTCCTCAGAATGGATATCTGGAAGAAAATATTATATAACCTGGAATTATACAGGAAGTTTTTCAAATGTTGATCTTGAGTACTCCACTAACGGTGGTTCAACATGGCAGAGTATTACAACAACAACAAACTCGAAATATTACCTCTGGACATTACCTAACATTTCATCATCAAACTCTTTGGTTAGAGTTAAGAACAGTTCGAACAGTTCAGTTTTTGGCGTATCTCCAACATTCACAACTAAATATCCATCAATAAATGTTGTTTCTCCAAAAAGTGTTGACACTCTCATTTCCGGAAACTATTACTATATAACTTGGTACTCGAATATGGGTTCAGGTGATAGTGTAGTTCTGTCCTATTCAAAAAATGGTGGAACAACATATACTATAATGGATACTGTAAGTGCTTCTCTTAAATATTTCAAATGGAGAGCACCTCAGGGTGGTTCAACAAATTGCATTGTAAAGGTAACAGGTTACGAATCACCTTCAATAGAAGGTTATTCTCAAACTTTTGTTTTAAAAGATCAGACAATATATTTGACCTATCCTTTATCAAACGATACGATTTTGACTTTATCACCATTCTATCTTACATGGGATTATATAGGAGGAATAGACACACTTGTTGGAGAGTACTCCTTAGATAATGGGGCAAACTGGACAACATTCTCATCATCCATAGTTGCTTCAAGTCAAAATTATCTTTTCAATCCTTTCCCACTTTCAAATTCCTTACAGACACTTATAAAATTAACAAATAAATCCAACCTTTCTGTCAGTGGAACTTCACAGACTTTCACAACAGTATATCCTTCCCTTGAGATAACTTCTTTCAAAGGTGCTTCATCTTTCGTAGTTGGAAGTAAAATCTTTATAACATGGAAGAACAATGGAACAATTGATAAGGTTAACTTATACTATTCTATTGATAATGGAAAGAGTTATAACTCTATAGTTTCAAATTATGCTAACTCTGGTTACTATGAATGGACAGTTCCAAACTACATCTCTGATAGTTGTTTAGTGAAAGTATCTTACTCATCTTTTGAAAATATTAACGATATTTCTGAAAGGTTTAGTATAATTCCTCAAACGATTTCCATCCTTTCACCTATAATTAACGACTCTATGATGATAACTAAGACATATCCTATTACATGGTTTAACACTGGAACTGTTGATAATGTTATGTTAGAGTATTCTCTTGATGGCGGAAGTTTATGGAGTACAATTACAGGTTCTACTACAAACAACAAATATTATGAATGGACTCTACCAACAACTTTGTCATCAACGAATAACGCATTGATAAGGGTAAGTAACATTTCAAACCTGAATGTTTATGATAATTCAGATAATTTTAAGATTTCATCTCAGAAAATTGAGGTGACATATCCAACATCGAATTCACAATTTTTCGTAAGTAGAAAGTATTTTATAACATGGAAAACAACAGGAACCATTTCAACTGTGAATCTCTACTATTCACTCGATAATGGAGCAAATTGGAACACTCTCGTTTCAAATCTAACGAATAGTGGTTACTATGAGTGGACAGTTCCAGATGTTAATTCCAATCTTGTTCTCATAAGAGTTACAAATTCAAACGATGAATCGATTTTTGATGATAGTGAAATTTTCTCAATTGTTCCGCAACTCATACTTGTAAACTCTCCTTTATCAACTGACAGATGGGTTGTTGGTAGAAAATATTTTATAACTTGGACTAACATTGGAACAATTTCAAAGGTAAGGATAGAATACTCCTACAATGATGGTATAGATTGGAATATAGTAACAGATAACCTTTCTAATACTAACAACTATGAATGGACTATTCCAAACACTCCATCAGAAAACTGTTTTGTTAAAGTTTCAAATTACGATAATACGAATGTGAGTGGAAACAGTTCAAGATTTGCAATTCCTTTGCAAACTATAGAAGTTCTTTCTCCAAAAACAACAGATATGTACATTTCTGGAAACAAATACTATATAACATGGAAAAATACTGGAACGATTTCTGCTGTCGATATACAGTATTCGAAAGACAATGGAGCGACATGGACATATGTTGCAACGAATGTAACCAACTCAGGTTACTATGAATGGAGTGTGCCAACAGAGAATTCAACTAACTGTCTTGTTAAAATATTAAACAGCAGTAACTCTAATGTTTTTGGTATATCGGAAAAGTTCACGATTTTACCTCAAAACATAACAGTTACATCTTTAAGCAATTCTGATACTATGTTAGCTGGAAGAAAATATTACATAACATGGAGAAATACTGGTTCATTTACAACCTGTGATATATTCTATTCAACAGATCTTGGTTCACAGTGGAGATCTATAGCATCTGGTGTTTCAAACACCGGTTACTACGAGTGGACTATTCCAGATATAGCTGTTTCAGATATGGCTTTGATAAAGATATCTAACTCATCACAATCAACCATATATGGAATTTCAGATACTTTTGTTATTTCAAAGCCAATAGTTAGGTTCACTTCTCCGGTTTTGGGTAACATATTTGAAACCACAAAAAAATATTATTTCACATGGACTACTCTTGGAACGATTTTACAGTATAACCTTGAGATATCTTACGATAAAGGTTTAAGTTGGACTCAGATAGCTGTTAACCAGAGTAATAATGGTAACTATGAATGGACTATTCCTTATGGTCTTTATTCTGATAGTTGTATGTTGAAACTCACATCGAGTTCCAACAGCTCAATTTTCTACTACTCCGATCTATTCTCAATAGTTTCATATTCAAACTTAGATGAACTCACTGTTCTTAAAAATAGAACTATAAAGTACTTTAACGCAAAGATTAATGGAAATTTCGATGAGAATGTTCTTCTCTATGAGGTTCCTTCAGGTTGTAACACTAAGATAGAAATTTTTGATATTTCTGGAAGGAGTATAGGAAAAATCTATGATGGAAAAATAGATTTTGGAGTTCACAGATTTTTACTCAAAAATATGTTGAAAAATAAAGGAATCTACTTCATCAAAATTGTCTCTGATAAAGATGGGAAAGTTCTTTATGAAAAGAATATTAAATTGATGAATCTAAAATAAGGTAAAATGAAAAAGGAAGAACCTGTAATTTTTCTCGAAGGTGAAAAGGTCATCCTCTCTCCACTTGAAGAGGATGACCTTTATTCCATACAAAAAATTCTTAACTCTCCTGATGTCAGGAAAAATCTTGCAGAAAGATTTCCTAGAAACAGGTTGATGTTGAAGGATTTGATAACTTTAAACAAAGAAAAAAAGGGAGTTTTTTTAAAGATTGTTGAGAAGGAAAGTTTTAAAATAGCAGGGATAATAAGTTTATCAGATTTTAACTGGCCAAATAGAAGGGCAATGCTTTCTATATCTTTGGGTAAAGATTTTCAAAGAAAAGGTTATGGAACCGAATCAACAAAAATGCTTGTTGATTATGGATTCAAAAATCTTCAGTTACATAAAATATCTCTTGAAGTTTACGAATTCAACAAAGAAGCTATAAAGATGTATGAAAGGTTGGGATTCGTTAAGGAAGGTCATTATAGGAAACATTCTTTTAAAGATGGGAAATATGTTGACCTTATTTTTATGTCCCTTTTAAATGAATAATAAAAAGATATTTTTTTTCATAATTTTTGTTTTTTCCATATATATTTTTCCTGATATAAAAATTTTTTATCCAGGTGGTGAGAATAGCCCTAAACCTTTCGATAATACTTTTGTTTTCAACTCATCTTCAAAATGTTCTCTTGTGGTAAAGGATATAACACTTTTAAACCATCTTGGGGAAGATCTTTTATTGGATCTAAAACCTTTTATAAAAATTGATGTTTCTGGGAAAAATTTTGTTGTTTTGGATACATTTTCCATTATACCTTATAGAAGAAATTTCTTATGGTATATTGAAAGTTATGAAAACGGAATAGTGGAAAGGAGTAACTTTCTTTTTTTTCATACTGGCAATATATATTTTCCCTCTTCTGAAAAAGATTTTTTTAACGAAAACGATTATCTCCATTTGATTTTTAAATTTTTTGAACTTGCAGGATACCACCCAACAGGTAGAGCTTGGGTTAACGGAGTTGAGGTTGATTTGAAAGAATTGAATATCAGTGGAATGAAAGAGATAAGATGGAAAAGAAAAAGATAATATTTTTTTTACTTTTAATCTCAATTTTTTTGTTTCCAAAAGAAGTGGGAGTTGTAAAAAATTCAAAGGGAAATATTTTCCAAAATGAGGGAGAAGAGAAAGAACCACTTAAAAGGGGAGATATTGTTAAAGATAGTTTTAATGTAGAACTTGAAAAATTCTCTTTGTTGGAAATATCTTTGATAGATGGAAAAAGCGAACTGTCAGTTTTTGGTGAAAGTGAATTTTCTTTAAACATTTTCGATCTGACAGAAGATAACTTTTTCAGATTGAATATAAGTTATGGTAACTTTTTGATAAAAAGTGATCAAAATAATTTTCAGATAAAATTGTTTGATACTTTCATATTTTCTGATAGCTCTTCCTTTTTTATAAATATGAAAGATTCGATTGCTAAAATTTCAATAATTTACTGTAATAAATTTGATGTAGAGAATCAATTTGGAAAAGTAAGTGGATCAAAAAATGACCAGATTATACTTATAAAAGGTGAAAATCCTTACAAGGTTGAAAAAAAAGAACAATTAAAAGGTATAGAAAAAAACAAAGAGGGTATTGTAGAGATAGAGTTTGAAGATTATAAAAATGATACATTATATATCAATATCGAAAAATAGAAAAATTTTATCAACTTTTCTTCTGTTGATTTTTAGTTTAAAGATTTTCTCTGCTTTTAAGGTGGATTATTCAAAAATAGATGAACTTTATGAGAATGAGAATCTGACGATTTTTTTTATTGTTAAAGATGACCCTTACAAAATTAAAGATGTTAACATAATTATTTCGGATTTTGAAAAAGATAAAAAATTTAGAATGGATTTCGATGCTAAAAAGGCTTTTGTTTCTTTACCATTCGACTCTTTGCCTGAAAAGGGTTTTTATTATTACTTTGAGATTATTACAAAGGATAACAGTTTTGAGTATATTCCTGAAAAAGTGGAAGAAAGGATAAAAAATATAGTTAAGTTTATAAAAGAGGAAAAAAAAGCAAAAAAAGATATAATTCTGCTTCTTCCGGAAAATGAAAAGAATATACCTTTGGACAGGTTCGTTTTTTCTGTATATATACCTTCCGGAACAAAAAATGTAAAACTGGTTATGGATGGGGAAGACATAACGGCAAAATGTTTGATTGGAGAAAAAATATTATCCTACGCACCTGAAAAATTTTTAAAACCATCAAGATACAGATTCGATATAATAAAAGATCAAAAACTTTTAAAAACCTACTATTTAAATATTTCTAAAAAAGATTTTTTTGAGGATTTTTGCAACGGTTTTATCGATTATAATGGTAGATATGAAACCGGTTCAAATACAAATTTTTTTAACTCTTACTCTATTTCTTTTTATGGGAATCTTAACAGATTCTTTTATAAATTTTCTATTTATAACAATATTTTTTCCAACAAGAATTTTTTGAATGATCAAAAATTATATTTGCATTTCAATTTTGCCAAGTTTGATTTAAACATTTTTGATCTATTTTTTTATGATGATTTTTCATATTATAAACTTCTACCTTTAAAAGGGATAAATTTTTCATTCAAAGATTCTTTAGGTTCTTTCTCAAACATATCAGGCAAAATTTCAGGAGAGAATATTCTTCTTTCAAGAACATTTTTTTATAAAAAAATCAGATTGTATGATTTTAAATTTGAAAATCTGCTATATAAAGATTCCGTTCTATGGGTCAATTTTAAATTGAAAAACGGTCTAAATATTTTTGAAAATAGGTTAAAATTTTCTTATACTTTATCTTCTCCTTTCTTTTCTAAAAAGATGGATAGTATAAACTTTTTTTATGATTTTAAAAATTATTCTAATAAATTTGAAACCGACATAGATTTAAAAAAATATTATGCGAATTTTTATATTGTAAAAAAATCAGTATCCAAAACTCCATTTTTTTATGACAAATATGATAAAATTTACCTGAAGAATATCTTTCTGATAAAAAATGATCTGATAATAACTGGGGATTTAACTTTAGAAAATAAAAATGAAAAAAATTATATTTTTAGATTTGAAGGAAGTAATATATTTGATAATATAAATCTCCTTTACAAAAAGAATGACCTTCCAAACATTTATTTTAGCATTTCTAACATTTTCTATCCAAAAGATAATTCAGGTAGTAAAAATTCTATATTTAAAGTATCGACTGGAACATCTTACAGAACTTTTGTGAATGATTTTGATTTTTATGGAAAATTTTTTATAGAACAAACCAACTACAAATTTTCCCAATATGATAAAAAACTTTTAACAGGATACGATCTGTTGTTTTCTCTCCTGTATAAAAGTTTTATAAAAACTTCTTTAACTTTAAAATCTCTTATCGATGAAGGTGGAATAGAAAGGATAATTTTTGAAAAGTATGGCTTTGGTTTTGAATTATTAAATTTACCAAAAAATTTTACTACTGGATTTCTAACACAATTTTTGCTTAAGCAGGATTTCTCTGGGTTCAAAAAAATGGATTTAATCTTAACACCGGAAATAAAATTTAGATTAAAAAATATTGATTTTAATTTTTATCCTTCTTTATTGTTTAACCTTTTAACAGCTGATGGCTATTCTGATATATCTTTTAATTGTTCAATCGATTTTTAATGTTGTATTGACTTAGATTAAAATTATGTTAAGATAAAATATAAAGTATGAAAAAGTTGTTAAACATTTTTACCCTTTCAACAAATCTTCCTGCATTGATAATAGGTGTTCCATTACTTGTAATAATGGTTCCACAATCTGTTGAGTTTACCCAAGAGCAAAGAAATATAATAATATATCTGGGATCTATTTTATGTTTAGTGCTTGCAATAGAATATGAAATTGTTCAGAGGATAAGATACAGGTTAACTGTAAACAATGAACTTATTGAAAAGAGGGAACTCAAAGAGTATATTTTCATGATAAATTCTCCATTCGCATCAGCTTTTCATATGTTTTTGCATTTTTTAGCAGGTTCAATAATTGTTGCTGTGGTTTTATTTTTTACCGGTTCACCAACAAAATCAATAATTATCGGTGTATCTGATGGGTTTTTGATCGCTATATTTATGGGACTTGTCAACATGCAAATATCAATAATGATTTTCTCAAAAAAACTATCAGAGTATAGAATTTCTCCTGATGATTTTGAAAGTATAAAAAAATACTTAAAAAGAATACCTTTAGGTTTAAGGTTTTTCATCACAGTCAACTTTCTTCTAATTTTTATCATTTTTATAAGTTTTGTAATCAAACACAACATTCTTCTTTATTTTATTCTACTTGTTTTAAGTTTTATACTTTCATGGATATTTTTGCTTTCAATAATTCACCCCATAAAGAGCGTTAAAGATTCTATAAAAAAACTATTCTCAGAAGAAAGCTATGTTGGAGAGAATATTTCAATATATGTTAACGATGAGATTGGAGATCTTGTAGTTGAACTTAACAAGAGTTTGAAAAGGTATGAAAAATTCATAGAATCACTTTTGAATATGGCTGATGAGCTTTCCACTATAACCAGTCAGCTTGCTTCAACCGGAGAGGAGATAACCGCTTCTTCACAAGAGATCTCATCGACAGTTCAGGAAATAGCACGTGACATGGAAGAGCAATCCAACAATACCAAAATAGCAAAAAATGATGCTTTGAAAATCAAAACATTATCTGAAAGTGTTTCATCTAAAATAAATATGGCTCAGACAGCATCCAAGAAAGCAAACGATGCTACTACACTCGGGTTGGATAAAGTTGATAAAACTATTACTAATTTTGATTTCATCGTGCTAAATGTCAACAAAGCTCTTGAGAAGATAGAGTTCTTACAAAACCGTTCTGAACAGATCAACGAGATAGTTGAAATAATAACAAAAATTTCAGAGCAGACTGACTTACTCGCTTTAAATGCTGCCATAGAAGCAGCAAGGGTAGGTGAGTATGGAAAAGGATTCGCTGTTGTTGCTGAAGAGATAAGGGATCTTGCAGAGCAATCAGCAAGTTCAACAGAAAGGATATCACATCTTATAGATGAGATCAAAGATGATATTAAAATGACAGCTGAACTTATTAAAAACCAGCATAACAATGTTTCTGAAGGTAAGAAACTCATGGATGACACAAAAAATGAATTCCAGCAGATATCGAAAGCGATAACTCTAACAGTAAATATGATAAAAGAGATATACTATTCATCAGAAGAACAGATGGAACTCATCAATAAATACATTGAGAAGATTTCAAATATCGCAGAACTTTCTGAAAAAACCTCCGCTAATACAGAAGAGATAGCTGCATCAATAGAGCAACAAACGGCTTCAATGGAAGAGATCCTTTCAAATGTACAGGAAGTTGACAACAAAGCGTCCTTATTGAAAAGTTACAAAAAGAAAAAATAAGTATTGACTTTATAAAAAAAAGATCTATAATTTATGTTCATTTAACCCCTAAAAAGAAGAGTTTATGAAAATTGATGATTTAAAAAATAAAACTTTTAACGAATTGATAGACCTTGCTAAAAGTTTTGAAATCGACAATGTGAGCACACTGAAAAAGCAGGAACTCATATTCAAGATACTTGAAAAGCAGTCAGAATTGAATGGAAACATTTATGGAGAGGGAGTTTTAGAGATATCCTCTGAAGGATTTGGATTTTTGAGACAACCAGAATACTCATATACCCCGGGTCCTATGGACATCTATGTTTCCCCTTCACAGATAAAAAAGTTTGGACTTGAAACTGGAGATACTATCTATGGTCAAATTAGACCTCCGAAAGATAGTGAAAAATATTTTGCTCTTTTGAAGATAGAAACTATAAACTATGTTCCTTATGAGGAGTCGAGAAAAAGGATACTTTTCGATAACCTTACCCCTCTCTACCCTGATGAAAAGATAAATCTTGAAACGAAAAATAACGATCTATCACTTAGAATAATAAATTTACTTACACCTATTGGAAAAGGACAGAGATCTTTAATCGTATCTCCTCCAAGGGCTGGAAAAACAATAATACTTCAAAAGATAGCGAATGCGATTTCTGAAAATCATCCTGAAATAAAGCTCATAGTTTTACTTATTGATGAAAGGCCAGAAGAGGTTACAGATATGGAAAGATCTGTAAAAGGTGAGGTAATCTCTTCAACTTTCGATGAACCAGCTGATAGACATGTTCAGGTTGCCCAGATAGTTATTGAAAGAGCAAAAAGGTTGGTTGAGCAGAAAAATGATGTTGTTATACTTCTTGATTCTATTACAAGGCTTGCAAGAGCATACAATGTTGTTACACCTCATAGTGGAAGGACACTTTCAGGTGGTGTTGATTCTAACGCTTTGCATAAACCTAAAAGGTTTTTTGGTGCAGCAAGAAATATTGAACATGGTGGAAGTTTAACTATAATTGCCACAGCTCTTATTGAAACAGGTTCAAGAATGGATGAAGTAATTTTTGAAGAGTTTAAAGGAACTGGAAATATGGAACTTGTTCTTGATAGAAAGTTGGCTGATAGAAGGATATTCCCAGCAATAGATGTTAATAAATCTGGAACAAGGAAAGAGAATCTTCTTTTAACAGAGTTTGAACTTTCGAGAGTATGGGTTTTGAGAAAACTTTTGAGTGAGATGAATCCAGTTGAGGCTATGGAGTTTTTGATAAATAGAATGTCTTCAACAAAAAACAATCAGGAATTTTTGAAAGTGATGACAGAATAGGAGGAAGAATGAAAAAAGGAATACATCCGGAATATGTTGATGCAACGATACAGTGTGCTTGTGGTAATCAGATAAAAACCAAAGCAACGAAAAAATTGATAAAAGTTGAAATATGTTCAAAATGTCACCCCTTCTTTACGGGAAAACAAAAATTTGTTGATACAGCAGGAAGAGTTGATAAATACATGAAAAAATTTGGAAAAACTGCAAAAAAAGAAAAATAGTTATATCTCAACTTGATATAAAAATTTTATCTCTTCATCGTTGTAGAAAATTTTTCCATTATCATCTATAAATATATTATCGATTTTAACATTTGTATCAACTACCTGATCCTTATTTTTCTTTAAAGGATAATAAACTCCGTAGAATCTGATTTTAAAATTTTCTACTATGAAACTTTTTTCAAAATTCAAAATTTTTTCTAAATAATCTTCATTTATTTTAAGATCCTTTCCATTCTGGATTTCAATATAATTTGAATTGATTATAGCGGAAAACAATGTTGGATGATCAACAAGGATTATAGATGATGATGGATCCTTTCCCCCTGAAAAGATCTTAGCTTCGTTTATTGTTATTCCATATATATCGATATCACCGAAAGCGTTGATGGAAATGTTAACATCCCTGTTAACGATACCACTCGCTATTCCAACTCCAACTCTGAAAAGTGATTTGAATTCCGGAGGAAGAAGAGCATACTCTATTCCCTCATGTATAAGTTTCTTTTCCTGAACATCAAAAAACCATTCACGATAGTTTATATAATTGTCTTTTATGAACTGTTCAGCACTCTCAACAAGTTTTTGAGAACATTTTAAAGATTCGATAGAGGAAGTTGCAGATTCCTTTATTATTAGGTCAGAACCTGTTGCTATGGAATGTCTGATTAGAACATTTTTTGATGAGACCGATTCCTTAAAAAGTGTTCTGTATATCTCTTTGGAGTTTGAACAGAATATCGCAATTCCACCATCCCCTGTTTCTTTCAAGGGTAAACCGAAATTGTTTTTTATAGTGTTGTTTATAAGATGTTGGAATTTTTTCATTATATATTTCTGCTTTTCAGCGTTGTTCAACTTTGAACTCATATAAGTTGACCCTCTTATATCATAAACCAAAACACTTACAATCTTTGAATAGTTCTTTTTTATAATATTTTTCAACTGTTCAACATCTATATTTAAAAATTTCTTGGACTGTTTCTTTTCACCGCTTGATATGTAAATTACTTTTTTGAAAGGCAAAAGATTTAAAAAAAGGTTAAAGTTTAAAAGATCTTTTTTCGTTTCGTCGTCTAAAAGTTTAATGTTATAAATGGTAAAAGAGTCGAAGAGTATAGAAACTATAAGCTTGTCTATTAAGTTTTCAATTATTTCCAAAAACTTTTTTTGTAAAAGCTCGAAGTTAAATTTTTTTTGAAATTTGGATTCAATAAAAAGTTCGGAAATAAAATTGATTTCCTTTTGAATTATAGGTGTCTTTTTTTCAGAGTATTCTTTTTTTAACTCTTCAAAAGAGTTCTTAACAACTTTTAAAATCTGTGGTTTGAATTTTTCAAAAAAGTTTTCAAAATCTTTAGAGTAATCGAAATATATTAAAATTGAAAGGATAAGGTCATTTTTATCTAAAGATCCTTCATTCTTTAATATTTCAATATACTGATCGTAAGTAAGAACTCTCAGATTTTCATTTTTGGTCATCTTTTTTTGAAAATTGTTCCATCTTTCGGAAAGTTTGTTTGCCTGCAAAATGTTTGCCATAACACTTCTGTTAAAATCTATTATAAAACTGTTTATTTTATTTGTTACCGTTGGATTTACGGGATATTTTATAGAATCTATAGTTTCCTTTTTAATATTTGTTGAGAAGTTGTTAAGAGAATCAACCATATCACTTTTTATCTGTTCAAGCTGTTTTTCAAGGTCATCTTTTTCCTTTAAAAGGAATTCTTTCGTTTGTTTGGATTTTTTTATAATAGATTTTAAAACTATATCTTTTAACTCATCTCTTAAAAATGGTAGGTAGATTATATTTTCTGGCTTAAGGATATCATCTATTGACCATATTGTTCTGTTTTCAAAATAATCTATAATCTCTATTTCTTTTTCAAGACTTGCAGCAGTATTGAACATTTTTAAAAGGTTAAGGAAAGTATTTAAAGAGAATCCATATTCGTTGAAAAACAACTCTCTGTCAAGTTCAAGATCTTTATCTATTATAGAATTTTTTGTAAACTTTAAATTGTCGAATATTTTTGTCTGAAATTCCCTGTTGAAAATGTTTGTTGAGTAAAGTTCATTTCTAAGATCTTTTAAAATCTCTCTGACTTTGTTTAATTTTTCTTCAAAAAAGTTTTCATTTTTTTCGAGGTTTTCTTTATGGGTATTGAAAACATGGAAAAATATTTTTAGGGAAATGAGTTCAAAGAGCAGGGCAGAGTTTTGATTAAATTCAACAATATTTTTATAAAAATTTTTCAACTGTGAAGTGATCTCGTTTTTATTTACAGAGTCTAGTAAATACAATTTAAATAAAGACTCTAAAAGTTCAAACTGTTCTGTTGGAATATAGATGAATATTTTTCCATTTTGAGAGTTATCTATAAAAATCTGTAACTGTGAAAGATTTACATTTTTCTTTTTTAAAAGTATCAAAAGCCTTTGAATATTTTCCTGATACTTCTCCTTTTCACTCAAACTTTCATCAATGTTTATTAAAAACTTTGATTGGTTTAATGTTGTTAAAAATAGATCTTTGTAATCTATTTTAAGCCCCATTGTTAATCTCTCCTAAAAACTATTTTCCCTTTAAGGATTGTCATATCTATACTACCGAAAAGTTTTTTGTTTAAAAATGGTGTGTTTATAGATTTGGATTTAATGAAGTTCCTATCAACAGTTACCTCTTTTTCAAGATCAACTACTATAAGATTTGCAAAGTTTCCTGTTTTTATATACCTTTCATCAATATTTAGAATCTTTGCAGGGTTATAAGATAATAGTTTTACGAGAGTTTTTATATCTGTTTTGTTCTTTAAAACAAGGTTTGTATATAATGAAGAGAATGATGTTTCAAAACCTATTATTCCAAAAGGTGCATATATGAATTCTACCTCTTTTTCATAAATCTGATGTGGTGCATGATCTGTTGCTATGGCATCAATAGAACCATCATTAATTCCTTTGATCAAAGAATCGACATCCTTTTTTGATTTTAAAGATGGTTTTACTTTGAAGTTTGTATCGTAATTGAAGTGGACACTTTCATCGAAAATAAGATGATGAGGGGTTACCTCACATGTTATTTTTTTGTTTTTTTTCTTAAAATCTTTAATTAAAGATAAAGTATCTTTTGTGGAAATGTGAGCTATATGTAGACCGGTATTAAGATATGTTGCTATCTTTAAGTTTCTGTAAACTGTTATGTCCTCTTCTATAAAAGGTATTCCTGAAAGACCAGTTTTTATGGAGACATCAGATTCGTTTATCTGTCCACCTTCTGATAGATTTTTATCTTCACAGTGAACAGAGACGAAAGAATCGAATCTTGATATGTACCTTAAAGCGTTGAGAAAAACTCTTGAATTTTTTGTACCAGTTCCATCATCGGAAAAACCCTTTGCTCCAGCTTTTAACATATCGTACATTTCAGTTATTTCCACAGATTCCATATTTTTTGTCAAAGCACCGAGAGGGTAAATCTCGATCCTTCCAAATTCGAGTTCTCTCTTTTTTAAATAGGTTATAGATTGTGGGTTGTCTATAGGTGGTTTTGTGTTTGGCATTATCACTATGGATGTGTATCCACCACTTAAAGCTGCTTCACAACCTGTAAATATATCCTCTTTGAACTCTTCTCCTGGTTCTCTAAGATGTGAATGTAGATCTACAAAAGAAGGCAAAAGGTATTTACCTTTTAAATCGATACCTTCGCCTTTATAACTATTTTCGATAGAAGTTATTACTCCATTTTTAATAACTACAGTTTTGTTTTTCTCTATTTTATCAAAATTTACTATATTACAATTTTTTAAAATGAGATTATTCATTCTTTCCTCCGTTGAGTAGATAAAGGATTGCCATTCTTACTGCGACTCCATTTGTTACCTGATCAAGAATTACAGATTTTTCACTATCTGCAACATTCCCATCAAGCTCTACACCTCTGTTTATGGGTCCGGGATGCATTATTATGCTTCTGTCTTTTATTTTTAGATATCTTTCATAGGTCATAGAGAATTCTTTAACATATTCTCTTAAAGAGGGGAATAAACCTTTTTCCTGTCTTTCAAGTTGCATCCTTAAAATGTAAATAACATCTTTATCCTGAATAGCCTTATCTATATCATATTCTATCTTAACATCGAAATCGTTAAGGAAAAGAGGCATCAGTGTTGGAGGAGCGCATAGGGTAACTTTTGTATTATATTTTGAAAAGCCCCAGATCAAAGATCTCGCTACCCTTGAATGGAGAATATCTCCTAAAATCAAAACTTTCAGATTCTTAAACTCTTTATATATTTCTTTTATAGTCATAAAATCGAGTAAAGCCTGTGTTGGATGTTCATGGGTCCCATCACCAGCGTTTATTACATTTGAATTTATCCTTTCTGATAAAAATTTTGCAGCACCTGGTGAACTGTGCCTAATAACAACCATATCAGTTTTCATAGATTCTATATTTTTAGCTGTATCGAGAAGTGATTCTCCTTTCATCACTGAAGATGTCTTTGTTGAAACATTAACAGAATCGGCTGAAAGATGTTTTTCAGCAAGGGAAAAAGAGATTAGAGTTCTCGTGCTCGGTTCAAAAAAAAGGTTCACTACAGTTTTACCTCTGAGAGCTGGAACCTTCTTGATAGGTCTTAAAAGTATATCTTTAAATGAAAACGCGTTATCTATTATAAAATCTATCTCTTCTTTCGTTAACTCTTCTATTGATAATAGATGTTTTTTTGTCCAGTTCAATTTTCCTCCTTTTCAACACTATCTTTTCCGTCAAGTTCTTTAAAAAAAACATTGATATTATCTTTTTTGGGAATCTCTAACTCTATACCAGAAAAATCAGGTCTTATAGGAAGTTCACGAGATTTTCTATCTATAAGTACATAAAGTTTTATCATTTTAGGTCTTCCTATATCAAGAATTTCAACGAGTGCACTTCTTATAGTTCTTCCAGTGAAAAAAACATCATCGAAAAGATATATAACTTTATCATTTATATCAAAAAGAACTTCTGTTGATCTTACCAAAGGTTGATAATCGATTAAAGAAAGATCATCCCTGTAAAGATTGATATCTATTTTTCCAATAGGTATATCTATATTTTTTAATTTAGAGATCCTTTCTGCAACCCTTTTTGCAATTATATCTCCTCTTTTTATTATTCCGATAAAAGCTATATTTTTTAAATCTTTTTCATTTTCTAATATAGAGTAAACCATAGAATCTATAATTTTCGAAATTCCATTTTCATTCAATATTAAAGTTTTTTTATTCATATAACCTACTTTTTGAAATTCTGTTTTATAAATTCTATAGATTCATCAACAAGTCCCTTTTTCAACATATCAACGACCTTTTCAATTTTTTCTTTTTCTGAAGATGTTTTTTCAGTTGAAAGATCATCGAAAGTTAAATCCTGTGTTGATGATGAAGTGTTTATAAGGAATGAAGAATCATAAGAAACTGTTTCTTCCTTCTTTTCAAAGATGTTTTCTTTAGATATATCCTTTGAAGGTAAAGGATAGTTCTCATTTTCAGGTCTTTGAGTTTCAAAAATTTCATCCTCATTTCTTGAGGTTGATGAGGTTCCAAGATTCTCTATACCTGAGATTCCTTCTTCTTTTTTTTCTTCAACCGTAGGAACTATTTTTTCTTTCTTCTCCTGAAAAAGTTTTGAAAATGGATTATCCTTCTCATCCCCCCTATTTGATGAAATTTTTTTTAAAAAATCTTCAGACATCTATTTCTCCTTCCTTAAAAATTTTTAATTTTTCTTTTGCTTCTTCAAGGTATGGATTTATCTCCAAAGCTCTTTTCCAATTTTCAATCGCTTCATCATTCTTTTTCAGAGAGTGCAAAGAGTTACCTAAAAAGAGATACGCTTCTGAAAAATCTGGGTTAAGATCAATAGCTTTTTTAAAATTTTCAGCAGCGAGTTCAAACTGGTTGTTTGAAAGGTACATTAAACCAAGGTTGTTATAAACTTCAGCAAAATCAGGGAATATCTCCAAAGCTTTTCTGAAATATTCTTCAGCTTTTTGTTGGTTACCAAGTTTCATATATGTCTGGGCTATATTGTTGTATATTTCAGGTGATGAAGAATCCATTTCAAGAGCTTTTATAAAGTAGTTTAACGCTGAAGTGAAAATACCTCTATAGAAAAGAAGAAGCCCTCTTTCATTATAAATTTTTGCCTGCATCATTGCAAACTCTATCTCTCTCTTTTTCGAAAGGTTTTCCTCATATTCAACAATCTTCATTACTGTTTCAGAAAATTTTGCTATATTTGAAAGTAACGAGTCCATCCTTCCAGCCAAAAGTTCATTCTTTTCGTTAAAATTTGTTATCAGGTTTTTTAAATTCTCTTTTTCTTCAGAGATAATCTTTGAAATATTCTCTAAATTGTTTGATATATTTTCAATTTTAGATTCTAAAGTCATTGCCTGTTCTTTGGAATTATCTGAGCTTATTTTGATAATTTCCTTCATCTCTGGGAGAATCGATATAGTTTCATTGATAGCTTCAAACCTTAGTAAGGTATCCTTTAAATTGTTTATAATAGATTCACTTGAGTATTTGCTTTGTTTTAAAAATTCTTTAAGATCTTCATCGATTTTATCAAAATCTTGATTTTTTTGTTCTTCTATTTTAGGTTTTTCATTTCCAACATTGTTTGGAGAATTATTTTCTTCTTTAATCTGTTCTTTCTTTTCTTCTTGGTTCTGTCCTTCGACAGGATTTTGATTCTGAAGATTCTCTTCCATATATACTCCTTTTTAAATTATAATCCTATAATCTGAAAAGAGATTCCTATAATATTTTGTTTTTGTGAATTCCGAAGCGAAACTTGTATCATGTATTTTGCTTCTCAACATTCCCTCAATTTCACCATAGTATCCAAGCTTTTTCATAAGATTAATAAGATGATTTA
Organism: Caldifarciminota bacterium UBA6260; assembly: GCA_002441125.1. Classification (GTDB taxonomy): domain Bacteria; phylum Hydrothermota; class 32-111; order 32-111; family 32-111; genus 32-111. The sequence continues at coordinate 34,834 of DJVI01000008.1, forward strand.
AATGTTTTTTTTCAGAGGAATCTCTTAATTTTGATGCTATTTCAAGTGCATAGGTTATGTTGCCAATTTTTTCATAGTTCTGTGAGAGTAAGTAAATTCTTTCAAAATCTAAATTTTTATCATTGAACTTTCTGTTCAAAATGTTAATTGATTCAAAGTATCTCTGTTGTTTATAAAGATTTAAAGCGTAATCCAATATCATTTTTTCATCGTTTGTAAGGCCATTTTTAAACATCTTTTCAATCTTAGCACCTTTCTTACTCTTTTCCTCTTCATAGATTTGAAAGATTATTTCATAGAAGAGATCAATATTCAAATTTTTAATAAAAGATAATATCTCTTCTTTCTTTTCATTGTTCCCAAGATTTTTAAAAGCTTGCGCTAATAGAATACCATATCTTATCTTTTCATCATCTTTTGTAGTTTTTTCATAAATTTCCATAGTGAGTTCTATAAGTTTATCGAATTTTTTGAGATCGTAATATATATGAGAAAGGAGTGATACAATTTTTTGATTCTTTGGATCTCTGCTTATAATTAAGTTTGCTTTTTCGGTAATTTTTTCATACACATCAATATCTGAAGTCAGATAGAGAAAATTCAACCAGTTTGATGCATTTTCGAAATCATCCTTTTCATAATATAGGTCTACAAGGAAAAGTTGTATTTCAACATCTTTGTTTTCAAGGTCTAATATTCTATCTATTATCTCGTCGATATACTTTTTGTTGATTTTTATTATTTTTGAATAAAGTTCAACAGCATCTTTAATCTTATTTGCTTTAAGGTATGAATCTGCAAGTGAAATAAGTAAAAAAGTGTTATTTGGTTCATTGATAAGCATCTCTTTGTAAAAACTTATAACATTTTCTGTTTCAGCTGGGTTTATCAATTCTATCTGCCTTAAAAGTGTTATTGCCTGCATATAGTTATGCATATCTTTATATACCTGTGCGAGAGAAAATCTTGGATCAACTTCATCAGGTTGTTGGTTTATAATGAATTGCAACTGGGAAACGACCTTTTCCTTCAATCCTGTTTCAATTGACATTGCGTTGTAAAGGTAATCTGATGCGAGTTTGAAGAGCCCTTTCTTTGAATAAAAAACTCCGGTTGCATAAAGCATTTCTCCGTTTTCAGATTCTTTTTCAATGTAATTGGACATAAGGCTAATTATCGAGTCGAGATATGAGTTGTCCATCTCATAAGTTTCATACATCTTTGAAATGCCTTTCTCATACTGGGCTGTTTCAAAATAAAGAGTACCGAGTGAAAAATTCAGTTTAGGATTGTTGCTAATATTTTCATTCCATTTTTCAAGTTCGGATATTACAATATTTATCTGGTTCTGATCGATTTTTACAATTTCAAACATTTCATCTATAGCGAGATCAATATTTTTGTTAAGATAGTACGCTAAAGAAAGTGTGTAATGTATTCTCAGAGAGAATGGGTCATATTTTAAAAGATCTTTTAAGATTGAAAGAGAAATTTCATTTAAAGATTTATCAAGAATTATCGCTTGGTAAAGAAGTGTAGCAGCATCGTTTACCATTCCCTTATTCGCGTAAGCTTTCCCAATATAAAATTTAATTTTGCCTACCTTCTGTTGATCAAGTTTTGATGATAAATTTTCAACCTCCTTAATTATTTTTTCATAAAAACCCATCTCATCAAGTATCTCAGCGATACTTTCAACTATCGAAACATTTTCAGGATTATTTTTGTTAAGGATGTATAGATTATCAAGTATGTGTCCCAATTTGCTTTTATCTTTTTTAAGTTTTATCAAAGATTCGTATGCTTTTTTAAAATCCTTTTTGTTAAGGAAAAGATTAAATTCAAATTCAGCTACAAGTTCATTCTCTGGATAAAAATCTTTTATCCTTTCAAGAAGTTCAAGTAGATCATCTTCTTTTTCAGGATAATTTTCAAACATATCTTTTAACATTCCCAAAGAAAACTCAAGGTCTGAAGCCAAGTATGATATTTCGCATAATGAAAAATCGTAAAGGAATGGGTCAAACTTTCTTCTTTCAAGGTTTTTCAATATTTTTAAAACTATTGATGCAATATCTTTATCCTTCTTTGCAGCATTGTAAAATTGTGGTATTATTATGTAGAATGTTTCTGGGTTTGTTTTGAGTGTTTCAAGTATCATAATTTCTGATTCTTTTATCTTTCCCAATTTAATAAGAGCTATACATAAATTCAATTTTACTTCTAAGTCGGAGCTGTTTTTTTCGTATATAATCTGGAGATATTTTTTCGCAGTAGATATATACTCATCTTTGTTTATTGAGATAAGATAATCGCACAACTTTTTTAATTTATCAACCTCTCCTTTATCAAGGAAAATTTGGCATAATGTTTCAAGAGCATCTATATTTTCTGGATCCTTATCAAGTATTTTGTTAGCTAATTTTTCAACATCGAATGTATAAGAGTTGTTTTTTAAATAAACATTTTTTATTATTTTTGCTGCTTCTTTGAATTCTTCATTTTCTGAAAATATTTTTGCTTTCAGTAAGTATATATCCTCATTTGATAGGTTTGATTGTTCAACTCTATTTATTACACCAAGGATAAAATCTTTCTCTTCATTCTTCAACTCGTAGATTTTTTCAAGGTTTGTGAAAACTTTTGAAATATCTTTTTTAAGAAGAAGAATTTCAACCAAAAGTTTGTATCCTTCAACAAAATCTGGTGCATTCTGGATTATCTGGTAAGTTTTTCTGACTATTTCGTCTGTAACTTCGTTCTTTTCCTTTATAATTTCATAAATTATGTCAAGTGCTTTTTTATAATCTTTTTTTTCTATAGCTAAATCAACTATTGAATATTTGCTCGATTCAGATATTTCTTTTGTATCAGTAATATTTTCCTCAATCTTGTTAGATATATCAGTTTTTAATTTGGGATCTATAGAGGAAGCTTTCTGAAAATAGTTTATCGCTTTATCTTTGTCGTTTATAAGAATATATAGATCACCTATAGCGATATATGGCTCAGGATTTCCATAAGTTGTTTTTGCTACATTTAAATACTCTGAAAGAATAAAATCTCTATCTTTAACCTGAGTTCTAAAAAGCATTTCAAGAATAGGTTTCGCTTCTTTAAAACTTTTATTGTATAGGTAAAGAATCCCCATAGCTAAGCATATCTCTATATCCTTTTTATTATATTGATCAACAGTTTTAGTATTTTTAACATTCAGATACAATTTTTCAAAATAAGCGAAAAGATTTTTTATTTCATCGGAAGAGAGTGTATCAAAAATTTTTTTTAATGACTCAAAATCTCTTTTTTTGATATACATTTCTATAAGAACAGATGCTGTTTGATCCTTCTGTGAAGTTGCTCTGTAATGTATATCTTCACCAAAATTTATTATTTTGTTTATCTCTTCTGGTAAAATGTAATAGGAACTTCTCAATGTATTTACAGCTTCAGCTATTTTCCCCATTTCAAACTGTGTTTTGGAGAGTTCAAGCAGTATAAGAAAGTCAGATTTAGAATTCTTGATGCTCTTTTTTAAAAGTTGTTCAGCTTTATCATGTTTCCCTTCAATCCTCAACTTACTGCTTCTTTCAATAATTTTATTAGGATCACCTGAAGAAAAAAGATCTAACATTTATCCTCCTTAAAGATTCCCATATTCTTTTATTTTATATATATACAAAAAAATGTCAATTATTAAATAAATAATTATACTTGTTTTTTTTAAGAATTTTAATAGAATACTTCTTATAAAAAGGGGACTTATGAAAAAATTTTTAACTTTACTTATTATTTTTATAAACTCAAGTTTAATCTTTCCAGAAGAAAAATTTTATAGATTTTTGGAATTCGATTTTATTGGAAGGATTGAATTGATGGAGAAGATAACAAAATCTGAGTTTGGAAAGATAGAAAGTTTTAAAGTATATTTTGATAGTAAGAAGAGAGAAGAGAGAATAGAAATATGTTTTAAAGGTGAAAAAACTGAAAAGGATATTTTTAACTCAGGTTTTCCTGTTTCAACTATAGAAATATCTTATAGTGACACATTTCTAAAAAGTGAAAATGAAAGTTTGTATGCACAAAAAACAGTTTATAATTTTTTGAACAGAAAAGGAGAAACTGTTAAGATTTTTAATGGTGCAGAAAGGATGGTTTTTATTTCCTTTAACAAAAAGAAAGATTTTGAAAATGTTGTATCATATCTTGAAAATGGGAGTGGTAAGAAAGTATTTTTTCCAGATTCTGTTTTGTTTAAAATAACTTCTATCTATAAAGGTAAAAATTCAAAAAGATGGGAAACTTACTTTTATGGATTTGATGAGAATGGTAAAATGATACCTACATATAATATCTTAGGATTTGAAAAAGTAGTTAGGAATGAAAGTTCGGATAATATTTTGGATTCTTTAAAATTATATAAAAAGGATGATTATCTTGTTTTAAATAGTGAAATAATTTTTGATGGATCATATAGAGAGATTAAAAATTTGAAACTTAAAAAAGATGAAAAAGGTAACTTGCAAAAATTTTATGAGATAATATTTTTTGATGAGATAGGATACGAGTTTAAAAAAATTTTTCTTGATTCTCTTTTAAAACCTGTTGATATGGATTCAAACTTCGCGATAAGAATTATGAAAAGAAATGATAATTTTACATTGGACAGAGTTGAATATTTTTCTGCTAATCAGCTTTTAAAAGCAAAAATGCCACCTTCGATAAAATATGAGGGTTATCCATTGTTTAAAATTCTGACGAAAAAATTCGTATACGATAAAGATTATAACCTTTTGGGAGTTGAAAAGATAGAATGAATATATTAATAGTAAACTGGAGAGATTTAAAAAATCCTCTATATGGTGGTGCGGAGATACATATTACAAAGATAGCCCAGCATCTTGCTTTGAAACATAATGTGATTTTTTTAACATCTAAATATAAAGGTGCAAAAGATGAAGTTGAAAAAAAAGTTAAGTACATTCATATAGGGAACGAGTACCTTTTCAACTTTTCAGTTTTTTTTAATATAAAAAAGTTGGTACAAGAATATAAAATAGATCTTATAATAGAAGATATAAACAAAGTTCCATTCTTTACTCCGCTTTTTGTTAAAGTACCAGTTCTTGTTGTTATCCCACATATTTTTGGAAAAACGATTTTTAAGCAGACAAACCCGATATTCGGTCTATATGTTTACCTTTTCGAAAAACCTTTAAAGAATGTTTACAAGAACTCATTTTTTGAAGTTATATCTAACTCAACAAAAGAAGATCTTATCAGGAGGGGAATAGATAAAGAAAAGATTAAAGTTATAGAATGTGGTATAGATAAAAGATTTTTTGAATACAATTATAAAAAAAAGGAAAATCCTCAAATCTGTTATGTTGGGAGATTGAAAAAATACAAATCTGTTCACCATCTTATAGAAGCTTTCAAAAAAGTTAAAGAAAAAAGTAAAGACTCTATTCTTTATATAGTTGGAACAGGTGATTACGAAAAAAAATTAAAAAATTTAGTGAAAAAACTAAAAATTGAAAAAGATGTAATTTTCACGGGTTATGTTTCAGAGGAAGAGAAAATAAAAATATTACAGGAGAGTTGGATATCTGTTTATCCATCATATATTGAAGGTTGGGGGATAGTTAACATAGAGGCGAACGCTTTGAAAACTCCGGTTATCTCATCAAATGTTATGGGACTTAAAGATTCTGTTAAAGATGGTTTTTCAGGTTTACTTTATGAGTATGGAAATATAGATCAACTTGCTGAAAAAATTTTATTCCTTTTAGAGAATAAAAAAGAACTTGAAAGGATGAGCGAAAATTCTCTTCTTTGGGCAAAAAATTTTGACTGGGAAAAAACTGGACAGCTTACTGAAAATTTTATTGAGTATTTTTTAATAAAAAAGTAAGTACCACTATTGACATAATATAGATAATTAATTAAACTTTTACTATGAAAAAAATATTTTTTTTCTTATTTTCCCTATTTGTACAATTCATTTTCGTTTTCTCACAATGGACAAGTCCAGTAAAAATATGGGAATATGGACTTGCATATTTTCAACCTAACTCATCACATCTTTTTGTAAAAGATACTTTAGGCAATCTTCATCTTGGTTGGTATGATACTTCAAGTGATGTTTACTTTTGTATAAGGAAACAAAAATATAATGGAAACGAATGGTTGTATGATGGTACCCGTTATGATAAACCTGAAAGTGGAACAGGGTATTATCTTTTATCATGGATGCCAACATTATCTGTTGATGAAAACGGGAGGTTCCTTTTTTTATGGGAAAGCAGGCAGGATGGAAATTTCAACATAATGGGTAGATATTTTAACGGTTCTCTCCTTTCATCTGTTTTTCAAGTTTCTTTTACATCTTCTTACTCATGGTTTCCAAAATCATTCTACAGAAATAATAAACACCATTTCATTTACTGCGATGATTCCACAGGTGTTTTCAACATATATTATGGCTACTTTGATTCGTTAGTTCATACTCCTTCAAATATTACAAATTCTGATGAAAATTGCTTAAATTACGATTTTTATGTTTATCCGAATGAAGATATTTCAATTATATATACAAAAAATAGAAATGGATACCAGAACCTTTACAATAAAAGAAGGATATCGAATGTTTGGCAGGATGAAATTTTAATGTTTGATTTTTCATCCGATGTTTTCTATCCAAATATTATTTCAGATGGACAGAAAGAGTTTGCCGTCTTTACATTGATGTCAAACGGTTTAAGTCAACTTTACATTTCAAAATACTCAAGTGGTATCTGGTCAACACCAAAACTTTTGTCCGATGGTAACTGCAATGTTTACTACCCAACAGGTGTTATTTTGAACGATAAACTACACCTTTTTTATGTTTCAGACAATTACTTTTACGGTGAACTTTTTGATCTTGTTTACGATATTCAAAAAGATGCAATAGATAGTATAAAACTTATCGCCCACCATGATACCTCGTTTATTGTGACACCACAATCTATAGTTGACAATAATGAGAATATACATTTGGTTTATATCCTAAATGACAAAACACCACAATCAGAAAATTGGCCTAACAACATCTATTGGACATATTTCCAAAATACAAAAAAATATGATGACAAAAAGGATGATAAAAAACCTTACTCTTTGGCAAAGTATCAAAAAAAGTTGGTTTTTGATTTTATAAATGTTGGAAATTATTGTATTTCTATATATGATGTGAGTGGGAAAATAGTAGGTAATTTTTCCTGTTATTCAAAAAGTTTTACATTGGATTATTCAAATTTCAAATCTGGTATTTACTTTTTAACAGTTAAAGAAGGTGAAAAAAGATGGAAAGAAAAAATCTTCAATATAAAGTAGTAATTTTTGTTTTTGTAATTTTATCTTTCTCATCCATTTTTTCTTCTTTCTTTTATAGTATTTCTGATGGGAATATAAATGTAAACTATTATCCAGATGGAAATGACTCCATAAAAGTTTTAATACTTCCTCCTACAGATTTCACTTTAAGTGTTCAACCTTCAAGTTTGAAAGATATTGTTGTCGGACAACCTTTTTATTTTAAGGATTTTCATCTTTTACCTTTAAAACCTTACAAAGAAAAATATTCTTTGAATATTTCATATAAGAAGTTTAAAAATTATGGTAAAGTTTTTACTCCAGACAAAAAAACTGAAAAAATCTTATCTTCAATATCCTTAAACAGCAAAGATTTGAAAAATTTTATAAAACCAAGAACAAATTTCAAAACAAAATCTTTAGAGTATGATGGAACACCTTTAGCCAAGATTAAAATCACTGGTAGCGGTTTTTATAGGATCTATTACGATGATATAAAAAGTAAAAGTGGAGTTGACCTTTCCTTATACGATCCAAAAAGTATAAAAGTTTACAATAAAAATGTACAGATACCTATAAACATCTTTGGGACAAATGATAACATTTTTGGAGAGGGTGATTATTTTGAATTTTACGGAGAGAGATTAAAAGGGAAAAATACCTATTTTGATAAATTCCAACTTGAGAATGTTTATGTTATAGTAGCTGGTGGTAGTAATGGTATAAGGTACGTTGTTGACAACCAGTTTATAGATGATTCTTTGATAGATTCAACTATATCCTCATACCTTTATGAAGTTCATATAGAAAACGATTCTTTCTATCAGCCACTTGGAGGGAGAACAACTATTGATACATCAGATTTATGGTTTATGTCTTCTGTAAATCTTACGGCTCCATATGAAAAGTATATATATTTTAAAGGTTATGATACCATTTATAACATCTTCAATTTTTCAATATATTTCCATGGTTTTTCCTATAATCTACTTATAAATCCAGATCATATTTTAACCTTCAATCTGAACGATTCTGTAATCGACACGATAAAGTGGGATGATCTTTCACCATACAAATATGTTAAGGACTCTTTGGTTTTTAATAGTGATTCTTGTAAGATCAGATTTGAACTTGTTGGTGGAGATACTTTGGGTGTTGGTTTGAACTATTATGAATATTCCTATATGAAAAATTTGATTCTTGAAAATGGAAGGTTAGATTTTAAAATATCCAATTTGAATTTTGGAACATACAAGTTCCATATAAAAGGTTTAACTTCAACAGATGTTAAGGTATATAGAAATGACCTGAAAAATATAACAAACTTTATAACAGTTTATAATCCTATCTCAAACGATTATGATTTATATTTTACAGACCAGATTTTTTCTTTACCTGTAAATTATTCTGTCTATCAAAACACTTCATTTTTAAAACCTGATACTATAGAAATTTTTAGAAATAACCAGCTCGATTCGCCAGCTAATGAGGGGAATTTTGTTATTATAGTTGATCAGAAATTAAAAGAAAAAGCAAAAGATCTTGCTGATCTTTTCTCCTTAGAAAACAAAGTTTTTCTTGCTGGAACCGACGAAATTTATGATCAGTTCAACTATGGATTTAGAGGCACAAAACCAATAAAAGATTTTTTAATATCAGCTTACAACAATTGGAATCTGCCACCTACACATGTTCTTCTTCTTGGAGATGGTTCTTATGATAACAACAACCATCTTAAAATTTTAGACAACAGTATTCCAGCACCATACTATTATGAAAGTTCCGCATATTCAAGAGCACTTGTAGCTTCAGATAATTATTTTGCAACAATAGTGGGAGATGATCCTATTGAGGATATATCTGTTTCAAGATTTCCTGCAAGAGATGAGAGGGAGATTCAGATAGCTATAGATAAAGTTAAACATTACTTTGATTGGAAAAACTCTGGTGCATTCAATCTTAAATTCATTTTTGCTTACGATACAACACCTCCCGGAGATGATCTTCCTTCATATGTTGATGCAAAGTATCAATCTTATAAACTCGCATCGATGATGCCAGATTATATAGGGGTTGATTTTATGGCAAATCTTTATGATAACAACGGTGATTTTCTAAACCAACTCAATTATGGGACATCAATTTTAAACATTTACTCTCACGGTGCCTCACAATCTATAGGTAGTGGTGTTTACATAAGGATAAGTGATGTTTTGAGGATGAACAATATTAACAGGTTGCCTTTTGTAAAAGTTTATTCATGTGATACAGGATATTTTGATGAACTTTTAAGAGAGCAACAATCTATAGGTGAAGCTTTTGTTCTCGCTCCTTCAGGAGGAGCAATAGCTTATTATGGTTCAGCAACGGCAAGTACTGATAACCTTAACAATAGCCTTGGTGAATCGAATTTCAGGCAACTGGCTTTTAATGGAATAAAAAATATTGGAGAGATTATACTTTATGGTGAATTAAACTTTTTTATCAACAGCAGTGCTTTTGGTAGTACAAATCAGGATGATCCCAATGTCTATGAGATAAAAAATTATGGTCTTTTGGGTATAAACCTACTTGATCTAAAAATACCTGATATTTCTGAAAAAACTTGTTCCCTTTCGTCATACCAAATATATCCTAAAGATACTCTTGTTGTAATACATTCAGATTCTAATTTAAAAGATGGATTTCTTGAAAGTGTCCTTATTGATTCGGAAAGGAAAATGTTGGTTTTTGATCATTCTGATCTTATTAATGGTTACGGAGAGAATACTCTATACCTTCCTGACACACTTCCAAATTCTTCGATGATACTTGCAACTTTAGCTTATACGAAGGATACTTCAATTCTTTACATTTCCTATCCTACAGTTGGTGGAGATGGTGTTAAAAGTTTTTACATTCAACCTTCAAACCCCGATACTTTGACGGAGTTTAGAATATATGCAAAAAAGGGCGGTAAAAATATTAAAAATTTGGTAGCTTACTATAAGTACCCAAGTTCTACATACTACTATAGTACAAACATGGTTCAGGACTCTTTGGACAGTTTACTTTTTTATACAAATCTTTTACAACCTATAAAAGCTAAAAAGAGTTCATACGATTATTTCAACTATTATATTTCATATACAGATTCTACAGGTAATATAAATTTCACAACATTCACAAAAAAAATGTTGATCCCTCCATATCCTGATGCAAGGGTTTTTCAAAAACCATACCTTTCATTCGAAGATGGCAGTCCAGCCATTACAGTTAAGATTTCAAATGGTGGAGAAAGGGAAATAACCTCTATGCCTGTTGGCTTTTACAAGATAGATGAAAATGATGACACAACCGTTATAGGGATAGACACTGTCTCGATTAAGGGAGGAGAAACAAAAGAATCGAAAATAAAAATAGATAGGAACTATTTTGGAGAAAAGATATTAGTTTTTGCAGCAAAAGATACTTTAAATTTTCCTGATAAGAATTTTACAAACAATAAGATTTTAGAATCATATTTTGATTACCTTTATGCTTATATATATGGAAAAGAACCTTTTGACTCGGCAATATCATACCATAATCTTTTAATTTTTAACAAAGGACAAGAAAAGGATGATACAAATTTGATAATAGTTTCAAAGGATTCTATAGTTGAAACTGATCAAAATGTTGTAATTCTTGGTGATGAAAAGAACAGTTATCTTTATAGGATAGATATACTTGATCCTAATCAAAAAAGTATACTTTCACTCTATCCATCTTCAGATCTTTTACCAGCAAACATATTAAAATACGATTCACTTTCAAACAAATTCATTTTGAGTGGAGAGAAAATTGAAGATACTACCATTTTCGAATTTGAAAATAATAGAGAGAAATTTATAATAGGAAGATGGAGTGATACTATTCCTCCCCTTGTTAAAATATTTGTTGAGAATAAAGAGGTTTACTCTTCAACAGTTTTGGTTAACGATGTAAATTTCGGTATAACTGTTGAGGATAATGAGGGTGTTGATACCAAGAGTTTACAAATTATAGTGGATGATGATACTCTCTCCTCCGAAAATGATTACAGAGTTACAAAGGAAAGTGTTATAAAAAATCTTCCAGTTAAGATCTCAAAATTTCTTGACAATGGTAACCACTCTATAAAAGTTCATTGTAATGATATATATGGTAACTGGACAGATAAAATGTTTGAGTTTCAAGTTTCCAACCAGTTCAAATTTATAAATGTTGCAAATTTCCCTAACCCTGTTACAGGTAAAAGCACAAGAATAGTTTGTGAACTTTCGAAAAATCCACAAACAGCGAAGTTAAAGATTTTCAAGTCGAGTGGAGATTTGTTTAAAACATATAACCTTTACTATCTAAAGGATAGGTTTGTATACACTGATCTTTCTATGGATGGTTTTTCAAATGGATCCTATTTTTATTATGTTGAAGCTGAAAGTGAAGGGGAAAAAATAAAATCAAAAATTCAAAAGATGAGTGTTATAAGATGAAAAAATTTATATTATTTTTGGTTACCAGTTTTTATATTTATATTTTCTCAACCGATTTTTTATCTATATTTCCAACACCTATTGGAGAGGGAGGAAAGGGTGCTGTTTTGACATTCAATTCAGAAAGGATTCCTCTTTTCTTCTACAATCCATCGAATTCTTCGAATATTTTTAAAGAACAAAGAGAAAACTTTTCATTTTTCTATGAACACAAATTTTTATTTTCAAACATTTCTGATTACAACAATCTTTCAGTTCTTTTACCTGAAATAAAAAGAGTTAACTTGGGGTTACAGGTAATAAACCAAAATATTGATAACATTCCGATATATCCAGAATACTCTGATTCTCTTTCTTTTATACCAACAGGATATTTTTCTGATAACTCTTTTGCAGGTATTTTTAATTTTTCATACAGGTACTCCGATAAAGATTTTTATCAATTGAATTTCGGTGGGAATATAAAAACTATATATCATAAAATTTACAAAAATAGTGGGGTAGGTTTTGGTGTTGATTTAGGAACAACTTTTAGGTTTTGTTTAGATAATTTTAAAAATAGAGTTCCTGGAATTTTCTCTTTATCTTTAGTTTACAGAGATATAGCAAAAACAAGGGTTGTTTGGGATACAGATTCGAATACCGTATCTTTAATAAATGACAGATTCTTTTCCGCTATTTCCTATGAAATAAATGTTGAAAAGATAAGGTCGAAGATTTTTTCAGAATTTTCATTAGATATAGGAAGTAAAATGGTTTCCTTATCTATAATTTATACATACTCTGATTTGATAGGATTCAATTTAGGTTATCAACATATATTGGCAGAAAGTTATAATCTAAAGAATATTGGTTTTGGAGTATTTTTAAATATTATGAAATTTTCAATATATTATTCCTTCACAATGTTTGATATTGGTAACTCAAACTCTTTAGGTATCTCCTACTCATTTTGATGGAAACAAAAGATTTATTAACTTTATCTGAAAAGAAAAATTTTTTCGTCATATCTGGTAACTACTATGAGGATATAAAAGTTATTATAAATAAACTGAAGGAAAAATATATCTCTCCTGGCGCTGAAGATTTTGATTATTTTGAGTTTTATATCCAAGATAGTGAGGAAGAAGATTTTTACAATAAGATTTTAACTCCTCCATTCATGTCATCAAAAAAAATATTTGTTTTGAAAGATGGTCTAAAGGTTTCAAAAAAATTTGCAGAGCAGATAAACGAGTTAGCAAAAAATCTTGATAACAATGTTATTTTTTTGATACTCTGCATAGATGAGGAAGAATTATCTCCATATGAGATAAAAAGGATTTCAGAAGAAAAATTTAAAAACGCAACCCATCTCTATTTTGAGTCTGATCCAAAGTTTCAAAAGAGTATCAACATAAAAAGAATTGTCAGGTTTGCGAAAGAAAGGGAAATCGAAATAGATGATATTATAGCTCAAAAAATGCTCGATTTTACTGATGGCAATATATATTCAGTTTTCAACATCATAAATTCTGCATATATGAATAACGATAAGATAACTTTAGATTATGTTGAAAATCTTCACGAGAAAGTTGAATTCTACGATTCTTATATTTTTGATTTTCTTAACAGTATATCAGAGAAAAAACTGAAAGATACTATAGTTTCCTACAGAAAATGTCTTGAATGGAAGCTTTTAACAAATGATAACCTTGTTATGATGCTTTTGAAACAGTTCTCTGAAGCGAAAAAAAATGAAAAAAGCAGATTCAGGAATTGGGATGAAAAGGTGTTGAAAAAAAGCTTTGAAATGGTATATAATCTTTTAAGAGATCTTAGAAAGTATAACCAAAAGTATGGAACAATATTGGTTGAAGAAACACTTATAAAAATTATAAAGGGGGAAGAATGGATTTAAGAGGTTTAATAGCCGAAAAGGAAGAGATTGAAAATAGGATGAATAAACTTGAGCAGATGAAAGGGCAGATAAAAATAGTTGTATATGAAAAGATAAAAAAAGAGTATGAAGAAAAATTGAAAAATATCTTTGAACAGATAAAAAAAGATTCAAATTTTATAAAGAGTGAGATAGAGAGTATAAATAGAAAGAAAGAAAAAATAAAAGAAGAGATAGATAATTTGGATTTGGAAATTGAAGAGATAAGTGTAAGAAATATTCTTGGAGAAATAAATCCCAAAGATTTTGAGGAGAAAAAAAATTTTTTTGAAAGAAAAAGAGAAGAATTGTTGGGAGAGTTTAAAAAACTTCAGGAAAACGAACATGAACTTTCAAAAATCTTACCTGAAGAGAAGTCTTTTTTTGAACCTTCTGTAAATGAGTTTAAAGGAAAAATAGTATATGAAGATAACCTTGTTTATCCTGAAAGTAAAAGCGAACAACCTTTTCCTCCATTGATGGAAACCTCTACCGAAGATGTTAACCCTGAAGAATTGGAAAAGAATATTTCTGAAGGCATCCAGACTGCTATAGATAATATAATTTCTCCTGATATAGTAAAAGAAGAAAAATTTGAACTCGGCAAAGATCTTCCTAAAGAGGAAAAAATGGTAAAGGATAATCCTCTTGAGATAAACAATAAGAAGTTCAAATCTGAGGAAGAAATAGTTTTTGAAAAGGATTTTGATGTGAATGTTAAAGATGAAAATATTGAAACTATAGAGGGACTCGTATGTCCCAAATGTGGGCATGTTAACAGATCCGACCTTTTCAACTGCGAAAAATGTGGGGCTGAACTTCTCTAATGGTTCTTAGAAAGATCACTTTTTATACATTTTCAAATTATATAAACATTTTTCTTTCATTTGTTCAAGGTTTTTTTCTTGTTAAAATACTAAGCCTTTCTCAGATGGGAGAGTTCAGTCAATTCAAAATTATTCTAAATTATCTTATGCTTTTCAATTTGGGATTAACTAACTCTTTTTTGATTTTGCTTCCAAATTCTTCACCTGATGAAAGAAAAATTTTTAAAAATCAGATTTTTACAATAAATACGATAATTTTTATAACAGTTTCTATTCTCTTCTTATCATTGTTTCTTTTTTTTAAAAGAGAAATATTCCTATTCATTTTTTTGGTTCTTTTCTTTTACTCGTCAAAAGAGATTCCTTCATATTATTTGAGAGCGGTCGGTGAATTTTCAAAATATTCAACCAATCTTATACTTTCCCAAACAGTACTTTTACTCTCAACGATAACTTTAACATACCTTTTTGGTCTAAAGGGAGCATATTTAAGTTTTTTAATATATTCTGTTTTTTCATTCTTTTTCGGAATATCTCTTATAAAAGGTATTAATTTTTCCAATTTTAATTTTGGAAATTTTATCTTTTTTATTAAAAAAGGTTTCGATATTTACTTCGTTGGATTTCTAAATCAAATTATATCCAATTTTGAAAGATTATTTTTGAGTTTTATACTTTTAAAAGAAACTTTTGCTATTTATTCAACCGCGGTCTTTTTCCTTTCATTTATTCAGATGTTACCAGTTTCTATAGTTCAATTCTTTTTGCCAGATTTTGTGAAAAATATAGAAAAGTACTCACAGAAAAAATTAAACATTTTTTTTGTTATAATCTCTACCCTAACATTTTTTATGATAATCGTCTCTTACCTTTTTTTAAAGATCATTACAAAAAAAATTTTACCAAATTACGCTGATTCAGTTAAAATCTTTTCAATACTTTCCGTGACTATTTTTTTCGATATATTTTTCTATTTGATGTTCAACAAACTTTTATCTTTAGAAAAATTGAAATACTACAATTATATTCAAATCGTTGGTTCTCTTATAGTTTTTTTGGGAGTTTTACTTTTTTATTTATTTAAGAAAGATATAAACATAATTGAATTCTCATATTACTTTTTACTACTAAAAACTTTATATTTTTTTATCTGGGTATTTTTTTTAAAATTCATTTTCAATATAAGTTTGAAATTTTTTTCTCTTATCTTGATTTTCCTTTACAGTTTTATAATCATTATTTTTGAAAATATAAATTTGTATTTATCTTTTGGTATAATTTTATTATTTTTTACTATTTTAATTCTCTTTGCTAAAAAGCTCATTTTATTTATTAAAGAGGGATAAAGTTGGAAATCATTGTTGTTCTGTTTGAAAGAAAAAATGTTGTTCAATTTTTTGAAAAGAATTTAAATATTTTAAAGGATGGAAAAGTAAAACTTTTACTTGTTGATAATGGTGATAATAAAAATTTTTTACCAGAAGGACTGGAAAAGGTTTACATTAAAAATGAAAAGAATTATGGATATGGTAAATCTATAAATATTGCAGCAGATCTGATAAAAGAAGATTATTTTCTTGTTTCAAACGATGATATTGTACTTGAAAAATATTTTTTCAGGAAATTAGAGAAAAAGATTGAAATGTACAGAAAGAAAAATTATGCTATTGTGGGTTTTAACATATTCTCCAATACCAGTTTTAGAAAAGGTATACAGAAAACTGCTTACAATCCGTTCGTTATACTTTACCATTTCTCATTTTTACCTTTTATATTTTCAATATTCGATAGAAAGAGTAAAGGTTATCTTGGAGTATGGGAAGGGATGCATTTTTATAAAAGTTCAAAAGAAGTTTTCGGTGTGAATGGTTCTTTAATGCTTATCAACAAATATGCCTTTGAAAAGATAGGTAAGTTTGATCCAGAGTTTTTTCTAACATATGAGGAGACAGACCTTTTCTTGAGGATGAAAAAGAAGGGATATAAAATATTCTATGATAAAGAACTGAAAGCTTTCCATGAGCATAATATTTCTGCCTCAAAGGACTCATTGAACTATTCATATAATTCAATGGATCACTTTTTGAAAAAACATTATGGAAAATTTATAGCAAAATTTATAAAATTTTATTTGAAAATATTTTTATTTTTTAAAAAAATGATAAAATTATAAATTATGAAAAAAATTGATTTTTCTATTCTTTTTAAAATTTTGATATCTTTTTTTTCTATACTTTTTTTTCTTTTTATTTCTATAAGAGAGAAGAATATTTTTTTAATTATACCTTTACCCATAATATTTTTACTTATACTTTTGAAAGAAAAATTTAAAGATGATATATATTTTTTGATATTTCTCTTTTTTTATGGATTTTTTTCAAGGTTATTCTATTATCTCACATCAGGTTATCCTTATAATCTTTTTTTTATTGTTCCCTTTCTTTACACATTATATTTTTTTAAAGAAATTTACATTTCTTTAAAAGATTTAACAAAGGATTTAAAAAGTTTTTATATTGTACATACACTTATAATTTTTTATATGATTCTTTTACCTTTTAAATTAAACCTTTTGGATTCTTTTGTCCTTTTAAACTACTATTTTTTACCTCTTTTTGTTCTTTTGGATTTTAAAAATTTTAATAAAAGAATAGATAAAATATTATATATTTTATTTCCAATAATAGTAATCTTTGCTTTGTTACAATATTTTAATCTTTATATTTTTTTTGATTCTTTCTATGTGAAAAATGTTTCCTTTTACCAGTACACATCTTTAAAACTTGGGAGTTACAATAGACCATTTTCCATATTTTCTTCAGTTGAAGAGTTTTCATCTTTTCTTGTTTTAGCTTTTCTTATATTTTTAATCAGAAAAAACAAAAGATCTTTCCTTTACTCTATAGTATCATTTATACTTATACTTGTTTTTTCTTTTAGATCAGCTTTTTTTGTTTCAATCATAATTTTTTTTCTTTTCCTTTTATATGAGAAAAAGTATAAAACTTTTTTAATATTTTTTTTGTTCTTATTGATGCTTGTCATTTTTTCAACTTTTTTTATCAAAACGGACACAACAATATATAAAAATGATAACAGGTTTACAACAATTCTTAAACATAATATTGAACCTTTTGTAAGGAATTTCGAAACATATTCTCTTAAAAACAGAATAAACAAAATAAAGAATGACCTTGGAAACTTAAAAAGAAAACCTTTTGGTCAAGGTTTGTACCTTTCGAGTAAGGTTCTTGATAAAAATCTTGATAAGAACAAGTATGAAACAACCTTTTTTAATCTTTTGTTCTCTGGTGGTATAATATTTTTTTTATATTTTCTCTTTTCAATTTTTATTCTCTTTAGAAGGAAGAATATTTTTGCAATTCTTTATATTCTTTTCTTTATTTTTTCAAATCTTTATAATTTTCATTTAGTTTTACCTCTTCTCATAAAAATTATAGTTGAGGATTATTATGGATATTGAAAAAATTAAAGAATCACAGATTAAAAATTACAATTTTACATTGGAAAAAGTGAATAATTTTTTTAAACTGAATCCACAATTTAAAAATTTGGAATATTCCTTCTTATGGACAACTTATGATAGTTTTTCAAAAAACTTTAAATATAAAAAAAAGAAGAAAAACATTCTTTCTATAAATTTAATATTTAAAAATCCACCCGAAAAATTCTTTTTAACTTTTGGAAATATTCCCCCAAGTATAGTTTATTATCTGACTGAAAAAAATATGAAAAACATTTCTGTTAAACTAACGAATAAGCCTTATGGTTTTTTTAACGGAAAAGAACTAATATATTCAAGGATTGGTAGAGTTCCTTTTGATATTGGTTCTAATAAAGTAACATTTAATGATGAAATTGAAAAAATGTATAGAGAGATCCTGTTTGATAACTATTATGATCTTTTAAGGTTTGAAATGTTGCTTGAAAAATTGTTCTCGAAAAATTTACCACTTTTCATTTTGGTCGATGAAGATAGAACAAAATTTAAAAGAGCACTTATAGAATATTTTAGAAAAAAGCGAGTTAAATCTTTTGTTTTTCAACATGGTATAACACCATTCGATGACCAAATCCCTTTACCTATGATGAAGGAATCTTTTGTACCTCTTAATGCTGAACATTTTATATGTTGGGGGAAACATTCATACTCCTATCTAAAGAATTTTATTTCAGAGGATAAAATAATAATAGGAGGGAATCCTACTTATGAAATCGAAAAACCGAAAGGAATTAAAGATATTGATCTTCTACTTATAGATCAGCAGTTTATCGGTTTTGAGGAAGAATTTGAATATGTTTATAAAAGAGTATTCAATATTCTTGAAAAATTGAATGTTGATTATAAGTTGTATTTGAGAAACGAATACAATTATTCATTTCTTAGGAAGATTTTTTCTGAAAAAAGGTTGATAAAATGGGAAAAGGGTAAAATAAAAAGAATTATCGCTTGTTCTGATGTTATAGCTGGCTTCTATTCAACAGCTCTTCTTGAAGCAATGTTTTTATGCAAACCTGTGATTATGATAGATTTTTTGGAAAGGGGAGACTTCTTAGGTTTGACAAAAAGTGGAATGGTTGAGATTATCAAGAGTGAGAGTGAATTTGAAAAATCTTATGAAAATTTTAAAGGTAAAACTTTTAGCGAAGAGGAAGTTAAGCACAGATTAAAATTTTATATAGAGTATTTTGGAAGAGATTCCTCTAAGTTTATAGGGGATAAAATAATGGAAAAATTATGAAGAGAGTTTGTTTTGTTGACCTATCTCCCTATAGAGGTGGAGCTGAGATTTCCTTAGAAAAACTTGTGAACACTTTAAATGGAAGATTTAAAATAGATTTTCTTGTATATGATAAAAAAAATTGGAATTTAAATGAAAATATAAATATTACGAGTTTATCTTTCAGTAAAAAAACTATATTGTTAAAAAAGAATATAGTTAACATTTTGTTATTTTTAAGAGAGGTTATAAAAAACTTGGAAAATGTTAGAATCGATTCTGAAATTTTAATTTCAAATACTTTTAAGTCACATATATTTGTTTTCATTTTAAAAATCTTTAGAAAAGATTTTAAATGGATAATAATGGAAAGGGATATGTATGAAAATATTTTTATAAAAGGTTTAAAAAGATCCATATATGTATTTTCTGATGGTATTATATTTAATTCAAAATTTTTAAGAAAAAGTTATGGGATTAGAAAATCTGAAGTTTTGTACAACATAATAGAAAAAGGAAAAGAATCAAAAAAAGATTTTAGAACATTTCTTTATTATGGTGATCCTACTTATGAAAAGGGATACGATAGGGTTTTCGAAGTTTTTGAAAAAATAAATCATTTATTCAAAGATACAAAGCTGATTATCGTTAAGAAAAAAGATGGTTTTTTCGGAAAAGAGTTAAAGGAGAAAAATTTATCTTTTGAAATTCATTTTAAAAGTTACGATGAAATAGATAGTGTTCTTAAAGAGAGTTCATTTTTGCTTTTCCTTAATAGAAAAACTGAGACATTTTCAAGGATAGTAGCTGAAAGTATGTCATACGGTGTTATACCAATAATTTTAAAAGGAAACGGAATGGATGATTATGTTTTTGATGGATATTCCGGTTTGGTATTAGAAAGTTACGAAATCGATAAAATTTTAGATAGATTTATAGAATTTAAAAATAAATTTAATTTAGAAAAGATATCTTCAAACTGTAAAAAAATTGTGGAAGAAAAATTTTCATCTGAAAAAATACAGAATGATTTTTTGAATATTTTAGGTGGGAAGATCTGATCTTCCCACCGTGGGGGAGGTAAAACTATTAATCGCTCGCTCTTCTTAAAAATGCAGGTTTTTCAATATCTTCTTCTTTTGAATAGTTCCTTTTAACTGTAAATTTATCTTCAAGGCTTTCTTTTACATCTTTGTTCTCTGAGAAAAGTTCCAAAGCTTCAGCTTTTTCAGGTTTCTTTTCAACATTACTGTTTATTCCTGTAGCAACTATTGTGATTCTAACCTCATCCTCAATATTGTTATCGTAAATGACACCCCATGTTAAATTTATATCGTTGTTGTTTGTTCTTTTCTTAATTATTTCTATTGCATCCTCAACATCTCCCCAAGCGAGTCTTTCCGGACCTGTAATAGAAAGTAAAATTGCAGAGGCTTTGTCTATTGATGCATCTTCAAGTATAGGACAATCGAGTGCAATCTGAGCTGCGCTTGCTCCCTTATCATCTCCCTTTGCACTTCCAACACCAATTATTGCATCACCTCTGTGAGACATTATACTTTTCACATCAGCGAAATCTCTGTTTATGTATCCAGGTCTTGTAATTACATCTGAAATACCTTTTGTTGCCTGATACAAAACATTGTCTGCACTTTCGAATAACATGTTTAAAGGTGTTGATCTATCACATATCATTTTTAGTTTTTCGTTTGGAACAACAATCATAGTATCAACTATCTCTTTCAATTTTTTTATACCGATATCTGCTGCTTCGTTTCTCTTCTTTCCTTCGAATTGGAAAGGTCTTGTTACAATAGCGATAGTTAAGATACCAAGTTCCTTTGCAATTTCCGCAACAACGGGACTTGCACCAGTTCCAGTTGCTCCTCCCATTCCAGCTGTAATGAAAACAAGGTCACTACCTTCGAGAACTTTTTTTATCTCATCCTTATTCTCTTCAGCTGCCTTTTTTCCTATTTCCGGATCTCCACCACCACCGAGTCCTTTCGCTATAGACCTACCTATTTGAATCTTTGTCGGTGCTTTTGATAGACTAAGGATCTGAAGATCGGTATTGATCGATATAAAGTCAACTCCTGTAAACTTATAACTTATCATCCTGTTTACAGCGTTTCCACCTGCACCACCTATTCCCAGCACTTTTATTTTTGCTGGTTGGATCTGATCGTTAACTGGCATAAACATTTTTCTCCCCCTTTTTATAATTTAAAAAGATCTTTTATTGTTTCAAACATTTTTGAAAAAGAACCTGAAATGTTCATTCTCTTTTTTCCACTATAACCTTTTGTTAAAAATTTAGGAGTTATATATTCAAGTATTCCACATGCTACAGCAAAGGATGGGTCCTTTATCTGTTCTGACATACCAACATTCAATTTTGGATAACCTATTTTTGCTGGAATGTTCATTTTCCTTTCAAACCTTTCCTTTATACCTTTCAGATTCGCTGTTCCTCCAGTCAAAACTATTCCAGCATTCAGTTTATCGAAGAGTTGTGATGATGCGAGTGATTGCTGGATAAACTCAATAAGCTCATCAACTCTTGGTGCAATTATTTCATAAAGTTCGAGGGAACCTATTTCCCTTTCATCGTTGTCGGTTAAACCTTTTACCTTGAACTTTTCATCTGGGTTTAAGTTATCCTTTATGCAACTTCCATATTTCTTTTTTACATTTTCAGAGTCATTGCTTGTTAATCTTAAACCTATTGAAATATCTTTTGTAATGTTGGCTCCACCAATCTCTATAGTGTCTATCTCCCTTATAACAGAATCTGTGAAAACTGTAATTTTTGTTGTCCCTCCTCCAATATCAATTAAAGCGACACCCAGTTCTTTTTCCTCTTCAGAAAGAACGGAGTAGGAAGCTGCGATATGTTGTGATACATAATCCTCTACTCTATATCCTGCTCTCTCAATCACATTACTATAATTTTGAATAATAAGTGATGGAATTGTTATAACCATAGTTTCGCAAAGAAGTTTTGATCCTATAAGTCCAACTGGATTTTTTATATTCTCCTGTGTATCAACTGTAAAGTTTCTTTCGATAACATGTATTATTGGATTATCACCTATAGACATTACTTTGCTCTGATTTATAGCTCTTAAAACATCGTTTTCAGTTATAACGGAGTTCTGTTTAGGTAACGCTATAGTTCCTTTTCCTGTGATACCTTTGGTTTCAATGCCACCTATAGAAGCAAAAAGATTGTCCGGTTTTATTCCAGCCATGACTTCGGCTTTTAACATTGAATCTTTTATCGCTGCTACAGTAGATTCAACATCGGTTATTTTTGATTTAAACATCTTGTGTTTTGATGATTCTCCAACTCCTCTAAGATTTATAGTGTTTTCATCTTCTAAAGTAGCGATGAGTGTCTTAACAGTTGAAGTTCCAATATCTAATACTGTTATCACCATATTTACCTCACTTTTATTTATTTTTTTACATATATTCCATTTTTAAACCTTAGGTCAAAAATCCTATAATCAAGTTCTTCAAACTGTTCTAATTTTGGTATCCTTTCACCTTTTGCAATAACAACAACTTTATTTTTCTTTGTATGAATTTTAATCCCTTCATAATCAAAAGATATCTTTTTGATATTATTTCTCTCTCTTATTATATCTTTAAAGATTGTGGGAAGGCCTGAGATGTCATATACAGATTTAATATTTTTTGTTTCAGTTTCACAGAAAACATAGTTTGCAATGGAATATTTACCACTTTTCCCAATCTCCATATCTTGAAAAATTACAATGTTATCATCTAAAAGTAGTAATGGGACTTTTCTATAAACTATAACTTCCAGTTTTGAAGGTAAACTCTTTTTTATATTTTTAATTTTAAAATCATCATAATTTTTATTTAAAAGTTCTCCTATTTTTTCAGATTTTACTTTAAAAATATTTTCACCTATAAAATCTTTGAATATTTTGTTATCAAGTTCGATTTTTTCATTTAAAACTTTAATTTTAACATTTTTTATTGTAAAAATTTTCATATTTATAAATTTATTTGAAAGGAAAAAAATGATAAAACCAGCAATTGAAAATAAAATAAAAAGCTTAAAAATTTTCAAAGCTAATTGTTTTAACTTCTTTTTCCCTTTTTTCTTTTTATTCTCTTTTTCTCTTAAAAGAAGATCGTATCTTCCGTTATAGTATCTCAACTTCAAGCTCCAGTTCTATTTTTTTTTCTTCGTAAACCTTTTTTTTGATTATTGAAACCAATTTTAAAAAATCGGTTCCGCTACCTTTACCTCTGTTGATTATAAAATTCGTATGTTTTGCTGAAACACAAATATCGTTAACACAGAAACCCCTAAGACCAACATCATCTATGAGTTTCCATGCAGGTTGATAGGATGTTGGATTTTTAAAAGTTGACCCTAAAGTTTTTGCATCCTGTGGTTGGTTTCTTTTTCTTAATTTGATAAACTTTTCGATATTTTTCATTATTCTCGATTTTTTACCTTTTACAAATCTGAATGTAGCGAAAGTTATAACACTTTCAATGTTTGTTTCTCTGTATGAAAAATAAATTTCGCTTTTATCCTTTTTTCCATCCAAAGTTTCCAAACTTACAAGGTTGTTTGAAATATTTTTCCCAAACGCTCCAGCATTCATCTTAATCATTCCACCTATTGTCCCAGGTATTCCAACAAGTTCTTCAAAACCTGTAAGATTTTCATTTATCATAAAATTTATAAATGTTGTGAACTTTACTCCAGCTCCAACCATTATAGTCTCATCATTCAGTTTTTCTATTTTCAAAAAATCTCCACCAAGTTTATAAAAATTTTTTTTATACCTCTTTTTTGAGAAAAGTACTTTTGAACAGTTACCAAGAATTTTTGTTTCTTCCATCATTTTTATTTGTGAAAGGTCATCCATATTCTCTGCTACAATAAGTTTACCTGTATGTCCTATTCGAATGTAAGAGATTTTTGAAAAATCGAAATCTTTATATATTTTCATTCTTTATTTCCTCAACGAAAGATTTTGAATAAGTATTTATGTCTCCGGCACCGATGAAAAGAAATATGGTTTTTTCTTCAATGAACCTTTTTAAAAAATCTTTTAAATCTTTTTTATCTTCAACATAATAGACATCTTCATTTTTTATCTTTTTAATCTCATCGTAAAGATTTTTTCCTGAAACTCCCTTTACAGGTAATTCTCTTGCAGGATATATATCAGTTATTACCGTTATATCTGATTTTGAAAGAATATCGGCAAATTGGTTTAAAAGTTTTATCGTTCTTGAAAAAAGATGTGGCTGAAAAATGGTAACAATTTTGTAATCTCCCATATTTTTAGCTGAACTTATAACCGTAAAGATTTCATTTGGATGATGTGCATAATCATCAACAACATATATATCATTTTTTTCATTCTTATAGATTATCTCAAACCTTCTTTTTACACCTGTAAAATCCTTTATCCCTTCAAATATTGTTTTGTATGGAATACCCATCTCTATCGCTACAGAAACTGCTGCAAGAGAGTTAAGGACATTATGTTTACCGGTAATATTTAACTGTATATCTCCTATAGGCATGTTTTTGAAAACGAGAGTATAAGAAGAATTCATAACTCCCATTTTTACATTTATAGCTTTCACATCAGCTTTTCTTAGGAAACCGTATGTTATTATCTTTTTCTCAATTTTTGGTATTATTTCATTGTTGTTAAGATCATCCAAACATATAACAACACAGCCATAGAAGGGAACAGAGTTGGCAAATTTTACGAAATGTTCTTTAATATCGTTTATATCTTGGTAATTATCAAGATGATCCTCATCTATATTTGTAATTACTGCTATAGATGGAAAAAGTTTCAAAAATGATTTGTCACTCTCATCAGCTTCCGCAATAAGATAATCTCCTTTTCCCAAAGTTGCGTTTGAATCGGAAAATATTTTTACCTGTCCTCCTATTATCAATGTTGGATCGAGTTTTGCTTTTTTAAAGATTGAAGCTATCAGAGATGTTGTTGTTGTTTTTCCATGTGTTCCAGCAACACCGATTGAAAATTTCATTTTCATAAGTTCAGCAAGCATTTCAGCTCTCTGTATCACAGGGATTTTTTCTTTAATAGCATAAACGAGTTCAACATTATCCATTTTTACTGCCGATGAATAAACTACAACATCAGCGTTGACTACATTTTCCCATCTGTGTCCAATGTAAACTGTTATACCTATTTCTCTAAGATGTTCAATGATAGGGGAATCTTTTATATCTGAACCTGTAATTTTGTATCCCATTCCAGCAAGAACTTCCGCTATACCGCTCATTCCTATTCCACCTATACCAACAAAATGAATGTTTTCGATATTTTTAAACATACTCTTTTACCATTCCTATCTGTTTTTTTAAATCATACTCTGATTTTTCTTCTACATTTTCTTTCGTTAGAAGTTTTTCCATTGCAGAAATAAGTTTTTCCTTTGTTAACTCTTTTTCCCTAATAACAACAAACCTATCCTTTTTTAGGCCTATCCTTTCAAGATTTTTTATCTGTTCACTATTTGAAGCATTTTCAAAAGGTATGAATATAGCTTTTTTATTTAAACTTTTAATTTCAGCAACAGATATAGCACCACTTCTCGAAATAACTATATCTGAAACTGAGTACAAAAATCCCATATTCTCATAGAAAGGTAAAATATTAATTTCATTATAATCTTTAAAATCTTCATAATGGTTACCGGCAACAAGGATCATGTTGAATTTTACTTTAAGAGGATAAAGAAAATCTATAATTTTTTTGGCAACATTTTTTGCACCCTGACTTCCCCCGAAAATAAGTATAGTTTTTTTACTTTTATCTAACTTCAAAGAAGGATCATCTTTAAATTCGAATATATTTTCTCTGAGTATATGTCCTATGTGAACTATTTTTCTGTTATCAACATATTTAAACGGTAAAGGAAAACCTGAAAAAATTTTTAATGCATATTTTGAAAATATCCTATTTGTCTTACCTATAACAGCATCCTGCTCTAAAAGTAGCATCTTTTTCCCAAGAATGATGGATGCTATTCCAACAGGGAATGAAATGTAGTTACCAGCGAGGATAACTGTTTTAGGTTTTAAGATCTTTAATATTTTTATTGAGTATAAAAGTAGTGATGGGAATTTTAAAATGAAATTTAGTGGTTTAAAAGATTTTATATCGAGTATCAAAGGTTTTATTTTGTAAGTATTATAAATCTTTTTTTCTATATCCCTATTACCACAGATATAGTATACATTGTATTCTGTTAAATTCTTTCCAAGAGTAATTGCTGGTATTATATGTCCACCAGTTCCACCAGCACAGATAATAATGTTACTCTTATCTTCTTTATAATTCATTATACCTCTCTATATTTGCAAGAACTCCAAGCATAATAAGATTCATCAACATTGATGTACCTCCATAGGAGATGAAGGGAAGTGTTACTCCAGTTGATGGAAACATCTGTAAAGAAATCGCTATATGAAACATTGCTTTTATGAACAATGTGAAAGATATTGAAAAAGCGAGTATATAGAAAAATCTGTTTATATAAAGATTCTTTTTCGAAATATCTTTTCCTAATTTGAAAAGAATAACATAAATTATGATTATTAAGATGCTACCAATAAAACCGGTTTCCTCAGCGATTGTAGCGAAAATATAATCACTCTGTATTTCTGGAATAAAAAGGAGCTTCATCTGACCTGAGCCAATACCTTTACCAAATAGTCCTCCGTTTGCTATGGCGAGAACAGAATCTGATATCTGTGAATTATTTGGAGCGTTGTTAAAAAACATCTTTATCCTTAAAAGTGCATGGGGATATTTAATAATGATGATAGGGGAAAGGATAACTCCCAAAACCAATAAGGAAATTGTATAACCTGCTGGAACTTCACTGTATATCATTATAACAATTAAAATTATCAAAAGGGTTAAAGCGTAAGATATGTTCGGTTCTAAAATGATTAGACCTATTACGATAAAGGATAAAAATATAGGAAAAATTATATCATTTTTATCTTTAATGTTTGAAAACTTTTTTGACAGATACACTATCAACGATACTTCTGCGAACTCTGAAGGCTGGAAAGAAAAACCAAATATTCTAAACCATCTTCTTGCTCCATTTATTGGTCTTGTAAATAAAACAACGATCAAAAGGATTATTGATAGTATAACTAAGATAAGATATATATTCTCTTTAATTTTTCTTAAATCTATATTACTGATAGCTATTCCCCCTATTATTCCCAAAAAAATCCAAAATAACTGTCTGTTTAGAAAATAGTATGGATTATTTTTAAAATTTTTATTCTGATAGCTAAGAAAAGTCGTTGCGGATGTTAATATAACAACTCCAAAAATTAAAAGTATGACAACTATCAAATAGATTTTATATAGGTCTTTCATATTTTTTCACTATCTCTTTGAATTTGTTACCTCTATCTACAAAATCTTTAAACATGTCGAAAGAACTAAAACCTGGTGAGAAATTTACTATTTTACCTTCAGGGATCTCTAAGGAAATTTTTATAGCTTCGTCAAGTGAGTTTGCTAAGTAAAATTTGTTGTACCCTTTTTGGAGGAGTTTTTCCTTAAGTAGATCTTTCACTTCTCCAATTATGACAACTGACTGGGCATAATCTTTTATTGTCTCTACAATAGTTTCTATATCGAAATTCTTGTTTCTTCCACCTACTATCACTATCTGTTCTTGACCTAAAGATTCAACTGAGACTTTGAATGCCTCAGGATTTGTACACATAGAATTGTTGTATATCTTTTTATTTTTAATCTCCCCAACAAACTCCAATCTATGTTCCATGCCTTTTAGTTGTGATAGATCTTCAGACTTTATTTTTATCTCTTTCTCTGAAATTAAAAAAGTTGATAGGAGAGCAAAAATAAGATTCTGTTTGTTGTGTATTCCTACAAGGTTGAATTTTTGTGTATCGTAAATCAACTCGTTGCCATAGATTTTTAAAAAAATCTTATCATCCTTCAAATATCCACCATTTTCAATCTCTTCTTTTATAGAAACAAAAAAAGTATTATTATCCAATTGTCCTTTTAAAAATTGGTTATCATAGTTTAAAATTTTGTAACCATCTTTTTTTACACTTTTAAGAAGTTTCACTTTCGTATTGAGATATTCTTGAAATGAATTATACCTATCGAGATGGTCATCAGAAATCGAAGTTATCATTCCAATATTGGGTGAAAATTTTGAAATGTTCTCTAATTGGAAAGATGATATTTCAACAACTATTATTGCTTCTTTGGGAGGGTTCTCTATAACTATCTCACTCAATGATTTCCCGGGACTGATATTCCCCCCAAGATATGCCTTTTTTCCGTTCATTTTTAAAAGCTGGTAAGTTAGAAAAGCAGTTGTTGATTTTCCGTTAGTTCCGGTAATTGCTATAATTTTATTTTTTAAAAATCTTGAAGCAATTTCAATTTCTGAAAATATAGGGATCTTTAAAAGTTTTGCTTTTTTTATTATATCGATGTTGTTATCTACACCTGGACTTATAACTATAATTTCATTGGATAAAAGTTTATCAGAATGACCAATTTCATAATCGAGGTTGTAATCAGCTATTATTTTTAACTGATCCTTATTCATATTTTTATTTTCACTAACAAAAACTTCTGCTCCTCTTGCTTTCAAAATTTTTGCAACATTCTGGCCACTTCTCCCAAAACCAACTATTCCGATTTTTTTATTCTCAAATTCGTTCATATTATCTCACTTTTAAAGTGCTTAATGCTATAATTACAAGAAGTATAGTTACTATCCAGAATCTTATTACTATTTTTGGTTCCGACATACCAGAGAGTTCAAAATGATGGTGAAGTGGAGCCATTTTGAAAAATCTTTTACCTTTTGTTAATTTGAAATAGTATATCTGTATAAGTGAAGAAAGAGCTTCAACAGCAAACAATCCTCCACCTATAAGTAAAAGTATTTCCTGTTTTGAGAGTATCGCAATTGTAGCAAGGATTCCACCAAGGGTTATGGAACCACTATCTCCCATAAAAACTTCAGCAGGATAAGAGTTGAACCATAAAAACCCAAGTGAAGCAGAAGCGCAGGTCAAAGAAAAGACTGAAAGTTCACCAATATTTTTTATAAAAAGTATATTCAGATAATCGCTGAAAACTTTATTTCCCATAATGTATGTCACGATTGCGAAAAGTGTAAAAACGATTGCAAGCATACCTGAGGCTAAACCATCGAGCCCGTCTGTTAGGTTAACAGCATTCGTTGTACCAAGTAAAACTAATATAATGAATGGAAGATATAAAAAGCTTAGATCGAAAAGTATATTTTTTATAAACAGTATGTTAGTTAGATATCTGAAATTAGAATAGTTTGAATTTTTTGTAATGAAATAGAATATTATGATTGAAATTATAAATTGGAATATCAATTTGTATTTTGGGATCAATCCTTTTTTGCTTTTAAATTTTAAAATATCATCCGTAAAGCCAAGAATAAAGAATAAAGATGTTGCGATAAGCATGAATCTGATAAATGTGTTCGAGAGATCAGCCCAAAGTAAGGTACCCAAAAATATTGAAAGAACTATTATGATTCCTCCCATAGTTGGAGTACCCTCTTTTTTTAAATGTTGTTTAGGTCCATCATCTCTAATCTTTTCTGTGAGAGAGAACTTTTTTAAAAGGTTGACGAGGCTTCTTCCAAAGATGAAAATAAAAAGAAGAGATGTTATTGATGACATTGCTGCTCTGAATGTAATATATTTGAAAAGAGCAACATCCTTAAAGATTGAAGATAAAATTGATGAAATCATTTTAAAAATTCCTTTAAATTTTTAACTGTTTCAAACATTTCAAAAAGATGAGAACCTTTGATAAGTATAGTATCGTTATCTTTAATATATTTTTTCAAAAATTCTTCAAGTTCACACTTTTTTTCAAAATGGTATTTTTCTCCATTAAAAGTCAAATTTATAAATTTAGAGTATTCCCCAACAGTCATAAGAACATCTATTCTGTTCTCATTAAGTATTTCACCTATTTTTTTATGAAGATTTTCAGATTCCTTTCCAAGTTCAAGCATATCTGAAAGAACTGCGATTTTTCTTGAATTGAATTTTGAAAGTACTTCTATACCATTTTTCATTGAAGCTGGATTTGCATTGTAAGAATCATCTATTATGGTTATGCTGTTTATAGATAAAATGTTCATTCTGTTTTCTGATGGGTAAAAGTTTTCAAGACCTTTCTCTAAATCTATTTCTATAATTTTTTCAAAGAACTTTTTTAAAGTGTAAACTATCAAAAAAGAGTATATACCACCGATTCCAGGAACATTTATTTTATACTCTCTGTTATCGATAAAAATTTTTGAAAATGTTTTTTCGATTTCAAAACTTTCAGGGAAAACATCGTTACCATTTTTCAATCCGAAAGTAATATATTTAATTTTATCTGGAAAATTTTTTAAAATATAAGGGTTATCCCCATTAATCAAAACAGGGTAGCAGCTCTTATAATTTTCTAATATTTCAAATTTTGCCGAAATTATCTGATCGAAAGATTCAAAATTCCCTATATGGGATTCGTTGATCGTTGTTATGATAACTATATCAGGTTCAACAGTACTACTCAACAAAGATAGTTCACCGACAGAGTTCATTCCCATTTCAAGTATCAAATATTCGGTTTTTCTATCAACCCTGAAAATATTGATTGGAACACCGATTAGGTTATTCGTATTTCCAATTGTTCCAATTTTGTTTTCACTTTTTATTGTTGAAAAAATCAGGTCTTTTGTTGTTGTTTTACCGTTGGAGCCCGTTATTCCAATTTTTAAAGGGCTAAACATTTTAAGATACTCTTTTGCTAAAAGGTTTAAAGCCTTTGTTGTGTCATTAACCTTTATATATGGAAGATCATCCAGATCCCTTTCACTTAATGATAAAATAGCACCTTTTTTAAAACTATCTTTTATAAAATCATGTCCATCAAATTTTTCTCCTTTGATTGGAACGAAAAGGGAATTTCTTGAGATCTTCCTGCTGTCAGTTGAAATCTCTTCTATATAGGTTTTAAAATCTTTTATGTTGTAAGCTTTTCCTTTTGTAGCCTTTAAAATAAAATCAAAATTTATTCTTTCCATAACTATTTCATAAGACCTTTTACAATTTCACTATCATCGAGATGGTATTTTTTGTTATTTATTATCTGATAGTTCTCATGTCCCTTACCTGCTATTATTATTGAATCCTTTTCTTTTGCATACTGGAAGGCGAGTTTTATAGCATTTTTACGGTTAACTTCAACCATATAATTTTTTTCTGTTATCCCTTTTATTATATCGTCAATTATTCTGTTAGGATCTTCACTCCTTGGGTTATCTGAAGTAAGAACAACCATATCTGAAAGGTGAGAAGCTATTTTTCCCATTATTGGTCTTTTTTCCTTATCCCTGTTCCCACCACAGCCGAAAACTGTTATCACTTTTCCGGGAGTCAATCTTCTCACTGTTTTTATCAATCTTTCGAGTGAATCTGGGGAATGAGCGTAATCTACTATGATTTTAAATCCTCTTCTATCATAGTAGATTTCATATCTTCCTTTTACAGGATTCGCTTTTTCCAAACCTTCTTTTATTTTTTCAAAAGGAATGTTTAATGAAAAACATGTCAAAAATGCAGAAACACAATTGTATATATTAGGTTCACCTATAAGTTTTGTTTCTATATGATAATTCTTCTTTTCATCATTATCAAATATTGAAAATGAAGAACCGTCAAGTGAAATTTTTTCTATTCTGATCTGAAATCTTGCTTTTGGATTTTTTATGCCGTAAGTGAAAATGTTTTTAGTTTTTGATGCTTTAACAAAATACTCTGAACTTGGATCATCAAGATTGATTATGCTGCTTCCATCATCTTTAACAAGAGAAAAAAGGATCAGTTTAGAATCTCTATAATCTTCCATAGTTTTATGAAAATCGAGGTGATCCTGTGTAAGGTTAGTAAAAATAACTGACTGAAATTCTATCCCGTTTATCCTATTTAATTTAAGACCATGACTGGAAACCTCCATGACAGCGTAATCGACATTCTCATCAACCATTTTTTTGAAAAGTTTTATCAAAGTCAAAGTGTTTGGTGTTGTATTGACAGATTCATATTCTTTGTTATTTATAATAGTTTTTATTGTACCTATAAGTCCAGTCTTGTGATCGATATCGAGTATCGATTTTATAAGAAATGTTGTTGTTGTTTTTCCGTTAGTTCCTGTTACGCCGATAGTTTTGATTTTTTTGAAAGGATTTTGGTAGAGTTTTTCAGCAATATTTTTTACATCGTTTTGAATATCGGTTGAAAGAATTACCGGAACTTCAATCTTTCCCTTTGGTTCCTCTTCAGTTAAAATAGCAACCGCACCTTTTTTCAAGGCATCTTTTATAAAAATGTTGCCATCATAGTTGTTACCTTTTATGGCAACAAAAAGAGAGCCTTTTATGACATTTCTCGAATCATCAGTGATATCGGTAACTTCAACATTTTTAAAATTAAACAATTTCAATTCAAGATCTTTTAGCAATTCTTTTAATTCCATTTTTGTTGATCTCCCTATCTTCTTGAACTAAAAACCTGTACTCATCAAGATTTATTATTCTCTTCACAACTTCTGAAAACATTGGGGCTGTTATTTCACTTGCCCAGTACTGGTTTTTTGGTTCATCTATTAGTGTTAAAATTGTAAATTCCGGATCATCTGCCGGGAAAAATCCTGCGAATGATGATATATAGTATCCTTTTCTGTAACCTACATTTTCAATATATTTTTCAGCTGTTCCTGTTTTACCTGCTACTGAAATGCCATCTACTTTAGCTTTTGTTCCAGTTCCATTCTCAACAACAGCCTTTAAGAGTTCTTTCAATTTCAAAGCTACATCCTCATCGATAACTCTTTTCTTTGTATTTTTTATAGAAGAGTTGTTTCCAATCTCTTTTATAATTTTCGGGTTTATATATACACCATTGTTTGCTATACAGTTATATGCTGAAACAATCTGTAAGGCTGTTACACTTATTCCTTGACCGAAACATAGGTTGGCAAAATTTATATCTCTACATTTTTCAATGCCTATTAACTGACCAACCTGTTCACCCGGAAAACCAGATTCTGTTTTTGATAGGAAATTCAACCTTTTAACCATATTGTAAACTTTTTCCTTACCAAGTTTTTTACCGAGATTTACAAAAGCTATGTTACTTGAAACCATAAAAGATTCTTTAAAATTAAGTTTTCCAAAATTGTGTGAATCTGTTATTCTCCTTTTAGAAATAATCAATGTATCCTCATTTTCCTCTTTTAAAAGCAAAGAGGTATCTATTCTTGATTCCAGTGCAGCTGCAGCTAAAACAATTTTGAAAACGGATCCTGGTTCAAAAAGGTTTGTGGCCGCATAGTTTTTATAGGATGAGATATCCCCAAGTCCGTGTAGATTAGAATTGTATGAAGGATATTCAGCGACAGCAAAAAGCTCTCCAGTTTTACTTTTTAAAACTATAATAAGAGCTTTTTTGGCTGAATATTTTTCACAATAATCTTTAGCTATGTTGTAACATGCTTCCTGAAATCTGTAATCGATTGTTAAAACTATATCTTTACCTTTTTTTGCAGGCTTATCATCGTTCAAAGGATGTTTGTAAATTTTGCCGTTTGGTTTTTTCTGATAGGATATGTAACCATTTTTCCCTTTCAATATTTTATTATACTTGTATTCTAAACCTTCGAGTCCAACATCATCGATTCCAACAAAACCTATAATGTTTGAGAATATTTCTGGTTTATTGTAATATCTTGTTTTTTCCTCTTTGACTATTATGCTTTGGTATCTGTTTTTTAAATTTAAAGCTAAATTCTCTTCAACATTGAATTTTATGGGAACCCATTCTAACCTTGAGTTCAGTTTTTTCAATGCTGTAAAATAATCAACTATACAATTTTCCGAAAGGATCCTTGCAACTTCATTTTTGTTTTTTAAAAGTTTTTTTGACACATAAATGTTGTACGAATTTATGTTGGTTGCTATCTCGTAACCATTTCTATCTTTTATTATTCCTCTTTCAGCTTTATCAAAAAATCTAATGGAACTTTTTTTTCTGTAAATATCGTCGAGAGAATAATGGAGTATTATCTGTTTATAAAAAAGGTTCAGAACTAAAATTAAAACAAAAATAGTTGTAAAACCACTCAAAAAATTTTTTAAAAGAATATTAATACCTTTTTCTTTTCTATTTTTTAGATATCCATTCATAATCTTTTCCAGAAGGGTATCTTAACCCTAAAGTATCGAAAGCATATTTTTCCAACCTCGTTATCGAGGTAAGATAATCTATTTTTAATATCAGCTCAGTTCTTTTCTTTTGGTTTTCCAACAATTCTTTCTTTAAAGAATAATTTGAACTTGTAATCTTTATTATGTAAAATCTTGTTAAAGGAAAAAGCAAAAGATAAACAAGTATAAGAATTATTATTAAAAATTTTTTCATACTCTTTCTAAAACCCTCATTTTAGCTGATTTTGCTCTTTTGTTGGAAATTATCTCTTCATATTTTGGTTTTATAACTTTTTTATGGACTGAAGTAAAATCTGTAGAATTTTTAAAATGATTTTTTACAAGCCTGTCTTCAATTGAATGGTAGGTTATTATAACTACGCGACACTTCTGATTCGTTATAATCGGTAATTTGTTCAAAAGAGTTTGAAGTGAATTCAACTCATCGTTTATGAAAATTCTGAAAGCCATAAAAACTCTTTTTAACCCTTTCGATATATCCCTTCCTTTTTTACCTTTTATTATTGCATCTTTTAAATCGAAGGTTGTTTTCAATTCATTCTTCTGGATTTTTTGGAAAATCTCTTTTGCAATATTGTAAGAATCGTATTCATCTGAGTAATCTTTTATTATTGTTGCAATCTGTGAAATATCCATATTAAAAATTTCAGAAAATCTGTTATTTCCCTCTGTATCCATCCTAAAATCGAGTGGAGCGTTGTATCGGTAAGAAAAACCTCTATTTGGTGTATCATACTGAAAAGATGAAACACCGAGATCTAAAAGCACACCATCGAATTTGAAATCTAAAGGTATATCTTTAAAATTCATTTTTAAGACCACAACATTTTTGTTCTCTTTAAAAATTTCTTTCAGGTGCTCTAAAGCAAAAGGATCTCTGTCAACAACTATCAGCTTCCCTCTATCGGATAATTTTTCAAGAATCTTTTTTGAATGTCCACCGAAACCTGCTGTTAGATCCGCATAAGTTCCATCATCCCGTATATTCAGATTTTCGATTACACTTTCCACCATTACGGGTTGATGCATAATCAGATTTTCAGTTCAATAATGTTTTTTGCTGAAACCAAATCTTTTGTTGTGTCGTAAGCTATATCGTAATCAAAGAGCGAAATTACAGTAAGTATGTAAGGATCTTTGCATACAATTTTTAAAGGCAGACATCTTCTTAAAAATAATCTCTTTATCCCTCTTAAAAGTAAACCGATTTTATAGTGGGCATTTTTTAAATTTCTTAGATCTATTATCAGAGGTTTATTCTGATTGGCAAGTGTCTGCAATGTTTCCCTAAGTTCTTTGAGATCATCCAGCTCTATGTTTCCTGAGATCTTCAAAAGAGAATATGATGCTTTTTTTTCCAAATATAGTTTCATTATAAACCTACCTTTTTAAATAGATCTATTTTTTCGGAAAGTAATTTTTTGTTGAACTCTTCATGTATATCCGGGTTCCAGAAATCGAGTTTATCTTTTGCACCAACAATTTTTACTTCATTTTTTAGATTTGCATGATCAAGTAACTGTTGTGGTATTGAAATTCTCCACACCGAATCTCTTACAACTTTTCTTGAATTCGCAAAAATTGTGTTGATTATTATACTTTTTTCCTCTTCAGATTCTAACTTCTCAATCTTCTCCTCAAGCTTCAAGAAGGATACTTCTGGGTATATATGTAAAACTTTTTCTCTACCAGGTATTATGAAAAATATTTTTGAAGTGAGATTCTCTCTGAACACAGATGGAATGATGATTCTACCATTCTCTTCTATGTTTACTATTTTAAATCCGATGAACCTCAACTTTGTTTCCATGGTACTCCATTTTTTACCATTTTTTACCATATTTTACCTTTTTACTCCATTTTGTCAATAGGAAAAATGAAATTTTTTATTGACTTGTCAAAAAAGTTTCTTATAATAATTTTTATGAAAAGAAGAGTTTCTATAATTTTACATAACGAATATATTTCTTCAGGAAGACCTATAGTGCTCAATTTTGAGATAGAAAAGTTAAAAATCTTTTCTCTTATAGTAGTTTCTCTTTTTCTCTTTTCAATATCTGTTCTATTTTTTTCATTTCTTAACAACCTTAATCCAGAATCTTTGATAGAAATTTATTCGAAGAGAGATTTTTACCTTTCTTCAATTTCAAAAAATTTGAATCTTCTTGAAAATAATATTAACAGCGTGAACAACCTTATTGAGTATGAAAAAAAATTGAGAATCCTTGCCAATCTTGATCCACTTTCCGATGACATAAGGCAGTTGGGTCTTGGTGGTTATCAAAGTGAGGATCCAAGGTTTAAAAAATTTGATCCTTTAACAAAAAGGTTGATCTCGAATGTAGATAACAAGTTAATGCATCTTGAAAAGGTAATAGAATTTGAAAAAAAGAATTTTACAAAGATTGAAAAAACTCTTGATGAACATTATAACCTGTTAAAACATACTCCATCTATTGTTCCAACGGAAGGCAGGATAATGAGTGGATTCGGCTATAGGATAGATCCATTCACAAAAGGTCCAGAATTTCATACTGGAATAGATATAGCGAACCAATCGGCTCCACCTATTTATGCATCTGCGGACGGTGAGGTTATCTATGCGGATTATCTTTCAGGATATGGAAAAACTGTGAAAATTGATCATGGTTATGGCTACATAACAGTTTATGCCCATATGAGCGGTTTCAATGTTAAAGTGGGAGATAAAGTTAAAAGACATCAACTTATAGGTTATATGGGAAGTACAGGTAGATCAACTGGAACTCATCTCCATTATGAAGTCAGGATAGGTGATGACAAAATAAATCCTATAAAATTCATAGATTTTGATTCTATTGTTGAATAGATGGATGTCAGAGGGAAAATCTCCTTAGCCCCCCTTGCAGGAATTACAGATACATATTTCAGAAGAGTATGTAAATGGTTTGGAGTTGATTTCACTTACAGTGAGTTGATATCAGCAGATGGTTTGTATAGAAACTCAAAAAAAACTTTTCTTTTAACAAATTTTTCTGAAGAGGAAAGACCTTTCGGAATCCAGATTTTTGGAAAAGATCCTGAAATACTATCAAACGCTACGATGAAATTGAATGAACTTTTGCCTGATTTTATAGATATAAATTTGGGATGTTCAGTTAAAAAGGTTGTTAAACAGGGATATGGTTCTGCACTTTTGAAAGATTTTAGAAACCTGAAAGATGCTATAATTTCTGTAGTTTCTTCCACAAGGCTACCGGTATCATGTAAAATGAGGCTTGGATACAATGTTGATAAGGGAGTTAAAATTGCACAGATTCTTCAAGATTGTGGTGTTAGTTTTATAGCTGTACATGGAAGGGTTGCAACTTCCTTGTTTTCAGGAAAATCTGACTGGGAATCTATAAAAAAAATAAAAGAGAATGTCAATATTCCAGTTATTGGTAATGGTGATATAAAAACACCGGAGGAGGCTTTAAGTTTATGGGAAGAATCAAAAGTCGATGGTATTATGATCGGTAGAGCATCATTGGGAAACCCTTGGATATTCAAACAGGTAAAAGATCTTATTAAAAATGGTAAATATGAAAAACCTACACTTGAAGAAAGGGTAAATGTTTTAAGACAACATTATAAACTCGCAACTGATGATGGAAAAAAGAAGGAAAATATTTACATAATGAGAAAACATTTCCATTGGTATCTCAAAGGAGTTAAAAATATAAAAATGTTTAAAGAAAGAATAAACAGAACAACAGATTATTCAGAGATAATGGAGATTCTCGATAGAATTGAAAAAAATGGATAAAATTATTTTCGATTACGATAGGATAGCTCCCTTTTACGATTCATTTATGAGGATGGTACCATACAAAAGCTGGGCGGAGAACATTTACGATATTTACAAAAAATGTAAAGTTGAAGGAAAAGAACTTTTAGACCTTGGTGCTGGAACAGGCAATCTTTCAAGATACCTTTCCGAATATGGATTTTCAATAACACTTGTAGATATTTCTCTCGGAATGTTGGAAGAAGCGCGGAAAAAAAGTTACAGGAACGAATCTTTTTTCGTGTGTGGTGATATTGTTAATCTGTTTTTCAGAAATGAATTCGATGTTATTGTATGTATGTATGACACTGTTAACCATATATCAAAAACGAATATGAAAAGATTTTTTTTAAATGTATTTAATGTTTTAAAAAAGGATGGGATTTTCATCTTTGATTTTAACACAGAGTTTGGCCTTGAGCTGATGTCAAAAAATTCTCAGATAAGGGATGGTGATGGTTTTATCTCTTTTTGGGAAACAGAGTATGATCATATCAATAAAATTTGTTCCTTGAATCTTAAAATTGAATTTGTTAACAAAAATGTTGAAAATTTTATTTTCAGTGAAAGAGCTGTATTCCCAGAAGAGATTGAAAAAGAAACAAAAGATGCTGGTTTTAAAAGGATAAATTTTTTTGATTTTACAAATTTAAAAAAGTTTGATGACTATACTGAAAGAGGTTTAGTTTTATGCAGAAAATGACCTTTCTTGATTTACATCTACATTCGAAATACTCACTCGCTTCTTCAAAAAATGGTGATATAAAACATTTTGCAGAATTTGCGAAAATTAAAGGGATCGATGTTGTTGGTAGTTCAGATATTCTCCATCCTTCAATGTTTGAAGAGGCACAAAAAATACTTAAAGAGATCGGTTACGGAGTCTACCTTTACGATAAAACAAAGATACTACTCACAACAGAACTCTCATTCTATTATAAAGATAATGGAACCAAAAAAATCCACCTTCTTATTATATTCCCAGATTTTAAGAGCATTGAAAGGTTAAAAAAGGAGTTGAAAGATTCTTCTAAATTCGATAAAGATGGAAGGGGAAGTGTAAAAAAAAGTTTGAAGGAAAGTGTTGAAATTTTGAAGGATATTTCAGAGGATATAATTATAATACCTGCACACATATGGACTCCACATTTTGGTCTTATGGGTTCAAAATCAGGTTACGAAAAAATTCCTGTTGAAAAAGGTTATTTCTCAGCACTTGAAACTGGCCTTTCATCAGACCCTTTTATGTGCATCTCTGTAGACGAGATCAAAGATTTTTCCTTCGTCTCATTTTCCGATTCACATTCTCCAGAGAATATTGGAAGGGAAGCAACGATTTTGAAATTTTGGAAAGATGATATAAAATTTTTAAAAGAGATTTTTGAAAAGAATCTGATTTTTGGAACAGTTGAATTTTTTCCTCAGGAAGGAAAATATTTTTTATCCGGGCACAGGAAATGCGATTTTTTTACAGAAAGTTATTTAGAAAAATGTCCAGTGTGTGGTAAAAAGTTAACTGAGGGAGTTTCAAACAGGATAAAAGGTTTTAAAAAGAGTGATAAGGTTTTAGAAAAAAAAGTTTTCTATACACTACCAATGCAATACTATTATGAAATTTACAAAAAGTATAATAAAAAAATAAAATTTCTAGATTTCTTGAAAATATTCCCGGAGATGGAAATGAAAACTTTTGCTGATGAGAAAACTCTACTCCAATTTTATAATGAAGATTTTGTTATTTTTCTATTGAAAGTTAGAGAAAACAGGATAAAATTTTTACCCGGATACGATGGAGTTTATGGAAAAATAAAGGAGGAATGATGAAAAGGTTGTATGCTCCATGGAGAATAAAGTATCTTGAAAAGGCTGATGAGAAAAGTAAAAAATGTATATTCTGTTACCCTGATAAAAAAATGCTTATTTATAAGGATAAAAAATTCATTATCATATTAAACAAATACCCATACACAAATGGTCATATAATGGTTGCTCCGATTTTACACAAAGTTATGTTAGAAGAACTTGATAAAGAAAATTTACTTGGCCTTATGGAGGGAGTTCAACTTGGGATAAAAATTTTGAAGAAAGCGTACAATCCTTCAGGATTCAATATAGGGATAAACTACGGAAGAGTTTCCGGTGCAGGAATTGAGGATCATCTTCACATTCATATAGTTCCAAGATGGTCTGGAGACACAAACTTCATGCCTGTTGTTGGTGAAACTAAGATTGTTAGCGAATCTTTTGAGAGTGTTAAAAGAAAATTAAAAAAAAGTTTAAAAGAGGTTATCGA
Organism: Caldifarciminota bacterium UBA6260; assembly: GCA_002441125.1. Lineage (GTDB taxonomy): Bacteria > Hydrothermota > 32-111 > 32-111 > 32-111 > 32-111. The sequence goes on from DJVI01000008.1 coordinate 75,661, forward strand.
TGGAAAAATTTGAATGGGTGAGTTTCCCTTTAAAAGATGAGAGTTTAATAAAAAATATTATAGCGTTTCTGGCTTTTCTTTTGATGATTCTTGTTGGATATGTTTACCTTGGAATAGTTGGCATTTTTATATCTTTGATAGCAGTATTGATAACTTTTTTGCCATACATTCTTCCAACAAAGTATATAATAGAAAATGAAAAAATAACAGTTAAATTTTTCTTCACTTCGAAAACTTACGAGTTTAAAAATTTTAAATCTTACTATATTGATGACAAAGGAATACTCCTCTCACCATTTGAAAAACCACACAGATTGGAAAATTTCAGAGGGCTGTATGTTAGATTTGGCAAATACAGAAATAGTGTTGAAAAGATTATTATAGAAAAATTTAAAAAAAGTTAAATTAATACCACCAACCTCCATCGTTAGCTAGATCGTTTATTATCGGGTAAGGTTCTTCCTGATAATTATCAACATACCAAAAATCATATTCCATATCTCCATCAAGATCGTTACCATCCCAGACTGATGCCCATGCGTATATTACTATATAGGAATTTGATTCATCTGAAACCATATTTAAACCTCCCCATTTGTACCAGTAAACATAATAGAAATACCTTGTATTTTTTGGAAATGAGAAAAGAATGTTTTCAGTTTTAATTTCCTCTGGATAATATTTGTTATCTGGTGTAATATACATATAGCCCCAATCTTCATAATCCTCAGGGAAGTATTTACCTTTTTCAAGGTAGTTCAACTGTTCATATTTGTACATTGTTCTTAAAGCATCTTTCATTAAATTCTGTCTAACAAGACCCCTGATACGCATAAAAGCAGGTGTTGAAAGTGAAAATAGAATACCCAAAATAAGTATAACAACAGTTATCTCTATTAAAGTGAATCCTCTTTTTTTCATTTTTCCTCCCTTTTAAATATATTGTTTTTTATATCTATACCTTTACCTGTAAAAACTGGAGCTTTTATAGAATCATCTTTCAATTGAAGAATATAACCATAGTTTTTATCTGTTGTGTATGTTACATGTTGTGGCTGTGGTATGGAATATTCATCAGATATCTTTTTTAAATCTTCAGGGAATTTCCCTTTCTCTTTTTTATACCTTCTTATAAAATTATTATATGTAACAAGTTCATTTATCGGATTTGATATTTTATCACTTCTTTTTATCAAAATTTCATTTGTTTGAGAACCTTCAACAGGTAGTTTTGATATTATGATTATTTCTATTATAATAATCGGAATTGTTATTATAAGAAAAAGTCTTAAAAAATTAAACTTGTTTTTTTGCACTTGCATTTTTTTAACTTCTTTTTCTTCTCTTTCAGCCTTTTCAATTACATCCTTGATAAGTTCATCAATCTTTTCTTCCTTTTCATTATCGATATTTTTTTTGTCATATTCCATTTTAACCTCCTTTTTATGATAATTTTTAAGCAAAAGATGTTCCATATTTAAACAAAAATTTTTCATCACTTAAATCCTGAAAAGTTTAAAAAAATGTAAAATTTTTTTTATAGTGTAAAAGAATCACTACATCTTTTTTTAAATTTTCTTTAACTAATATTGACAATGAATAATATAAGTATTAAAATAAAAAACTATGCTTGATGTAAAATTAAAAGATGATATTCAGAGTATCCACAATATTTTTGAGGATCTGAAAAAACATATAGACCTTGTTAAATGGGAAGAGGATATAAAAATATTTCAAGATAAAATGTCAACTCCAGATTTTTGGAATGACCAAAAGAAGGCTGCAAAGATAAACAGGGAACTTAAAATTGTTAAAAAAAGATTGGAACTTTTCCAAAAGATTGAAAGTGATATATCTTACATAGATGAATTTTTGGATATAGTTGATGAACAATCTGTTGGGGAACTTACGAAGATGGTTAGTGAACTAAAAAGACAACTTGAAGATTTTGAGATAGAATTACTTTTTACAGAGGAGTTTGATAACTCTAACGCTATTTTAACGATCCATCCAGGTTCAGGTGGAACGGAAAGTTGTGATTGGGCTGATATTCTTTTAAGAATGTATCTTAGATTTTTTCAGAGAAAAGGTTTTAAAAATGGAATAATAGATTATGAAGCTGGTGATGTGGCTGGAATCAAATCTGTCACAATAGAGATTGAAGGTGATTATGCTTACGGTTATTTGAAATCTGAGATAGGTGTTCATCGCCTTGTGAGAATATCTCCTTTTGATTCAAACCAAAGGAGGCACACATCTTTTGCAGCAGTATATCTGCTTCCAGATATTGAAGAGAATGTAGATTTTGAATTGAATGAGAACGATTTGAAGATTGAGGCTTTCAGGTCAGGTGGACCAGGTGGTCAGAATGTCAACAAGGTTTCTACAGCTATTAGAATAACACATATACCAACAGGTATTTTTGCAAAATCCCAAACTGAAAGATCGCAGATCCAAAACAAGATGAACGCTATGAAAATATTGAAAGCAAAAGTTTACCAATTCTATAAAGAACAGGAAGAAGCTAAGTTTCAAGGAAAACTTGAGAAAAAAAGTTCCATAGAGTTTGGAAACCAGATAAGATCTTATGTACTCTACCCATATAAAATGGTAAAAGATCTTAGAACAAGATATGAAACAAGTGATGTGGATGATGTTCTTGATGGAAATATTGATAGGTTTATAAAAGAGTTTCTAATAATGAAAGCAAAAGAGAGGAGTAAAGATGGATCAGATGAACATTCTTGAAAAACAGATGGTTGAAAATATGGAGAATCTAAAAAAGCTTGGAGTAGAATGTTATAAATACAATTTTGTTTTCACACATACAATTAAAGAACTTATTGAAAAACAGGATGATTTTCTCGAGAAGGATATTCAGGTCAAAGTTGCTGGTAGAATAGTTTCAGAAAGAAAACATGGAAAGGTTATATTCTGGGATATAAAAGATCAGATTGAAAAGATACAACTTTACATTAAAAAGGATATTATAGGAGAAAAGAAATTTGAAGAGATAAAATATTATGATTTGGGTGATATAATAGGCGTTTCTGGAAAACTTTTTAAAACCCATAGCGGAGAACTCACATTGTTTGTTAACGAAGTTGAAATTCTTTCAAAAGCTTTAAAACCTTTACCTGAAAAATTCCATGGTTTAAAGGATGTTGAGATAAGATACAGAAAAAGGTATCTGGATCTTATCGTGAACGATGAATCAAAAAAAGTTTTTTTGAAAAGGACACAGATAATAAATGGAATTAGAGATTTTTTGAATTCGAAAGGTTTTGTTGAAGTTGAAACACCTATACTTCAACCAATCTATGGAGGTGCTTTTGCACAACCGTTTGTAACACACCATAACGCCCATGACATGACTCTCTATCTAAGAATAGCAAACGAGTTGTATTTAAAAAGGCTTATAGTTGGAGGAATTAACAGAGTCTACGAATTTGCGAAGGATTTCAGAAATGAAGGTATAGATAGAACCCACAATCCTGAATTCACTCAGGTAGAATTCTATCAAGCTTACGCTGATTATAACGATATGATGGAACTTGTTGAGGATATGTTTTTAAAACTTGTCCCTGAGAAAAAAATAATTTATCAAGGAAAGGAAATATCATTTGAAAAACCGTGGAATAGAGTTGATTTTTATGAATCTTTGAACAGTGTAGTTGGTGAAGATTTAAAAGGTTCATCCGTAGAGAAGTTGAAAAGTGTTGCAAAAAAATTCAATGTTGATATTGAAGGTAAAAAAACTTTTGGAAAAATACTTGACGAACTCTTTTCTGAACTTGTTCAGAAAAAAATAGTTCAACCTTCATTCGTGGTAAACCATCCAATAGAGATCTCTCCTCTTGCGAGAAAACATAGAGAGAAGGATGGTGTTGTAGAGAGATTCGAAGCTATCGTTTTTGGAATGGAGATAGGCAACTCATTTTCAGAGCTTAACGATCCTTTGGATCAGAAGGAAAGATTTTTAAAACAGATAGAGGAAAGAAAACTTGGTGATGTTGAAGCTTTTGTGATGGATGAAGACTATGTGGATGCTTTGATGTACGGTATGCCACCAACAGGTGGTGTGGGTATCGGAATCGACAGAACAGTTATGCTTTTGACAGATCAGGATTCAATAAGGGATGTTGTTTTGTTCCCTCTTTTAAAACCTGAAAAATGAACTATTCTTTTTTTATTGCTGTTAAGCATCTTTTCGGTGCAAGAAAAACTTTTTTTGGTTACATAGTTACAGCTATTGCAATAGGTGGAGTTTTTATAGGTGTTGCAGCTTTGATAGTTGTTCTTTCAGTTATGAACGGTTTTCAGAAAGATGTGAAGGAGAGGATANNCATAGTTGATGTAAATTCCCATATAATAGTTTTAAAATATTTCAATGAACCAATAGAAAATTATAAAAGTATAAAAGATAGCTTAAAAGAGTTTGATGATATAATCAGTATAACACCTTTCATATATTCAAAAGGTTTGATACAATTTGAAAACTGGACTAATGGGGTTATCATAAGGGGATTTTCAATTGAGGATAGTGTAACTTACAGTATAATGAAAAAACATTTGAAATTTGGAAAATTCCCTGAAAAAGATGATGAGTTGATCTTAGGTGTTGATCTTGCTGAAGAGCTGAGAGTACATACTGGTGATGTTGTAAGGATAGCAACTCCTTTTGGGTCAACTGAAACTTTTGGTTCTCTTATTCCAAAAATAAGTGAATTTACAGTTTCCGGTATATTCGATGCAGGTATGTATCAGTACAACGCTGAACTAGTTTATATACCTTTAAGAAAAGCTTCAGAAATTTTTGGCCTCAGGGGAAAAGTTACAGGTCTTGAACTAAGGATTAAAGATATTTATAAAGCACCACAGGTTGCAAAAAGAATAGAGAAAAAAATAGGGTATCCATATAGAACAAATAACTGGATAGAATTAAATGGATCTCTTTTTGCCGCTTTGGCTCTTGAAAAAAAGATAATGTTTTTGCTTTTACTTCTTGTCATAATAGTTGCAGCGTTCAATATTATAACAACTCTTATTATGGTAGTTATGGAGAAGACAACAGAGATAGGTGTACTGAAAACTTTGGGACTTTCAGAAAAGGATATTTTGAGAGTTTATATATATCAAGGTTTGATAATAAACATAATTGGAACGATAACTGGACTCCTTGTTGGTCTTTTTCTATGTTTCCTTTTATCAAAATACAAGTTTATAGATTTACCTGGAGAAGTTTATCTTCTCGATAAACTACCTGTGGATGTTCAATTCTGGGATATAATTTTTGTTTTGATTTTGACATCTGTTGTTTCTATAGTTTCAACTTTGTATCCTGCATACAAAGCTTCAAAGATGGACCCTGTTAAGGCTATAAAATATGAGTAGTATATTTAAAGTTGTTAACTTGAAAAAATCTTGCTATATCAAGGATAAAAGAATAGATGTTTTGAAAGGAATAAACCTTGAAATAGATGAAGGAAAAATCACTTTTATTCTTGGTCCTTCTGGAGCAGGTAAATCTACACTCTTACATATCCTTGGAACACTCGATTCTCCAACTGAAGGTGAAGTTCTTTTTAAAGGTATCTCTCTCCATTCACTAGATGACAAAAGTAAATCGAGGTGGAGAAACGAAAATATCGGTTTTATTTTTCAATCACATTATCTTTTGAATGAGTTTTTGGCTTATGAGAATGTTATGCTTCCGCATCTTTTTTTGACCAAAAATTTTTTAAAATCAAAAAAGAAAGCTTTTGAACTTTTAGATTCCCTATCACTTTCAGATAGAGTTTTCCATAAACCAAATGAACTTTCTGGGGGAGAACAACAGAGGGTTGCGATTGCGAGAGCTCTAATAAATGATCCAGAGGTAATTCTTGCTGATGAACCAACCGGTAATCTTGACTCGAAAAACTCAGATACGGTTATGCAGATTTTTAAAAAAATAAATAGGGAGAGTGGAAAAACGTTTTTGATAATAACACATAACGAGGAACTTATAAAATATGGAGATAAAGTTATTAAACTTGTTGATGGAGTTATTGAGAGTTCATAATTTCTTTAAATAATCTTCAAGATAATTTAAAATTTTTTCTTTTTCTGAAATATTGTTCTCTATTGCAAAAAGGTTACCTTTTTCAATAAGTTTTCCTATAAGTGGGCCGGGACTCAGTTTAAACTTCTCTATAATATCTTTTCCTGTAATGAACTCTATTCTTTTTGTCTCTATCTTTCTTTTTATTTTCATCGTTTTTTTATATAGATTTATATATCTAGTATCTATTACACCTTCACTTGAAATCTTATCAGCCATCGATACCAACATTACTCCTTCAAAGTCGTTTCCACAATCTCTTAAAAGTTTAAAATAACCTTTATCAGTAACATTTTTTGAGTTTAAAAGAAAATGTGGTCTCATATGGTTTTCTATTATAGTTGAGATACGTTTTTCCGACTCGTTTGAAATTTTAAGTTGAGATTTTAAAAGTAACTTTATCTTATCTCCACCTAAAATATCGTGGTTAAAAAATGTCTGTTTCCCATTTATTACTTTAAAACATTCAGGTTTTTCAAAATCGTGGAAAAGGGCTGATAGATAAATATCGAGTTTATAATTCATATAATACTTTTTCCATGAACTTGGTATGCCTTTTTGATTTATTATCGTATCTATCGCTTCAACTGTATTTATAAGATGATTTAAAAGATAATTTGATCTATATTTTTTATGAAAAAATTTTTCAGAATTTTTTAAAAATGGAAATAGGATAAGAAGTATACCATCATTTTTTAAATCCCTAAATATCCTATAACCTTTTTCACTCTCAACTATCATCTCAAGTTCGTTCAATATCCTTTCCTTTGCAACATCTTTTAAAAGTGACCTATTTTCTTTTATACTTTTTAAAGTATCTTTGGAAAATTTGAAATTTAAAATATATTTGAACCTGTATGCTCTTAGTATCCTTAAACTATCATCTTTTAAAGAGTCTTTGTTTGTAATTTTTATTACACCTTTCTTTAAATCTTTCAAACCGTTGAATGGATCAAAAATTTCCATATTTCTTGAAAAAGCTATACTGTTTATTGTAAAATCCCTTCTTTTTAGATCCGTATAGAGTGAATCTGAAACATTAATGTCAACCTGTTTTCCATTTATAAAATATCTTGCAGTTTTGAATCTTTCATTTAAAATTATAGGATTTCCATAAAGCCTTTTTATTACTTTATCAAAATCCTCTATAACAAGTATATCAATATCTTTTATTTTTCTTTTAAGGATTTTATCCCTTACAAAGCCACCTACGAAGTAATAATCAAAATCTTTTAATGGTTTTAAAAATGTTTTTATATCTTCGGGAATTTTTATATCCATCAATATATCTCACCATATTTTATATTTACCATTTTAATTATTTCATCTTTTGAATAAGAGTACTCTTTACTTCTTAGGAGAAACTCTTCAGTTATCTTTTCTAAAAAGTTTTTTCTTTCGTTTTCATCAATTTTTTCTAAACCTAAAATTATGCTTCCCCTTCTTCCATCAAGTTTTAAGACTCCTTCCCTTTCGAGTTCATAGTAAGCTTTTGCAACTGTGTTTATAGAAAGGTTTAAAATCTTTGATAGATCTCTTATACTTGGTAACTTTATTCCCTTTTTCAACTCCTGTGAAACTATCATTCCCTTTATCTGATTTTTTATCTGTTGGTAAACAGGAATGGTTGATTCAGTATCAACTACTATGTTCATATTTCTCCTTTTGTATTTATTATATAATACAAAAAAAATTTTAAAAATCAAGCCTTTTTTAAGATTTATTGATTTTTAATAAATTTTATTTTAAAATTAAAAAAAAAGGGGGTATTGGGATGAAAAAAATCTTCTTTTTTTTAGTCGTTGTATTTTTGGTTACAAATTTTATCTTTTCCTTAGAATACGAGTATACTTATCCTTTAGAATTTAAAGAAAACAATCTTGATGGTATTGATATTTATAAAGATATTACAGATCCTTTAGGGTGGTATAAAGTTTATGCTGAATTTGCTTGTGGTCTATCTCCAATAAATCTTTATTCAGATCTTAAAATAAATGTTATTTACAACCCTGATTCGGTAATTCAGGGAGAGTCTCTACTTGTTAAAATAATATTACAACCTATTAAATCGAATAAACATACTATATATTCTAATTTTGGTGTTTGTGCTGGTGTTGGGAGTGCTACAAATCTTTTTGGTATTTTGGGAGGAACTTGGGCAAATGGGCCTGGCATCGGAATAGATTTTAATATGAACATCGAATCGGATGACAATCCTCCTTTCTATCCTGGTGAATATGCAAAAGGTGATGATGTTGTAGATTTTTTAAGTTTAATACCTGATATTGCAAGTGCAGGTGGTGGAGGCAAACTAAAATATATCATTGACGAAAATGGGGATACTTTGCCTTTCTATCCAAATAAAGATGATGGTGGAGGTTCTGCATCTGATGTTCTTGGTTTGTTTGATATTCTTTCTTTAAGACTTTCTGGTGGTTTTAAAATTTCAAATGGACTTATAAGATTCTATCTGAATTCGGATGGCCAATACATAAAAACAAATTCTTTTCAGTATGAAATAAACAATAAGTATGACACACTTTTCCTAAAAGTTTATGTTGATTCTTTTGCACCTCAAAACTCTTTAGGTTATATAAGAATCGTTGATCCATATTACAGGGTTGATCTTTATAGAAGGATTGGATTGTGTCTTCAATCTTTTGGAATAACTATAGCATCAACATACTGGATAGATGAAGATTTTTATGAGTTTCTCCAAACAAGAGATTTGACTATACCTGAAAACTTTTCTTACGATGAAAGAATAATAGAGATACCGATAAAAGTTATTGGTGAACCACTCTACAGGGCTGATTTTACAGTAACAAAAATGTATATATATTCACAGGACTATTGGGGAAATCCAACAGATTTTGTGCATGCCAATGTTCCAACAGATATAGGCATCCAATATGATAATAAGGGACAATATTCTACACTTCCCTTAAAGATGAAAATCACGGTTGATAATACTTATGATACAATTGTTAATTTACCTGATCCTAATTCTGGTTGGTATTTTTATAAAAGGACTTTTACTACAACTGGAACACATAAAATAGAAGCACATATCAATTATGATAATTCGGTAAATGAAATAGTTACTACAAACAATAAAATGGTAACTTATGTTGATGTTGTTGAACCAACAAAAGGCATAGTTTTCTCTATACTCGATACTCTTGGTAACAAGGTAAAAGATTTGAAAAGTTTTTATGTTTCTTCAAATAATGGAGTAAAAACTTATTCTTCTGATGCTAACGATGACTATGTTGCCTATGTCCCGGGAAGAGATACTATACTTGTAACAGCGATTCCTGATAGTTTATCAGATTATTGTCCAACATCATTCTATCTTGAAACTAACAATCTTCCAGTAACTGGGAATTACATACAAAAAAAGCTAAACCTTTACAGCAAATTGAAAGGATTCATCAAAAACAAAAACGGAGATCCTATAGATAGTGCCAAAATTTCACTTGGTGCATATTCTGTTATCAGTGATGATTCAGGTTATTTTGAAATTGAAAAAGTTATTCCTTTACCTGATACTTTCGAATATCTTTTAAAAATAAATCACCCTGTATTTAACGAACACATATCATATTTGAATATCCCATCTGGAAAATTTATAGATACAACCTTCTATCTGACAACATTTGACACCTTGCCACCTTCTGGAAGTGATTCTCTATATTCGAATTATCATTATGTTAACGGCAGGTATGTTGTTACTTCAACAAAGGATCCAGTTATGAGATTTAAAATTGAAGATAACTATTCTGGATTCTATTCTGTATTGATTTCTTATGATAATACAAATTGGGTAGAATTTAAATCTGATAATCTCGGAAAGGATAGTATAAAGTATATTTCTCTTTCTTTGGTAAAACCGTTTTCAAACGGATGGACATATTTTTGGTACAAGTTTAAAGATCTTGCTGGAAATATTTCAGCTTCTAAAAAAGATTCTTTGTATATGATAGTTGAAGGGCCAACCGGTGATTTTACACTTGAAAGTTCTACAGTTTATTCACCATCAGCTATTTTGACATTATCTTCTGTTGACACTCTTTTCCCTGTAAAATATGTTGAGATGGGTGTTATAAGTCACCCATCTTTAACAAAAAATATTCCATATATGATAACACCAGTTTCTTTGACTTTACCTGATGAACCTGCACTTTATCAGATCTATGTTATTTTTGGTAACAGTGAGAATATATGGTCAGATACTATCGTTAAAAGTATTACATACGATGAAAAAGGGATGTTGGTTATAAATAATGATGATAAGTATACAAATTCTAAGAATGTCAATGTAGCTGCTTTCCCTAAAAAAATCGCAACATCATTTATTGATAATAATGACTGGAGAGGGGGAGTACCTCTTTCTCAAAAATTTGTTCCAAATACGGATAGAATAATTGGAGTTGGGATAAATTTCGAAAATTTTGTTTTGGATTCAGGTGGAGTGAATGTTGGAATTTATACAGACACTTTTGATGGAATGTTCAATGTTCCTAACAGGTGTTTAACTTTAAAACATATAGATACAGCTAATGTTGGATGGAATTATATACAGTTTGACGAGATTGTAAATGTTTTGCCTTCAGAAAAATATCATCTTGTTCTTTATACCGATCTTTCCAGTTCATCTTTAAAAGCTTCCGTTAGAGTAAAAAATGATGATTCTTCATATCCAGATGGAACTTTATTATACTCACCTACATATCCAAACTGGTATCCGTTGAATGTTGATATGAATTTTAAAATATATGATGGAGTTGATTCACTCTGGGTTTCAAATTATTATAATCTTTCTAACCATACAACATTAACTTCAAATTATTCTTCTTTTGATTGGACTTTAACTGATGATTCAGGTTCGAAAAATGTTTATGCACAATTTTTCTCAAAAGATGTGCCTTTGGGAAAAATATCGGATGGAATACTGCTTGACATAACTCCACCTTCAAACTGCTCAATTTCAATCAATAATGGGAATCCTTTTACAACGGAACCAAAATGCACTTTAAAATGTTATTTTGAAGAGGATATTTCAGAGCTCGTATCAGTAAAAATAAATGGAATAAATTATGGAAATATAACACCCGGAAACTCTGTTTTGGTTTATTTTTCTGATACGAATGAGGGAACAAAAAATTTTGATGTGAACTTCGTTGATGAATGTGGAAACATTTCTGAAACGATCTCAAAAAGTATAGATTATGATAAGAGTGGTTTTTCTTTTAGAGCCCTTTTCAATGATACAACACTATACTATATTCCTTCAAGGTATCCAAAGCTTTACATTAAAGAGTCAAAAGCGATTATCCCAGATTCTGTTAGATTTTCTGAAAATATAATAGATAAAGGGAATTTCAGGAAATATCAGCAATCTTACCAATGCACACTTTCCTCTGATAGAGATTACCATACATTGTATATTGAGGTTAAAGATAATGATGGAAAAATAAGTAAAGGGGCTATTTCAGCTTTTGTTGATTCTACTCCACCTTCTAACTTTAACAACATTGTTGATGAGGGAAGTGTTATTCCGTACCAAAATACATTGAGTTTTGTATGGGATGGCATCGCAAAAGATGGGGAGAGTGGGTTATCCTCTCTTTATGGAAAACTTTTTGATGGGTATGGTTTTGTAGTTGATTCTTTTGATTTAAAACCTTTCCAAACGGGAATAACAAAAACTTGTGATTTTGACAGGTACACAAAATACACTTTGAGAATATATGTTAAAAACAATGCTGGTATTTCAGGAGATTCAGTTTCAAGTGATGGAATAATCTTTGATACTCCACCATCATCGATAAATTTGATTTCACCTATAAATGAAGAGATAGTTTTATCGATGCCTACATTTGAGATGGTTGGTCATGATGATGATCCTGATACAGTTTTAAAATTCAAGGTCGAAATTACAGATGACAGTTCTTTTTCAAATATAACACATATTTTTGATATGAATGTTTCAACATCCCTGTGGTCTAAAAACTCTTACGCTCCAAATGAAATAGCAAGTTTGACTTTAAATAGAGAGAACGAACTTGAAGTTGGTAAGAAGTACTTTTGGAGAGCTTATGTTTTTGATCCTTTGTATTTTGAAAAAATTTCATCTGTTGGGTCTTTCTTTGTTGGTTACACTGGAATAGAATCATCCTTTAAGATTTCCCAGTTGGATACAGTTTTTAAATTGAAAATACCAAACAGTATCATAACATCAAAAAGAGTATTCGTTGATGCAACAATACCGAACAATGATTATTTAAAACTATACATTGTTGATGTTAGAGGTGCAAAAGTTAAAACTCTCTATGATGGAAAGATAGGAAGGGGAGGATTCAGATTCTTCTGGGATATCGATGGTATAAATGAAAAGAAAATTGGATCAGGCATCTTTTATATAATAGGTGAAAGTTGTGGTAAAGTTTTGAAAAAGAAAGTTAACATTTTTTGATAAAAAATTAAGGGTTGACTTTGTTTAAGTTTAAAATATAATGTTTGGATGAATTTTATTATAGCAATAGATGGTCCCGCTGCAAGTGGTAAGACGACAACAGCGAAAGGTGTTGCAAAAAAACTTAACATAACATACCTTGACACTGGAGCAATGTATAGGGCTTTCGCTTACTATGTTCTTTCAAACAATATAGATCCTGAGGATGAAGATAGTATAAACAGAATAGTTGAAAATGTTAACATCGAACTAGAAAATGTTGATGGTCAAATAAAAGTTCTTTTAAATAAAGAAGATATTAGTGACAAGATTAGAAATGAAAAGATATCTCAGGCAGCATCAAAGGTTTCAACATACCAAAAGGTAAGAAAACATCTTGTTAAACTACAGAGGGAAGTTGGAGAGAAGTATCCTCTTGTTGCTGAGGGAAGAGATATTGGAACTGTTGTTTTCCCAAAAGCGGATTTGAAAATTTTTTTCGATTGTTCTGTTGAAGAGAGAGCGAAAAGAAGATATAAAGAATACCTTGAAAAGGGAATCGATATAGATATTGAAAAATTAAAGAAAGAAATTGTTGAGAGAGACAACAGGGATAGAAGTAGAAAAAATGCACCTTTGAGAATGGCAGAAGATGCCATTCTGATAGATACTACCAATCTTAGTAAGGAGGAACAGATAGACATTGTTATCCAGGAGGCGAAGAAGCGCAAGGCAAGCTTATAATTTTATTTATTTCCTTGCAAATTTCTATTACCATTTTTTACTTGGTACCAAAATAAAAGGTAAGATAAAATTAAAAGAAAAAAAATTAATACTTGTAGCTAATCATAGGTCATTCAACGATGCACCACTTATTGGAACATTTGCTTATTCTTTCAGAAGAAGTTTCGATGTTTATATCCTTGCGAAAAAGGACCTTTTTCAGATACATCCATTTTTTACAAAGATATTGAAACTTTTACATGCTATACCACTTGATAGAACTGGAATGGATGCAACAGCTATCAAACTTGCTCTTGAAGCTTTAGAAAAGGAAAATTACCTTGTAATTTTTCCAGAAGGGACGAGAAACAAAACGGATCAACTTTTAGAAGGGAAAAGTGGTGTTGGTTATATAGCTTTGAAAAGTGGAGCAAAGATCGTTCCGATATTTTTGAAAAATACTGACAAACCTTTTTTAAGACAACTTTTAAGGTTGGATAGAATTGAGTTGATAGTAGGTGAACCTATCATTTTACCACAACTGAATGCGAATTCAAAAAATTCAAAGATTGTTACATCTATAATAATGAAAGAACTTGAGAGGCTTAAAAATGAAGATAGTTGTTGCTAAAAATTCAGGTTTCTGTTTTGGTGTTAAGAGGGCTATGAAAATAATAGATGACCTTGAAAAGTTTTCAAAAGAAAAACCCCTTTACACACTCGGTCCGATAATACATAACCCTCAGGTTGTTGATAGTTTAAAGGAGAAAGGGATATTCCCTCTTGAGGATGTTTCAAAAGTGAAAAAGGGTAGTTTGATTTTAAGAACACATGGAGTTGAAAAAAAACTCTTGGATAAGATAAAAAGAAAAAATATAAAATATATAGATGCTACATGTCCATTTGTTGCAAATGCACACAACTATGTGAAAAAACTTTTTAAAGAAGGTTATTTGGTTGTCATTTTTGGTGAGAAGGATCATCCTGAAATTCTTGCAATAAACAGTCAAATTGATAACAAAGGTATAGTTGTTGAAAAAAAGGAAGATGTAAAAAAAATCTTTAACTTAAAAGACAGAAAGATAGGAGTAATTTCACAAACTACCCAATCACTTGAAAAGTTCAAGGAAATAGTTTGCGAGCTTATGGATAATTTTAAAGAGATATATGTTGTCAACACTATTTGTAACGCAACATCACTAAGACAGAACTCCGCAGTTGAAGTTGCCAAGAAAGTTGATCTTATGCTTGTAATAGGTGGAAAAAATAGTGGTAACACAAAAAGGTTGTTTCAGATATGTTATGCTTTGAACAAAAATACTTTTCATATTGAAACATACAAAGAGATAGAAAGTTTTAAAGAAAAAGTATTAAAAAGTAAAAGAGTGGGTCTGGTTGCGGGTGCGTCAACACCTGATTGGATAATAGATGAAGTGGTTAACTTTTTAAAAAAAATAGATAAGGAGGAAAAGAAAAATGGAAGAAAAAAGAAATGAATCTGTTGAAATTATCATCAACAGAGATCTCGCCAAAGAACATCTAAAGAAGCTCTATGATGATTCATTTAAAAGTTACGATCTCGATGTATTCTCAAAAAAAGATGAGGATGAGCAAACGAGAGTAGTGAATGGAAGAGTTGTAAGGATAACTGACAAGGATGTTATTATCGAAGTTGGTTTAAAATCTGAAGGTGTTATACCTCTCTCAGATTTCAGCGAACCTGAAAAGGTAAAAGTTGGAGATATAGTTCCAGTTTTCCTTGAAGGATTTGAAAATGAGGATGGCTTCGCTGACATATCACTAAAGAAGGCACAGTTTATAAACATATGGCCAAAGATAAATGAGTCATATGAGAAGGGAACAAACATAACCGGAATAATCAAAAAACAGGTAAAAGGTGGAATGATAGTTGATCTTATGGGTGTAGAGGCATTTTTACCAGGCTCTCAAATTGACCTTCAACCTGTAGATGATATGAATTCACTTATAGGTCTTAAAACTGAGTTTAGAGTTATAAAGTTGAACTATAAGAGAAGGAATATTGTTGTTTCAAGAAGGTTGATACTTGAGAATGAGAAGGAAAGCAAAAAGTTTGAATTCTTAAACAACCTTAAAGTTGGAGATGTTGTAGAGGGAGTTGTTAAGAATATAACAGATTTTGGAGCTTTCATAGAGATTGAAAAGGGAGTTGATGGTCTTCTTTATATAACAGATATGTCTTGGGGAAGATTGGTTCACCCTTCCGAACTTTTGAGTTTAAACGAGAAGGTGAAAGTTGTTATTACAGCTATTAACAAAGAGAAGGGAAGAATAAATCTTGGAATGAAACAGTTGACTCCATATCCATGGGAAAATATTGAAGAGAAATACCCTGTTGGAAGCAGAGTTAAAGGCAAAGTAGTTTCGATTGAAGATTACGGCGCATTTATTGAAATTGAGAAGGGTGTTGAAGGGTTGATACATATTTCTGAAATGTCATGGACACAGCATGTTAAGAAACCACAAGAAATAATGCAGGTTGGAGATACCGTTGAAGCGATAGTTTTAAGTATAGACAAAAAGAATGAGAGGATCTCACTTGGATTAAAACAGCTAAGTGATAATCCATACGATAGCATAAATGTTGGACAGAAAGTTAAAGGTAAAATAACCAAGATCCAGAAATTTGGAGCATTCGTAGAAATATCACCCGGTATAGAAGGTTTACTTCATATTTCGAACATTTCATGGGATAACAAGGTATCAAAAATAGAGGATCTATATAAAGTTGGTGATGAAGTGGAATGTGTTGTTGTGAATATTGACAACGAGAAGCAGAGAATATCTTTAGGAATCAAACAACTACAAAAGGATCCTATCGAGAACTACAGGGAAGGAGATATAGTAAAAGGAAAAATAAGTGAAATAAAGGATAAAAGTATTTACATAAATCTTGATGATGGAGTCAAAGGGCTTATCCCTCAGAGATTGATTTCAAAACAATCTGATAATCTTACAAACGATTATTTGAAAGATAGCGAAATAGAACTTAAAGTTGTTGACATCGATGTTGAAAAAAGAAGAATAATATTCACAGATAAGACAGAGTAGGTCTTTATGAAAAAAAATAGATTTCCTAAATTTATAGTTGTGACAGGTGGAGTTCTCAGTGGTGTTGGAAAAGGCATAGCAACAGCATCTATTGGTATGATACTTAAAAATTATGGGTATAAAGTTACAACTGTAAAGATTGATCCATACATAAATTTTGATGCTGGAACTTTAAGACCAACGGAGCATGGTGAAGTTTGGGTAACTGATGATGGTGGTGAAATAGATCAGGACCTTGGAAACTATGAAAGATTTTTAAACCAGCATTTCAGCAGAAAAAACAATATCACTACAGGACAGGTCTACTCAAAGGTTATTGAGGATGAGAGGAAAGGAAAATTTTTAGGACAGACCGTTCAACTCATCCCACATATTTCTGATGAGATAAAAAGAAGGATCAAAGAGATAGGAAATGGTTTCGAATTCGTTTTAATCGAGATAGGTGGAACGATAGGGGATTATGAAAACATCCCCTATCTTTTCGCTGTAAAATCTTTAGAAAGAGAGATAGGTGAAGAGAATGTAAAATATGTTTTGATAACATATCTTCCTACTCCGAAACATATAGGTGAGATGAAAACAAAACCAACACAACAGGCGATAAAACTACTTTCAGAGCATGGTATTTTTCCAAATTTCATACTTTGTAGGGCAAAAGAACCTTTGGATAGTGTAAGGAAGAAAAAGATTGAGATATATGCGAATATAGATTCAGAGCATGTTATATCTGCTCCAGATATAGATACACTTTATAGAGTTCCACTCAATTTTGAAAGAGATGATCTTGGGAAAAAGATTTTAAAAGAGTTCTCTTTAAAAAAGAGAAAAAATCCTGATTGGAGTTTTCTTGAGAAAACAGTGAATATTATAGAAAATCCAAAAAATATTGTAAATGTTGCGATGGTAGGGAAATACATAGATATTGGAGAGTTTTCTTTGAAAGATTCTTATATTTCAGTTGCTCAGGCACTCGAACATGCTGGAGCAAAAAACAACTGTGGTGTTAAAATCGATTGGATTTCAGCACAGGATGTTGAAAGTGGTAAGATAGATAAAAAGGAACTTAAAAAATATTACGGTTTCATAGTTCCAGGTGGGTTCGGAAAAGATGGTGTAGAGGGTAAGATTAAAGTTATAAAATATGCGAGAGAGAACGATATACCATATCTTGGATTATGTTTCGGCCTTCAACTCGCTGTAGTAGAATTTGCAAGAAATGTATGTAAATTGGAAAACGCTAATTCTGTTGAGATAGACCCAAATACAAAATATCCTGTAATACATTTTATAGAAAGTCAAAAGAATGTTATTAGAGAATCAAGATATGGTGGAACTATGAGACTCGGTGCTTATGTAGCACATCTTCTTGAAGGAACACTCATATACAAACTTTACAGAGAGTGTGGAAGAATTGAAGAGGACAGATATTATATAGAAATGCTAAAAAAGGATAAGAATAATATGTTTAGGTTAGGTTATATTGAAAAAGATAAACCTTTGGTTCTTGAAAGACATAGACATAGGTATGAGGTTAACAGCGAGTTTGTACCAATTATTGAAAAGAAAGGGATGTTATTCTCAGGTTACCATAATATTTCAAAAAATGAAAAGTTGATGGAGTTTATTGAATTGAAAGGTCATAGGTATTTTGTTGCTACCCAAGCTCATCCAGAATTCAAATCGACAATATTCTCTCCATCTCCATTATTTTTTGGTTTTGTGAGAGCCTCTTTAAAATTAAAACTTGACTTAAAAAAATAAAATATTAAAATCTAAGTTATGGCTGAAAAACTTGGAGAACTTTTAATAAATGCTGGAATCATAAACAATCAGCAATTGAATGAAGCGTTAAAAGTTCAAAAACAAACAAATAAAAAATTAGGGACAGTTCTTGTTGAACTTGGATACACCTCTGAGAAAAAACTTATTGAATTCCTTTCAAAACAATATAAGGTTCAATCTGTTAACCTTGAAGAGATTCAAGTTGATGAATCTTTACTTCAAATAATTCCGGGAAAACTTGCAAGACAGAACACTATATTCCCTGTAAGAAGGGAAGGAAAGACTCTTTACCTTGCAATGTCAAACCCTTCTGATATGTTTGTCATTCAGGATATTCAGTTCACAACCGCATACAATATTGTACCTTTGATCTCTTCAGAAAGATCTATTCTTGAGTTCATCAAAAAATATTATCCTGATGAGGATGATGTTGAAGTTGATATTGATAATCTTGACAACATAGATTTGGATGATGTTCTTGAAGAAAATATAGAGGTTATAAAAAAGGATGAGAACGAACAGGCCGATGAGGTTGTAAGTGATCTTGCAGCATCTGTGGATAGTGGCCCAATAGTTAAGATTGTTAACAACCTTATAACCAAGGCGGTTGAGGAGGGTGCTTCAGATATTCATATTGAACCTTACGATCAGTCTTTAAGGATAAGGTACAGAATCGATGGAGTTTTAAGACCGATAGATAATCCTCCAAAATGGCAATTCAGAAAATCTATCGTTTCAAGAATAAAAGTTATGGCTCACATGAAATTACAGGAATCGAGATTGCCACAGGATGGTAGAATAAAGGTTAAAGTACATGGTAAACCTATCGATATCCGTGTTGCGACTGTTCCAACAATGTATGGTGAAAAAGTTGCGATGAGAATTCTTGATAGAGAAAAGGTAGATTTTGAATTCGATAAGTTAGGTTTCGATCCAGATCTTGAAAAAAAATTGATGAAATCTTTAAGAAACCCTGTCGGGATAATATTGATAACTGGACCGACAGGTTCTGGAAAAACAACAACTCTTTACACATGTCTTTCAAAGATAAACAGTCCGGAAATAAACATAACAACTGCTGAAGATCCTGTTGAGTTTTCACTCGATGGAGTTAACCAACTTCAGGTAGCGGAATCTGTTGGTTTAACTTTCGCATCAGCGTTAAGAGCTTACCTAAGGCAGGACCCAAATGTTATAATGGTTGGAGAGATAAGAGATAGGGAAACAGCTGAGATTGCAATAAGAGCATCTTTGACTGGACACCTCGTCTTGTCATCTGTTCACACAAATTCAACTTCTGGAACTATTACAAGGTTGATAAATATGGGTGTTGAACCATTTTTGATCTCTTCAACTGTCAACTGTATAGTTTCGCAAAGGCTTTTAAGAAGGATATGTGAAAATTGTAAAGAATCACATAACATTTCTGAAGAGGAGTTAAAGCGTCTTGGATTTTCTCCAGAAGAGATAGGTGGAGCAAAATTATACAAAGGTGCAGGATGCGAGAAATGCGGTGGAACTGGATATAAAGGGATGGTTGGAATTTTTGAGGTTATGGATGTAACACCTGAGATAAGAAAAGCTATAATGAAAAAATTGACAACAGATGATCTTGAAAAATTGGCTGTAGAGAATGGCTTAATCACTATGAGAGAAGTTGCTTTAAGAAAATTGAAACAGGGAGTAACAGATATCCTTGAGGTAGTAAAGGAGACCGCTTTAAGATAATATGCAAACTTTAGCGAACCTTTTCACAACAGCTGGAATTTTGAATAAAGAACAGGTTGGAAAAGTTTTTCAAAGACAGAAAGAGACTGGAGAATCTTTTATAAGTTCTATTGTAAGTTTAGGCTTTTCAACAGAAGAGAAGATAGCAAAATTTCTGGCAAAATATTTTAAGACAGAGTTTGTCCTTATTGACAAAGAGGATATACCGATTCAGATTTTGAATCTTATCCCTGAAGAACTCGCTACTAAACATATGATGATCCCTTATAAAAAAACCGGAAATATGCTTTTTCTTGCTATGGTTAATCCAGCAAATTTGAACGCGATAGATGATGTAAAATTTAAAACGGGACTCGATGTTATTCCTGTTGTCACGACTGAGAGCTCACTTCAAAAAGCACTTGGTAAATACCGTGAGGCACAAACACAGGTTAGTGAATTTTCAGAGGATGATGATATTGATATAGATTTGGATGTTGAAGAGGAAATAGATCTTGATATAGATGAAGGTTTATCACTTGAGGATGATGATGTAGAGGTTGTAGGTGAAGCGGATTCCAAAGAGATGGTTATAGATGGTGCATCAGCTGCAGAAGATAAACCTGTTGTAAAAATAGTTAACTATATTTTCACTAAAGCTGTTGAACTCAAAGCATCCGATATACATATAGAGCCTTTTGAAAACTATTTAAGGGTAAGATTAAGGGTTGATGGAGTTTTAACTGAACTTATAAGACCTCCTTTTGAACTTAAAGCTGGAATTGTTTCAAGAATAAAATTGATGTCTGAACTTGATATAGCTGTTCACAATATCCCACAGGATGGAAGGATAAGGTTAAAAGTTTACGATAAACAGATTGACCTCAGAGTTTCTATAATTCCAGTTCTTTTCGGTGAAAAGGTTGTTATGAGAATTCTTGATAAATCATCTTTGCAGCTTGAGATGACCAAACTCGGCTTTGAACCAGATAATTTAGAAAAATTTCAGACAGCGATACATAAACCTTATGGTATCGTCCTTGTGACGGGTCCAACAGGTTCTGGAAAATCAACAACATTGTATTCTGCTCTATCCTCTTTGAATACTCCAGAGGTACAGATAATGACCGCTGAGGATCCTATCGAGTATAACCTTTATGGTATAAATCAGGTTCAAGTGAATCCTGATATAGGTTTCACATTCGCTTCGGCACTAAGAGCTTTTTTAAGGCAATCACCCAACATTATTCTTGTTGGTGAGATAAGAGATAGTGAAACTGCTGAAATAGCTATAAGAGCAGCTTTAACTGGACATCTTGTAGTATCCACAATCCATACTAACGATTCCCCATCAACTGTTAACAGGTTAATAGATATGGGAATAGAACCGTTTCTTGTTTCAGCTGCTTTGAATCTTATTCAGGCACAGAGATTACTAAGAAAGGTTTGTGAGAAATGTAAGAAACCTGTAGTTTATGATGAGGAAACTTTAAAAGATTATGGTATTGATCCACTTATATTAAAAGGGCATCAGGTTTATGAAAAGGGAGATGGTTGTGATTTCTGTGGTGGAAAAGGTTACAAAGGAAGGCTTGCAGTAACTGAAGTTATGCCAATTTCTCCAAAACTCAGAGAGATGATACTTGCTAGAGCATCCACTGCGGAACTTAGAGAACAAGCAAAAAAAGAGGGAATGAAAACTTTAAGGGATGATGCCTTGATAAAAGTTAAGAAGGGGCTAACTACTATAGATGAGATAATAAGAGAAACCGCTGTAATGGAATAGGAGGTTTTAGATGTCACCTTTACCTTCAATAGTTCAACTTTTAACTGAGATGGTTGAAAGAAAAGCATCAGATTTACATATAACTGCCGGGCTTCCTCCATGCATAAGGATAGATGGAGAGATAGTTCCAATGAGTTACGATGTTTTGAAACCTCAGGATTGTGAACAACTCGCTTACTCTGTTTTGAATGACCAACAGAAAAAAACTTTTGAACAGAACTGGGAACTTGACCTCTCAATATCTGTACCAAACCTTTCAAGGTTCAGAGGAAATGTTTTTCGTCAGCGTGGAAATGTTGCTATGGTTTTAAGGCAGATTCCTTTTGAGATAAAAGGTTACAAAGAACTTGGACTCCCGCCAATAGTTTCAGAGTTCGCAAAAAGACCTAAAGGACTTATTCTTGTAACAGGTCCAACAGGTTCCGGAAAATCAACAACTCTCGCTGCTATGATAGATCAGATAAATCAGGAGAGGAGAAGTCATATAATAACGGTTGAGGATCCTATTGAATTTTTGTTCAAACATAAGAAATGTATAGTTAACCAGAGACAGGTTGGTTCTGATACGAAATCTTTCGCTTCAGCTTTAAAATACGCTTTAAGACAAGACCCGGATATAGTTATGATAGGTGAGATGAGAGACCTTGAAACTATTCAGGCTGCACTAACA
This sequence comes from Caldifarciminota bacterium UBA6260, assembly GCA_002441125.1. Lineage (GTDB taxonomy): Bacteria > Hydrothermota > 32-111 > 32-111 > 32-111 > 32-111. The sequence goes on from DJVI01000008.1 coordinate 97,979, forward strand.
ATATCTGAAACAGGACATTTGACTTTCGCAACATTACATACAAATTCTGCTGCAGAATCTATAAACCGTATAATTGATGTTTTCCCTGAAGCTCAACAGGGACAGGTTAGAGCACAACTCGCATTCGTTATAATAGCGATTATGACCCAGACACTTGTTCCAAAAATAAGAGGTGGAAGAGCAATGGCAATGGAGATTTTGGCTGGAACTCCAGCTATAAAAGCTTTGATAAGGGATGATAAAGTTCATCAGATATATTCGATGATACAGGCAGGTAAAAAGTATGGTATGCAAACTATGAACCAGGCACTCTTTGATCTTTATAGAACCGGGCAGATCACTCTTGAAAATATGATGTCAGCTTCTAAGGAACCTGAGGAGCTTGAAAAGATGATTTCTGAATATAGAAAAACCGGAAATGTAAATATTTAAAAGGGGGAATTATGGCTAAATTCAAATACAAAGCGAAAGGTAAGGATGGAAAGATAAAAGAGGATAGTATTGAAGCGCCAAACAAACAAAAAGCTGAACAGATTTTAAAAGCACAAGGTTACCAGATCATCTCTTTGGGTATGGATTGGAGTTCTATAGAGATAGGTGGTGGTGGAATTCCAACTAAAGTTATCTCAATATTTACAAGGCAGTTCTCAATTATGATCGCTGCTGGTTTACCTTTGATGCAATGTTTGAGAATCCTTCATGAACAAACTGAAAATAAAGCTTTTAAAAAAGTTTTGAGTGAAATGATAAGTGATGTTGAAAGTGGTTTAACACTTGCGGATGCTATGAGAAAACATAAAAATGCTTTTTCTGAACTTTATGTAAACATGGTGAAAGCTGGTGAAGAGGGTGGTGCTTTGGAAACGATTTTAAGCCGTCTTGCTACATACCTTGAAAAGAGTGAGGCTCTAACAAGAAAGATAAAGGGAGCGATGATTTACCCGACGATAATAAGTATTGTTATGGTTATAGCGGTTGCTGTGATGCTTATTTTTGTTATTCCAATTTTTGCTGGTATGTTTACAAGTTTTGGTGGAACTTTACCTCTTCCAACTGCTATTCTTGTAAACCTGTCAAACTTTTTGAGAAAAAATATTCTATTTTTGATAATAGCAATCGTAATAATAATAGTTGCAGTAAAATCTTTTCAGAACACTCCCCAAGGTAGATTATTTTTTGATAAACTTGCACTCTCAGCTCCAGTATTTGGAGATCTTCAAAGGAAACAGGTAGTAGCAAGATTTTCAAGAACTCTTGCGACACTGCTTTCCTCTGGTGTTAACATAATATCTGCACTTGAAACAACTGCAAAAACAGCTGGAAATGTTGTTGTTGAAGGTGCTATATTGAAAGCGAGAACAGCGATACAGGAAGGTGAATCTATTTCGCTTCCTCTTTCAAAAGAGAAAGTTTTTCCCCCAATGGTTGTCCAGATGATAAGGATTGGAGAGGAAACAGGTGGTCTTGAATCGATGCTTATCAAAGTTGCTGATTTTTATGATGAAGAGGTTGATGCTGCAGTTGAAGCTTTGATGTCAGCACTTGAACCATTGATAATGGTTGTTCTTGCTGTGGTTGTTGGTGGAATGATGGTTGCTATGTATTTACCGATGTTTAAGATGATAACACTTGTTGGAGGATGATACTTTTTTGAATGTTTAAAGATATCGAAAAGAAATATTTCTGGTACATATCGATAAGATTTTTTATAGTTTTAACACTTCCCATTTTGGGCATATTTTCCCGTTTAAGGGGAATGAAAGTAAACTTGATTCCACATTTTTCGATACTCTTTTTAACACTTCTTTTTAGTTTTTTCTTAATTATTTTACTTAAAACGAAAAAATTTTACACTTTTTATAATTATTTTCAGATAATATATGATAACCTTTTGATTTTTGGGATAGTCTATTTCACAGGTGGATCAAACAACTTTTTTGAAATCCTTTATTTTGTAAACATCATTGCTGCGAGTTTTTTTCTTTTTGCAAAAGGTAGTTTTTTAACAGCTACATTATCAACCTTCGCCTATTCATTTTTTGTTTTCGGTGAATATTTTGGTTTTATAATTTCTCCTTTCAGACCTTTACCACAACCGCAAATAAACCTTGAAGAGTTAATAATCAGAGTTTACATCTATACCCTTTCATTCTTCCTTGTTGCAGCCGTGAGTGGTTTTCTATCGGAAAGGTTACAGGCAAGAAAAGTTGAACTTTTCAAATATTCTGCAAAGTTGAAAGATCTTTTAAACCATATTCCCTATTCCATAATACTTTTGGATGAATATTATAAAGTTACAGATTTCAATAAAAAAAGTAAAGAACTTTTTGAGAAAATAGCATCTAATATAAATATGGAAGAGATTGACAGAGAAGTGTTTGAAATCGTTAAAAATGGTGAGAGAAAAAATTTTATACGGGATAAAAAAACTTTTCAGGTATTAGTTGACAAAATATTCAACGAAAATAGTGGAGAGACTTTCATAATGGTTTTTATAAACGATATTACAGATATAGTGGAATATGAAAGAAGGTTGAGAGTTAAAGATAAACTTGAAACTATAGGACATCTATCAGCGTCACTTGCACATGAGATAAGAAATCCTGTATCAAATATTAAAGAGAGTGCGAGGATACTTTCAAGTGAGTTAAAGGAAGAAGATAAAAATCATCCAATGTTTAATATTCTTTTAGAAGAGGTTGAAAGGTTAAACTCTCTTGTTGATCAGTTTTTGGAGTATGCCAAGGTTAAAAAGATAGAACCTGAACTTATAGATTTAAAAGATTTTGTCAGTGAACTTACAATGTGTGATGAAAAATTTGGAAAAGTAAAATTTGAAAATTTCGAAAAAGGCTTTGTTTATGCTGAAAGAAGTGGACTGAAACAGATATTTATAAACCTCCTTGATAACAGTTTAGATGCAATTACAGGTGTTGATGATGGTTATGTAAAAGTTGTATATGAGAGGGAAAAAGGTTTTGATGTTTTGAGATTTATAGATAATGGGAAAGGTATAGATGAAGATTTGAAAAGTAAGATGTTTCAACCTTTTGTAACCAACAAAAGTAAAGGTACCGGGCTTGGTCTTTCGATAGTTTACAAAATAGTTAAGGATGAACATTCTGGAGAGATTGATTTTAAAAGTGAAAAAGGTTATACTGAATTTATTTTAAAGTTCAGGAGGAATATTGAATAAATATCATATCCTTATAGTTGATGATGATCTTAACAGATGTAGAGTTCTTGATTATAGGTTGAAAAAGTTTGGATACAAAACTACATACACAACAAACCCTAAGGATGCGCTCGAAAAGTTCAAAGATGAAAATATCGATCTTGTTATTTCAGATATAAAGATGCAGGAGATGTCAGGTATAGAACTTTTAAAAAAGTTGAAAGAGATAGACCCACTTGTTAATGTCATACTTATCACAGCATTCGGTAAAACACAGGAACTTTTACTTGAAGCTTTAAGAAATGGTGCTTTTGATTTTCTTGAGAAGGTCGAGGACTCTGATTACCTTATAGAGATAGTTGAAAGGGGATTAAAAAATAGGGATGAGAAGTTAAATTATCTCTATCTTAAAGAGAAAGTAATTTTTGAAATACCTTCAGAGTTCATCGGGGAAGATGAGAAAATAAAAAAGATTTTAAAAAATATAAACGATATTTCAAAAACTGATTCAACGGTTCTAATAACTGGAGAGAGTGGAACAGGAAAAGAATTGATAGCGAGGATGATACATAAAAATTCAAAAAGAAGAGATAACAACTTTGTTTCTTTCAACTGTGCTGCGTTGAACCCAAACCTGATAGAGAGTGAACTTTTTGGTTATAAAAAAGGTGCTTTTACTGGTGCTTACACAAACAAGGATGGACTTATAAAAGTTGCAGATATGGGGACATTATTTTTGGATGAGATATCTGAAATGGACATTTCGCTTCAGGCTAAACTTTTAAGAGTTTTACAGGAAAGGGAAGTTGTTCCAGTTGGATCAACGGACCCAATACCTGTTGATGTTAGGATAATATCAGCCACAAATAAAAACATAGATGATGAGGTTAAAAAAAATAATTTTCGCCTCGATCTTTTTTACAGATTGAATGTTATAAGGATAGATCTTCCACCTTTAAGGGAAAGGAAAGAAGATATCCCCAAGATTTTTGACTACTATGTGGATTTTTACTCGAAAAAGATGGGAAAGGTTATAAAAAGAATAGACCCTTCAGTTTACGATCTTTTAAAAGATTACTCTTGGCCCGGTAATGTCAGAGAACTTATGAACATTGTTGAAAGGATAATAGTTATAAAGGATAATTCTGAAATAAAAAAGAGTGACATTCCACAACTTTCAATTTTAAAAGTCCAGCAAACTTCAAAAGGGTTTACACCACAAAAGATTGATGATGTTGAGAAAAAACTTATTGAGGATACTTTGAAATTTTATAACTATGATAAGAAACAGGCGAGTATTGCTCTTGGAATAAATATCTCAACACTTTATAGAAAGATAAAGGATTACCGAATTGAGGAATCATAGATTCTTTAAAATATTAAGGTATACAATTTTTTCTCTTTCCCAATTGTAAAATTCTATAAAGTTTTTATAAGAATTTTCTTTTAACTTTTTAAGATCGACTTTTTTAAATCTTTCCAACTTTTCCAAAACATTCTTCCTTTCTGAAAAATCTGCTGTAAAACCATTGTTACATCTTTCAACAATTTTTAAAGTTTCAACATTTTCGTAAACAAAGATAGCAAGAGATGAAGCCATATACTGGAAGATTTTGTTTGGAAGTGAAAACTTATGGTTCAAATTGTTAGTTTTTAAAGGGTGAACTCCTATATCGAAAAGTTTTAAAGTTGGAATAACCTTTTTTTCTTCTATATTATCAAAAATTTTTATATTCTGACTATCTGAAAGTTTTAAAAGATTTTTTCCTATCAAAGTGAGATGGTAATCTTTTTCGAAATTTTTAAATACTTCTAAAAGAAAAGGTATGTTCCTTTCCGAAGATATTGGTCCAATGTATACAAATTTTATCCTTTTTTCGTTTTTTATAAAATCGAAAATAGTTTTTTCAAATTCAGAATAAGAATTTAAATAGGGAAAATTCCTGACAACGAAAATATTTTTGGTTTGGTATTTTTCTTCAAAATAATTTTTTATTGAATTTGAAACTGTAACAAAATATTTAATCTTTTTTATCAATCTTTTCTCAAGAAGGTACTCTAAATAGTTGTAAATTCTTGTTAAAATATTTTTTCTGACACCAGCCCTTTCACACCAGATCTCATGTGAATCGTATATTATACTATCTTTTTTGTTTATGAATGCAAAATATGATGGTAAAAATGTTTCAAAATCATTAGCATGAACAATATCAGGTCTTACATTTTTAACAGTTATGTATGTTTTAAATCTAAGATAAAAATTGTAGTAGAGAAAATCGAATATGGACTTGTTTTTTCTGTTTAATTTATAATTTATATCAATATAATGGACTTTTTTATTTGTAAAATTACCATTACCCAAAAGAAAAAGATCATAATTTTTTTCAACGGTTTGCAGATATCTTAATATTCTTGAATCATTTTTAACATCTGAAAAAGTTAAAATAAAAATCTTTTTCACAAAAAAATTATACCACTAAAATAAAAAAAAAAAAGAAAAAATTTTTTACTTTTTTGCAAAATGCAAAAAAAGATTTCTCTTTTTTCTAAACTAAGTAATTAAAATAAATAGGTTAAATTTGGAACGATTTTTGCTTAAAAATTATCTTATGAAAAAAGGATTTACTCTCATAGAGCTCATGATTGTTGTAGTGATCATAGGTATATTAGCTGCGATTGCTATACCGAACTATTACAGACTTGTATATAAGGCAAAAGCGGCAAGTGTTATTTCTAACATGCACACAACACAGATGACAGTTGAACTAAAAGCAACAGAAACAACATATTTAACATATTTCCCAAATGTTGAATCATTTATTGACCAATTACCACAAAATTTTAAAAACCCATTCAACAACCTTTCTCCAGCGTTGCAGAATGCTGAAGAGAACAACCTTGAAGGTGTTGTTGAATATGAAGGAGATTCCTCAACTTATAGAATAACAGGTTATGGTAAAGATACAGATTCAACTCTACTTGAGCTGACCCCTTCATCGCATCTTTTTTGATTTGCAAATTGCAAAAAAGTTCTTTTAAATAAAAATTCTAAGTTATGAAATAAACGAGTTTAATTTTGGCACAAAATTTGTTTATAAAATAACAAAACCTAAAAAGGAGGCAAAATGAAAAAAGGTTTTACACTAATTGAGCTTATGATAGTTGTTGTTATCATAGGTATTCTTGCAGCTATAGCTATTCCAAACTTTGTCCAGATCATAGACAAAGCGAAAGTTTCTTCAGTAAAAGCAAATATGCACACATTCCAGGTTGCTATCGAAACATATGCTGTTGATTCAGCAGGAGTATATCCTCAGACAGATGTAATGACATCATATCTTCCAAACAATTTTAAAAACCCATATACCAATGCAACAGGAGGAAATGGTGGAGCATATAATTTTGGTTCTGAGGCAAATGCTCAGGGACTTGTTGGTTATGAAACTCCAAACCCAGATGGAACAGCGTTAGCAGGTCAGGATTATAAGATTACAGGTTATGGTAAAGATAGGTTAGTCGATCTTATTTTAACACCTGGAACAACTCAGTAAAATTCAGATTTCATAAAAAGGGGCTTTTCAAAGCCCCTTTTTTTTGTTATAATAATCAAAAATATGAAAGAGATTGAAATTTCAAATGTAAAAAAAATTTATAAAACTCAGTTCCCTTTCAAAACTTTTGTTGCACTAAAAGGGATAAGTTTTGATGTTTACGAAAATGAAATATTTGGTTTTTTGGGACCAAATGGTGCTGGTAAATCAACAACTTTGAAAATAATCATGGGAATTTTGAAACCAACTGAAGGTTATGTTAAAATTTTGGGTGATAATATTTCAAGCAAAAATGTTAGGGAAAAAATCGGATTTTTACCAGAAAATCCCTCTTTTTATCCTTTTCTAACAGCGTATGAAACACTATTTTATATAGGTTCCTTCTTCAATATAGAAAAAAATATTCTAAATGATAGGATAAAAACTCTCCTATCGTTGGTTGGACTTGAAAGGAATGAGAGTTCTAAAGTTGGGACTTTTTCAAAAGGGATGGTTCAAAGACTTGCTGTTGCAGTTTCACTTATAAATGATCCCAAAATCCTTGTTCTCGATGAACCTATGTCTGGACTCGATCCTTTGGGAAGAAAGGATATAAAGGATATAATTTTAACAGCAAAAAAAAGGGGGAAAACAGTTATTTTTTCAACACATATTCTTCCAGATATAGAGATGATAGCAGATAAAGTTTGTGTTATAAACAGGGGTGAGATAGTTGGAATAGGAAATGTTTCTGATATAATAAAAAAAGAGATTAAAGAGATAGATATAGAGATAATTTTAAATGAGAAAGTTTTTGAAAAGATAAAAAATTTTGAAAAAATGTCTAAATTTTTTTCAGTTCATGAAAGTAAAATTTTTATCACAGTTGAAAAAGAGGATGTAGCAAACGACATAGTCAGTATAGTCAACGAAAATGGTGGAAAGATAATATCCTTTATTCCGAGAGAGTACTCTTTAGAAGATTATTTCATGAAACTTATGGAGAGGTGATGAAAAACATTTATATTGTAGCATCAATAGTTTTTAAAGAATCAACAAGACATAAAATTATTCTCTTCTCTCTTATTTTTGCATTCATTATAATAACTGTTTCAACAACATTAAGACCTCTCGCTCTTGGAGAAATAGAAAGATTGGTTAAGGATAGTGGACTTTCAACTATAACACTCTTTTCACTTTTCATAATATTTTTTTCAGGAACAAGATTGATATTTCAGGAGATAGAGAAGAAAACCATATTTATTCTTGTAACAAAACCTGTTTCAAGGGATGAAATAATTTTGGGGAAATTTTTTGGTTTACTCTCAATAATCCTCTTTTTTACTTCTTTAACAACATTGTACTTTTTGTTCATACTTCTTTTAAAGAGTATAACTTTCAATACTACTCTTTTCTATTCTATATTTAACATTTTTCTTGAATCCATACTTCTTTCTTCTTTCGCAATATTCTTTTCAACATTCACAACTCCGGTTCTTTCAGGAATATTCACGTTTTTTACCTATCTTACAGGTTTCTTTGTAAACAATATTTCCTTTCTTATAGATAAAGCACCGACTTTTATTTTAAAAGTTTTCTTTAAATTTTTGATGCTCATCATTCCGAACTTCTACTATCTTGATATAAAGGTTTATGCTGTGAACAATATCAATATTTCCTTTAACTTTATTCTTTTTTCATTCGCATACATTCTCATTTACATAGTTTTGTTACTCTATTTATCAGTTTTGATCTTCAGGAAAAAAGAGTTTGTATGAAAAATTTTTTTTACATAATTTTTATATTGGTAATAGTTTTATTTTTTGCAAATATACTTCAAAATCGTCCTGAGAATATTAAAAAATTTGAAAATGAACTTTTGTATTTCCCATCAGGAAAATTTATCAAAGAGATCTCCTTAGATTTCAAAACAACGATGACGAACCTTATGTGGTTTGAAACTGTTCAGTATTATGGTCAGCATATGTTGACTGATAAGAATTTAATCTTTTTGAATAAACTCTTTAATGTAATAACTGATCTTGATTCAAATTTTTTGCAGTGTTATACATTCGGTGGAACAGTTGTAACTTACGATCAAAAAAGACCAGATTTAGGTTTAGCTCTACTTGATAAGGGAATGATAAATCTACCTGAAAGCTGGCAGATACCTTTTGTAAAAGGTTTTTTGTATTATATGTACCTTTACGATTATGAAAAAGCTTACAGATGGTTTGTTTTTGCTTCTACAAAAAATAACTCTCCCTATTTCTGCAAAACTTTTGCCGCTGCATCGAAAAAGAAGGAAGGAGATTATATAACAGCTTTAAGGTTATGGAGCGAAATTTACAATGGAACCGATAATAGATTTCAGAAAGAATCTGCAAAAAAAAATATAATTTTTATTTTAAATGAAAGTTTTAACAGAATAGCCAAAAACGATAGAGATACAAAGGTTTTTTCTATAAAAGGTGAGTTGAAAAAACTCACTTTTCTTCCCTTCGGTATTGATGTAAAAATATATGAGGATAGTGTTGTAGTTAAAGAAAAATGATTTTTTATTATTACTTTATCATATTCATTTTTGGTTTAGTCTTTGGCTCATTTTTCAATGTTCTTATATACAGGATACCAGAAAAAAAATCTATTATTTTTCCCTCTTCATTCTGTCCGGTATGTAAAAATAGTATAAAATGGTATGATAATATTCCTCTTTTTTCTTACCTTATTCTAAAAGGTAAATGCAGGTACTGTAAAACAAAAATAAGTGTTATCTATCCTATCGTAGAATTTTTGACAGCAATACTTTTTGTAACTATTTTTCTAAAAATTGGTCTTAACTTGAGTTCAGTTGTTTATATTTTTATTTTTTCCTCTTTACTTGTTAACTCTTTTATAGATATAAAAACAAAAAATCTTTATGTGAATATTTTTATTGTCCCAGCTATAATATATCTTGTTTATAATTCCATTTTCTATTTTAAAATAGTTGAAGAAAATTTTATTCTTAAAGAGCCACTCTTGAATTTTAAAGAATCTGTTATAGGTTTTTTTGTTGGAGGTATTTTTCTCTTTGTTGTAAGATTTTTATCAAACAGGATAATGAAAAGGGAGGGTATGGGAGAGGGAGACATCTATGTATCATCTTTCATAGGTCTTTTTTTAGGTTACCCTTTGATTTTCTATGTTTTTATAATTGCCGGAATTTTTGGAATAGCTTCCTATTTTTTATATTATAAAAAAATCAAGGATCCTTTTATACCTTTTGTTCCATTCCTCTCTTTAGGGAGTTTAACAGTTTTTTTTATTTTTGAAATTTTGAGGAATCTTTACTGATGGAGAAGAATATTCTTTTCTGTGGTTTACTTTACAGTGACAGAAATATCAGATACAAAGCTTTGTCTGAAATTAGGGATGCTTTTGGGGAGATAAAAAATTTTTCTCAGACTATAGAATTTTCAAAATTTTCACATTACTACGATGAAGAGATAGGTGAAAATATCACGAGAGAGTGGATATCTTTTGAAGAAACTATTTCACTTGAGTCATTTTTTGAAAAGAAAAGAATTTCCATTGATATAGAGAGCAGATTCAAAATATTAGGAAAGAGAAAAATCAACATTGACCCTGGGGTTATAACTTTAAACAATGTTCAACTTTTGACTACGAAAAATTATTCTCATAGAGTCTATCTTGGAGAGGGTATCTTCTGTGAGGTTACATTTATCTTCACAAAAAATGGCATAAAATATCTTGATTGGACATACCCTGATTATAAAAGTGATGAAGCTAAAAATTTCTTTTTGAAAGAGAGGGAGTTTTTAAAAAATTTAAGAAAGGAGGAGAGATGAAAAAAATTTTTCTTTTTATTCTATTTGTTCTATTGGTTCTTTCCTGTTCTCTTAACAAGAAAAGTGAAGAAACAAATATTAACGAACTCATCTACTCTCTGCAGGATATACTTTTTGAAACATACGATGCAGATCAGGAGACAACACAAGTTAAAACTACAATAGATCCATTTTTATGGTATAGGACAAAATCTTCTGGTGATACTATAAAGTATGATGTTGGTATAGATGTTGTTGGAGATTCTGCTTATGCAACGATAAAGATGATATTCCCGGGAGATCTTAACCTTTGGTATATAGCTGATTCTGATACTGTTCATATTGAAAAGCCTTATATAGATACTTTTATAAAATACTGTTTTTTCAAGAAGGATACAACACTCGATTACCACAATGGATGGAGATTAGTAAAGATAACTAACACTTTTGTAAAAACCAAGAATCCTTCGGATGTTAATATAGATTCAATAAAAATTTTTGCAGATGGAGTTATAGATACTGTTATAAAGATGGATACATCCTATTTTGCAAAAAATGATATAGTCAAAATCCCTTCAGGAACAGTTGTTGAGATAACACTTTTTTCACCTGATACAACATCAAGATTCTTTGCACATACCTCTCTTAAAAGAAAGGAGATAATTTACTCTTCAGAAAATATTTTTACCCAAAATTTAAGGGTTCCATATATCAAAAAAAATTACAGACTTCTTATAGATGGTTTCACGAAAGGTTCTCTTGGTGATGATTCCTGTGATTACTCAACTTTTGGAATAATTTTACCATACACTGTTGAATAAATCTTGACAAAACTCCTTTGAAATTTATATTTCATTGGAGGTTTTTATGATAAATTTTGAAAAACTGACTGAAGGTGCAAGAGAATCTATAAGTGTTGCTCAGGAAATTTTAAGGAAGAAAAAACATACTGAACTTACCCCTTTGCATATTTTAAGGGGTCTTCTTTCTAATGATGAATCTATAGTTCCATCAATAATAGAGGATTTAAAGATATCGAGAAGAAACATAATAGATGATGTTGATAGGGAGCTTAACAACCTTCCCTATGTTGAACATGGATCAGGTTATCAGGTTTATATAACTTATGATACGGAACAACTTTTTGAAAATGCTGACAGGGAAAGGGAAAGGATGAAAGATGATTACCTTGGCTCAGAGCATCTTTTCCTTGGACTTTTCGATCTTTCAAATAAAGTAATAAACAATATTTTTTCAAGATACAATATAACTAAGGAAAAAGTTTACGATGTTTTGCAATCCCTTAGGGGAAATCAGAGGATAACCAGTGAGAATGCTGAAAAAAATTATAATGTTTTGAAAAAGTATACACGAGATTTTACTGAACTCGCAAAGCAGAAAAAACTTGATCCAGTTATAGGTAGGGAGGAAGAGGTTGAAAGGGCTATAGAGATACTTTCAAGAAGAACAAAAAACAACCCTGTTTTGATAGGAGAGGCTGGAGTTGGTAAAACAGCTATAGTTGAAGGATTAGCACAAAAGATCGTTGATGGTGATGTCCCAGAAAACCTTGTTGGAAGAAAAATAGTTGGACTCGATATGGGAGCATTAGTTGCAGGGACTCAGTTCAGAGGGGAGTTTGAACAGAGACTGAAACTTCTTGTTGATGAGGTGATTAAGTCAAAAGGAAAGATAATTCTTTTTATAGATGAGATGCATAACCTTGTTGGTGCTGGGAGAGCTGAAGGTTCACTTGACGCATCGAATATGTTAAAACCTGCTTTAGCAAGAGGTGAGATGCAAGTTATCGGTGCAACAACTATAGATGAGTATAGAAAATATATTGAAAAGGATAGAGCGTTAGAAAGAAGATTCCAGCCTATACTTGTTAAAGAACCAACTGTTGAACAGACTATAGAAATTTTGAAAGGTCTTAGGAAAAAGTATGAGGAACATCATAAAGTTAAAATAACAGATGATGCTTTGGTTCAGGCAGCTAAACTTTCCTATAGATACATCACAGAGAGAAGGTTGCCTGATAAAGCTATAGATCTTATAGATGAAGCTGCTGCAAGGTTGAAACTACAACTTTTCTCGATGCCTGATGAGATAAAAGTACTTGAAAACAGATTGAAAAGGATACAGGAAGATGGTGAAAGTGCAGTTATAAGAAAAGATTATGAAAAGGCAGCAGAACTAAAGAAAGAGAGTGATAAGGTATCTGAAGAGTTAAAAAAGAAAAAGGAAGAATGGATTAAGAAAAACAAACTGAAAAATGAAGTTGATGGAGAACTTGTTGCTTTTATAGTGTCCAAATGGACCGGAATACCTGTTTCAAGGATGGTTGAAAGTGAAAAGGAAAAACTTTTAAAGATGGAAGAGAGATTACATAAAAGGGTTATTGGACAGGATGAAGCTATAACTCAGATCTCAAACGCAATAAGAAGGTCAAGGGCTGGGCTTTCAGATCCCAAAAGACCTATAGGTAGTTTTCTATTCGTCGGCCCAACAGGTGTTGGAAAAACTGAAGTTGCAAAATCACTTGCAGAATTTTTGTTCGATACTGAAGATGCTTTGGTCAGAATAGATATGAGTGAATATATGGAAA
>DJVI01000014.1:0-40004 GCA_002441125.1 Caldifarciminota bacterium UBA6260
TAAAAACTATGCAGAAAAACTGGATAGGAAGGTCAGAGGGAGTAACGATTGAGTTCAAAATTAAGGGGACAGAAAAAAGTGTAAAAGTTTTTACAACAAGACCAGATACTATTTTTGGTGTAACCTTTCTTGCTGTTGCACCTGAGAATGAGATAGTTAAAGAGTTGGATTTCGGGAAAGAAAAAAAGGAAGAAATCGAAAAGTATATAGAAGAATCCATTAAAAAGAGTGAAATCGAGAGAAGTTCAACTGAGAAGGAAAAGGATGGAGTTTTTACAGGATACTATTGTGTAAACCCTTTAAATGGGAAAGATGTGAAACTTTTTGTTTGTGATTATGTTTTGTCAGGTTATGGAACAGGTGCCGTTATGGGTGTTCCTGCTCATGACCAGAGGGATTTTGAATTTGCAAAAAAATATGGAGTTGAAATAATTCAGGTTATTAAACCCAAAGATAGCCAGTGGGATTTTTCAAAAGGTGCTTATGTTGATGAAGGTATAACTGTGAACTCAAATGAGTTTTCAAATATGGATTCATCAAAGATGAAGGAAGAGGTTACAGATTATATAGAAAGAAAAGGTTATGGCAAAAGAAGTATAAATTACAGATTGAGGGATTGGTTAATATCAAGGCAGAGGTATTGGGGAGCACCTATACCTATGATACATTGTAAAAATTGTGGAATAGTCCCTGTGCCTGAAAAGGATCTTCCTGTATTACTTCCAGATTCTTCTGAGGTTGATTTTACTCCAAAAGGTGAATCGCCACTATCAAGTCATAAAGGTTTTATGAATGTTAAATGTCCAAAATGTGGTAACGATGCATCGAGAGACCCGGATACTATGGACACATTTGTAGACTCATCATGGTATCAGCTTAGATACGCAGATCCTAAAAATGATAAAAAGATATTCGAGAAAGAACTTGTTGATAAATTCTTGCCTGTTGATATGTATATTGGTGGTGCTGAACATGCGAACGGGCATTTAATATATTTCAGATTCATTACAAAAGTTTTAAAAGATCTTGGTTTTCTATCTTTTGAAGAACCAGCTATGGCTCTATTCAACCAAGGGATGATAATGGATAAAAATGGAAAGGTTATGTCAAAATCGGCAGGTAACGCTGTTCCAGTTGGTCCTTTCGTTGATAAATATGGGTCAGATCTCGCAAGAGGAACTGAACTTTTCATAGGACCTGCCGGGAAGGATGCTTTATGGTCTGAGGATGGTATAACCGGAATTTCAAGGTTTCTTGAAAGGTTTGATAAGTTCGCTTCAAAATATAACAAAATTTTGGTGAAAGACTACACTCCAAAGAATGAACTTGAAAAGAAAGTTTATGTTAAATTGAATAGAACAATTAAACAGGTTGGAGAGGATATAGAGAGTTTCAACCATAACACAGCTATAGCTTCTCTGATGGAACTTTTAAATCTACTTTATAAAGATGAACAGAACCTTTCATTCGAATTTTTAAATTTTGTAACATATAAGTACACTCAACTCATTTCACCTTTTATACCTCACCTTGCAGAGGAAATATATGAAGGTTACAATGAAAAGGATTCTATTTTCCTTACAAGTTGGCCAGAGTATGATAAAGAAAACCTACAAGATGAGAAGATAACTATTGTTATACAGATAAACGGAAAAGTCAGAGATAGGTTGGAGATCGAAAAAGATTCTACACAGGATGATGTTCTTAAAGAAGCTCTTTTAAATCCAACAGTAAAAAAATATCTTAAAGATGGAAAGTTAGAAAAAAATATATATGTCCCGAACAGGTTGATAAATCTTGTAATCAAAGAGTGAAATATCTTATTATTTGTGAATTCGATGGAAGAGGTTTTGAAGGATGGCAGAGTCAACCTTCAAGAAATACTGTTCAGGATAAAATTGAAGGGGTTCTTTTAAAAATTTTAGGTGAAAAAGTTAGAGTTGTAGGTGCTGGAAGAACAGATGCTGGAGTTTCAGCTTACAGATACCCATTCTCTTTCAAAACTCAAAGAAAGATTGAAGATATGAATAAATTCTTACACAGTATAAATTCCTTGATAGATAAGAGGATATTCTTTCATTCTATAAAAAAAGTGGATGATGATTTTTCAGCAAGATTTTCCTGCAAAATGAGAGTTTACAAATACTATGTTTACAACGGAAATAGCCCTTTAAAAAAAGATTTTTACTGGCAGGTTGATTATAGGTTAGATTATGAAAAAATTAAACAATTTGTTGAAGAGATTAAAGGTAAACATGATTTTTCTTCATTCTGTAGAAAAAAATCTTTACTCGAGAACAATGTTGTCAATCTGAGCAAAAGTGAAGTAAATATAAAAGGGAAAGAGATGGTTTTCACTTTCGGTGCTGATAGGTTTTTACACAATATGGTCAGATTCTTAGTTGGAACAGCAATAAGTTATGGAAGGGGGAAAATCGATCTTAAACCTTTAGAACTTTTAAAAGTAAAAGATGTAAAGTATGCTGGTAAATTGGCTCCATCTGAAGGATTGATATTTTACAGGGCTTATTATTGAAGGAGGTCTTATGAAATTTTTTATAGATAGTGCGAATGTTGATGAAATAAAAGATCTTGTTAAAAAAGGAATCGTTGATGGTGTAACAACAAATCCTACTCTTATTTTGAAAGAGAAGGAAAGAACTGGAAAAAGTTTCGAAGAGATAATATCACTTATAGCATCAATAGTGGAGGGACCAATTTCAGCTGAGGTTAACTCACTTGAATATGATACGATGGTTAGTGAAGCGAAAAAATTATCATCTATTGCAAAAAACATAGTAGTAAAAATACCGATGACTGAGAATGGTTTGAAAGCGGTTAAAACCCTTAACAGTATTGGAATAAAAACTAATGTCACTCTTGTATTCACACCTGTTCAGGCAGTACTTGCTGCAAAATCAGGCGCATCTTATGTTTCACCTTTTATAGGAAGAATAGATGATATTTCAGATGAAGGTATAAAAATAATAGAAAGTATAATGAAAATATTCAGAAATTACAATTTTGAAACAAAAGTTATTGTTGCCTCAGTAAGAAATCCTGTTCACATTTTAAAGTCACTCGAAATCGGTGCAGATATAGCAACCATTCCTTACAATGTTTTCACTCAACTTATAAAACATCCTTTGACAGATTTAGGTATAAAAAGATTTTTGGAGGATTATGAAAAAAGTAAAAATTGAGTTTTTATTTTTAATAATTCTATTATTTATTTTTGTTATATCAAGTTGTCAACCAGCTGCTGTTGATAATGATGATGGCACAGGTAATGATACTCTTACCCTTATACCAACAAAGGCTAAAATGGTATGCAATAGAGATTATTACCCTTTAATGTATTCTCTTTTCGATAATTCAAAAAAGAATATTTTTTGTGTTATGTACAATATCAACAGTTACGATTACGATAATGAAGTTACGAGATTGGTTGACAGACTAATAGTTGCACATGAAAGGGGAGTTGTTGTAAAAGTTTTGCTTGAACAATCCGATTGGAACAGTGATGTTACAAATTCAAACCATCAGGTTGGAGATCAGCTTAAATCTTATGGTATAGATGTCAGGTATGATCCTTTGACAGTTACAACCCATTGCAAACTCTTTATAATAGATTCACTCTATGTTATGGTTGGATCAACCAACTGGACAATAAGTGCTGTTAATTCAAACAATGAAGCTAACACTCTACTTGAAGGTGAAGAGATAGCACTTGATTTTACAGGGTATTTTGAAAATCTTTGGAAGAATTCTTTTGATGGGAGATAGGATGATAAAAAGATATTCAAGGGAAAAAATGAGCTATATTTGGTCAGATGAAAACAGATACAACAAATATCTTGAAGTTGAACTTGCTGTTCTTTACGCTTACATGAAAAATAATCTTATAAGTGAAGATGTTTACAATGATATAAAGAAGAAAGCGAGATTCGATATAAAAAGAGTTGAAGAGATAGAAAAAACAGTGAGACATGATGTCATAGCTTTTTTAACCGCTGTCGGTGAGAATGTAGGTGAAAACTCAAAATATATACATATGGGGATGACGAGTTCTGATATGCTTGATACTGCAAACGCCCTTATATTAAGGGAATCCTTAAACCAAATAGAGAAAGGAGTTCTACATCTTAGAGAAACTCTTTATAAAAAAGCTTTAGAAACAAAAAATATCCCAATAGTTGGAAGAACGCATGGTGTCCATGCTGAAACTACTTCCTTGGGTTTGAAATTTCTCATAATAGTCGACGATCTTGATAGAATAAAAGATATGATAAAATTTTTTAAAAAGAGTATTCAGAGAGGGAAAATATCTGGTGCCGTTGGTAACTATGCTAACATTTCTCCACAAATAGAAGAGATAGCGTTAAAACAGTTATCTTTAAATGTTTCAAAAATATCATCACAGATTGTTTCAAGGGATATCTATTCCGATTATGTTTTTCTTCTAACAAGGATAGGCTCTATTATAGAAAAGCTCGCATTGCAGATAAGACTTCTCCAAAGAACTGAAACCAGAGAGGTTGAGGAACCTTTCGTTGAAGGACAGAAAGGGTCTTCAGCGATGCCACATAAAAGAAATCCGGTTCTCTGTGAGCAGATGTGTGGTTTATCAAGGGTTTTGAGAGGTTATCTTATTTCTTCACTTGAAAATATCGCTCTCTGGGATGAAAGGGATATAAGCCATTCATCGGTCGAAAGGATAATACTACCTGATGCTTCTATACTTGTAGATTATATGCTTGATAAAATGTCCTACATAGTAACCAATTTGAAAGTTTATGAAAAGAATATTGAAAAGAATTTTCTTGCCTCGAACAACCTTATCTTCTCTCAGAGAGTTTTACTTTTTTTAATAGAGAAAGGTTTAAAAAGAGAGGATGCTTACTATCTTGTTCAAAGGAATGCTATGGAATCATGGGAAAAGGGAGAAGATTTTAAACAGCTTATAAAAAAAGATAAGGAAATATTGAAACACTGCTCTGAAAAAGAGTTGGATAAACTTTTTGATAAAAAATACTATTTGAGATTTGTCGAGGATATTTTTAAGAGATTTTCATAAAACAAACTTTTTAAAAGATATATTTTAGATAAAGATTCCAATATCTCAACCCTATCGTAAGTCTCAAAAAAATCTTTACCGTAAGAGAATATACCATGATCCTTTAGAATTATAGTATCTGAAAGGATAGATTTTTTACCTAACTCTTTTGCGAGTTCCAGGGAACCTGGTTTTAACCTTTCGACTATTTCTATTTCCTTTTTAAATATTATTTCAAACTCTGTGTGAGTTTTTCTCAAATTTAAGTTAAAATCTTTCTTTTTTAAAAATGAAGCTAAAACGAGAGAGTACCTTGAATGGAGATGTAATACACATCTTACATCAGAACCTACTTTAAATAGAGAATCGTAAATAGCAAGATGTGTTAAAATTTCTGAAGAGGGTCTCTTATCGTTCAAAAGTAAAACTCTCTCACCTTTTTTATCTACATAAAATAAGGAAATATATTTTTTGGGTTCATCTTTTATCTGATAGAATCTACTTCCAGTTGATGTTATGAGAAAACTTTTCTCTTTTAAATTTTGCAACTTTTCAGGAAGTTTTATCTCTCCGTAAACTCTGTTTTTTTTATTTTCCCCCAACAGGAAAGATATGTTGCCTGAACCACCCTCGGAAAGGTCTTTTGTAAAAATGTTTTCACTTAAAATTTTTAAAGATGATAAAATTTTTTTCATAGATTATCCATTAAAGATTTTTTCATAATTTCAAAAAGTTCATAGTTTTTATAAAATATTTTTTCTATTCTGAATTTTTTAGAATAGAAGAATCCCAAAACATCACTCCCTGTATGATCACCTTTATATGAACTCTCCTCTTTAGTCCCTGAAAACTCTGAAATATCTGTGAACTTTATTTTAAAACTATCCAATGTTTTTAGAAGATTTTCTTTCGAAGAGGTATCAACATTTTTGATGAAGTATGAATCCATAGTATGGAGTAGGGAATCTGTGAATGTTCCAACGAATACCGGATTTGCTGTCGCATGGTCTGAAACTAATAAAACTGTTGTGTTTGTTTTTGAAGCGAAATCTAAAACTCTTTTAACCATCTTTTCAGTTTCCAAAAGTTCAAAGATTAGTTCTTTGAATGCTGTATAGTGTGAAGCGTGATCTATCCTTCCTGATTCTATCATCAAAAAGAACTCTTTGTTCATTTTTTTTGATCTTTCATAAAGATAATTCAATCCATAATCAACCATCTCTGTAAGAGTAGGTTGTTCGGTTGTATCCTTTTCAAACTCATATGAAAGATGTGAGTTTGAAAATAATGCTATAACTTTTTTATCAGTATTCTCCTTCAATCCTTTTTTTTCTTTAATAACCTTGTATCCTTTTTTTGTGAACTCTTCTAAAAGATCCTTTTTATCGTATCTGTTTTCTTTTAGGAAATATTTTAATCCTCCACCCATAACCAGATCTATATCCTTCTCACTCAGCTGTAAAGCTATATCGTATTCCTTATTTCTTTCATCTACATGAGAGTAGGTTGAAGCTGGAGTTGCATGGGTTACTCTTGTGTTTGTAATCACTCCGGTAAGAAAAGATTTTTTTTTGCAAAACTCTATTATATTTTCAACATTTTTTTTGTTTTTATCGATTCCTATAAATCCGTTTTCCGTTTTACAACCTGTAAAAATAGCTGTTCCAGCTGCTGCGGAATCTGTTATGTATGTGTTGTCAGCTGTAGTTTCACAGTAAAAAATCTGAGAAAAATTATCGAAAGAGATATTTTTTAAAGGATTCTGGGATATTTTTCTCACTATAGACAGACAATCGAAATTCATACCGTCCGTTATTATAACAATAACATTTTCCCCTAAAACGATATTGAAAAAAATAATAGACAATAAAAATAAAGATAAAAATTTTGTTTTCATCTTTTCTCCTTTTTATAAGATTATATTTTTTTGGTCTTTCTTTTCAAGTGAAATTTTTGAATTTAATAAATATTGAATTTTAAAAATAATAATATATAATAAACATTTAAAATGTCGGAGCGTAGCGCAGCCCGGTTTAGCGCACCAGCATGGGGGGCTGGGGGTCGCTGGTTCAAATCCAGTCGCTCCGATATTTAGAAGGAGAAAAGATGAATTTTCAGGACATTTTTTTAAATTTGTCCCAATATTGGGCTTCAAAAGGGGCTTTGATATACCAGCCTTACAACAGTGAAGTTGGGGCTGGAACATTCAACCCTGCAACATTTTTGAAAGTTCTCGATAACAGAGAATGGAATGTTGCATACCTTGAGATCTCCAAAAGACCTAAGGATGGAAGGTATGGAGAAAACCCAAACAGATTCCAGCAGTTCTATCAGTATCAAGTTATTTTACAACCAGCACCAAATGATGTTATAGATCTCTATGTGAAAAGTCTTGAGCATATTGGAATAGAGTTGAAAAAACATGATATAAGGTTTGTTGAGGATGATTGGGAATCACCAACACTCGGTGCCAAAGGTCTTGGATGGGAGGTTTGGCTTGATGGTATGGAGATCACACAGTTCACATATTTTCAGCAGGTTGGTTCCTTTCAGTTAAAAGTGATACCTGTTGAAATAACTTACGGGCTCGAAAGGATATCTATGTTTGTACAGAAGAAAAACTCTATTCTCGAAATGAAATGGAATGATACTTTAACTTGGAAAGATGTTATGCTTGAACAGGAGAAAGAGTTTTGCATCTTCAACTTTAAAAAATCTGATCCTGATTTTATTATGGAACAATTTTTAAAGTCTGAAAAAG
This sequence comes from Caldifarciminota bacterium UBA6260, assembly GCA_002441125.1. GTDB lineage: Bacteria > Hydrothermota > 32-111 > 32-111 > 32-111 > 32-111. Next base: position 7,818 of record DJVI01000014.1, read on the forward strand.
AGGTAGAGAGATTACTCTTTGAGGATCTTATATATCCTGCCTATGACTATGTGATAAAATGTTCTCATTTCTTCAATCTCCTTGATGCGAGAGGTGTTATCTCACAGAAAGAGAGAGCCAATTACATAATGAGGATAAGAAACCTTGCTAAAAAGGTTGCTAAAAAATATATTGAAAGAAGAGAAAAGGATGAAAAATAAAATATTTTTTGAAATTGGTTTTGAAGAGTTACCTGTATCTGCACTTAAAACTATTGAGAGAGATTTCCCTTTGAAATTAAAAGATTTTCTGATCTCTAAAAACATCAAAGATTTCGAAATTAAAATATTCCTTACCCCAAGAAGGTTGGCTTTATTTCTTGAAAATATTCCAAAAGAAACTGAAAAGAAAGTTAACCTTTTAAAAGGTCCTCAAGAGAAAATCTTTTATAAAGATGGCCAGATAACACAGCTCGGTCTGGGATTTTTAAAATCAAGAAATATCGAAGAGAAAGATATTTTGGTCAAGGATGGATATATATGGTATAAGAAGGAAGAGGAGGGTGTTGAGGTATGGAAGATTTTCTCTGAAAATATATTCAACATTATAAACTCATTGGATTTTGAAAAGAGGATGAGATGGGATAACTCGAAAATAACTTTCCCAAGACCTATAAGATGGGTAACCTCATTTTTTAATAACCAGCAGATAGAGATTAACATAGGTAACATTCAAAGTGGAAATTATACTTTTGGTAACAGGAATACCGGAAATTTAAAAATACCTATTTTTAACGGTGATGATTGGCTTGAAAAGATGAGTGAAAATTATGTTGAGCCATCTTTCGAAAAAAGAAAAGATATGGTAATAAAAGGTATTGAAGATATTGTAAAGGGAACAGATCTTTTTTTAACCAAGGATGATGAACTACTTGAAGAGGTTACTTACCTTGTTGAGTATCCTGTTGTTTTTAAGGGAGAATTTGAAAAAGAATTTTTGAAACTTCCCAAAGAGATTATAATAGCAGCACTGAAACAACATCAAAGGTATTTCACCCTTCAAAACGAAAAAGGTGAACTATCTAACTTTTTCATTTTCATTTCAAATTCACCTTTCGCTCAAAATGATGATATCGTTAACAACAATCAGAGAATAATAAGGTCAAGGCTTGAAGATGCACAATTCTATTTTGAAAATGATATTTCAAGAAGCATGGAAGATTATGAAAAAAGATTGAAGGATACACTTTTCTGTGAAGGGCTTGGTTCTTTTTATGAAAAAATTGAAAGGAATGTAAAGATAGTTGAATATCTTTTGGATACTCTCAAATTGGATGATCTAAAAAGTATCGATCTTAGAATGGTTGGTCTTGTAAGCAAGTTTGATATAACTACAGATATGATAAAGGATGGCAAAGAGTTCACAAAACTACAGGGTATAATAGGTTACCATTATGCTAAAATAAAAGGTTTCGAAGATGATATAGCAAAAGTTTCCTATGAACATTATCTTCCTCTTACAGCATTGGATAAGAATCCGACGACAAAACTTGGTAAAGTTTTTTCAATTGCTGAAAAGGTTGACAATATAGTAGCAGCTTTCGTTTCAGGTAATAAACCGACTGGAAGTAAGGATATAATGTATGTTAGAAGGGATGCTCTTTCGCTGATTTCCCTTTTGGTTACAGATCAAATATCCCTTTCTCTTTTTGATACTTTTAAATTTTCAACATCACTTTTAAAGGGTGAGCAGTTTTTTGATGAGATAATAAATTATATAAAAAAGAGGGTTGAGATATTTTTCAAAGATTATTACAACATAGATTATGATGTTTCAAGGTCATTTTTACAGAATGGGAATGTTGATCCATACGATATAAAGAAAAGATGTGAAAAAGTGATTTCTTTGAAAAATGATGAAAATTTCAGAATAATGGTTGAAGGGCAAAAAAGGGTTACAAACATATTGAAAGGTGTTGAGAAAATTGAAATGACAGATTTCGATTTCGATAACGATTTTGAAAGAAAACTTTTTGAGGATGGAAAGTCAGTCTCAGAGAAAAATAAAAAACTTTTTGATCGGAAAGATTATGATTGTATTTTGAAAAACCTTCTTTCTCTGAGAGAATCTATAGATAGATTCTTTGATAATGTTCTTGTTAACGATCCTGATGAAAAGAAGAGAAGAAGAAGGTTGGCTCTTCTCTTTTTTATTAGAAATATTTTCCTTGAATTTTCAGACCTTTCTTTAATAGTTTTCGAACAGATTGAAAACAAAAAGGATGAAGTATGAGATTCCCAAGAGGTAGGGCTCTTCTTGAAAATACAAATATAGAATTTATCAACTTTGATAACATACTTCACGCTGGTAAAAGGGAAAGATCACATAGGATACACGGTTATGTTTCTTTGATATATCCGCAGGATGTTGATCTTATCTTTCTCTCCTTGGGTGAGCCTATAAATGCTGCAAGATTTTCACAAAACTCAAGAAAGTTGATCTCTATAAATGATGTTGTAAAAAGGGTAAAGGAGGCGAATGTTGGAATAATAAACATTTATGAGGTTCCTGAGGAACTCGTTTTACTTATGGTTTCAACTTTCACCTTGACCCCAATTTTAAAAGATAAAGATTATACAGAAATTTCAGTTGAGAAAATGGTCGGACAACTTGGTATAGAAAAGTTTTCAGGTTTTCTTGAAATAAAGAAAGGAAACGAATATTTTTATTCCATCTTTGAAAAAGGTTTACCAACGAGAGGATATTTTGGAGACAAACTCAATGTTACTATCACCCCATCACTCCTTTTGCAGATTTTAAAATCAACATCTAAGGATGGTAACAATGTAAAGTTCTCTCTCTTCGATAAACTTCCTGAAAGGATAGAACAGGCTACACCTCCAACCATACAACTACTTTTAAAAAGTGTTAACAACATTATAAGAGAGTTCGCTGTTTCTTATGGACCAACATTTGCTAAAAAAGGTGCTCTTATAGCAAAATCACATATAGATGAGGATTACAAATTCATGAAAGATATTACAATCTCAGGTATTGAACTTTCGGGTGATGTTCTTGCAACCAAGGACGAGTTTGTGAAAGCTATGGCTGAGTTTGTTAACAGATTTATGAAAACTTACGATGTTATTTGTAACGATAAGATAAAAGAGGAGATCTTTAGAAAATCTTTAAAAGATTTCAGATTCGCTTTAAAATCTTTAGGATTCTTCAACTATACCATGTTTAAAGATGAGTAAACTTTATATCATTCCAAAAGACATAGGAAACATAGATGATATCTCCATAAGAATAAAAAAGAGTTTAGAGGGATGTGATTTTATAGTTTGTGAGGATACAAGGGTAACTGGAACATTCATAAAAAAACTTGGAATAGAAAAAAAAGAATACATCTCTTTTACAGAATACGATCAGGTTAGAAAAACTCCAATGATTATAAGTAAAATAAAAAATGGTGAAATTTGTGGACTATTGAGTGATTCAGGGATGCCTCTCGTTTCAGATCCCGGATTCTATCTTGTAAGGGAAGCTATAAAAGAGGATATAAAAATTATTCCTTTACCTGGTCCTGTAGCTTTCATTACAGCTCTTGTTGGCTCAGGGCTTCCAACAGATTCTTTTACCTTTTACGGATTTCTTCCAAAGAAAAAGGGTAAAAAGGAAAAGAAATTGAAGGAGGCTTTGTCAAGGATAGAAACTTCAATATTTTATGAATCACCTTACAGGATTGAAGAGACATTAAAAGATATATACAGTATAGATCCAAAAAGGAATGTCGTTGTAGCAAGAGAGTTAACAAAAACATTCGAAGAGTTTATAAGGGGTTCTGTAGAAGATGTTTTAAAAAAGGATTGGGTAAAAAAAGGAGAAATGGTTCTTATCATCGAAGGGGATAAAAATGGTAAATGATAGAATAAAAAATCTTTTCAGATCTTTCTTTAATCCTATAGTGAACATTTTTATACTTTTAAAAATACATCCTAATTTTTTAACTATTACAGGTTCTTTAATATCTCTTTTTGCAGGTATTCTTTATGCTAAAGGTTTTTTTGTATATGGTGGTTTAGTTCTTCTTTTTGGTTCTTTGTATGATACTTTTGATGGAATGGTTGCAAGAAAAACAAATAAGGTTAGTGATTTTGGAGCTTTTCTTGATTCAACTCTCGACAGATTCAACGAGTTTTTCGTTCTAACTGGGATTTTAATATTTTTTTATAAAAAGGGAATGGAGATCTATTCACTTGTAACTATTTTTGCTATCTTCTCTTCTATTATGGTAAGTTATACAAGAGCAAGGGCTGAAGGACTTGGTATAGAATGCAAGAAAGGTTTTATGGGAAGAGTTGAAAGGATGGTGTTTTTAATCATAATTTCTTTTTTACCATTGAATATTTATAAATTTATGGTATCATTATTTACATTCCTGACTTTTATAACTGTAATTCAAAGAATTTTGATTGTAAAAGCTGGAATAAAAAAGAAGGAGGTTTAAAAAAATGGCTAAGAAAAGTAAAAAGATAAGGGTCGGGATCATAGGTGTAGGAAACTGCGCCTCATCTCTCGTTCAGGGTGTTGAATTTTATAAGAATGCGAGAGAGAGTGAAATGATTCCAGGGCTTATGCATGTAAATCTTGGCGGATATCATATCTCTGATGTTGAATTTTCCTGCGCAATCGATATCAACAAAACTAAAGTGGGAAAAGACCTTTCAGAAGCAATTTTCGCTCACCCAAACAACACATTCAAGTTTACAGATGTTCCCAAATTGGGAGTAAAGGTTGAAAGGGGAATGACTCATGATGGAATAGGAAAGTATCTCGCAGAAGTAATAGAAAAGGCACCGGGAAAGACTGCTGACATAGTTCAACTTCTTAAAGATACAAAGACTGACATGGTTATAAACTATCTTCCTGTTGGAAGTGAAGAAGCTACAAAATGGTATGTTGAACAGGCACTTCAAGCAAAAGTTGGTTTCATCAACGCTATACCTGTTTTTATTGCGTCTTCAGATTATTGGGCAAGAAGGTTTAAAGATGCGAATCTCCCTATAATAGGTGATGATATAAAATCACAGGTGGGTGCAACGATAACTCATAGAGTTTTGACTTCACTTTTTGTGGATAGGGGAGTTAGACTTGATAGAACTTATCAACTTAACATTGGTGGAAACACAGATTTTTTAAACATGCTTGAAAGGGAAAGACTTGAGAGTAAAAAAATATCAAAGACTCAGGCAGTAACATCTATTCTTCCTTATAAAATTGATGAGGAGAACATCCACATAGGTCCATCAGATTATGTTGCATGGCTGAAAGATAGAAAATGGTGCTTCTTGAGGATGGAAGGGACAACCTTTGGAGAGGTTCCTTTGAACCTTGAACTTAAACTTGAAGTTTGGGATTCTCCAAATTCAGCAGGTGTTATAATAGATGCAATAAGATGTTTGAAACTCGCTCTTGACAATAAACTTTCAGGTCCACAGATAGAGCCAGCATCATACTTCATGAAATCTCCACCAGTTCAATTCCCTGATTCAATATGCAGAAAGAAGACAGAGGAGTTTATTGCCAAATACGCTCAAAAATAGTATGGAAGGACTTTTTATCACCTTTGAGGGAGTTGAGGGTTGTGGGAAGACAACTCAGGCGAAATTACTTTATGAGTTCTTAATACAGAAAAATATAGAATGCGTCCTGACCCATGAACCGGGCGGGACGCGTATTTCTGAAAAGATCAGGGAAATTTTGCTTGACAAGGAAAATGGTGAGATGGTTTACCTAACAGAACTGTTTTTATATCTTGCAAGTAGATCCCAGCATACTTTCGAAAAAATTATACCATCTTTAAAAAGTGGAAAAGTAGTTATATGTGACAGATATTTTGATTCAACACTTGCATACCAAGGTGAAGGTAGAAACATTCCAAAGCAGAAGGTAATTGAAATAAACAATTTCGCAACAGGTGGATTGATACCACATCTAACATTTTTGATAGATATCGATGTGGAAAAAGGTATAGAGAGGGTTAAGGAGAGAAAAGGATTCGATAGGATGGAGAGTCAAAATACGGATTTCCATAAAAGAGTCAGAGGTTCTTTCCTTTCTCTTGCAAGAGAAAATAAGGAGAGATTCAGAATAATAGATGGTTCAAAACCTATAGAACAGATACACAAAGAGATAGTCAACATAGTTTTAAATTTTATTTAGGAGTTTTCGATGAAAAAAAACATAGTTCTTACTTTACTTATGATATCTATGACACTTTCTGTGATAGGATGGTTTGTGGTTGCCTATGGTCAGGATAATAAGAATACAACATCTATGAACATATTCTTCAATCCAGAGATGAGGAAATTCGTTCAGATTCTACAGCTCCTTAAAGAGTCTTACTATAGAGAAGTTTCAGATTCACAACTCCTTGATGAAGCTATAAATGGTATGTTGAAAACTTTGGACCCACATTCTGTTTACATTTACAAAGAGAGTGACCTCCAGAATTTTTACACTCAGACAACAGGTACTTTTGGTGGAATAGGTTTCAGGGTTGGAGTTAAAGATGGTTTTATTACAGTAATCTCTCCTATAGAGAATACTCCCGCATCAAGAGCAGGTATAAAAGCTGGTGATATCATAGTTATGATCGATACGATTTCAACTGATGGAATGGATGTAGATAAGGCTGTATCTTTGATGAGGGGAAAACCTGGAACAAAAGTTAAATTAAAGATAAACAGGTTTGGTACTTTGATAGATTTTGATATAACAAGGGAAATAATAACGATTAAATCTATTCCTTACTATGGAATGATAGATGATTCAGTTGGTTATATAAAACTAACTCAGTTTACCGAAAGAGTTGAGGATGAGTTTTACCAATGTGTTAAAGATCTTTTTGAAAAGAGAGGAGCTAAAAAACTTATTGTTGATCTAAGACAGAACCCTGGAGGGCTTTTAAATAGTGCCATATCCATATCAGATATATTTTTACCAAAAGGTGCCCAAATAGTTTCAACAAGATCTAAAAATCCATCTATGGATTATGTTTTCAGAGCAACACAACCTATATATAAAGGATTTTTCCCTCTTGTTATACTTGTTGATGATGGATCGGCAAGTGCTTCAGAAATAGTAGCTGGTGCTTTACAGGATTGGGATAGAGCATTGATTTTGGGAGATACAACTTATGGTAAAGGTTCAGTCCAATCAGTTATCGATTTTTCAAAAAACGATAAAAAGGATAAAGGGATACTTAAGTTCACAACCGCGAGATATTTTACTCCTTCAGGGAGATCTATTGATAGAGAGTTGATAAAATATGAAAATTCTCAGATTGATACAAATAAATTCTATACTCTTGGTGAACTGAATAGGGAAGTTTCCGGAGGTGGAGGAATAATCCCAGATTTTGTTTATCAGGAAAGGTTTTTGTCCAAAGTTGAGATAGATATTTTAACAAAACAGGCTTTGATGGAGTTTGTTTCAAAATATCTATCAAAAAATAAAGTTGGTGAAAATTTTGTTTTAAATTTTGATAAAAAAGTTTTTGATGAATATCTTTCATTCCTTGTTGAAAAGAATGTAAATGTTGATGATATAAAAAAAGATACTACAGTTTTGAAAAATGTTGAAGATCAACTCTTATACGAATTCGCAAGAGAAATAGGTGGAGAAAATTTGTTCTATAGAGTATATCTGAAAAAAGATTTTCTTGTAAACAAATCTTTAGATTTTTTAAAAGGCTCAAAGGATATAAAAGATATGTTCTTTAAATTGAATAAGAATTGATTCGATGGGTATAAGAATATTAGGTGGTTATTTTAAAAATAGGGAACTTTTAAGAAAGGGTGTAAAAAAAGATTTTGTAAGGCCAACAACCGCGATAGTAAGAAAATCTATTTTTGATAGTCTGAAAGATGTTGAAGGTTTTGTAGTTTTAGATCTTTTTGCAGGTTCTGGAATTTTAGGTCTGGAAGCACTTTCAAGGGGAGCTTCCAAAGTGATATTCATAGATAAGGACAGGTATCTTATAGAAAATTTAAAAGAGAATCTTAAAAAGTTTGATCTTTTAGAAAAGAGTTTTATTTACAACACAGATTTTGAAAAAGCTGTTAGAGTGCTTGAAGAAAAGAATGAAAAATTTGATCTTATTTTTGTTGACCCGCCTTACAGGTTAACAAACATCTATAAACCTTTGAAACTTTTGAGTGAAAAAAATATTTTAAAAAGGGATGGTTTTGTAGTTAACCTTTCTTATATTGCTGAAGATATAGATGTTGGAAATTTTAAAATTTTTAAAGAAAAATCTTTTGGAATTACAAAAATTCTTTTTTTAAAGGAGTAGTGATGAAAGTTATATATCCAGGTACATTTGACCCTATAACAAATGGACACCTTGATGTTTTGAACAGAGGTATTAAACTTTTTAGTGAAATTACAGTTCTTGTATCTTTTCATCCATGGAAAAAAACTCTTTTTAATATAGATGAAAGGGTTGAGATTATAAAAGAAGTGGTAAAAGATTTCAAAAATGTCAAGGTCGATAGTTATACAGGTTTACTTGTTGATTATATTAAAAAGAACAATGTGGATGGAGTTATAAGAGGTTTAAGGGCAGTTTCTGATTTCGAATACGAGTTTCAGATGGCTCTTACTAACAGAGAGTTGAACAAAAATTTTGAAACTATATTTTTTATGACTGATATCAAATATATGTACCTTTCAAGCAGTATGGTAAAAGAACTTGCTAAACTCAATGCTGATATAAAAGATATGGTTCCTCCATTTGTTGAAAAAAAGTTGAAGGAGAAATTCGAAAATGTATTTTGATCCATACAGAGAAGAAAGAAGAATTGTTCCAACTTTAATCTTTATAAATATAGTTGTATTCATCATACAGAATATCTTTTCAGATTTTTTCATATACTACTTCTCTCTTATCCCTCTTTTTGTTACAAAAAAGTTTTTTTTATGGCAATTCTTTACACATATGTTTCTTCATGGCAATTTTTTCCATCTCTTTTTCAACATGTTTTCACTCTTTATTTTTGGGATAAATCTCGAATCTGTTTGGGGAAGTAAAAAGTTTTTATCATACTACATAGTTTCAGGGCTTGGTGGTGGCATTCTACATTATATTATCAATCCATACTCTCCCATACCTTCTATTGGTGCTTCAGGTGCTATATATGGAGTTTTACTCGCTTACGGTCTGACCTTTCCGGAATCTATCCTTTACATAAATTTTTTCATTCCTGTCAAAGCAAAGTATGCTGTGTTGATTTTTGGTGTGATGGAACTTGTTTTTGGTATTACGGGGACAGCTTCAGGTATAGCTCATTTCGCTCATTTGGGAGGATTATTGTCAGGGCTTCTTTATCTTAAACTTGAAAGGTTTATCTCAAAGAATATTTCAGGAATAAAAAAAATGAGAGTTTATAAGAATTTCGAGGATATGGAGAATGACAGAAAAAGAGAGAGGTTGAACGAACTTTTAGATAAAATATCTTTATCAGGTTATAACTCTTTAACAGAGATGGAGAAATTCGAATTAGATGATCTATCAAGATGGTTTAGGGATAAGGAGTAATTTCTATTACTCCTATTCAAAGTTTTTGAAAGAAAAGTTCAAAGAAGATGTATATAAGATTTCTCTCGCAACTGGAGGGACATGTCCAAACCGTGATGGAACAAAGGGGTATGGTGGTTGTATATACTGTTCTTCTTTTGGGAGTGGTAAGGAAACATCAAAAAGTGTTAAAGAACAGGTTGATTTTTTTCTTTCCAATGTTAAGAAAGGTAAAAAGTTCATAGCCTATTTCCAATCCTTTTCAAATATGTATAAAAATAAAAGTTGGCTTATAGAACAGATAGAAATGTTAACATCTTATGAAAAGATAGTTGGAATATCTATAGCGACAAGGCCAGATACAGTTGATGATGAAATACTCGATTACCTTAAGGAAAAAAGTTCAAGATTCTTTATCCAGATAGAACTTGGTCTTGAAAGTTCAAACGATATAACACTTCAAAAGATAAACAGAAAGGATGAATCAAAAAATTTTTTGGTAAGCTGTGAAAGGATAAGAGAAAAAATACCTGAAAGCCATATAGTAGCACATATTATTATAGGACTTCCTGATGAAAATTTTTATGATTTCGAAAACAGTGTAAAATTTTTCTTGCTCTCAAAAAGTGATGGTATAAAATTCCACCATCTTTATATTGTAAGAGATGCTTTGATATACAGGCAGTTTGAAAATGGAAGAGTGAAACTTTTATCGGAGATGGAATATATAGATATTTTTTTGGAACTTTTAAAAATAATACCTTCTGATAAGATAATACACAGGGTAAAATCTTCAATGATACCTGTCAACCTTGTTGCACCTTTATGGACTATGGATAGATTCTTTTATGAAAAACTTTTCAAAAGGGCAAAAGAGAAGAGAATATTCCAAGGAATGCACTATGGGAATAACTGTTTTAACTGTTGGGAAGAATAAAAAGGATTGTTTTTCTGAAATCTTTTATGATTATTATGAAAGGATAAAGAAGTATAGAAATATAGAAATTAAATATATAAAAGATTATGGTGAATTTAAAGATGATAAGGAATCGATAATAGAAAAAGAATCAAAAAATATTATTGAAAATTTTGAAAAAAATTCTTATAAAGTACTACTTGCCAAAGATGGAAAGATGGTTGATTCCATTTCATTCTCAAAACTTCTTGAAAAGGAGAATATATCTTTTATAATTGGGGGTGTTTTTGGTGTTAACGGAAAGGTTTATGAAAGTGCCGATTTTGTTCTTTCACTTTCAAAGATGACTTTTCCACATAGGATTGCGAGGATAGTACTTTTGGAACAGATATACAGAGGTTTAACAATATTGAATAAGGAGAAGTACCATAAATGAAATTTGAAGAGTTGGAAAAAGTTTATGAGAATGGAGAATACGAAAATTTTGTAAAATATTTTCTTGAGTTTTTTAAAGATGAAACTGACACGCATAGATTGAGACTTTTTTTCAGGGCTGCAAACAGGATAAATTTTAAAGTTTTTGATATGGTTTCGGTTGATGATAAGGAACTAAAAAATGATGTTGATTATCTTTTCAACAGGTTCCTTTTTGAAAAAGATTTAAATGAGGAAAATTTAAGGAAAATATTCAAAAATATAATTTTAAAGGAAAGGAAAGATCTATATGATGATTTCATGATAATTTTCCTTGAAAGGAATGGGAAAATATTTTCAGATGAGAAGATTTTGGATTTTCTTTTAAAAAATAAAAACAGAAGCTTGATTCAGGATTATGTAAAAAATTTGATAGATGAAGAAAACCCTCTTATAAGTTTTATATCAAGATTGATTCTTAAAAAAGATTACAATTCAAAATTGAAAGAACTTTGCATAGCTTTTCCAACTGCGGAAATATCCTTTGAACTCTTTTTAAAAGATAGAGAGGATGAAGAAGGTTATTTGAATTTTTTAAAAGGTCTTGAATTCAAGAAGAATACTTTTGTTATCTACAATAATGATATCAACAGGATAGAAAACTTCGATCAATCTTTAAAAATTTTTACTCTAAAAGACAAACTGGGAAGGGTAAAAAGAATAGATGCCAAGGAAATAATATTAAAAACATCTCCAATAGAGCAGAGCGATTTTAGAGTTTTGAAGTTCTTCGACCCAGAAAAAGGTAAAAGTATGGACATCTGTGAACTTATAGTTTCAATTTTAAAATACAAAAATAGCGGAGTCACAAAAGAACAGTTGAAAACTGAGCTGTCTTTCATATATGGAAAGGAGTCAGGTACAATTCTTAATAAAAAGAAGAAAGAGATAGAGAATTGTGAAGAAATAGAGGTTATTTACGAAGAACCCGTAAGATTTATTTTAAAAAGCTCCCAAGAAAATGATGGTTTAAAGTTTCTAAGAAATAGTAAAGATGAAAAAAGTATCAGAGATTTTATTTTCAACATGCTAAAAACAAGGAAAATAGATGAGGATATTTTAAACGAAATAGTTGAAATGGTTAATCAAAAATGTGAGAAACTTAAAAATGAGATAATTTTTACAATTACAGATGATGAAAGATATATAGAAAGTAAAGATTTTGAAAATTTTGATCTTTTTGAGAATCCTTTTTATAAAGAGAAACTTCTTATAAAATTTTATAGTGAAGGGAATAAAATCGATTTTGAAATCTATCTTAACGATTTTGATAAGGATAGTATAGAGAATATTTATGTTAAATTAGATGATTATGGAAAGAAAATGATTGTTGAAATTGCCGAAAAATCTATCAGGTTAGGGAAATTTTTAAATTTTCTCGATTGGTATTTGAACTACCATCTTGATGAAAAACTTTTAAAATTTGATTTAGATTATATTATTTTTAGAGCACTCAATATTGCCAATTCATTCTCTTCCAAAAAGGGTAACGAAAAGTTTGTAAACTCTGTTAAAAAACTCTTTTTCCAATCCAAGAATAAAGGTTTGATTTTTTATTTAAAAAATTTCAAAGAGGACTCTGCGAAGATAATTTTTGATGAGTTGGAAAAAATAGAGTACCTTACCGAACACCAGAAGGATCTTGTGAAAAGGGATATTTATGAGTTTTTCCCATCATTCTTAAAAATAGAAAGAAACGATTTTATATACTCCACTAAGGAAGGTATTGAAAAAAAGAGGGAAGAGTTCGAAAATATTGTAAATACAAAGTTGCCCCAACTCTCGAAAATGATAGGTGAAGCTGCAGCTCTTGGAGATCTTAGTGAAAATTCTGAATACAAGTTTGCAAGGGAACAGTATTCATTTTTTTCTTCAAAAGCTGGAGAGTTAAAAAAAGAACTTGATAGAACATTCCCCATAAATTTTAAAGAGGTAGGATGTGAAAGTGTAGGGATTGGAGTTGTTGTTGAATTTGAAGATCTCACTGAAAAAGAAGTTAAAAGTTATGCTATTTTGGGACCATTCGATGTTGATCCTGACAATGGTATAATATCATATCTTTCTCCTCTCGCTCAGAAACTTTTAGGGAAAAAGGTTGGGGATGTGGTTGATGGAAAGAAGATTTTAAAAATATCAAAATGGAGAGAAAAATGAAAAAGTTTTTATTTTATTTTGTTTTAATTTTAAGTTTCCTGTCAGTAAGTTCTGAGAATTATTTTAAGAGTTTAGGTCAGATAAAGATAAAAAGCAACAGTGATTCTATTTTTGTAGTTAAAAACTTAGATTACTATTCAAAGTATACATTGAAACCTTCAAAGAAGGGAGAGTTTTTGATTAAAACTGATAAGGGTGATTCCATAATAGTTATAGAGGATAGTTCTGAAAATCTTTTGGATATTTATTTTTTTAAAAATTTAAAAGTAGACAATATTGTGGAATACAAAACAGAAATTTTCCAAAATTATAACTTAGATGATTCACTCCTTCTTTATCTAAAAAAGAGTTTCAATCTGAAAAAGGATTATGATTCCTATTCAAAACTTCTCGATTTCCAGTTGGAAAGGGATTACCAAAAGGCTGATAGTTTGTTGAAATTTTACTATCTTAGCGATACAACAAATTTGAATATTATTTATAAAAACAGCATCGTTTTAAAAGATATGAACAAAAATGAAGAAGCTTTTAATATTCTGAAAAAGGCAACCAATTATCTCGATAACTCAGATATCTCCTTCAACATAGCTTTGGAACTTATTTTCGATTATGAAAAACTCGATACAACATTTTTAAACTATCTTTTAGGTTTTACTTATAAAAATTTTTATAAGAATGAAGATTTCATTTATGTTTTATATCAGAGTATGGATCTTTATGATAGAAAAATTATTGATGATAAGATTCTAAAAGAGATGGAAAAACTATTTGACTATGAAATTTCAGATGATGTGAGATTTTCAGTGTGTGCTTTCTTTATCGATAAAGAGTACTCTGTTGAAAAATCTGTTCAAAATCTTGTTAATCTTTATGAGAGTGATATATATGGCAGTTATGGTGATTGGTTAAACTATTATCTTGCTAAAGGGTATTTGCTTTTAAAGGATTACAAAGAATGTGAAAAGTATTTGAATGTTGCAGAAAATGAGTTTAACCTGAAAGGGAAAGAGATATTTCAAATAGGTTTTGACTATGGTTTGGCAACTGATGACAGGGAAAAAATCCAAACATATGGGATCAAACTTTTAAGTGAAAATATGTTCGATGATAAAATTTCTCAGATAGTTGAAAAGAAAATCGGGCTTAAAAGAAAGGATATTGAAAAAAAAGTTTACGATTATCTTAAGTCCCAAATGGATACTTTCAAACTTCCAGATTTCGAAATCGAAAATATGAATGGTGAGAAAACGGATATTTCTAAAATAATTAAAGGAAAGGTTAGTATTTTAAACTTCTTCTCTTCAAATTGTCCATACTGTAAGAAAGAAATTCCAATCTTAAACAAGATAAAAGAATCTTACAAAAATAATAAAAATTTTGAATTTTTAGCTATATCTTCAGATAACCAAAAAGAACCTTTAAAGAAATTTATAAATGAAACCAATTTTTCATATTCTGTTTTCTACAAAGGCAGCTCTTTGATGGATAGTTTAAAAATTGAAGGTGTTCCAACCATTTTCATAGTTGATAGAGACAACAAGGTGAGGTTTGTGAAGGTGGGATATTACGATGAACTTTATGGGTATTTGAAAACAAGGATGGAATTTTTAAAGAGTTTAAAATGAATTTCTTTATAATTTTTATCTCTTACATACTTTTAAGTATTTTCCTTTTTTTTAAGGTTAGAGATTTTTTTAAGTTTTTAACCGTAAACTCTTTTGTGAATGGAATTTTGCAGTGCTTTATACTATTTTTGATCTTTTTTAACCTTCTTATAAATGTTAAGTATGATACCTATAACATCAATTATGATTTTATAAGGTTGATATATTTTTTTGAATTTCTGATGTTGTTCTTTTCAAACTTATTGGTTTTTATTAAATACAAAAAATTGGAAAATAAAATAATAAACTCTAAGATTATTTTTAAAGAGATGGTTCAAATAATTTTACCTGTGCTTCTTCTAAACTCTCTTTTGATATTAATTTCAAAGATGGATTTCTTTGAGAATGGATATGTGTTTTTTAAATTTCTTGAAAGAAACCTATTTATAATTTTCTTTAAAACTATATATTTCCTTTCTTTTTTTCTTTTTATGAAGCAGATTTTTGCAAAAAAAGAGAAAATGTAGTTTTTCTTGATTGACTTAAATTTATTTTAAATTATAATTAAAAATCTAAAAGGAAGTATTATGTTTAAAATAATGTTAAAATCAAAAATCCATAATGGAACGGTAACAAAAGCTGATGTTAACTATGAGGGGAGTATTGAGATAGATCCTTTTATAATGGAAAAAGCTGATCTTTTGCCAAATGAGAAGGTTCTTGTAATCGATGTTGAAAATGGGGAAAGATTTGAGACCTATGTGATAAAAGGTAAGAAAAACTCAAAAGTGATTGGAGTAAACGGTGGGGCTGCAAGACTTGTTCAAAAAGGTGACAGGTTGATAATCATGTCCTTCGCTATTTATTCTAATGAAGAGATAAAAGATCATAAAGCGAAAATAGTTGTTCTCGGTGCAAAAAATGAGATAAAAGATGAGTTTACCAAAGGAATATAGGAATTTTTTATACTCTAAGACTAAAGAGGATAGTGTAAAAAAAATTTTAAAAAGTTCCTCTCACATCCACACAGTTTGTGAAGAAGCTAAATGCCCAAACAGAGGGTTTTGTTTTTCAAAAAAAACAGCGACATTTCTTATAATGGGTGATATATGTACAAGGAACTGTTCTTTCTGTGCTATCAAAAAAGGTAAACCCTTACCTTTGGATCAATTTGAAATAGATGAGATTATTAAGGCTATTGAAGAGTTAACACTTGATTATGTTGTTTTAACATCAGTAACAAGGGATGACCTTTTAGATGGTGGGGCTTCATATTTTAACTTGGTTGTAAAGAAGATAAAAAAAAGTTTTCCAAAAATAAAAATAGAGATACTTGTTCCAGATTTCAAACAAAATCTTGAAAACCTTAAAAATATTGATTTTTCTTATGTTGATGTTTTTAACCATAATCTTGAAACTGTGAAAGAATTTTACAATGAAGTTAGAAACAAGGCTTCATACGATTTCTCTTTAAATATGCTCAAAGAGGTTAAAAAGTTGGGTAAAACAACGAAAAGTGGTATTATGGTTGGTCTTGGTGAAAACGATAACCAACTTAGAAATCTTTTTGAAGATCTTAAAAGTGTTTCCGTTGATATACTAACTATTGGTCAATACATATGTCCATCACCGAGACACCATAGAGTTGTTAAATATTATACTCAGGAAGAATTTAACAGGTTGAAAAATATAGCTGAAGAAATAGGTATAAAAAGTGTAGTTGCTGGAATCTTTGTAAGGTCGAGTTTTGAAGCTTACGAAACTTTCAAGGGGTTAAAATGATTGATGAAAAAACGAAGATTATACTTTTTTTGAGCAACAAAGGTGGGACTGGAAAATCAACTATGATTGCAAATATTTCCTATCTTTTCGCAACACATTACAATGCTAAAGTCGGGATAATAGATATGGATTTTTATAATCCCGATATTCCATCTATTTTTGGAGTTGAGAACAGAAAGATGGGTATACAGAACAAAAAACTTTTACCTGTTAAAATATTGCCAAACCTTTATATTGCATCTTACGGTTTTTTTCTTACAGATAAAAAATTACCTGTTATAATGAGAGGTGTTCAGGAAAAGTTGATTACAGAGCAGTTTGTGGTAGATACGGATTGGTCAGATTTTGATTACATCTTTGTAGATTTCCCATCGAGTTTTTCAGATGGTGGTTTAACTTTGGTTGACAGGATAAAAGTTATAGATGGAGCTTTGATCATAACGAGTAGTCAGGATATAACTCTTATAGATACTGAAAGGTCCATAATTTTTGCAAACCAGTACAACATTCCTGTAATTGGTGTAGTTGAAAATATGATAAACATTGTCTGCCCAAATTGTAAATCTGTTCTTGAGCTTTACAGGAGAGAGAGCTTGGAGAAATTACTTTCTGTTTACAATGTTGAGGTTATAGAAAAAATTCCTTTCGAAAGAAACCTTCTTGTTTCAGTTGATTTGGGTATCCCTTTTATAGAAAAGTTTAAAGATTCAAAAGTAGTTGAACATTTTAAAAACATAGGAGAAAAGATCATTCAAAAGGTAAAAAGATAATGGAATTATTTATCTCTCACATCTTTTTCAAAGAAAATTTTTTGGATTTAGATTTCATAAAAAAATATTTCGATGGTATAGAGTTGAGAGGGGAAAGGTTGATAAAAGATTATGAAACTTTTGATTTTTCAAAATTTCAGAAGAAAAATATTGGAACAATAGTCCACTCAACTTTTGAGAATATTGATATCTCATCTCCAAACGAATGGGAGAGAACAAAATCTGTAAGGGAGGTTGAGAAATCTGTTCCTATTGCAAAGAGATTGAACTCTAAGTATGTTGTAGTTCATCCATCCGGTAAATTGAAAGATAATATACCAAGGGAAGAGAGTTTAAAAAGGTCCCTTAAATCACTTTTGGAAATAAGAGAGACTGCAAAGATCTTTAATGTTGAACTTCTTGTTGAGAATTTGCCTTTAGGTTATCTTGGAAGTGAAGAGATGGAACTAAAATATTTAGTTGATAATGGTTTTAAAATATGTTTTGATTTTGGTCATTCTCTTCTAACATTTGAAAATCCTTTAAAAACAGTTGAAAAGTTTAAAGATTATATAAAAGTTTTGCATCTACATTCTAACGATAGGAAATCTGATAAGCACGATTTTGTTAAAGAAGATTTTGTAATGTATGAAGATCTTATAGAAAAAATGCCAAAGGATATCTTTGTTGTTATTGAAACAAAAGAAGAGAAAAAAGATAATGTTTTGGAGTTTTTGAATGGGTATAGATATAAAAAGTGAAAAAGAAATTTTGTTGATGAGGGATTCTGGCAAGATACTTTCAGATATCCTTTCTGAGATTAAGGAAAAAATAGTTGTTGGAATAACAACATTCGAAATAGAGATGGAGCTTAGAAAACTTCTAAAAAAGAATAAGGTTAGGTCACCTTTTTTAGGTTATAAAGGATACCCTGCAGTAAGCTGTATATCGGTCAACGATGTTATCGTTCATGGGATACCATCAGATTACAGGATAAAAGATGGAGACATAGTTTCCGTTGATATGGGAGTAAATTACAAAGGATTTATAACGGATGCTGCAAGAACCTTTTTGGTAGGCAATGTTTCAGAGGAAGGTATAAAACTTGTTGATGTTACCAGAAGGTCATTTTATGAAGGTGCAAAGATGGCTGTTGAAGGAAACCATCTTTACGATATCTCTTTTATGATACAGAAAACTGTTGAAAAAGAAGGTTTTTCACTTGTTAGAGATTTTGTGAGTCATGGAGTTGGTAGAAGATTGCATGAGGAGCCTTTTTTCCAGAATTTTGGGGAAAAGGGAAAAGGTCCGATTTTGAAGTATGGAATGTGTCTTGCTATAGAACCTATGGTAAATCAGGGAAGTTATAGAATAAAAATACTTGAAGATGGGTGGACAGCTGTAACTGAAGATGGTAAACTATCAGCACATTATGAGAACACTGTTCTTGTTGGAAAAGATGGTTTCGAAATTTTAACTGAAAAGAATTAAAAAGGAGATAAAATGAAAGATGAAATTTTGTATCTTAGAAAAAATGGTTGGGAGAAATATGATCCTAAGGGTATGGATGAGGTTTTCGATTATGGGTCGAAGTATATAGAATTTTTGAAAAATTCTAAAACTGAAAGGTTGACTCTACATTATTTAAAAAATTTGGCTGAAAAGAAAGGCTACTCCAAAGATGGTAAAGAAAAGTTTTTTCTTATAAACAAAGATAAAAATATCGCTTTTGTAAATCTGGGTGATATATCACCACTTAAAGGAATAAAACTTATAGGAAGTCATAGTGATGCGCCAAGAATAGATATTAAACAGAATCCACTTTACGAGAAGGAAGGTATAGCACACTTAAAAACACATTATTATGGTGGTATAAAAAAATATCATTACCTTGCAAGACCTCTTTCCCTTTATGGTGTTGTTATCAGAAAAGATGGTAAAAGGATAGATATTGCGATAGGTGATAAAGAAGGTGATCCTGTTTTCACAATAAATGATCTTTTACCACATCTTGCCAAAAGTCAGTATGAGAAGAATTTAAGGGATGCTTTTGAAGGTGAAAAATTGAATATAATAGTTGGGTCAATACCTTTAAAGCAGGAAAAAGATAATCCGGTAAAAAAGATGATCCTGAAAATTTTAAATGAAAGGTATGGAATAGTTGAAGAGGATTTCATATCTTCAGAACTTGAAATAGTTCCACAGGGTAGTGTTTTTGAAGTAGGTTTAGACAGATCTTTTATCGGTGGATATGGACATGATGATAGGATATGTTCTTTTACATCATCAACCGCGCTTTTTGACGCAAAAAATAAATATACTGTTTGTTCTGTTCTTTTCGATAAGGAAGAGGTTGGATCAACCGGTGCTACTGGAGCGAGGTCATTATTTTTAGAAGATCTTGTTATAGAAATTTTAAAAAGAAAGGGAATAAAACCAACTTATGAAAACATAAGAGAAGTCTTGAAAAACTCTGATTTCATATCTGCCGATGTATCAGCAGGTATAGACCCTGATTTCCAAGAAGTACATGAAGAGCAGAACGGAGCAAAAATAGGTTATGGAGTTGTAATTACGAAATTCACAGGTTCTGGTGGTAAAAGTGGAGCAAACGATGCCAACGCAGAATACCTTTTCAAGATAAAAGAAGTATTCAGCAAAAACAATGTTACCTGGCAGATAGCTGAACTTGGAAAGGTTGATGCTGGAGGAGGCGGAACAATTGCTGGATTTCTCGCTTTCTACAATTCAAATGTTATAGACTGTGGCCCTGCACTTTTAGGAATGCATTCTCCTTTTGAACTTGTTTCCAAAGTTGATCTTTTTGAGACTTACAACGCTTACAAAGCATTTTATGAAATTGAAGAATAATTTTATTGAAATATTACAAATTATAAGTTATAATAAAAAATTGAAAAAAGGAGATTAGATGAAGAAAATTTTAATAATCATATTATTTATATTTTCTATTTCAATTTTTTCTCAGGATTTCAAAAGTTATTATTATTCACAGAATGAAGAGAATGTTTTAATGATAAGGGTAAATGTATGGGGTTATGTGAACAATCCTACAAGTTTTCTTGTACCTGATGGAACAGATCTTATTACTGCGATTTCTTATGCTGGAGGTCCAAAAGAGAATGCTAATCTAAATGGAGTTGTTGTAATCCATTCTGATGGTTCAAGGGAGATTTGCGATCTAGCAAAGTTCAAAAATGAAAATTCAAGGAAACACAATCCTATTTTAAAACCTGGAGATACCGTAAGAGTTGGTGGTGATTTTATCTACCATCTCACAAGATATTTAAGGGATATTTACAATGTTGCAGTTATTGCGAACACAGTTTTCATTCTTTATACCTATATTTCAAAGTAAGGGGTTTTTATGTTAGAAGATCTACAGGAACAGGAAAAGTTATCACTGAATGATTATTTGGCTATAGTTTCGAAATACAAAGTTTTGATATTGGTAATTGCACTTTTGATATTTTTTCTTTCTGTTGTTTTAACATTACTTGAAAAACCTAAGTATACTGCTAAAACAATTTTGATGTTTGAAAGAGTTAATACAGGTTCAACATTTTTTCCAGTTACGGATCCTCTTGGAATGGAAGCTTTGTTGAACAACCAGACTCAGATACTTAAATCCAGATCCCTAATGGAAAGGGTAAACCTTGCTCTGAGAGAAGATACAATTTTAAAACAGAAAGGTTACACAAAAGTTTCAGCTTCAAGACAGAACCTATCAATCAGTAAGATACAGGATACTTATATAATAGAGGTTGTCTATAAAACCACAGACCCGTTCCTTGCTGCTTATATAACGAATAAGATAGCGAGAGAGTATTACAAAATGAACCTTGATGCTATGAGGATGACAGTCTCTCAGGTAAGAATCTTTCTTGAAGAACAGTTGAAAAAAATAGAAACTGAGCTAAACCATTCAGAATTGCTTTTAAGGGATTATAAAAAGAACAACAAAATTTCAATTCTTGAGGATGAAACAAAAATATTGATAAATCAGGTATCACAGTTTGAAACCGATTATAAAGGGATACTACTTAATATAGATACATACACTAAACAGAAAGAATACCTTTTGAAAGAATTGGATCAAACACAGAAGGAAATGCTTGAAAATATTTCAAGTTACAGAACGAATGTTATGGAAAACATCTTTGCCGAGATCTCAAAACTTGAGACTGATAAAGCTTATTTTATCTCTCAAGGTTATTCAAACGAACATCCAAAAATATTAGAGATAAATTCAAAAATAGAGAGTTTGAAAAACCAGTTGAAGGATGAAACAGAAAAATCTTTGAAAGAGAATACAGTTCCCAAAAACCCCTTAAAATATTCAGGAGATATAGTTCAACAGATAGTTGAAATCAATAACAATATTTCTCTTCTACAAGCGAAAGCTGAAGCTTTAAAAAAGGTTATAGATGTTTATAACAGTAGACTTGAAAATGTACCTGATCAATCGATACAACTTGTTAGACTTGAAAGGAATGCCAAGGTAAATGAAGATATATACCTTATGCTTAAGAGAAGGTATGAGGAAGCTAAGTTACAGGAAGTAGCAGAAGTTGGTAATGTTTCAATAATCGATACCGCTGTTGTTTCAAAGATACCAGTAAGTCCGAAAAAGGAGAAAAATTTCCTTATGGGAATAATACTTGGAATATTCTTTGGAATTACTGTAGCTTTCATACTTTTCTTCCTCGATGAATCTATAAGGACAACAGAAGAGGTAGAACATTATACTGGAGAACAGATATTAGGTATAATAACTTACATAGGTGGGAATGGTAGGAAAGATAAGAGTAAAGGTGAGAAAAAAGTTTCTGAAGATGAAATGATAGAAAAGATGAGAAAAAAATTGATAATAAATATGGAACCTCATGCTCCAATTGCTGAAGCGTACAGAAGTATTAGGACACAGATAAAATATAGGAGTAAAGAAGGGGAAAAACTTGTTTATGTTTTCACCTCTTCCATACCTGGAGAAGGTAAATCCACTACTATTTCAAACCTTGGTATAACTATTGCAAACCTTGGTAAAAAGGTAGTTTTAATAGATGCTGATATGAGAAAACCTGTTATTCATAAAATATTCAATGTGAGAAATGGAATCGGTCTTGCACATTATATTAATGGAAAAGCTACATTTGAAGAGATAAAAAGAGATACCGAAGTTGAGAATCTTACAGTTATAACTTATGGAACGAGACCTATTAACCCATCAGAACTACTTGAAAACCCTAAGATGAAAGAACTTCTTGAAATCTGTAAGAATGACTACGATTATGTTCTTGTAGATGCTCCACCTGTAAATGTTGTTACAGATCCGATAGTTCTTGCTAACTATGCAGATAAACTCTTATGGGTAGTTTCCCCTGGAAAGGTTAAGAGAAAAGATTTAAGACATGCGAGAAAACTTTTAGTTCCAGTAAAAAGAAAAATTTTGGGTGTTATTCTTAACAGCTCTAAAACTGAAGTTTCTTCATACTATTCAGTTTACTATAAAAAATATTATGGAGAAGGTGAACTATGAAAAAAGCGATTATAACAGGAATAACTGGACAGGATGGTTCGTACCTTGCAGAATTTCTTCTTGAAAAAGGTTATGAAGTTTATGGAATGGTCAGAAGATCCTCAACAGAAAATTTTGAGAGGATAGAGCATATAAAGGATAGGATAAAATTTTACCATGCCGATCTTTTAGATTTTTCATCTCTGATAGAGATGGTTGATGAGATAAGACCCAATGAGATTTATAACCTTGCGGCACAATCCTTTGTCCCAACATCATGGAAACAACCGATACTTACAGGTGAATTTACAGCTCTTGGAGTTACAAGGATTTTGGAAGCTATCAAACTGGTTGATAAAAAAATAAGGTTCTATCAGGCGTCATCAAGTGAAATGTTTGGAAAAGTTTTAGAAATACCTCAGAAGGAGACAACTCCATTCTATCCAAGATCTCCCTATGGTGTTGCAAAAGTGTATGGTCATTTCATCACTGTAAATTATAGGGAAAGTTATGATATCTTTGCATGTTCTGGAATTCTTTTCAACCATGAGAGTCCAAGAAGGGGAAGAGAGTTCGTTACAAGGAAAATAAGTGAAGGTGTTGCAAAGATAAAATTGGGATTACAGGATAAATTACATCTTGGAAATCTTGAAGCTAAAAGGGATTGGGGATACGCTGGAGATTATGTTAAAGCTATGTATATGATGCTTCAACAAGACAGTCCATCAGATTATGTTATAGCAACTGGAGAAACACATAGTGTAAGAGAATTCGTTAAACTCGCGTTTGAAAGGGTTGATCTCGATTATGAAAAATATGTTGTTGTTGATAAAGATCTTTTCAGACCAGCTGAGGTTGACCAGCTTGTTGGGGATTATTCTAAGGCAAAAAAAATTCTTGGATGGGAACCAACCGTCACATTCAAAGAACTTGTCAATATGATGGTGGATAGTGATCTGAAAAATTTGAAAAATAATGTTTAATGAAAAAAGAAATCGCAATCGAATATGCAGTTAAAAATACAATATTCTTATATATAGGTAATATTTTTGTTGCAATTTCAAACCTTCTAATTTCAATTTACATAATAAGAAAATTAACTATTGAAGAGTTTGGCTTATACAGTTTCATTTTAGGTTCTTTTTTCTTCGTTCAAATTTTTTCCCTTTCAAGTATTTCAACTATTCTTAACAGGTTTGTTCCGGAACTTATTGAAAGAAAAAGATATTCTGTTCTAAAAAAACTACTTGAATATTCTTTTCTTATAGTTTTTCTTTCACTTATTTTTATCGCATTACTTTTTAACATTTTTTCAAAACAATTTTCAACATTTTTCAAACTACCGGATATAGTGAATTATCAAGGTGAGATAACCTTTTTTCTTTTCGGATACATTGTTTTGCTTTATGTTAGATCGATATCATCTTCAACTCTACTTCAAAAAGAAACAGCCATTATGAATATAACTGCTTCAATTCTAAGGGTTCTTGTTTACGGTGTATTTATTTTCAATATAAATTTAAAAAAAATCTTTTTGATAGAGTCTTTGACAAGTTTTTTCAACGCATTTCAGATTTATTTCCTTGTTATTCTTAAATTTATAAAAAGAAATTTGAATAACGAATCCAAAGACAAGATAGAGAGCTTAAAGAAAAGAATTATAAGGTATGGCATTTTATCATTTTTCAACGAAGTTGGGGCAGGAATGATAAACAAGTCGACAAGTTATTATGTTATTTCATCTATGTCAAATCCGGTTGAACTTGGGAAATACTCTTTCGCTTACAAGATAAATGATCTTTTTATGAAAATATTCCCCATAGATCAAATAGCGAATGTTTTAAAACCAATATTTTTCATGAAATATGTTAACAAACCAAACGACAAAGAGTATCTTAACAGAATGTATATTTTTCTTTACAAGTTTTTCTTCTGGGTTTTCGCTTTTCTATGTTTCTACTTTATTTCAGTTTCAGATCTTGTTATAAGATTTGTTTTCGATCCAAAATATATAGATTCAAAAAGGATAACAGATATTATTTTCATGTTCACTCTTTTTAACGCTTTTCAGGTTCCCTTAGCTTTTGTAGTTCTTTCCCTTGAAAAACTTGAAATTAATCTTATAAGTAAAATCTCACTTGTTTTCAATGTTGTTGGTTCTATTATAGTTATAAAATATTTTGGAATAACTGGTGTAGCGGTTATTCTCGGAATATCTATTCTGATGAAAAACCTTATTATAGTTGTTCTTTTAAGAAAATATATTAAACTCTCATTCCCTTTACTTTCACTACTCAAAACTACATCAATATCCCTTTTATTATTTTTTGTAATTTCACTTGTTAAAAATCTTTTTATTTTCAATAAAACGATTACAGCTTACATTTTCATCGTTGTAACATTCCTTTTGGGAATTTTTCTCTATTATATACTTTCAAGGTTAGTAAATCCTTTTGAGAAAGATGAAAAGGATATTGTTAACAGTATGTTGAAAAAAGTTAAACTTTCATTTATTAGATTATGATACTATCAAAAATAGTTCAAAGGTACAGAAAAATTAAAAAGGGTATTCTTTCTTTTATTTGTTCTAAATTCCTTTTGAAAACTAATGGGTTAGTTAATTTTTATGGTATTCCCTATCTATCACACCCTGAAAATATTTATATTGGTAAAAAAAGTAGGATATATCATCATGTTACTCTAAGTGCCTCTAAAGTTAAAAATTCACTTGTTATAGGTGAAAATTGTGATATACAACCTTATTCGATAATTAGAGTTTCAGGTGGGAAAATAGTTATAGGAAACTATTGTTCCCTTAACAGTTTTTCAATGATCGTTTCAAATGGAGATATAATAATAAAAGATTTTGTAAGGATAGGACCTCACACTCTTATTATTTCAAGCAACCATGTTTTTGATGATATTGACAAAAAGATCTTTGAACAGGGAACTATAGGCAAAGGAATCGTTATCGAAGAGGATGTTTGGATTGGAAGCGGGGTTAGAGTTCTTGATGGTGTTAGGATAGGAAAAGGCTCGATAGTTGCAGCTGGGGCTGTTGTTACAAAAGATGTCCCGGAAAAAGTTGTAGTTGCAGGGATTCCTGCAAAAGTGATAAAGGAGCGCTTTTGAGAAAAGTTTTGATAGTTTCAAAATATTTTTATCCTTTTGAATCAGGGTCTGAAAAAACAACAAGGTATATCGTTGATTACCTGTTAAAAAGAAACTACAATGTTATACTTTTCTGTTTAAAAGGTGATTCACAAAAATTGAGCGAAAAGGTAGTTTTTTACAGTATAAAAAATTTTGAAAAATTTTATGACAGATTTTCGAAGAAAAAAATATTGAAAGAAATTTTAGATACTATTTTTGGTTTTGTTTTTATTTTCAAAATTGTTTTGAAGGAAAAAGTTAAAGTTATAAATGTTCATTACGCTGAAGGTGTTATGTTGCCTGCGGTAATACTTGGTAAAATTTTTTCAATTAAAACTGTTATCTTGTGGCCGACAAGTTCAGTTAACCATCTTAAAAAATATGAAAAAAAGATCGTTTACATTTATAGTAAAATATCTTCAAAAATTTCAGATCTTTTTATTGCGAAAGGGATGGATGAGGTAGAAATAAAAAAGATTTTCAAAGTTAATTCAAAAAGACTTGTTGCTACTCCAAACCCTATAGAACAAAAAGATTATGATCTACCTTTTCCAGAAAAATCGGAAAAGTTAGGTATCTACTATCTTGGTAAATATAACGGTTTCAAAAGGCCAGATATACTTGTAAGAGCACTCGCAAAAATGAAATTGGAGAATAGAAGAAAAATCTTTGTCTCTTTGTATGGAGAAGGTGATTACAAAAGCAAAGTTGATGACCTTGTTAAAAAACTTGATCTTGAAAGAATAGTAACTGTTAATCCACCAACAAGGGATGTTAAAGGTGTTATAAAAAACCATCATATTTTTGTTTATCCTTCACCTTTCGAACCAGCTTTTGCCCAATCTATACTTGAGTCATTTTCAGCTGGCAGATTGGTTGTATGTAAAAAAACAAAAGCGATGGAAAGATATTTTAACGAAGATTCCTATTTCGGTTTGGAGAAGATGGATTCTTCAAGTTTATCAAAAATTCTCGATTGGATAGTTGAAAATTATGAGAAAGAGAAAGTCAAAGGGATTAAAGCAAAAAAGATTATAATCGAAAAGTTCAACTTTGATTATTTTATGGATATTCTTGAGGAGTGTTTATCGTGAAAATTTTTTACATAAGGTTTCAAGATTTTAAAAAAAGGTTTTACATTTCAAGTGAAAGGGAAATAGTTAGATCTTTCAATAGATTAGGTTTAGAATCCCAACTTATTGCTTTTGGAAAAAAGGAGGATGAACCTGAATTTGTAAAACTATTCAACTCTTACAAAGATATAAAAATCCTTATCAAATTGAAGATAGTTAAATATATTTTTAGGATGAAAAAAGAAAAGATAGTTTATGTTTTTGATCCAAACTCTTTAATATTATTTTTACCCAACTTTCTTTATAGAAAAATTTTTGGTGGCAAACAGAGATTCGTTCTTGATGTTAGATCTATTCCAGTTGTTAACCCGACCAAGAGGGAGATGGAAATGTTCAAATCTGTTCTCTGGATATCCTATTTCTTTTTCGATGGATTCTCATTCATTACAGATGAAACCAAAAGAATCTGTGAAGGCTACATTAAAAAAAGATTTTCAAATTATACCATCTATCCGTCTGGAGTTAACATAGATTGTTTTTTTGTTAGAAGTAAAAATGAAAAAATTTCAAAAAGTTATGGACTTGAAAATAAAAAGGTTATTTTTTATCATGGTTCAATATCAAAGAAAAGAGGTTTAGAAGAACTGATAGAATCTGTTGAAAAATTAAAAAAAGATTATAAAGATTTAATACTTTTTGTTTTAGGTTCTGGAGACAGAGAGATTGAAAAAAATATAGTTGAAACGAAAAATATTTTATTACCACCAGTTAGTTATGAAGAGGTACCTGAATATATTAGTGTTGCCTCTGTATGTGTTTCTCCACTTCCAGATCTTATATGGTGGAGGGGTGCGAGTTCTTTAAAAGTTATGGAATATATGGCTATGGGAAAACCTTTAGTTCTTTCTGAAATAAAACCTCATTTGGATGTTTTACCTAAAGATATCAAGGGTTATGTTCTTTATAAACCTACCTCATCTGAAAATCTTTACAAAGCGCTGAAGGAATTTTTTGAGAATAGAGAAAAGTATGAAAAAGAATCTTTAAAACTTTCCCAATATGTTAAGAATAATTTTTCTTATGACATTATCGCAAAAAGAGTTTATCAATTTTACAGAATAAAACTTTTTGGAGAAAATGATGAATTTTGCTATAGAGAATAAATTTTTAAGAATAATTTTTATTTTCCTTTTAGTGTTGCTAGTACTATTTTTAGGGAAAGCTGATACTTTGAAAATCGCTCTTGTTGGAGTATTGTTTTTAAGTGTTATAGTTGTAACAAATGTTGAACTCGCTTTAATCATTCTTGTATTTTCCGGATACACTTTCAATTTTGCTGTCGAAGTTTACCATTTGCCAGGTAAGATAGTTTTTCTATACGATCTGATAATATATATGCTATTTCTTTTCAGTTTGATAAATGGTAAAAAGAAGATTTACAAAATAGAGATACTTTTCATTTTCTATGTCGTATTTTTAATAATCTCAACTGTGCTTGGAAGAGAATCCTTACCGCTCAAGTTGAAGGTCCTTATCATGTATATCAGATACCCGATACTTTTTATGGGTTTGATGAGACTAAATATTACAACTGAAAATTATAAGAGAATTATAAAATTCATAATTTTGATGTCAATTTTACAGGTTCCAACTTCAATATTCCAATTTTTGAATGGAAACAGAGCTGATTGGTGTGGTGGTTTTCTTGCAAGGTATGGCAGTGGAATAAATGCTGTTTTGATGACCGTTATGTTTTTGATAATTCTTGGAATTATGATAGTTGATAGGATCAGGTTAAAGTATCTTCTCTATTCTGCATTTTTCATGATACCACTTGTTCTTTCATCAGCAAGGGCTGGATTCATTTTTTTTGGAGTATCTTTAATATTTATGTTCCTTGTTTATATGTTGCATGTTAAATACACTTCAGTTTATTCTATATTCTTCACTGTAATAGGAATAGTTTTAATATTTGTGATATTCTATTTAACTTTGATATATATAGTTCCAATGTTTGAACCTGAAACAGCGAAAACTTTACAAACTATATCTTCTGTGGAAAATATAAAAAAGGATATGGTTGGAACATATACTGAAGGGAAATTAAAAAGGTTGAGTAACCTTCTCTTCGCTTACCAGTATTTGACAAGGGATATACTCACCTTAACTTTTGGAAATGGTCCGGGAACAGTTGCAATATCCAAAAATTTCGGAACATCCAATTTTCTGAGAGAGTATGAAATGGTATTTGAACCTTCAATATCACTTCCAACTTTCATACTTGAAATTGGTATTGGAGGAGTTCTTATACTTCTTATTATTTATATTTACATTATTATGTTCTCACTTTCAAGAGCGATACATATAGAGGATAAATTTTTAAGAATTATATCTTTCGCTTTGCCTGGCATCTCGGTTGTTTACCTTGTTGCTTCAATATATACTGCAGTTTGGGCTCAGGAGGCTTTACAACTTGTACTTTTGATATCATTTGCAGCGATAATTGAACCAGCTTCAAAAGCTGTTAAAAGAGAAAAAAGTTTTGCTGTTCTATTTTTAAAATACATAAGACCTGGAGAAAAGAATTCAATTATGGAGATTTTAAAGGTTTTGCATAGCAGTGAAATAAAAACTGTGTTTGTAGTTTCAAGAGAGGATAATGGAAACCTTATCTGGATTATGGATAATAAACACAGGTATGAAGGTATGAGGTTCAAATATATAAAAGTTCTTAACGATGGGCCTTTTGACCAGGTTTTTATTATACAATCTATTCTTGAAAAATATAAAGTTAACCTTTTGTTCCTTTATGGTGACGAGAAGGATATTGTTCAGAAAGATTATTTAAGAAAAGTTTTAATATCGAAACATTCCCATCTTAAAATTTTTGAAGAGAATAAAAATGTAAGATCATTCATTCTAAAGGTTGACAGAAGGGACAGTGTGAAATTCATTTATTTTATAAAGGATAAAGAATTAACTGAAAAAGGGAATTACCTTGAAATTCTTGAAAGTGAGTTTAAAGAATACAATATACCACTTTCGATAATTAAAAAAAACATAGAAATAGGGAGTGAAAATGTACAATAGTATAGATGTTCCTTTATTTATAACTATTGAAAAGGAAGCTCTTTTTAATGTAAAAAGAATTCTTGAGAAAGCAAACCTTTTTATAAATAACCCTGTTATTGTAACAGATAAAGGTAAATCTTATGATTATGCAAAAATAGTTGGAAAAAGGTTGAAAATAAAAAATGACAGGTTTATCTTCGTTAGCGATAATACCTACGAAGAGGTTAAAAGAGTTGAAAGGTTCGCAAGGAGTTTGAAATCAGATTTTATAATAGGTATAGGTGGTGGAAAATCTCTTGACATAGGCAAATTCGCTTGCTATAGATATGGAGGATATTTTTTAAGTATACCCACATTGCCTTCACATGATGGTATAGCATCTCCAGTGGCTTCAATAATGATAGATGGTAAAAGGATGTCTGTTGGTGCTTCAATGCCTGTAGGAATAATTGTTGATATTGATGTTATAAAGAGTGCTCCCAAAAGGTTTCTATATTCCGGAATAATGGACATTGTTTCTAATATATCCGCAATAAATGATTGGGAACTCGCTTATAGAAAAGGTTATGAGATAAAATATAACGGTTTTTCAAAAGCGATAGCGTTCTCAGCAGCAGAAAGTGTTTTAAACTATGAGGATAAGAATATATATAAAGAGGAATTTATAAAAATACTTTTGAATAGTTTGGTTCTCTCAGGAATAGCTATGGAAATAGCAGGTTCATCAAGACCCGCATCTGGTGCGGAACATAACTTTTCACATGCTTATGATCTTTTATACCCTGATAATCAATTCTTACATGGTGAGAAGGTTGGTGCAGGACATCTTTTGGTATCTTTTTTAAGAGACAAAAATGAATACAAAAAAATATTCTCATGTTTCAAGTCATTTGAAATATTGGAAGAATTAAAAAATATTTTCCATGATGAAGATAAAATTTTTGAATCTTTAAAAAAAGCGAAAGATTTAAGAAAAGACAGATATTCTTTTTTAAATGAAATACCTTTCGATGAGAGAATCTTCAGAAGTGTTGTTAAAAAAGTAAAAAAAGATATATTCTCATTTTAACTTTTTTATATTTTTTATAATCGGTTTAACATCGTTTATCGTATCATATATTTCTTTTATACGATTTTCTATTTTTTGAGTGTCAGAGTTTTCAATTATATATTTTATCTGTTCAAGGTCGAAACCGAGTTTTTGAAGATTTTTAATAAAATTTATATGAATTATCAGAGAATCTTTATAAAGTCTAACTCCTCCTTTTGATCTGACAGCGGGGAAGAATAGCCCCACCTCTTCCCAATATTTTATCCTTCTTGCTGATAGATTATATTTTTTGCAGAATTCTCCTATAGAATAAAGTTTTTCTCCACCATCATCTTTTTCATGTGGAAAACCAACCTCCCTCGAGATTTTCGTGATTTCATAATCTGTAAAACCTAACTGCTTAAGTTCAACTATCTTTTTAACTTTTTGTATATCTTTACTGAAGAAAAATAACTCAGGTTCCTTCTGTGCTGGAAAGATTATTTTTCTTTGAACAAGTTTCAAAAGAAAATCCAGAGATATATTTGTCTCCTTTAACATCTCACTTAATGAAATTATATTTTTTTTCTCCATTTTCCAATTATATACTATTGACAGTTAACTGTCAACATTTTTGTTTAAGTTTAAAATTTCCCGAAGAAGATTAAAAAGTATGTTAAAAATATTCATTTTAAAAAAATTTTGCAATATATAAATTATTAAAAAACATACACTTAATAATAACTACCCATCATTTTGAAATTTACCTCTTGACAAATTTCCAAAAGATGTATATATTTCAAATTCTTAAATTTTTTATTTAGTGTAATTCTACTAATTGTGAAAATTATTTAATCTTTTAAGGAGGATTAAATGGCGAAGGAGAAATTTGAAAGGACGAAGCTTCATATGAACATAGGGACGATAGGGCATGTTGATCATGGTAAGACGACATTGACAGCTGCGATAACGAAGGTATTGGCGTTAAAGAAGTATGCTGAGTTTACGGCGTATGATCAGATAGACAAGGCGCCAGAGGAGAAGGCGAGGGGTATAACGATAAATGTGGCGCACATAGAGTA
>DJVI01000014.1:40025-40901 GCA_002441125.1 Caldifarciminota bacterium UBA6260
AACGATGGAACGATGCCGCAGACGAGGGAGCACATACTTTTGGCGAGACAGGTTAATGTACCGAGTATAGTGGTGTTTATGAACAAGGTTGATATGGTGGATGATCCTGAGATATTGGATGTAGTGGAGATGGATATAAGGGACACATTGAAGGCGAACAAGTTTCCTGGAGATGAGATACCGGTAATAAGGGGTAGTGCGTTGAAGGCATTGGAGAGTACGAGTCAGGACATAAATGCACCGGAGTATAAATGTATACTTGAGTTAATGGATGCGGTGGACAATTATTTTCCAGATCCAGTTAGAGAGAAGGATAAGCCATTTTTGATGAGTATAGAGGATGTATTCAGTATAACAGGAAGGGGTACTGTAGCGACAGGTAGAGTAGAGAGAGGGCAGATAAAGGCTGGAGACGAGGTGGAGATAGTAGGATTGGGAGCGCACAAGAAGACAGTAGCTACATCGTTGGAGATGTTTAAGAAGATACTTGATTATGCTGAGGCGGGAGACAATGTTGGAGTATTGTTAAGGGGGATAGATAAGGATGAAGTAGAGAGGGGTATGGTGTTAGCGAAACCTGGGACGGTGACACCGCATAAGAAGTTCAAATGTCAGGTGTATGTATTGACGAAAGAGGAAGGAGGAAGGAGCACATCGTTTAAGAGTGGATACAGGCCGCAATTTTTCTTCAGGACTACAGATGTGACGGGTTCAATAGAGTTGGCACCTGGACAGGAGTTTGTGAAGCCGGGAGAGAACACGGAATTTATAGTTGAATTGATAACGCCGGTTGCAATGGAGAAGGAGTTAAGGTTTGCTATAAGGGAAGGTGGAAGAACTGTTGGTGCCGGTGTTGTAACTGAAATATTAGAATAA
>DJVI01000012.1 GCA_002441125.1 Caldifarciminota bacterium UBA6260
CTTGCAATGCACCGAAAGCATATCCAATAGTTTGCATCTGGCAACCAAACGATAAGGCGTTGATAAAATGGCTTGATAATTCAAATTATGAGGAAGGATATAGAATAAAAATAAAAGAAAACAATATACTTATAGGATCAAAGGATACAATAATAAATTTAGCGGAGGATCCCGATACATTGGAATGGACACATCAGACAACGAGAACAGGGCAAATGAAGTATATTGTATATTCAATGAACAGCGGAGCATTTTCAAAGGATTCCGTTGAATATATCAATTATAGAGGTTATGGAACACCGCTTATTTCGAAAGATAGTATTAAATTAAGCAAGGGAACCGTAAGAATAAAAGGAGATACTATATTAACTGGAACGAGAAGAAGACTGAACGGAGAAATAATTTCAATAGAAGCATATAAAGAAGGATTTGAAAATAAAATATTAAAGTCGGAATTTATAATAGATAGTAATGCACAAATAATAGGAATTAAGAATAGCGATATGTATGCGGGAATAAACGGGTCAAGCACAAATAGGGATTCGATAATCTGGATATATGTAAAAGAGGGATCGCAATATAATAAGAAATATGTAAAAAATTTATATTTCACTTATATAAGTTATTTGAATGCTCAAAAAACTAAATTATTATCAGCGATATATAAAAACGATTCTATATATCTATTGGTCAATTTTAAGTTAAAGGAACACGCAATAAATTCGGTTTTAGTATTATTTAAAATAGATAAAAACTGCAACTATAATGCATCTTATTTTATTAAAAGTTTCACCAACTCAGCCGATTTTGAAGGAACGATAGAGAGCAAAAACGCAGATGAGATTGTGATCGTATACAATGGAACGGATGAATCTAATGGTAAAATAACCGGTTTAAATATTTTTTCAATAAGAACAGATTTTAATGGAAAAATTACCGAATATTCTCCATTTGTAAATAAGGGGTTTAATCAAACATACAAAGAGTATTTTGATATAGAGGCGCTAACAGATACTATATTATACATAGTCAGTCACAAAGTGGGAATATTTTTCGATACGATGAAGGTGGTTAAATATGATATGAAAAACATGGTTCAAACTTTAATAGACTATATAAAAATTAGTTCTTCACCGATGGCAGATTCTTTTCAATTTCCGAGGATAGTGAAGTATAGGGATTATATGATAGTTAGCTGGTTAAATTGGGAAGATTATCAGTATGACAGAATTTATACTAAGAAATATTCATTAACAGAGAATAGCGGAATAGAGATTGCAAAAGAGACAAGCGAGGATGATGCATGGGTGAAAGATTACCTGATAGTTAAGAATGAAGCAGATGAAGGTTTGGAAATAGTAACAGAAGAGGCACTTTTTTCATATGGAGTATACGGATTAAAGCGGAGCGATTACAAACTACCGATAATGAGAATAATAATGAATGATGAATTATCGTGGTATAAGAATGGCACTTTTACAGTGAAAGTGATAGATGGGAATGGAATGAAACTCAGCACTGTAAAGGTGTTGGTGACAAACGGAGCGGATATAAATTTTGAAGGAACGACAGATGTAAATGGCGAAGTGAAGGTATCATATTTTACAAGAAGTTCTAATAAGATAACAATAAAAGCTGTGAAGGCATTTTACGAGGATTGTGTTAATGTATATGATGTTACAACGAATACGATGGAAGTGAACTGCGTAAAAGAGGTTAGCGCATTTAAGGATACAACAATAGAGATAGGAGTTTATACATATTCAACCGAACCTGAGGAAGTTATATTACATAAAGTGGCTGTTTCGTCTGCTGAAGTGATATTGAGCAATGGAATAAATATTGAAGATACATTAATAACCGGGGCAAATGGTAAGGTTGTTGCTGAAATAAGTGGCAGGGATACGATTGAATGGCTCGGAAGGGACTGCTATGTGGATTATACAAAGGAAATAGATGTAATCGTTTTAAAAGAGGGATATAAAACAGAGACGGTGAAGATAAGTAAAGAGATGAGAAGCAATAGCAGCAACGCTACGGGATATAATAACAGCAATCATGTGATAAAGAGAGACGAGTTGAATTTATATATGGCTTATGGAGACGGAGACAGCGTAGTGTTTGGCAGGAGCAACAATTTTGGAGACTGGTGGATACTTGAGAAGGTGGGAGAGGGGAAGAACCCTTCATTGGCATTTTCAGGGGAAGGCACAGTGGCAATGTTGTATACAGGGCTGGACAATTATGGGTATTATTATACATACACGGAATCGCCTTTTCAGCCGATAGATACAGTGTATCCGACATTGATAACTTATGAACCGGGAGTAATAGCAGGAAATGTCCTGACTGGGAAAGTATATGTGGCTGGGATAGAGCATCCTCTTTTAGGAGTGGATTATGGCAATCTTTTATATGCAGAGTTTGTGTTTGACAATCTTGCCGGAATAGTGAAGACAACATTGGTGCCTGCGACAGTAGAGAAATATAAGCCGAAATCATGGCAGAGCATAACGACATATTATGACAAGTATATGAAGAAATATTATCCGATAATTGTTTATGGGGATATATACGGAGAGATAGACTTGGTTAAGTATGATGGGATAAGTGGAAGATGGATACCGCCTATCGGAGTGGCGCAAACTACTGAGGAATCAAAGGAGAGTTATATATCATCAAACGGCGAGAAGATTGCAGTAATATGGAGTGAGGAGAGGACAACTGACTCAAATGTTTGGGATATATGGCTTAACGGAGAGTTGTATAAGACAAGCAAAACAGAGAGTTATACTGAACCGAAGATAAAAGCAGGAAATTATATTGTGTATAATGAGAGCAAAGAAAAAATAGGTCTTGACCTTTATGGGTTGAATTACATTGGAGCGGACATAAGGACATCAAGCAAGGATAGTGTTTACTATCCTGATTTTGAATTTAAGACGGAATACAACAAAACAGGACTTGAATTGAATCATAAAATCTATCTGATATGGACGGAGAAGACTGGAATCGCATATACGGTTAAGGATACTATAATAGAGGTAAAGACAGACGGAGATTTGCAACCATTTATTGCGGGTGAATTTACAGATACGATAGTTGAGTTGGATGACTCACCATTAACGGACATAATCAATGACAGAAGAAAGAAGATAGAGAGACTCTACATAGAAATAGGCGAGATAGAGTCGGATAAGGAATACAAACTGACAGTGAACACAACAAATCCTAACAAAAACTACCCTTATCTTTTGATGATAGACGGAATAATTGTTGATACGATAAATAAAGAGGATAAGACGACAGAGGTTTATCTAACAGAGGATATTAAGTCAGACAACACGATATTGATAACACTTGACAGGGTAAAGGGGAACCCGAACAGAATTGCAAAGATGGAGATGCGAAAGTATGATGAAGTAACAAATGCATCAATAC
This sequence comes from Caldifarciminota bacterium UBA6260, assembly GCA_002441125.1. Lineage (GTDB taxonomy): Bacteria > Hydrothermota > 32-111 > 32-111 > 32-111 > 32-111. The sequence continues at coordinate 3,442 of DJVI01000012.1, forward strand.
TCGGAAACGCCATAATTAAAATGATAACAGAGAAGAAGGGAATAAAAGAGCATGTGAAGATAAAAACAATGAGTAAAGGACTGATAGAGATGACAATAGAAGGAGACTGCAGCGAGAATCTTGAGATGGAGATATATGATGTTGCGGGCAGAAGGAGAATGAAAGAGACTTTTAAAAATTTGCAAAACGGATATAACAAGATAATCTTAAATGCGAATGGACTGTCAAGTGGAGTCTACTTCTACAGACTGAATACAAAATCAAACCAATATAAAGGAAAAATTCTATTGATTAAATAAAATTTGGAAAAGAGGGAAACAAAATTATACTGAGTCCAGTTAACAGGAGCTGAAAGAATTAGTATAATTTTGATTAAGAGAAATAATTTTTTTTAATCAAGATGGCAAAAGAGAGAAGGCAAGAATGATACACAGAGAGTGGACTGAGAAGAATAGTTAATAGTTAATAGTTGATAGTTAATAGTTGATAGTTAAAGAAAAAGAAGTGAGAATAAAACGAAGAGCGGACTTATATAAGGCAATGGAAAAGGCTGTGAACGGGGAGTATGCTGAAGGTATAAGGGATAACGAACAGAGACCGTGACTGGTATCTGACAACGGGTGTCAGCCTACATCATTAAAGTTTATAAAACATATGGCTCTATTGGGAATAGAACAGATATTTATATTTTGGAATAACCCTAAGGGAAATGCCGAGACGGAGCGATTTATGAGGACAATGAAGGAATATTTGTTCTGGAGAAGAAAGTATGATAATAGTTTGAGTTTGAAGAGTCATTTAAGAAGTTCATTGAGTTTTACAATGAAGATTATCCTCACAGTAAGTTGAAATATCAGAGTCTTTATCACTTTTATAGAACTTACTGAAAACAACAGGATATCCCTACATATCAATCAGATTTACTCTAACCAATTAAGTGCTTGACAAGGTGGTGCAGTACAATTTCAAAAGAGTTTAAAGTTCTTAATGTTTACCCTATTGATAAAATTTTTAATTTTGGTTTAATTAAAAATAATGGAGAGTTTTGTAGTCACCCAATTTAGGAAAGACTATATAAATTAAATGGTTGACATATAAGGTGAAATATGGTATCTATTAAATATGGGGTGAATTTTCATTTAATATTTGTAAATTTACTCTCTCAGATCGATTTTGCTGATTCGGAAAAAATTTCCATCCATAGATATGAAAAAAATATATTTGATAGTTTAAAGGATTCGTTGGATATAAGAAAAAATAATTTTTCCTCAAACATTTTCTTTATTATCCTATTTTTTATAGTAATATCATTATTGCTAATTTTAATTTGGGGGTTTAAAAAGAGAAAAAGATGTTAAAAAAAATTTTTTTGTTTTTATTTTTACTTTTAAATTTAAAATTGTTTCCATCCATTCATCAAGATGAATACTTTTTAAATTTAAAATCAGCCTATTTTGGTTCTCCAACCAATTTGAGTGAAAAACTTGTTGATAAAAAAGAAAAAGGTTTGCATTACAACTATTATGGTTATCTACCTTATTGGATAGATACCCTTTACTATTCTAATTTTCAATATGAACTTTTGACACATATATCCTATTTTTCTGTCAATGTTAATACGGATGGGAGCTGTGGACTTATTCCGAATCCTTCATATTTTACAAAAATTTACAATGAGTCTCATAAAAGAGGTATAAGGATTCATCTCACCTTTACTCTCTTTGGAACAACTTCCGTTTCAACTCTTTTAAATAGTAAGAGTTCAAGAGAAAATTGTATTAGCAACATACTCAACTATGTTGATCTTTACAATCTTGATGGTGTTAACTTAGATTTTGAGTTTGTATCATCTTCTCTAAGGGATTCTTTCAATCTTTTTATAATGCAACTTGCTGATAGCCTTCATAATCGGTTTTCTACAAGAAGGGAACTCTACATAGCTGTTCCACCTGTTTATCAATGGTATCCAGGGTATGATTATTATTCAATTTCAAGTTTTTCAGATGGTTTATTTGTGATGTGTTACGATTATCACTGGTCCGGGTCATCTGAGGCAGGGCCAGTTTCACCTACTTTTAATTCAACTTTTTGGGGTTATTATGCTTTCAACACATCTATCAGCGATCTTATTGGAATAGGAGTCGATCCTTCGAAGATCATTGCAGGTATTCCATATTATGGTTATGACTGGCCAACAGAATCTGATACTCTGAAATCTAAAACTATTGGAACAGGTTCTTCTGTAATATTTAAAAACGCTAAAAATAATGCTTCGATTTATGGTAGAAAGTTTGATGAATATTCAAAAGTTCCTTACTATACATATCTTTCAACAAATTACCATCAATGTTTTTATGATGATTCTGCTTCGATAAGATATAAATTGGGGATAGTCAAAGATAAAAAATTACAGGGTGCTGGATGCTGGGCACTTGGTTATGATGATGGTGCAATAGATCTCTGGAGTGTTTTAAGAGAGGAATTTTTTGTAACAGTTCCTTTAAAACATTTCATCGTAAAAGTGAACACTTCAAACTTAAATGTCAGAACCGGTCCATCAACATCTTCTGATATTTTGAATGTCTCAAATTATGGAGAAAAATTTGTTGCTTTTGATTATGATGGATACTGGTATAAAATTTATTATCCATCAGCATCGTTTCCTTACTATGCTTATGTTTATGGAGGTGATGGAATAAATCTAAAATATCTTGAAGGTGATAACTATTTTAAAGTTGCAAGGATCACTGCATCTCTGTTGAATGTCCGTTCTGGTGCTTCTACTACTTACCCAATTTTAACTCAGGTATCTTACAATCAGGTATTCGTTGTGGATTCTTTTACAGGTGATTGGGCAAGAATAATTTTACCTGACTCAAACAGAACCGGTTTTATATACTATACAAGTTATGCTCAAATTTTTGACAATCTATCTTCGTTTAACGATTGTGAAGTTTTTGTAGATTCTCTCATTTATCCTGATACTCTCTTTTCAGGAGATTCTTTTGAAGTCAAACTTTATTTAAAAAATACTGGATATGTTTCTCTCGATTCAATTTTCGGAATAAGTTTCTTAGAAAAATCTTTATTTTATTATGAAACATTCTGGAGTGATTCAGGTTTTGCCAAAAGTTATGGGAACAATACTCTTCCTGGACAAAATGGAATAAAAACATTTTATTTCAAAGCACCTTTTATCTTAAACGATTCTCTTTTAAGTTACGATGTGGTGTTAAAAAGAAATGATGATACTTCTTCAAATTATTTCAACATTAAAATTTATGTAAAAAGTAAAAGTTCAGGAAAAGTTGAGGATGATAAAATTTTTTGTGAAGAAAATTTTAAGACATTGAGGAAGTTTTATCATGTATATGATTTAACTGGAAGATTGATAAAAAAAGGTGATGGAGAGTTCAACATAACTGATGTAAAAAAATTTTCAACAGGAGTTTATTTTGTGATATTTTCAGATGGTCAAAAGATAAACAGAAAAAAGATAATAATGTTAAAATAATTTCCCTTGATAAAAATCTTTAAAAATATAAAATATTACTTTTAAAAAGGAGTTTTTAATGGTTGAAATTATTTTTTCAGTGAATCCCGGTGCAACAACAACAAAATGTTCTATTTATAAAATAGTTGAAAAAGGTATAGAAGAGGTTGTCTCAGAAAACATCGAGCATCCAACAGAAGAGATAAAATCTTTTAAAGATATAACATCACAGGTTGATTACAGGTATGAGAAGGTAAAAGATTTTTTAAACAGGAATATGAGAGATGGTTATAAAATCGTTGCAACAGCAGGTCGAGGAGGTATGTTGACCCCGGTTCCAAGTGGAGTTATAAAAATAAATGAGGAACTTGTCCATTTTTCACTTTACACACCGGTCTATCAGCATGCTTCAAACCTTGGTGCACCACTCGCTTATAGAGTTGCAAAAGAGAATAATGTTGATTCGTTTATAGTTGATCCTGTAAGTGTAGACGAGTTTACAGATGTTGCAAGAATTTCAGGTGCAAAAGATTTTCCAAGATTTTCTTTTGTCCATGCTCTTAACATCAGGGCAACGGTTAGAAAACTTTCTGAGATGTTGAACATAGATTTTAACAGGATCAAATGTGTTGTTGCACATCTTGGTGCTGGATTTTCGATAGCCGCTTTTGTTGAAGGGAAAATCGTTGATAACGATAACAGGATGGAGAGTGCTCCATTTACAGCAGAAAGAGCAGGTGGAGTTCCACCGATACCACTTGTGAACGCCTGTTTCTCGGGTCAATATACAAAAGAACAGATAATGAAAAAACTTTATGGTGAAGGTGGATTGTATGGTTATTTAAAGACAAAGGATCTAAGAGAAGTTCTGAAGATGATCGAAAATGGTGATAAGTATGCTGAACTGATTTACAATGCGATGGTTTATCAGATTGCAAAAGAGATTGGAGCGATGGGTTCGGTTATGGATTTTGAAATCGATGGGATAATTTTGACTGGTGGAATGGCTTATTCTGAGAAACTTGTGAAAGATTTAACAAGAAAGGTTGGCAAGATTGGAAAGATCTATGTTTTCCCGGGGAGTAACGAAAACGAATCTTTGGCTCTAGGTGTTTATAGAGTTTTAAAAGGTGAAGAAAAATATTTGACCTGGCCTGTGAAAGTTTGAATGGAGGAAAGATGGGAATAAAAAGTTTTAGTGAATTAAAGGAAAAAGTTTTAAAAATGTCTGCCAAAAGAGTTTCAGTTGCAGCAGCACATGATAGGGATGTTGTTGAAAGTATAGTTCAATCTATGAAAGCTGGAATAGTAAAAAATCCAATACTTATAGGTGATGGTGAAAAAATAGAAAAAATTATAAAAGATTTTGGAGAGAATTTAAACGATTTTGAAATAGTAAACACCTTTAATGATGAAGAATCCGGGAGAATTGCTGTTAAATATATCAAAGAGAAAAAAGCGGATATACTTGTAAAAGGAAAACTTGAAACCGTATTTTATTTAAAACCTATACTTGATAAGGAAACAGGAATAAAAAAATCAGGTGTTCTTTCAAACCTTACACTTTTTGAAATGCCTTCATACCATAAATTCATCTCTGTCACAGATAACGCTATAATACCTGTTCCAACGATGGAAGAAAAAAAATATATTATTGAGAATACAAAAATTTTATACAACGCTCTTGAAATCGAAACCCCAAAAGTTGCTTTACTTTCTGCTCTTGAGGTTATAAACACAAAAGTTGAATCTACCATCGATGCTGCGTGTTTAACACAAATGTATCAGAGAGGGCAGATAAAAGGATTTATAATCGATGGTCCTTTAGCGTATGATACAGCGATAGATAAAAAATCTGCTGATAGTAAGAAGTTGAAAGGTTCAGAAGTTGCAGGTGATCCTGATATACTTATAGTTCCAAACCTTGAAAGTGGAAACATCCTTGGGAAAGCATACAAATTCCATGCTGATGCAAAAAGTGGTGGAGTTGTTCTTGGTGCTTCAGTTCCGGTTGTTTTGAACTCAAGATCAGATGGAGCTGACAGAAGGTTCAATTCAATGCTTATCGCAAGGGCGATAGCAGAACTTGTTTAGAAGTTAAATGTTCAAATCTTGTTTAAATTTTTCAAGATCAACCTTATCTTTCAGATTTGCAAGTTCAAGCCCATCTATTAAAGCATCGATTGGATATATCTCTTTTTCTTTTAAAATGTAAAACAACGAGAAAACCGCACTATTTTTTGCACCAAATTTTCGGAAATCGTATCTGATAATTTTTGCTTCGGTTTGAGGTGTTTCAAGTGAGTTATCAAGATAGAGTATCCCCTTAAAACTTTTCAACTTTTCAATGTTAACATTGAGTCCATCCAAAGATGTTATGATTATTATATCTGGAGAATTCACATTGTAAGTGCAATCTTGTTCTGGAGAGATTATTATTTCAGTTGTTGAAAATCCTACCCCCACTGTAACAGGATAACTTCCTCTATGGTTAACAGAGAGACCTGAAAGTATTGAAGCATAACAGAACGCTTCACCTGCTGTCTGAACTCCTTCACCAGCTGAACCTGATAGTTGTATACAGAATGTTTTTTCAAGTTTATGTTCATATTTTTTTTCAAGTATTTTTACCTTATCGAATAGGTTCTCTGTTGAATTTGTATAAAATTCCCACCTATAATTTTCATTCTTTTTAACAAACTCTTCCTCTCCAATCTCTTTCAGGATCTCAGAAATTTTCATACCTTTGTTCATCTTCACAGCATAACTTGGACATAACTCGATCGCCTCAACTAAAGAAAAACCATCATTTTTTATTGCATCAGCGATAATATTTGAAAAATCTGGTTTCACAACTACTCTTGCAACAAAACTCGCTTTTGCAGCGAGTGCTATCTGACAGATATCATAATTTCTTGTTTTACTTTTATCAGGTGTTGTTGTTGTAACAAAACCTTTTGGAGTTAATCCACTTGCCTGTCCACCTGTCATTCCATAAAGCATGTTGTTGTGGATTAAGATAGTTAAATCTATGTCAAGACGTGATGCCTCAAGAATGTGCTGCATTCCAATCGTTGCACCTCCATCACCGATGAAAACTATAACTTTTTTGTTTTTATTTTTTAGCCCAAGGGAAATTCCTGCTGCAAGTGCAACAGATCTTCCATGTAATCCATGGACTGTGTGTGAGTTTGCAAATTTATCTATTATTCCATGACAACCAATGTCAGAAACGAGGATTACATCCAGTGGATCGATGTTCAGTTTTTCAAGTGCTTTTTCTGTGTTCTGTGCTATCAGGTGGTGTCCACAACCAGCACAGAATGGAAGTTTATTTGAATTCAAGAATTTTTTATCCATTTTTTCTAACCTCTTCTTTGATTTTATCTATGCTGATCATCTTACCTATGGAATTTATTTTTATTACATTATCAGGAATGTTGTTACCAAAAAGCATTTCACACAGTTGACCGTTTAGATTTTCTTCAACAACAAAAATCTTTTTGTATTTCGAAATTATCTCATAGTAAACATCTGGAACAGGCACAAGAGTTTTTGCAACGAGCAAAGAGACCTTCTTCTTTTCGTTTCTTAAATCTTTCATCGCTTCTTTACACACAACAGAACTCACATCAAAACTTATCAAAAGATTTTCGTTTCCATCCTCATCATATTCATAGAGTGTGAAATCTTTTATGTTTGAAACAATTTTTTTGTACAACCTTGCACTGTTTTCAAGTGCTTCCTTTGTTGAATGTTGCAATATACCTTTCTGATCGTGTGTTGAGGCGTTTATTCTTATCTGATGTTTGTTTGATGATAGAGGCAAAAACTCTGGAACAAGATTTTTTTCAGGTTTATATGGAATGTATGTTTCATCTGAACTATAAAATTTTCTTTCAACTTTTTTTATCTCTTTTAAAGAAGATATCTCAAAACTTCTGTTTGTCATCGTGATCTCTTTTGAGGTTAAAATTATGACAGGTGTTCTTAAGTTCACTGCAGTATTAATAGCGATTTCAGGTATCTCCCAGCAATCTTTGAAGTCAGAAATTGCAAATGTTGGAACGGGGTAACCACCCGATATCATCCCTCTTACGAGTAAAAGATCACCTGATGCACCACATGTAGCAGTTCCAGTTGATGGCCCCAACCTTTGGGCAAGTATTATCACCATTGGAAGTTCCATCATGAAAGCCATATTGATTGACTCAACCATCAAAGCGAATCCAGGGAATGATGTTGCTGTTATTGGTAATCTTCCTGCTGCTGAAAGTCCTGACATCCATTGTAGTGTAGTTATTTCATCTGGAGCATGAAATGTTAATGGTAACCTTTTTGAACTGTACAGGTAAAGATAGTTCGAAGGTGTTATGGGATACCCAACAAATGTGTCAGCCCCTGCTCTTGCGATCGATTCAACGATTAAAAATGAACCGTTAACAAAAATCTTTTTTCCATTTTCCATCTTATTTCTCCGATTTTTTGATAAATTTATCCCATACATAACCGACTATTATAAAAATTATTGTTGAAATAACAGCACCATATGTTTTATCAATATCAAACCATTTCATCTGTTTACCAAGAAGACATAAGAATATCACCACAACTCCACCGATAAATGAAAGTTTGACTCCCGTCTTTGTTATGAGTCCTTTCAGGTAAAGTGCAAAGAGGATAACAATAGCACCTATACCTCTTATCGCATAGGAAATATATGCGGTGTCAAGAATCGCATTTCTGAAAAGTATTGCAAGTGGAATCGTGATAAAGTTTATAAGTATCACAAGATTTTTTGCTGTTTGAAGAATCTTTTTATCATCCTTTGCCTTTTTCGAAAGATTCTGGTAAATATCTTTTGTTGCTATAGTCACAACAGCAAAATTCACAGGTCCCACTGTTGAAAGTATCGCTGCGATAACTCCTGCCAGCGCTATTCCACCAAGAATCGGATTTATGAATGTTGCTGAAGTTAGTATTGTTCCAAGTGCTTCATTTGCTTTTATCGCTCCTGGATCAAAGAATTTCCCAGTTTTTGCAAGGAGTCCCAGAAGTCCTGTCATTATGCCGAAAGGTGCAACTATTATTCCAGAAAGAACAGCGGCTTTTTTCGCAGTTTGTGGATCCTTTGCAGAAAATATCGGTTGAATACTTGCCTGACCTGCCATTCCGCCGAGAATTCCACCTAAAAGTAAACTGAAAGCAGCGGAAAAGTTAGTTGTGAATGGGTTGTAAAGGTTATTCGGTGCTCCCTGTGATTGTAAAATCGATTGTAGGTTTGAAAAACCACCAATTTTTGTTATTCCTATTATTGTTGCAACTCCAAGTCCAAAATACATTGCAACAAGGTGGATTATACCGGTTATTGTTAAAGCGTACATTCCTCCAATATATGTATAGAGTGTTATTATCGCTGCAGAGATTATAACTGACAATGTCCAGTCAAGTTTCAAAATTGGTGCTATGATACTTGCGCATGTCTGGAGTTGAACATATGAAAGAACGATGTAAGCGATTAAAAATGCAAATGCAGAAATTGTTGAAATCTCTTCACCAAAAATCGATTTCAACATCTCACTTACAGTATGAACATTCCTTGTTCTGTAATGGTAAGCAACAGTAAATCCGATGATGATCATTCCTGTTGCTGTTGCAAAGTTATAAAGTATTGGCTGTAAAGTCATCGTTTTGAATGCCTTTTCACTTATACCTATAGTTGACATTCCTCCAAGCCATTCAGCAGCAACAACAACGGCGCAAACGAAAGTTCCAAGATTTCTTCCTGCTATCAGATAGTCAGCAGAAGACCTTTCTGCAATCTTTTTTGTCACAAATGAAATTGAAACAACAAGCAAAAAATACAAAAGAACTATGATTGAATATATGTTCATTTTTTTACTCCTGTGTTAAAATTAAAATAGAAAAATTATATTCTTTTGATCTGTTGTGTCAAGTTATATTCTGTTAAATATTTTTTCTCTTGACTTTTTTTCATTTTTTTTTAATATTCTAAAAAAGGAGGTTAAATGAGAAAAATTAAAAACTTTAAAAGCATTTCTTTTCTNNTCTCTCTCTCTCTCTCTCTCTCTAATACAATCGTATTACTCTCCATTTTATTTATGATCGCTTCATTTCCTATTTCCATTTTTGCTCAGGAAAAGTATCTCATGAGTGATGATTTTCAAGGTGAAATTGGAATAAGCCCTTACTGGATTATATTTCAAAATGGGAACGGGGAATTATTCAAAAAACCTTATAATGATGAATATGGAAACATTGATTTCACGGATACAGTTTTAAATTTTAAAGTTGGTTTAACAGAATTTCCTGAAACTTCTTTTATAGGTCTTGAAAAAGAAATTCCGACTTATATTAAGGAATATCTAAGAGAGGGAAACGGTTATTTAGGTTATGAAATCCAGGATGATTATGGTGTTGTTTATGATGATGATTTCAAAAGTTCTTTAAATTTTGCTTTATGTTTTGAAAATAATGATTCACTTACTATAGAATTTACAAATATAGATAAATTTTTATTTGTCAATTTAATTTTTAAATTATATCAAAATCAAACTTTAGTTTATGACACGACTGTTTCAATATATGTTTTAGAGCCTTTAGTGGATTTCCCTAAATTTCAGATAGAGATTGTGAAAGATGGGAATAAATATATTATTAATGACTTGGTATCTATAGAAAATACATCTGTACCCCAGAAAATCAGATTTTATGCAAGAGCGTATAGTACTTCACAGGCGACAAGTAATAATTTGACTTTTAGTGTTTCGATAGATGATATTTATTTTTACCCCGATCTAAACAATTTTTTACTTGTCAATTTCACTCCTGAAAGAAAAGTTTTAAATTCATATTTAGAAAAAATAGAAGTAAAAAATTTTTATGATTTATCTCCTGTAATAAATGCAAAAACAAATATTTACCAAAAAAATCAACTATTGTATTCAGATTTTACCGATGTAGATGGCAGCAGTTTTTATGATATTTATTTGAAAAATACATCTTCTCTTAGTTTAACAGTTGAAAAAGAAGGTTTTGTTCCCTATACAGGAGAGATAACCCCCTATATATGGAGTGAGAGTGGATATGGATTGGGGTTGAACAATCAAAGGAAGGTTGTAAGGGAGTTGAACAGTGACAGGATGCATATGGTGTATACGGATGGAGACAGTGTGATATATGGATATAGTGATAATTTTGGAGGTATCTGGAATCTTGAGAAGATAGGAAGGGGGATAAATCCTTCCCTTGTGAAGACGACAGAGGGTTTAATAGCGATGTGGAATAATGGGACGAACATAGAGTATGCTGTGAAGAGTTCACCGTGGGGTGGATTCAGTCAATATCCTGTGTTGTGGAGTTCAGAGCCGGTAATGTTTGGTAGTTGGGAGAGTGACAGGAAGATAGGTGGATATATAGGATACAGGTATGAAGGGTTAAATAGAGGAGATTTGATAGTAGGTGTATGGAGTGATGAGGATATAGGGAACATTGAATTTGATACAGTGTTTACATATACAGGCACAAAAGATGGAGTCGTTCCAATGTTTTCACCTGTGGTGGTGCCTTGTTATGAACTTCCTACTTTATCAGAGTCCTATATGGCTGCATGCATAGATACGGGATGGCATCTTGTTGGAAGTAGATGGGATATGTTAAATTCAACTTGGAGTTATTTTGATTTAATCAGTCCAGCATATCAGAAGGCACAGAATCCATCAGGAGATTATGATAACAGGGTTACGATATTTATTTGGGAGGTTGATAATGGAGATGGGACAACAGAGATCTGGAATTCGGAGTATGGTAGAGTTAGTTCTGGAAGAGGGATAAACAGATATCCAATAAGCAGGAATGTGGTGCAGTCATCATATATAAGGGATTATGATAAGATAATAGGATACAGGGCGGGATATTCAGACACATTGACACCGGAGAGTTATGTTATATATGATGGAGATGATTCGATATATAGTATGGATGCTGTGTATAAGAAAGGGTTAATAGAGACGAAGTTTTATTATTGCTGGTTTGAGGGTAGTAATGGTGAATACAGATTTAAATCGAAGGTGAGGAGTTACAGTCAGGATGTATTGCCATATTCGAGTGGAGAGCCGACAGACACGATAGATGGAGTGATAATAAGTCCATTGAGGGAGTATGTTGAGGGTAATTTTAAGATAGAGAGGATGGTGTATGAAGTGGGGGGAATGAATGGAGAGATGAACTATCTGGTGAAGGTAAAGATAGAAGATAAAAATCCACATATACCAGAAGTTGTTCAGATAGATGGAGAGGTGTATGGAGTAATTTATGGTGGACCTGGAGAGAAGGTATTGGAGATAGTTGTTCCGAAGGAGAAATATGCAGGTGACAAAAAAATAGAGATCAGTATTGATAGGAAGAAGGGGGATAAAAATAGGGTAGCAGAGATAGAGGTATATGAATATGAAGAGGAAGGTGGAGTTATATCGATGGTGAAAGGAGGGATAAAGGCAGGAGTGAAAGAGACAGTGGAAGAGAAGTATGAAGGTATGATAAACAATATCAGGTATAATGAAGGTAATGGTCGAATAGAATATATGATGAAAGGAGATGGAGATGTAAGGATAAGAGTTATGGATATAACAGGGCGAGTGGTGGAGAAGAAGGAGATGGGATATCAGGTTAGAGGTGAATATGGAATGGATGTAAAGATAAAGAGAGGGATATATTTTGTGGTAATAGATGTTGGAGGCATAGAATATACAAAGAAGATAGTGAGAGTGAGATAGGGGTATAATACCCCTATCTTTTAGAAGGTGGGAGATATGAAGTGGGTGATTGTTTTGGTGATAATGTTATCGATAGTGATTTTTGTATATGCTGATTTTGAGATGTTGACAACGATTCCCCATGGAGCTTTAGTAAATCCAGGATGGTTTTCGATAGGTAAATTTGATTTTAACAATAATGGTATAGAAGAATTAATATTACATACTGCTCATTTCAAAATAGGAGATATTTATCCCTATCATCCTTTTTTTGAATACAGGAGAGAAGGGGGATACCATTTTGAAGAGGTCTACAGGATTGTTTTTCCACATCCGGCAAGTTTAGAGGATACTACTTTTACAGCTCCAATTGGAATAGGGGATTTTGATAATGATGGTTTATATGAGATGGTAGAAATAATGAGAGTAGTAAATAAAAACATTAATATTCATATACTTGAACAGAAGAGCAGGGAAGAGTTTCCGGATACAACGAAACAGGTTTTATGGTTGGCGGATACGACTTATTCATTTGGTCCATTGGATATAACGAACGAGTTGAAAGGGGATTCAATAGACAGACTGGTGTGGGTTGGTTTACCGGGTATAACCACAAGGACACGGAGTTATGGATGGGGGTATTTGGAGTATGTTGATGAAAACACTCTTGAGTTGACACACACATTTGCTGAGACGGTGCAGTTAAAAGAACCTGTAATTGTAGGAAATTTAAATAATAATGGACTTGTTGATGTAATAATTGCAACCAACTTTTATGCTAGTAGTAAAATCTTGTGGTATGAAGCAACCGATAAGACAGGTGATTCATTTAATTTTAAAGATAGTATAAGATTTAGTGTCTGGAATTATAATGATCCGCTGTTAAGAAAAATGATTATTACAAACGATATAAACGGGAATGGATATAATGAAATTTTATTGGCGAATTCCTGGTATATGGATGGACTTACATTGTATCAATATTACAGATATTATCTTGTTGAATACAATCCAGAGAAGGATATACTTGAGATAAAGTGGACAACAGAGTGTAGTTCCCCGCCTAATCCGAATATAACGGTATGGGCTAATGCGGATTTATTGAGTTCAGGTGCTGGATGTGATTGTGGAGATATTGATGGAGATGGACTGGAGGATATCTTGATAAATGGAGGGAGGCATGTTGAGATATGGAAGAATTATGGTGGTGATATATATGGGAAGATATATGAATGGACGGATAGCACATATCAGACGCTGTGCAGTACAGTGAGGGCTTATGATTTTAATGGTAATGGGATGAAAGAGGTTTTATTTTCGGGGCATGATTACTGGTGTCCACCGCCCTATCCGACAGAATATACACCGGAGGAGTATCAGAGGACTTATGTATTTGAATACAGGAGATTGCAGGTTGATGTAGACAATGTTGAATTGGCAAGAGATGTGGATACACTGATATTCGGGAGTAGTGTAAATGGAGACACATTGTATAAAGAGATAAAGTTTTGCAATGTTGGGTATGATACGATAAAGTTGGATTCAATAGTGTTTGAGAGTGAGTGTTATGGAGTGAAGGGGAGTTTTCCTGAACTTATATGGGTAGGGGAGAGAGTGGGGAAAGAGATATGGTTTAAGGGGGATAGTTCTGGGAGATATCTTGATAGTGCATGGATATATGGAGATAGTAACAGGTATAAATTGATGCTAAAAGGGGCATACAGATACAAAGTGGAGATAGATTCGATAGCGGCGAAGTATGTAAGTATATATGACAGGAATATAGTGAGTGTATATTTTAATGAGAAGACAACGATGCCGGAGATAACGGAGGATAATATAGATGAGGTGTTGAGGTTGAGTGGAGGACATAGCTGGAGAGATAAATTTGGAGAGATATATGGTGCGAAGTGGTTGAGATATAATGGGAAAGATAAACTGGTGGTGCAATTGAGCGCTGGGGGTAATAGACCAACAGTGAGTGTTGGAGATAGTGTATATGTTGATAATGGAGTGATAAAGGATGAATGGTTGAATGAGAGAGTGGTGACAACAGGAGTGATAAGAGGGGAGTTATATTTTAGTGGAATAGATGGAGAGGAGATAGATAGAGATGGGTTGAGTTTGAGATACAGGGGAGGAGTTTTGTGTTATAGTGTGAAAGAAGGGGAAAGATTTGAGATAGAGGTGTATGATGTGATGGGTAGGGTGATAGCAAAACGGGATGAGAGTAAGGGAAGAGAAGGCATAATAGATATGAATGTATATGGAAATGGGGTATATTTTGTGAGGATGAGAAAAGGAGAAGAGATAATAAATAGAAAAATTATAAAAATGAGGTGAAAAAGTTTTAGTTAAATAAAAAGGAGAGAGTATGAAAAAAATTTTATTGTTTGTTTTAATTTTAGTTTTTATCATAAATGTATTTGCTGTTCCTTCAGTGGAATTGAGAGAAAAGATATGGAAAGAATCAACGATACCTTTTGACCAAAAAATTGACATAAAAGATAGTGATGCACAGAGTTCAGGTATGATTGGCATTCTTGAAGGTAAGGATTTAAGAGGTTTTGCTCCACCAATGTTAAAAAATATTGTTGTGTCTGAAGATGGTTATTATTGTGGAGTTTTTGCATCACATTTTAACGGTTTTGCTTTTGATAACATTTTTTATTCAAAAACTTCAAATTTTGGATCTATTTGGAGTGCTCCAACAAGTTTGATCAATTCAGATTTTTCAAATTCTACAAGGATCTATGGTGAGATGGAACTTACAGGGAATCAAGATTTATATATTGTTTACAGTTGTGCAGATATTTATGGAAATTATGGTGTCTATTTTATGAAAGACACATCGATAATGTATACCAAACTTACCTATCCTATGTTTTTGAGTGATACAACAAAATATGATTTTTCACCCTCAATAACATCAAATCATTTAGGTGATAGTTGTTTGATTTTGTCTCTTGATGTTCTCGAAAACAAATTTTTATTAAAACGCTCATTCGATTCTGGTGTTAACTGGGAACAGGATATATCTTATACAGGACTTGATTATGATACGATTTCTGAAATATCTGTATTCAATATCAGATATGGAAATGGCTTAACTTATATAACAACTCAAACTTCATGGAAAAATGAAATTAGATCTGATCTTGTTGGTAGTGGAAAAGGGACTTCGTTCTCATTTGCCTTTTCTCAGAGTGATGATTTTGGATTTAACTGGAATGGATTCAATGGAGTTTTCAATGGTGATATCTGGCCAGAGATTTCAAGTATAAATGGTGATACGATTTTATATTTTCTCGATACAACAAACAACAGTTCAAATGACCCTGTAGTTGTAAAAGCGTTTTTAGATGAAAATGAGGGAAACTGGAAAAACCAGTTTGGAGACACACTTGCTTTTGGATTTGGAACATGGTGGTACTGGTGGGATGCACAGTATTATCCTGAAGAAAACAGAATATTTTATGCTCTTCCAGTTGCTGATCTTTTTGTTGATTATTATCTTAACAATGATAATGATCTTTCAACTTTTATCCATCAGGGAAGATCTTTGATTTTTGGAATGAAAGATGATACATCAAAAAACTTTAAATATGTTTATGTTGATCTTCATGATAAAAATATCCTTGATTCAACAGGTCTTACACCAACAAATAGAGGTTACTGTTATAGTGCCAACTTAACATATGATCCTTACACAGAAGAAATTTATGTGGTATACCTTGATTATCTGACTTCAAAAACGAGTGTTGAGATGTTAAGGTTTGCAAGTGATAAAAATATTTACAGAGCAACAGTGATTCCAAATGCGAATCTTATCAGTGTTGAATGTTCAAAATATATAGTCGACAATGATGGAATAAATGGTTTTCTGCATATCTCAGGTGTGGCTGGATCACTCGATTCGGTTTACTGGAAAATTATAAATGTGTTTGATCCTTCCTTTGTGTGGGACTCGGTTGGATATTGGGGCAGTTTTTATGGAATAGGAAATAAAAACAAAGTTAATAACTGTTTATCAATAAAATTGTTATCAAATATTTTAAAAGAAGAAAATAGTTTGAAACTTCTTGTTGAAGAAGAAGGGATTTATGATATAAAAATTTTTGATAAAGCAGGCAGAGTTTTTTATAGTAAAAGTATCTTTTTGAAAAAGGGAGTTAATTTGGTTAAATGTGATATAAAAAATGGAGTTAATTTTATTTCTGTGAGAAAGGAAAATAGAACTTTTAATGTGAAATTTTTAAAGATATAATTTTTTACTTCACTATTTGACTTTACCTTTTCATAATGATATAATTCAATAAAGGGAGTTATGAATAAACTTTTATTCGATTTAATATTAATCTTACATTTAATGTTACTTATCCCACTTATCGATAGAATTGCTGATGTTAAGAAAAAAAGATGGCAGATAGTGTTAGGTTTTGTTTTTTCTTTTATTGCTCTTGCGACGATGAGGTTTTCATGGAAATTAGCAGAAGGTGTTGTTTACGATGGTAGATCTATCGTTCTTGGTTTTGCTGGTTTTTATGGTGGTTTTATCCCTCTTATTTTGACCATATTTTTTGCCACATTGTATAGAATTTATATTGGAGGGAATGGGATATTAGCAGGGATATTAACGATAATTCTATGTGGTTTTGCAGGTTATGTTTTCAGAAGATTTTTTTATAAGAAAGTTATCAGATGGGGATTTTGGAAAAACCTTTTTGTTTCAATTATTTTTTCATATGTATTATCTTTTGCGATGCTATTTTCGCAAATTTTTATTTTCCCTTTCTTTTCCGGATTTTCAAAAATCAAAATAATATTTTTCCCTTTGATGACTTTTTATCCACTGACCACAATGATAAGTTTTCTTATCACAAACTATGTTTTAAAATATAATTTCACAAAAAGAGAACTTGAAAAAAGAATTTCTCTTCAAAAAGAGATAATAGACAAAGCAAACATTATCTATGTAGAACTTGATAGAGGTGGGAACATCCTCGATATGAACGAGGAATCAGAAAATGTAACAGGTTATAAGAGAGAAGAGGTTTTAGGTAAAAACTGGTTTGAAACTTTTATCCCCGATGAGTATAAAAAAACGTTGATGAAGTTTTCAATGATTTCAAACAATTTAAAATTATCAGAGAAACCTATGAAAATCCCATAAAGAGTAAAGATGGTAGTTTAAAATATATACTCTGGAGAAACAGTATTAAGAGAGATGGGGATAAAATTTTAGGAACAATTTCTTTTGGTATAGATATAACCGAAAAAAAGAATTTGGAAAAGCAGATTCTTGAAAGTGAAGAACTTTTCAGAAAGTCGTTTAAAGAACATAACACTGTTAACCTTTTGGTTGATTCAGATACCGGAGAAATCGTTGATTTCAACGATGCTGCTTTACAATTTTATGGTTATACTTACGATGAGATGAAAAAGATGAATATAAACCAGATAAACATACTTCCAGATCGAGAGATAAAGAATAGGATGAGGGAAGCAAGGGAAAGGAAACAGAACTTTTTCATTTTTAAATATAGATTGAAGGATGGAAGGATAAGGGATGTTGAGGTTTATTCAAGAGGTTTTGAATATAAAGGGAAACATCTTTTGCATTCTATAATATTTGATGTAACTGAAAAAATTGAGTTTGAAAGAAGGTTAAAAGAATCTGAAGAGAGTTTCAGACTTGCAGTTGAAAGTAGTGATGCTGGAATTTTCGATTGGAATATTCAGAATGGAAAGATGATTTTTTCAAAAAGGTTAAAAGATATTCTTGGATATGGAGAAGATGAAATTGAAATAAGTATATCTGAGTGGGAGAACAGAATACATCCTTCAGATTATGAGAGTGTAATGAAAAATTTGGATATCTATTTTACAGGTATGGTTGAAAAATATTATTCTGAATACAGGTTGAAAAGAAAGGATGGAGAGTATGTTTGGGTTAGATCAACTGGAAAGATAATCTCTTATACTGATGATGGTAGACCTTTAAGGATGGTTGGAATAGTAATTGATATCGATTCGATTAAAAAGATTCAGGAAGAGTTGAGAAGGAAGGAAAAATATTATAAGGATCTTTTTGAACTTTCCCCCTATGGTATATTCATATTGAAAAATGATATTATTGTTGATTGTAATAAAAAATGTGAGGAAATTTTCTCTTGCAACAAAAAATATATAATTGGTAAAACCCCTTACGAACTATCCCCCAAAACACAACCTGACGGAGTTATTTCAAAAGAAAAAGCACTTTATTACATAAACAAAGCCCTTGAAGGTGAGAATATATCTTTTGACTGGATGCATAGAAGTATAGATGGTAAAGAGTTTGAATGTGAGATAAATTTGGGAATACTTGAAAAGGAAAACAACCTTTTACTCGCTTTTATAAGGGATGTTAGTGAAAAGGTTAAAAAAGAAAAAGAGATTTTCGATTTGAGGGAGCAACTTTTCAGATCACAAAAACTTGAAACTGTTGGTAATTTTGCAGGTGGAATAGCTCACGATTTCAACAATGTTTTAAGTGTAATAATTGCAAACTGTGAGTTACTACTTGAAAGTTTAAAAGAGGAAAAGGACAGAAAAAATATTGAAACTATTTTAAAAGTTTCTTTGGACGCATCTTCGATTGCAAAAAGGTTGTTACTTTTCGGAAAAGAAAATGCTGGCAAACCGGAAGTTTTAAATGTTAATAGAGAGATTAAAGATATGGAGATGTTTTTGAAAAAGGTTGTTGGGGAGAACATTGAACTTGTTTACAATTTAGGTGAAGATGTTAAAAATATATTCATGGATAAAGTAAATTTGGAACAGGTAATTTTAAATCTTCTACTTAACTCGAAAGATGCAATAGAAGGTAATGGCAAAGTTGTTATTGAGACGATGAGTGTTAATATAGATGATTTGTATGTTAAAAAACATTATGGGGTTGAAAGTGGAGAATATGTGATGTTATCAATATCGGATAATGGTTGCGGTATTGAAAAGAGTATTATGGATAAAATCTTTGACCCATTCTTCACGACGAAAGGTGAAAAAGGTACAGGTCTTGGACTTTCAGTTGTTTATGGAATAGTTAAAAATGGTGGAGGTTTTATAAATGTTTATTCTGAAAAGGGAGTTGGAACAACATTCAAGATATATTTACCTGTTACACACAAAAAGAAAAATGAAACAATTAAAAAAGAAGAAAATATTGATTTGAACGGATATGGAAAAAAAGTTCTTGTTGTTGAGGATGAAAAAATTTTAAGAGAGGTTATAGAACAAATTCTAACTAACAATGGTTATGATGTTACACTTTCAGTTGATGGGGAGGAAGGACTAAAGTGTTTCAAAGAAAAAAATTATGACCTTGTTATAACAGACATGATTATGCCGAAAATGAACGGAACAACTCTCTATGAACAGATGAAAAAGATAAGAAGTGATTTCAAAATACTTCTTATGTCAGGTTATTCGAAAAATGGCTTTGAGAACAAAGATCTTACAAACATATCTCTACCTTTCATAACGAAACCCTTCAGAACCTATGAATTTCTAAAATTAGTAAAAAAAATAATTGGGGACGGTGCTTGACAGTGTGACATTTTTGATTGAAAAATTGGAATAATTATTTTGATTCATTTTTATAAAGATACCATTTAAAATACCAAAACTTTCAATATGAGTTTTAAAAGTTGAATAGTATAATCCATATTGATAAAAGGGATATAATTGTTATAATATAAAAAAGTCGGAGTGGCGGAATCTGGTAGACGCGTTAGATTCAGGTTCTAATAGGGGCAACTCTGTGGGGGTTCAAATCCCCCCTTCGACAGAGGGTTTTATGGATAATGAAAAAGAATATTTGAAATCTTCATTGGAATCTTTCAAAAAATATCTTCCCAAAAGAATAGTTGAAAAGATACTTTCAAATCCATACGATGTCAGAGTTGATTCTGAAAGAAGAGTTGTTACAGTGCTTTTCGGTGATATTTCAGGTTTTACAGCACTATCTGAAAGATTGGACCCTGAGGATGTTATAAAAGTCATAAATAAATATTTCAAAAAGATGGTGAGAATTGTTGATAAGTATGGAGGGGATGTAGATAAATTTATAGGTGATGCTGTTTTGGTTGTTTTTGGAGCACCTGTTGCTCATTCTGATGATCCTGAAAGAGCAGTTAGGGCTGCCCTTGAGATGCAAAAAGAGATGGAAACTATTGAACCTGTCTATGCGAAAGGGGAGTATGTTAAAGTCACAATGCATATAGGAATAAATACTGGAGAGGTAGTAGCACTCAATATGGGTGTTGATGACAGAATGGAATACACGATAATGGGAGATAATGTTAACTTGACATCAAGACTTGAAGGTGTTGCAAAATCTGGTGAAATAATAATATCTGAGAACACTTACAAACATGTAAAAGATGTTTTCGAGTTTGAAAAACTTGAACCTGTCATGGTAAAAGGTAAAAAGGACCCTGTTCAGATTTATAAGGTGTTATCTTTGAAAAAAGATATTGTAAAAGAAGAGGATCTCAATTTTATTGGTAATGAAGAGATTGTAAAATTACCTGAAAAACTCCTTGAAAGATTTATTATTCAAAACAAAAATTTTTCTCTATATGTAAAAGGTGATGAAGGTTGTGGAAAAACAAAATATCTGAATATTCTTTATGATAGGTTTGACAGGAAAAATGTAAAGATTTTTAAACTTAACGGGCAAACCTTCTTTTCAAATATACCTTTCAAAAAATTGAAAGATTTTGTCTCAGAACAACTCAAAATAGATGAAACTGATTCAAAAGATAGTATAAAAAACAAGATAGATAATTTTCTTTTGAGTGATGAAAGTGATGGTTTTTATCTCCTTTTCGGTTTAGAGGATTTTGAAGGTGATCAAAAAGTTTTCGAGACAAAAGTTTTTACAACTTTAAAAAGATTTTTAGAAAAGAATATCGTTTCAGAGAGAACTCTTTTCCTTTTAGATGATTTTGATCTATTCGATACCCCTTCGAAAAATTTATTTTTAAAACTTTTTAAAAATTTCTTGGAAAGTAACAATTTTTCTGTTGCTTTGAGTTCCAAAGAGAAGATTGAATTTGAATTTACAGATGAAGTTCTTTTAGAATCTCTCTCTTATGAGTATTTTAAGCAACTTATATTATCAAAAAGTTCAAAACAAATTAACGGTAATGATGTTGAGTTTCTTTTCAAAAGATCGGAAGGTAATCCAAAAAGGTTTGTTGAGATCTTTAAATTTTTGACTGAGAGGAAGTTGTTTTTCGAAAAGGATGGAGTGCTATTTATATCGAGTGAAGGGAAAAAAGTAATTCCAGATTCACTGAAATCTGTATTCATATCAAAGATAGACAGTTTGAAAGAGAATGAGAAAAAACTTATTCAGTACACATCCCTTGTTGGATACAGGTTCAAGAAGAGTGAAATTCTTGAATACTTCGGTTTCCCGCAAAAAGATGTTGATGAGAGTTTTAGGATTTTTGTTGATAAAGGTTTTTTAGAATTCTTTGATAAAGATACATACTATTTTTCATCTGAACTTTTCTATGATGCTGTTTACAATTCACTATCAATGGAGAAGAGGAAAGTTTTGCATAAAAATGTTGGTGATTATATTGAAAAAAAATTTGTTGAAAAGAATGAAGAGATATTTAGAAAATTAGCTTTCCATTACTCAAAGAGTGAAGATCCACAAAAGGGGTCTTACTATCTTGAAAAGGTTGGTGATATCAACTCAAAATATTTTTCCTACATTCAATCAGTTGAGAACTATCAGGAATCAATAAATTTCCTTGAAAAGGGAAAGATTATTGAAAAGATAATTCCAGTTGTTATTAAACTTGTAAACATATACATTAATCTTGGTTCCTTCAATAAAGCTTTAGAAATTTTGAATTCAAAAAGAGAACTCTTTTCAGAAGATGAAAATAGAGAGATAGATTATCTTCTTCTTGAAGGTGTCATTTATGATAGGATGGGAGATTATTCAAAATCTGAAGAGATATATACTGAAGCGTTAAGAAAATCTTTGGGAATTAAAAACAAAAAAAGTTTAGCCAAAATTTATAACTCTTTGGGAATACTTAAATCATTTGAAGGAAAATATGAACAATCTTTAGAATTCTACAATCTGTCGTTGGATCTAAACATTAAGGAAAACAATAAAAAGGATATAGCATCCATCTATCTTAACATAGGTAAAATATATCTTGAACAGAACAGGTTTGATGAAGCTAAAAAATATTTTGAACTATCTTTCAATGTTTTCAAAGATGTTGATGAAAGAAGAGGGGAATTGCTTGCTCTTATAAATCTTGGAACAGTTTACGATCTAACAGGTAACTATGAAAAAGCAGAAAAATTTTACACGGATGCTCTTCAACTTGCAAATCTTGTAAAGGATGAAATTCTCAAAGCGAGAATCGAAAACAATTTAGGGAATATAAAATTTTTAACTGGTGATTATGATGATGCTATAAAAATTTATCAGAGAGCATCTTTTATATTAGAAAAGTATGAGGAATTTAAAGGTCTTTCAGAGATATACTCCAATATGGGTGAGATAAATTTTTTTTTGGGTGAATTTGACCTGTCAAGGGATTATTATGAAAAGAGTTTAAATCTTCTTGAAAAAATATCTTATAGACATTTGAAAACTTACACATCTTTAAACTATGCAAACCTTCTATCATTTTTAGGTTATCTTGAAGAGGGTGAAAAAATTATCAACGATAATCGGGATTACATAGAAAAGAATAACCTTATTGATTTTAAAATTATTTCATTGAACATCCTTGCCAAAATAAATGGATTAAAATCTTTTCTTGATAAGGAGACTGAACTTGTTATTGAAGGAATAAACCTTGCCAAAAAATATGGTATTAGGGAACTCGAATACAATCTTAACTCAACATATTTAAAAACACTTATAGAGATGAATCAGCTTAAAGAAGCAAAAGAACTTGCAAAGGATCTTCTCGATTATGCTGAGAAAAATAACAACGAGATACTTATCGCTGATATATTGGCATCACTTGCTGATATATACATAAGAACTCAAGATATGGAAAACATTTCAGAGATCTCTTCAAAATCTTTTGAGATATCTCAAAAAACTAAATCCAAACTTTCACTTTTAAGAACATATATTTCCCTTTCAAGATTCTATCTTTTAACTGAAGATTTAACGAGTTGTGAGGATGTATTGAAAGAAGCTGAAAAGATATCTGAAAAGATAGGCTCATTGGAACATATACTTATCGTTCATAAAATTTTTGATGATCTTTACTCAAAGTTAAATAATGATAACCTGAAATATATATCACTTCTTAAAGGTGTTTCCACTGTTGAAAAATATATTTCCCGTGCCGGAGAAACCAATAGGGATAACCTTTTATACAAAAGGGGCTTTATAAATTTCTATAAACATCTTTTTGGTATTATGGAAAACCTGTTCGATGTTGATTTTATTAAGAATGTTTTAAAAGATTTTGATAAAAAAATTGTTGTTGAAATTTTGAAAGATTTTAATAAAATTGAAAACTGTAAAGATTCTAAAGCGAAAATACTTTTGAAAGAATTTGAAAAAGATGAAAAAGATATTTAATTCTAAAATAGTAAAAATCATTTTTATAGTTTTAATAATTTTTGTGGTTTTATACTCTATAAGTTTTGTCGTTGTAAAAAAATTTTTAACAGAAGATAAGATAAAAAACCTTATATCTCAGAACCTTTCAAAAGCAGGTTTTCTTGTAAAGATAGAAAATCTTTCATACAACTTTGGAATTTTTAACACATCGGTTTCCTTGAATGATTTCTGGCTTGAAAATGAAATCTTTTCTTTAAAATCTAAAAATGTCAGGTTGAGTTTTAACCCTTATAAAGTGATATTCAAAAAAGAGATAGATTTGAAAAGGGTTGATATTTCAGATTTTGAAATTTTTATAAAAAAGGAGAGAAAGGATACTTTAAAAGAAAAAAATGAAAAAGTTGATGAGAAAAAAGGTGGAATCGAGATATTCTCTAACATATATTTTAAAAATGGTAGTATAGTTTATGACACTTTCAATATAAAAAATCTGAAAGGTTTTTTAAAATTTTCGTACAACGAAAAGATAGATTTTGAAACCAATCTGAATTTCGATTTCTCATTCAAGGGGAACTATTTAAAGAACAATTCTATAATAGCGAAGGGTAATTTGGATTCCAATTTGAATATACAAAAGATAAATGTCAAAAACGAACTTCTTGAGGTTGATGGAAATTTTGAAAAGAAAGAAGAAGATTTAAAATACTCTTTTAGTTTTAAAACGATTTCACTTGAAAATATCGTTAACCTTTTTTATAAGAACGAAAAGTTTAAAATTCATGGTAACACTTCTGGTATTTTAAGAGGTGAACTATCAATTAAAGATGATTTTAAAAAGCAAATCGATAGTATAATCCAAGAAATGGAATTACAATTTTCTTCTTTTGCTCTATCTTATGAAAAAGACACTATATATGTTTTTGAAAATTCAATTTTGAACAAACAGAGGGATAAACTTGTTTTCTTTGGAAACATATTGTTTAATAAAGATACCCTTGACGCCCAAATTACATTATCGCCACAGATGTTTTTAAACGATACAATTGATCTTGTTTTAAATCTTGATGGAATGGACCTAAAAATCTCTGAAAGGTTTTTGAAGGATAAAAAGATTAAAATCTCAGGTAAATCTAAAATAAGTTTTAAAACTCTATGTGATAAAAAATTTATAACAGATATAGACAGTTTGGTTTCAAAAAGTTATATAACATTCAATTCATCTACCGTAAGATTTTTTTATGATACTTTGAATTTAATTTTAAAACAGGCAGAAGTTAACTTGGATAAAGGTATTTTAAAAGGCTTTTCAAAAGTTGAGGAGGATGGATCCTTTGGGACTCTTTCTATTTCTGGAGATTATTTGAAAAAGATTTTTGAAATTTCAACACTCTCAACATTCCCTGTTCAAAAATTTTTGAAAGGGTATCAGGGTAATGGAGAGTTGCATGGAAAGATCACTTTAAATCTTAAAGATAATAATAATTACGGATTTTTGAGTTTAAGGTTGAAAAATCTTAAAGTTCCAAATTTAAGCGACATTTTCACTTTGAATGTTCAGGATGTTAAATTTAAAAATTTTGCTGAGAATGTTGAATTGAAAAATATACTCTTAGATGGAAAGAATCTCTCTGGAGTTGTAAAATCTTTGAACTTTAGTTATGGGAAAAATTTGATAAGTTTTTCAGGTGAAATTTATGCTGAATATTTAAACTATGATTCCCTTTTCGTTCAGCAAAAAAAAGTTGATCAAAAAGAAAAAACAAAACCACCGAAGATAGATGAAAAACTTAAGGGTAATTTAAAGGTCACAGTTAAAAGGTTATTTTTCAAAGATGAACTTCTCGAAAATATAGTTATGATTATAAAAGTTGAAAATGGAGTTTTAACTGTTGATCCACTAAATTCCAACTTTTTGAAAGGTAACCTTGCCGGTAAGTTCGTATACAATTCGAAAAATAGCGGATACATTAACTCCAATTTTGAAGGTAAAAATGTATTTCTTGATGATTTTATGAAAAGAAAAAAATATCTCCCATTCGATATAGGTGCAAAAGTAGATTTGAAGTCCAATTTAAATTTCTTTCAGGATAAGGTTAAAGAAAGTATTAACGGTAAAATAGATGTTAAAGCAAAAAATGGATGGGTCCATTTCACAGGATTGGTAGAAAAGATCTCCTCTGTTCTAAAATTGCCACTCGCTGATACCTTCTATTTTGATGATATGTATGGAGAGTTCGAAATCGATTCACAGAAGGTAAAATTTGAAGATTTCGAAATGGAGAAAAATGGACACAACCTACTTTATAGTGGTGTAGTTGATTTTAACAAGAGTATGAATGTAAAGGGAAGGTATACTATTGACATGAGAGTCGCTGATACAGGGCTTCTTGAAAAGATTCTGAAGATGACGAACTATCCTTCGGATACCATCTATGTTGATTTCGAGATAACAGGCAATTACTCAAAACCTAATATAAATATAAAATACAACTCAGTTGGAGAGTATCTTAAAGATAAAACCAATGAATCTGTAAACCAGATGATCGATGATCTAAAAAATATGTTTAAAAGATGATCATTTTAAAATATTAATAGAATTTGTTTTATCAAGAATGATCTCATAACCATACTTTTTGTCATACTTCAAAAAACCTTCAACTATTATGTTTTTATTTTTAAAATAAAGGATATTTATATTCTTTTTAAAAAACTCTTTACTTAAATTTTTAAAGATTACTATCGTAAAATTTTTATCACCTTTCAGTTTTATAAAGTATGTATCACTCTTTTTTGATCTGTAAACATCTACAACATAAGCTTTAAATCTTATCCAACTGTTCTCATAATTTTTGTAATTTTTGATTATCTGGTTGAAATCGAGAGTGTCTTTGAAAGAATCTATGGAAAAAGAGTATTTTCTTATATGTAAATATTTTTTGTAAAGATTTTCAAACATTGAAGAGTTGGATGAATTTATGTAAAAAAGATCTTTTGAATATTTTTTAGGTTGTATAGCTTTGTTACATATTATAAAACTTTTCGAAGTGGAGAAAATTATTGTATAGTTTATAAGCGAGTCGTCAGCAAAAAGTAATGTGTCAACGAATAGAGATAAACTATCTTTCAAAGAATATTTTTTTGATATAGAACTTTTTGAAAGTATAACAGTTTTATTTATATCCTTTTTCTCTTTTAAAATATTGAGAAAATTTTTATCAGTGAAATCTGGAGAAACTATGGTTATCCCTTTTTGGGTTGAAGAAATAAAGTTTATAAAACTATCAAAAAAATCTTTATGTTCAAAACCTATTTCGTCTGAATAGATAAAGATGTTAAATAGAAAAATGAAAAAAAGAAAAATTTTTCTTTTCATGGGAAAATTTTATCAGGGTTAAAAATATTGTTTGGATCTAAAAGTTTCTTTATATTCTTTTGGATCTCAATCTCCTCTTTTGTAAAAACGAGTTTCATAAATTTTCTCTTGTAAATCCCTATACCATGTTCACCTGAGAGTTTTCCACCAAGTTTAACAGAAATTTCCATTATATCTTTTACAACATTTTCAATATTCTTTTCAAAATTTTTATCATCCTCTTTGAGTTTTAAAATGTTTATGTGAACATTACCATCACCTGCATGACCAAAAGTTATTATAGGTATTCTATATTTTTCTTCCAAAAGGTGGAGATTTTTTATGAGTTCAGGGAGAGAGTTTATAGGGACAACAACATCCTCCCTTTCCCTTTTTACAGAGATATTAACCATAGCATCGTGCATAGATCTTCTGGCTTTCCATATCTTTTCCTGAAAGTTTTTATCCTCAGCTACCAATATATCAACACATCCTAATTTTGATGATATCGAATCTATCTTTTCTATACTTTTATCAATTATATCCCTGTCGAACCCATCTATTCTCAAAAGGAGTTGTGCTTCACCTTTCTGTGAAGCCATCTGGTTTCCAAGAAAATTTTTTGCTGCCTCCAAAGCCCTTTTTTCCATAAACTCTATAGCTTGTGGAAAAATGCCTGAATGGATAATCTTTACAACAGCGTTGGAAGCATCATCTATCCTATCAAAAGCAAGTAAAAGGTCTATGCTGTATTTTGGTAAAGGTAAAAGTGAAAATGTTATCTCAGTTATGAAACCCAAAGTTCCTTCTGAACCTATAAAAATATCCTTCATATTGTAACCTGTAGCATCCTTTCTTACCTTTCCTCCGAATTTTAAGATTTCACAATTTGGAGTAACGATTTTCAAACCTTTAACATAATCCTTTGTTGTTCCATATTTAACCGCAGAAGGACCTCCGGAATTTTCAGCAACATTACCACCTATAGAACATGAATCTAAAGATGCGGGATCCGGTGGATAGAAAAGTTCAAAACTCTCAACTTTCCTTTTTAACTCACCTGTTATTATTCCAGGTTGAGTTGTTACCATAAAATTTTCTCTATCTATTTCTATTATTTTATCCATTAGTTCTGTTGAGATTATTATTGAAGGGTATAGTGGTATCGCACCACCTGAAAGACCAGTTCCTCTTCCTCTTGGAACAACTGGGATCTTTTCTTTGCTTGAAAATTTTATTATCTCTATTGTTTCTTCTTCATTTTCTGGAAGAGTTACGAGTAATGGATAGGAATACCTGTTACCTGATTCATCAGAATAGTATTTTTCAAGTAAATTTTCATCGAAAACTATTCTTTTTTCAGGGATGATATTTTTCAAACTGTTATAAATTTTTTTCCTTTCCATTCTTAAAATATATTGTCTTAAAAGTTTCTGTCAATAGAAGTTGTTTTGTTTACTTTTAAAAAAAAGTATGTATAATTTTTTTGGAGGTGTTATGGAAAGGGAACCCATAGTTGAAAAGTTTATCCAATCTTATACATCCTATAAAAACAATATCGAAATATTTCATGATCTCTCCACCTTCAAGGTAAAAGAGATACTTCTTGTAGCAACCTTTTATGATGGCTTTATCCTTGAAGAGGAGGGAAGGTTAGCTGAAAGGATTTTTGGAGAGTACCATAAACTATCTTTGCCTGATGCACCAAGAGTTACAAACGCTACCAACGGTGAAGAGGCTTGTAATTGGCTTAAAAGGGAACATTTCGATATGGTTATTTTGACTATGAGGATAGATGGAATGTCTCCCTACCAATTGAAAGAGAAGATTAGAAGTGTGAATAAAGATATACCTATAGTAATACTTTTGAATGATAATGGAGAGATCCCACTAATCAGAGATCAACTTGAAAAGGATAAAGATAAAGACCTTGTTTTTGTCTGGAATGGTGATTCAAAGGTTTTCCTCGCTATGATCAAATATGTTGAGGATAAAAAAAATATAGAAAGGGATACATTTGTTGGAAATGTGAGGGTAATACTTCTTGTAGAGGATTCTATAAGGTATATTTCAAGGTATCTGCCTATCCTTTACTCTGAAATTTTGAAACAGACACAGAGGTTGATAATACAGGAAAAACTTGATGACATGAAAAAACTTTTGCGTTTAAGGGCGAGACCAAAAATAATCATAGCTACAAATTTTGAAGATGCTGTTTACTATTTTGAAAAGTATAAAGATAATCTTTTAACTGTAATTTCAGATATGAAATTTCCAAAGAACAACGCTACAAATTATAACGCCGGATATGAGTTGATAAAATTTGTAAAAGAGTCGATGCCTGAATTACCTTGTCTTTTACAATCATTCGAAAAAGAGAATATGAAAAAAGCTAAAGAGTTGAAAGTCCCATTCATAAACAAAAACAGTGAAAAGTTGAGTCAAGAGCTGAGAAGTTTCATATTCAACAATCTTGGTTTTGGATCTTTCATTTTCAAAGACAGAAAAGGTAAAGAGATAGTTAAAGCGAGTAACATAGAATCTTTCAGAAAGATCCTATCAACTATTCCATCAGAATCTTTAGTTTTCCATGCTAACCTAAATCAGTTCTCCGCTTGGCTTATGGCAAGAGGTGAAATCAAGATCGCAAAAAAACTACAAAAACTGAGAGTTTCAGATTTCAAATCTGTAGAGGATTTAAGAAAATATCTTATCGATATAACTTTGGATATTGATAAGGAATCGATAAAGGGGAAAGTTGTAAAATATTCTGAAAATCTAAAAAAGGATGAACAGGTTATAATTCAAATAGCTGATGGCACTCTTGGAGGTAAGGGAAGAGGTATAGCTTTCGTTAACAACATACTTCAGAACACAGACATATTTGAAACTTTTGAGAATGTTAAGGTCACTATGCCAAAAACCATGTTGATAGGTTCTGAAGAGTTTTCTAATTTTATTGAAAGAAACAACCTTTCACATTATGTTTTGCATGAAAACGATTACACAAAATTAAGGAAAAAATTTTTGAAAGGGAAACTTTCGAATGAACTTATATACAAGTTGAGAAAAAAGCTGAAAAGTTTCACAAGACCTATAGCTGTAAGATCATCAAGCCTTTTCGAAGATTCAATATCACAATCTTTTTCCGGAGTTTTCGAAACATATATGCTCCCGAACAATGATGAAGATTTTGAAAAGAGGTTGAAAGATATTGAGGATGCTATAAAACTCGTTTTCTCATCAGTTTTTTCACCATCAGCGAGAGCATATTTTAACGCTATAAACTACAAGATAGAAGAGGAGAAGATGGCTGTTATAATTCAGGAGGTTGTAGGACATCCATATGGGAAATACTATTACCCATCATTCTCTGGAGTTATGCAATCAGATAATTACTATCCTATATCACATCTTAAAAGAGAGGATGGGATATGTGAGGTTGCTGTTGGGCTTGGGAAATATGTTATCGATGGTAACGATTCTTTTAGATTCTGCCCAAAATATCCAGATATAGATATAAACATAAATAACAAAACACAAAAATTCTTTTATGCTATAAATCTTGAGGATAAAAAAAACTTTAACCTTTTGGAGGGAGACAGTTCCACACTTGAGAATGTTGATATTGATTATGCAAGAAAAAACGGGAGTTTGAACTATATTGGATCAGTTATTGATACTTTCAGTGGAACTCTTACAGATGATCTTTCGCAGAAAGGTCCTCTTGTAATAAACTTCAACTCTATAGTAAAATACGAATATTTCCCATTATCAAAGATATTGAACCAGATAAGTTCTATTGTGAAATTCGCTATAGGTTCTCCATGTGAAATCGAGTTCGCTGTTGATCTTAACCCTGATGAAAATGGAAAGAAGAGATTTTATATTTTACAGATAAAACCTATAATAAGAAAACACTCTGAAATAGATGTTGATATAGAAAGTATTCCAAGAGATAGGATAATATTTTTCTCAGATAATGCTATGGGGAATGGGCTTTTGGATGATATAAAGGATATAATACTTATCAATCCTGAAAAGTTCGACAGGTTAAAAAGTGTTGAACTTGTTCCAAAGATAGAAGAGATAAACAGAGAGTTCGGAAGTAAAGGAAAAAAATATATTATCGCTGGACCTGGCAGATGGGGGACCAAAGATCCATTTTTGGGAATACCAGTTTTATGGTCATCAATATCGAATGTGAAAGTTATTGTTGAAATAGAGATGAAAGATATGCTTATTGAACCATCTTTAGGTTCACATTTTTTCCATAATGTTGTTACAATGAATGTATTTTATCTTACAATTTTTAGTCAAAAGAAATCTGATTCCTTCATAGATTGGGATCTTTTATATAAGGAAAAAAATATAAAAGATCTGGGGAACAATATATTACATATAGAATTTGAGAAACCTCTAAAAATTTTGATAGATGGGAAAAGAGGGAAAGGTGCAATAGTAAAAAGTGATTAAACCCCTTGACAAAAATTCCCCATATGTTTTAATTTTTATAATTAAGGAGGAATTATGTACCAAATAATTGAACATCAAAAAATAGGTCAAAATATCCATAAACTGGTTATAAAAGCACCATTGATAGCAAGAGAAGCAAAACCGGGTCAATTCGTCATACTCAGATCTTATGAAAATGGGGAAAGAATACCCATAACTATATGTGATAAGGATAAAGAAAGAGGAAGTATAACTCTTTATATTCAGGAGGTGGGGAAATCTACCGCAAAGATAGGAAGTTTAAAAGAGAACGATTATATCGTTGATGTTGTTGGACCTCTTGGCAAAGCTGCAAACATTGAAAAGGTTGGAACTGTTGTAACTATCGGTGGTGGAGTTGGATGTGCTATCACCTATCCTGAAACGAAAGCTTATAAAGAGGCTGGGAATTATGTTATATCTATAATGGGATTTAGAAATGTTTCATACAAGATACTTGAGGATGAGATGAAAAAAATCAGTGATGAACTTTACATCACAACGGATGATGGTTCTTATGGAGAGAAAGGATTTGTATCAGATAAGTTGAAAGAACTAATAAATCGAGGTAAAAAGATCGATGAGGTTCTCGTAATCGGTCCTGCTATAATGATGAAGGTAGTTTCAGATATTACAAAAGAGTATGGGATAAAAACTATAGCGTCTTTGAACTCAATAATGGTTGATGGGACTGGAATGTGCGGTGCATGCAGGGTTGAAGTTGGTGGGAAAACAAAATTCGCCTGTGTCGATGGTCCGGAATTTGATGCTCATCAGGTTGATTTCCCACTTTTAATGAAAAGATTATCCATGTATAAAGATGAAGAAAAACTCTCTTATGAAAAATTTATTAACGAGAGGTGAAATATGGCAAAGAATAAAGAAAGAATCGATATGCCAAGACAGGAAATAGAGAAAAGGATAAGAAATTTTGAAGAGGTCGCTCTTGGTTACACTGAACAGATGGCTTTACTTGAAGCTGAAAGATGTTTAAACTGCAAGGATCCTCTCTGTGTTAAAGGTTGTCCTGTTAATGTAAAGATACCTGAATTCATCAAGTTGATAAATGAAAAAAAATATCTCGAAGCTTTGAAAAAGATAAAAGAGACCAACTCTCTTCCAGCTGTTTGTGGAAGAGTATGTCCACAGGAGGAGCAGTGTGAGGCTGCCTGTGTTTTGAGTAAAGCGAAAAAACCTATCGCTATAGGAAGACTTGAAAGGTATGTTGCAGATTGGGTATCTTTGATGGGTATAGAGGAAGAGATTCCTAAAATAGATAAAAACAATATTAAGGTAGCAGTTATAGGTTCAGGCCCCGGTGGGTTGACTTGTGCTGCGGATCTCGCTTTGATGGGCTACGATGTTACAATTTTTGAAGCTTTACATAAGGCTGGCGGAGTTTTGGTATATGGTATTCCAGAGTTCAGATTACCGAAAAGAATAGTTGAAAGGGAAGTTGAATATCTGAAAAAATTGGGTGTTGAAATAAAAACTAATGTTGTTGTTGGTAAATCTATAACTTTAAAGGATCTTTTCGATGAAGGTTATAAGGCTGTTTACCTTGGATTGGGTGCTGGACTTCCAAAATTTATGAATCTGAAAGGTGAAAACCTTTTGAACATCTATTCAGCAAACGAGTATCTGACGAGAACAAACCTTATGAAAGCTTACAGATTCCCTGAGTATGATACTCCGATTAAGAAAGGTAAAAGGGTTGCGGTGATAGGTGGTGGTAATGTCGCTATGGATGCTGTAAGAAGTGCTTTAAGATATGGAGCAAGTGAAGCGATGATAATTTACAGAAGATCAAAACAGGAATTACCAGCAAGGGAAGAGGAAGTTGAAAATGCTGAAGCTGAAGGAGTGAAATTCAATTTTCTTGTGAATCCTCTTGAATTCATAGGTGATGAGAATGGGTTTGTAAAAAGAATAAAACTCCAAAAGATGGAACTTGGTGAACCTGACGAATCTGGAAGAAGAAGACCTGTTCCAGTTGAGGGAAGTGAATTCTACCTTGATGTAGATGTAGTCGTAATAGCTATCGGACAGACAGCGAACCCAGTTTTATTAGATGTAACACCTGAGGTTAAAAGGAACAAATGGGGATACATTGAAGTTTACGATCAGTATGGAAGAACAAGTATGAAGGGAGTATTTGCGGGTGGAGATATTGTAACAGGTGAAGCCACTGTGATACAAGCGATGGGATCAGGTAAAAAATCAGCGTTGGGAATAGATGAGTATGTAAAAACTGGAAAATGGGTTTGAGAAAAAATGTAAAAAGTTTAAAGCAGAATAAATTTGTCTGTATACCTCAGGATGACTCATACATATTACAGAGAAACATCCTGAGGTATGCAAATGAGGGAGTATATCTTTCAGAGTTTTTGGAAAAGGTTTCAAAAGATATATTGAAATTTTCAAGTACAGATGCACTTGAAATTTTAACAATAGGTCCATCGATTTCATATTTATGGAAAATAGAGAAAGAAAGGATAGAAGAACCTGAATTTATAAGGTTTAACCATGATGATATATACAACAACAGATACCTTCTCTGTTCTGATAATAATTCAACAATTCTATGCGAAATTGTTTTAAAAAGAAAAAAATGTAGGAGTAAGAAATTTTTTACAAAACTTGGAAACATCTATATACCTGATACTTCACAGTCATCAATAATTGAAGTTTATGAAAATGATGGATGGAAGAAAAAAGTTTTGAATTTAGATAAAAAGTATAAATCCTTACTTATAATAAAATTCGATATAGATGAAATTAATACAGCTATACTTCAGATGAAATCTGTTAAAAAGGATTTTTTCAATCCAGTATCAATAGAGTTCTATGAAGGTTTAACGAACACCTTGGGAATGGCTATATCTGACAGAAGGGCACAATATTTTCTAAGGGAGAGGGTTAAAGAGCTTTCCTGCCTCTATTCTATTTCAAGTACTTTACAGAAAACAGATTTTGATTTTGAAAGGGAGATGGATAAAATCATAAATATGATAATCCCTGCATTCCAGTTCCCTGAATTTACAAATGTCAGAATAAAACTTGATAACAAAATTTTCGTTAACAAAAATTTTATTGATAGTGATAATTTTATAAGATCAGATATATTCGTTGAGGATAAAAAAAGAGGGAGTATAGAAATTTTTTATTCACAGAAAAGTTTTAAAAAGGACACAGTTTTCTTCCTTGATGAAGAAAAAGCTTTAGTTAACGCTATTGCGAACCATTTTGGATATGTTCTCGAAAGACAGAAACTCGAAAAGGACAAAAATGATCTACATAACCAGCTTTTACATGCTGACAGGCTTGCAACCATTGGTCAGCTTGTTGCTGGAGTTGCACACGAGATAAATGAACCTCTCTCAAGTATTTTAGGTTTTGCACAACTCATAAAAAAGTCAGACATCCCAGAGCAGGTTAGAAGTGACAATGAAAAGATAATAAAATCAGCGTTACATGCGAGAGAAATTATCAAAAAGTTGATGTTCTTCGCTAAACAGATGCCTCCTCAGAAAGTTGAGGTTGATCTAAACGAGACTATTAAGGAAACAGTCTATTTTTTAGAATCACACCTGATTCGTTCCTCCATAGAACTAAACCTGAAACTATCATCAGATATACCTAAAGTTGTCGCGGATCCTTCACAGTTGTATCAGGTGATAGTTAACCTTACAGTTAACGCTATACAGGCTATAAAAGGGAATGGGATTTTGAAGATAGAAACCTTTTCCGATAAGGATTATGTTTATTTCACTATTGAAGATAACGGTATAGGGATGGATAAGGAGACTCTCGATAAAATTTTTATCCCATTTTTCACAACAAAAAAGGATGGGACAGGACTTGGTCTTTCAGTTGTTCATGGAATTATAACTAACCATAATGGAAAGATAGAGGTTGAGAGTGAACCTGGAAAGGGGACAAAATTTATAGTAAAACTTCCCTCTGGGGAGGTATGATGGAAGAAAAAAAATATAAAATTCTTATTGTTGATGATGTGAAAGATAGCATTGAACTTGTTAGCAGAAATTTGGAGCAGGCAGGTTATATAACTTTTACTGCAACCTCACCGATAAAAGGTTCGGAGATACTTAAAAACAACGATATAGATCTTGTAATTACAGATTTAAGAATGCCTGATATAGATGGAATAGCTTTCACAAGGTATATAAAAGAAAATTATAAAAATGTTGAAATAATAATGATAACAGGGTATCCATCTATAGAGAGTGCTGTTGATGCTGTGAAAACAGGTGTTAGCGAGTTTTTACCAAAACCTTTCACAGATGATGAACTTTTCGCAACTGTTGAAAAGGTACTTTTCAAGTTGAAAGTAAAAAATGTTCTAAACAAAGAGGATAAAGGTAAAACTTTTGTTTTTCAGGGAATACTTGGAAACAGTGATAAGATGAAAAGGATATTTGAACTTATAGATAAAGCGTCACAAACAACAGCAACAGTTTTAATTACAGGGGAGAGTGGAACCGGAAAGGAGATGGTTGCAAGAGCGATACATTACTCATCTCCAAGAGCCAGCCAAAGTTTTGTTCCAGTCAACTGTGGGGGTATTCCTGAAGAGTTACTTGAAAGTGAGCTTTTCGGATATGTTAAAGGTTCTTTTACTGGTGCAAATGAGACGAGAGCAGGATTTTTCCAGACAGCGGATGGTGGAACGATATTCCTTGATGAGATAGGAGAGACAAGCCTTTCCATGCAGGTTAAACTTTTAAGGGTATTACAGGATAAAACAGTTTATATGATAGGTTCGAGAAAACCTCAAAAAATAGATGTAAGGGTTATCTGCGCTACAAACAAAAACCTTGAAGAACTTGTGAAAAAAGGTATTTTCAGAGAGGATCTCTATTTCAGATTGAATGTTATAAATATTGAACTTCCTCCTTTGAGGGAAAGAAGAGAGGATATTCCACTACTCCTTGAGCATTTCTCAGCAAAATATAGTAAAGAACTTGGTAAAGAAAAACCAACCTTTACTGAGAACGCTGTTAAGAGTTTAAGTGAATACTTTTGGCCCGGCAATGTTAGGGAACTGGAAAATGTTATTCAAAGATTGATAATAATGAAAGAGGATAATATTATTGATGTTCCCGATCTCCCATCACTTATGAGATTCAACCTTCCTTACAAAAATGATCTTACAAGAAAACTTTCAGAGATTGAATGTGATTATATAAAGGATGTTTATGAGAGTCAGGGAAAAAATAAAAGTAAAACAAGTGAGATACTTGGAATCGACAGAAAAACTTTAAGGGAAAAGTTGAAAAGGTGTCAGATAGAGATTGATGAGGAGTAAAATTTCCCCTCTGAGGAAAATCTCCCCACCTAAAAGAATTTAAAAAAATTTTTTTAAAGCTTAAGACCCCAAAAAATAAATAATTTAACTATTGAAAAATTTTGGCACGATTGTTGCTTATTTATTTGGAAAAGAAAAAGGAGGTCTTATGATGACAGTAAAAGAAAGAATAGAAGAGAAAAAGGAAACAGGTTTAAAAAATTTTGAAGGGCTCTGTGTTACATGTAAAAATAGTAATACCTGTATTTTTCTTCAGAATTCAACAAAGCCAATAATAAGTTGCGAAGAGTTTGAAAATATAGAAACTCTTGAAACAACAAAAAAAGATTTGAAAGAGAATCTTGAAAAGAAAGAAAAAGTTTACGAACTCAAAGGGCTTTGTGCAAACTGTGAAAACAGATTTGATTGTAAATTTGAAAAACCTGAAAGTGGTGTTTGGCATTGTGAAGAGTACAGATAATATTTTATGGATATTTTAAATTATTCTTCTTATCAAAGTGAAGAGGATCTTTTAAAAATAAAGGAGTTATCTGAAATCGCACAAAAGAGTGTTCTCGATAAGGATATGCGCGCTATCCTTATCAAACCTTCAAAAGTTATAAAAAACTCCGAAAACCTTTTATTTGAAGATAAAGTTG
Source organism: Caldifarciminota bacterium UBA6260 (assembly GCA_002441125.1). GTDB lineage: Bacteria > Hydrothermota > 32-111 > 32-111 > 32-111 > 32-111. Next base: position 41,130 of record DJVI01000012.1, read on the forward strand.
CCCAGTTGAGATCAATATTTGTAAAACACACTTTTCTTAACGAAACTGATGTAACAACACTTCTTTTTGATGATGAAGAAAATTTTGAAAAATTCTTTTTAAAATCTTTTTACTCTTCTTTGAAGTACTCTTTCCTTGATATTCCTTTTGGTGGTTCAACTTTAGGTTTTATAGTTCCAAAAGGTTTAACTCTTTCAAACGAAAAGGTTAAAAGGAAGTTGAGCTCATTACTTGTAAAAAATTTTTCAGATATTTTGAATGATCAGAATTATTTGAAAATAAAAGAAGATGATTTTGAAAAAAAGGATTCCATAATAAAGTTGATAGAGAACATAGATAAGCCAAGGATTTCAAAAAAATTCAAATTTCTTCTTAAAAACCCTTTAAGAAAAAAGATAGTTAAAGAAAAATATGATGCATTATGGTTAAAAAGCTTTGTTAAGTATTTTTATAAGAAAGAGAAGGTAAGGGTAATTATAGATTCTATAAATCTTAGATCCTATAATTTTTTAAAAGAAATTTTAAACGATGAATTTTTTGTTGTTATAGGAATTGGAGAAAGGGACTACTCTTACTATTCTTCAAAGGGAATCGATTGTAAAGATATAACATTCATTGAAAAGAGGGAAACAAACGAAAAATGCATAGATTATGTAGATCTTTTGAAAAAAGAGACAGATATATTTTTGGAATTTGGTGGAGAAAACAATTTTAACGAAACTATGGCTAAAATTTTAAACTGCACTATATACTGTGAATTTGAGGATCTTTCAACATCTTTTCAGAGTATAAAAATTTTAAATAACAGAAAAGTATTATATTTGCCTTCTCTTCTTCTTGATTGTGTTGATGAGATATTTGATTATTTTGAGGTTATAGAAAGAAAAAGGGAAGAGGTAATGAGTGTCGATGAAATTGATCTTAGGACGGAAACATACATAAATTTTGTTATTTCCTACTTTGACTCCTTTCTTGAAAACCGGCAGAAAGTTTTTGAAACAATACTTTTGAGAAGTTTTGAAAATTACAGAAAAAAATTTTCACTTGTTTATGGGTGATTTATGGTTGATGAAAAAGTTGTTTACCAAAAAAATGAAAGTTTTGGAAAAATAGATTTACTTCTCGAAAATTATAATGAGAAAGAAAAGGAAACTCTTTTAAACCTTTATAACTTTAAAGAGATTTTTGTTAACATACCTTTGAAAAGTTCAGATGGTGAGATAAAGAATGTTACTGGAGTTAAGGTTGATAATTTTTTATCTTACAACAACACATTTTCAAACCTAAGGATACACCCTTATTTTGATATTAACTATTTCAGAGATTTTGCTTTTCTAAACACTATAACATTTTCCCTTTTCGGTATACCTGTGAATGGGAGTTTTTCATCTATCCTTATGGATCCTTTTGATCTTTCAACCGATGAGAAGGAAGAAATTTTTAAGATGTTCTCATCACTTTTGAAAAATGAAATTTTAGAAAAAGATATATTCTTCTCTACAGATATAAATTCGAATTATAACGATATAAAAATATTTACAGATTCATTCCATTTAGATGAATTTGACAGAAAAAAGATTATAAGTTTTATCGATTATTATAATGATTTAAAAAAAGATATAGATATAGACAAGTTAAACGAGTATTCGATTTTTTATTCGATTCTTAAATACTGTGAACTTAAGAAAAAGAGTGTTGATGATCTTTCGGTTGTGATTTACGGATTCGGAGAGAAACCTTATTTCCTTTCCAAAATTCTGAAAAGGGAAGGTTTCAACATAGTTGGTATATTGACTCACCTTGGTTCATTTTATGATCCTTATGGTATCCAGATAGATGAATTTTATAAAAATTATCTTTCAAATTTTTCAAGCAGAGAGGAAACGAGGTATAAGAAGATAGACCTTTACACTTTTGAGAATGTTAGATCAGATATTTCGATTTTTTATATAGATATTTTTAAGAAAGATTTTCTGAAAAACATAAATACATCTTTGATAGTTGAAGGAAGGAAGATGTTGTTTGGCGAGATGGAAAGTGAAATTATGAAAGAAAAAGGTATTGAACTTTTGCCATCAGAGTTGACATGTTCAGGGGAGATAATACTTTATGATGAGTTAAGAAAAAACAGGATTCCAAAAAAGATCGAAAACATGATACAGAAAGAGATTTATAAAAAGATGGATGAAATTTTCAAAGCTGACGGGGAAGATGTTAGAACAAAAATTATAAAAATCTCTTTCAAAAATATACTTGAAAATCTCTCATAAACGCTCATATACCTCAAAAAAAGGAGAGAGTTTAACTCTCTCCTTTTCATAAAAACAATGTAAAAAGAGACTATTAAATAACACCCTGATCTATCATAGCGTCAGCGACTTTCTTGAATCCAGCTATATTTGCACCGTTGACATAGTTGCCGGGTGTTCCATACTCTTTTGCAGCATCATAACAAGCTTTATGGATGTTTATCATTATATTGTGTAGTTTTTGATCAACCTCTTCTCTTGTCCAGCTTAACCTTATTGAGTTCTGTGACATTTCAAGACCACTTGTTGCGACTCCACCAGCGTTTGCAGCTTTTCCAGGTGCATAGAGGACTTTGTTAGCAAGGAATACCTCCACAGCTTCAGGTGTTGATGGCATGTTTGCACCTTCTGAAACA
>DJVI01000020.1:0-40973 GCA_002441125.1 Caldifarciminota bacterium UBA6260
GTGGAGTTATAATTTTTGGTAGGGAAGGAAACGAGAGTAATTATCTTTCTGAATGGGCAGAATATAGAAACTTAGATGATGGAATAAAGGGTGGAACAAATATAAAGGCAGGTTTTGATTCATTGAATGTAACATTTATAGGGAATTGGCCATTTGGACCATCTTATGCTGTTACTAATGATACGATAAGAAAAGTATCATTTTTGGGGTCAGGAGGAGGAGTATATATACTTGATGTTTCAGATAGTAATCCAGTAAAACTTTCAGAAGGTATACATACAATGGGAATTGTAATGGATTTATATTATGACTATACAAAACAAAGGTTATATATAGCAGCAGGACAGGGAGGTTTAGAGATATGGGATGTAAGTAATTTATTCAGTCCAACAAAACTTGGCTATTATTTTACTTCTGGTTATTCTTTTGATGTCTTTGTTATTAGTAATTATGCATTAGTTGCTGATGGGAGTTATGGTTTGAGGATAATAGATGTAAGTAATCCTATAGAGCCATTAGAGATTGGCTATTATGATACGCCGGGTCGAGCCTATGGTCTTTTTGTCAAAGATAACTATGCCTATGTTGCTGATGGTTTGAATGGTTTAAGGATAATAGATATAACTATTCCTTCAAATCCAATTGAGATTGGATATTTTGAAACATTTGGAGATGCAAGAAGTGTTTATATCTTAGGTAACTATGCATATGTTATTGGATATGAAAATGGATTAAATATAATAGATATAAGTAACCCAGCAAGTCCATCAGAAGTAGGTTATTATAGAACTGCGGATTTTCCACAAGATATTTATGTATCAGAAAATTATGCCTATATTGCTGATGAAGAAAAGTTGTTAATAGTAGATATAACTGACCCTTCAACACCTCAAGAGGTTGTTTCTTATTATATTGGTTATCCTATGAGTATCTTTGTATCAATGGAATTTGTTTATATTGTTGATATGAATTATGGATTAAGAATAATAAATAAAAGCAATCTTTCAAGTATAGAAGAAGTTGCATTTTTTAGAATTCCCTCTCATGTAAATGATGTCTATTTATCAGACAGTTATGCTTATATTACAAATAATATGGATGGTTTAAGGATAATAGATATAAGTGAGCTATCTAAAACTGTAGAGGTTGGTTATTGTGAAACTCCAGGTTCTGCATTAAGAGTTTTTGTGTCTGGAAATTATGCTTTTGTTTCTGATGGTAGTTATGGTTTTAGAATTATTGATATAAGTAACTCAACTAAACCTCAAGAAATTGGTTATTATGAGGCAGGTTATACATTAAGTGTATTTACTAAAGGTATTTATGCTTTTGTAGCAAGTAATGGATTAAGGGTAATAAATATTAGTGATCCTCAAAAACCATCAGAAGTTAGCTATTTAGAAATGGCAGATATTATTGATATATATATTTCAGGTGATTATGCATATTTGGCTAACGGTATGTATGGTTTAAAAATAATTAAAGTAAATAACCCAGCAGTACCAATAGTGGTTGGTTCTTGTAATACTCCAGGTTACGCTTATGGTGTTTTTGTGTCAGGTAGTTATGCCTATATTGCTGATTATAATTGTGGTTTAAGAATAATAGATGTAAGTGATCCAACAAATCCAACAGAAGTTGGCTATTATGATACACCCGATTGGGCTTATGATGTCTATGTCTTGGGCAGTTATGCATATGTTGCTGATTATGATTGTGGTTTAAGAATAATAGATGTAAGTGATCCAACAAATCCAATAGAAGTTGGATATTATGAGACACCCGGTCGGGCTTATAGAGTCTATGTCTCAGGCAGTTATGCATATGTTGCTGATGGTGGTTGTGGATTACAGATATACAAAAACCTTCTGTTGAGTGGAATAAATGAAAAGAATATAAATAAAGAAGAAGTAAAAACAAACAACTATTTTATAAAGTATAATGTTTCAGATGTAGAGATATATTTTGGGGTAAGTGAAGAGAGTAAGTTGGATGTTAGTATATATGATAAGACTGGAAGAGAGTTGAAAAAGTTATACGATGGAAAGATAGAGAAGGGGTATAGAAAGGTGACAATAAAGAAGCAAAATTACCCGACAGGAGAATATTTTATAAAGGGAAAGATGGGAAAAACAGAAATAAACACAAAGGTGTTGATATTAAGATGATAAAAAAAAGTAAAAAACTTCACAAAGGAGAAAATTATTGTAACAACTAAAACTAATGAAAAAGAATTGTTTGAAAACATTTTAAACAAATTAGTAAAAAGAATCGAAGAAAAAAAGGGATTATCTATTTTTGCAAGACAAAGATCAAAATTCGAAGGATGGTTAAAAGTTGAATTGGTTGATATTCTGAAATCTAAAAATAAAGATGTGAGAATAGAACATAGTATTGGTAAAAAGAAGGTAGATGTTTTTTTTGATAATTATCTAATTGAATTAAAAACAGTAACTACAAATTATAAATATGATAATGTTGAAAAAAAATTTTGTGCAATAACTGATAACATAGATGGAATAATAAATGATATATGCAAAATAATTAATAAAAAAAATTATAAAAAAGCAATATTATTTGTTGTTTTCCCATTATCAGACGAGGATAAATGGAAGAAGCATTTAAATAAAATAGATAAAAAAATTGGAGATAAAAAGATTTTATTTAAAGAAATTGAATTTTGTTTTAAAAATAGCAAAATTCCGGGAAAACTATATTTCTATTTATTTAATTGATTTAATTAGTTTTAGATTTTTAAGAATTATTTTATTTAATGAAAGGTATTTTTATGTTGACTAATTGAGTTTTTTAGTTAAAATATTACTATCTGAGGTGGAGTTAAAAACGAAGCCAAGGAACCGAAAATACTGAGGACAAGATTTTTTGAGTCCGAGGAGAAAAAGATGGATAATTTTACAAAAGATGATATAAGAATTGGGGTTATAGGGATTATTATTGAAAACAGGTTGGAACAATCCCATAAGGTAAACCAGATACTTACAGATTTTGGAAACATAATAAGGGGAAGAATGGGTATTCCCAACATTGGGGATAATTTTTGTGCTATATCTTTAATCGTTGAGGGAACAAATGAGGAGATTGGTGCAATGACTGGAAAACTTGGAAGATTGAATGGAGTAAAAGTCTCATCAACTTTGATAAAAAAGGAGAAAAAATGAGTGAATTGAAAGATTTTATCGATCAGGATTATCTTGAAAGTTTGATAAAAGAGAACAGAAAACCATCAAGAAGTGAGGTTTTAGAGGTTTTGAAAAAAGGGGAAGAAAAAAAGGGACTTTCAGTTGAGGATGTTTTTGTCCTGTTGCAGAACGATGATGAAGAGTTGAAAGAAATGATGTTCTCCCTTGCCTTGAAAATAAAAGAGGAGATATATGGTAACAGGTTGGTTATTTTCGCACCTCTTTATGTTACAAATGAGTGCGGGAATATATGTGCCTATTGTGGTTTTAGGGCTGATAACAAAGATTTACATAGGAGAACATTAAATTTTGATGAGATAAAAGAGGAAGTAAAAATACTTGAAGATCAGGGACATAAAAGGATATTGATGGTTTACGGAGAGCATCCACAATTTAAAGCTGAATGGATAAAAGAGACTATTTTGACTGCTTACTCAGTAAAATCTGGAAATGGAGAGATAAGAAGGATAAATGTAAATGTTGCACCTATGGATGTTGAAGATTTTAGGATTCTTAAAAGTTCAGGTATTGGAACATACCAATGTTTTCAGGAAACATACCATAGAAAAACTTATGAAAAGGTACATATAGGTGGGAAGAAAAGGGATTACCTTTACAGGTTGTATGCTTTAGACAGAGCACAGGAAGCGGGAATTGATGATGTTGCTATGGGTGTTCTTTTTGGTCTTTACGATTACAGATTCGAGGTAATGGCTTTGATACAGCATGCTTTTCATCTTGAAAAAGTTTTTGGTGTTGGTCCACACACAATATCTTTCCCAAGAATAGAGCCTGCTTTAGGGGCACCACTTTCAGAGCATCCACCTGTTGAAATAAAGGATGAAGATTTTAAAAAGGTTGTCGCTATTTTAAGAATCGCTGTTCCATACACAGGTTTAATACTTACAACAAGAGAAACAGCATCATTTAGAAGAGAACTCTTCAAACTCGGTGTATCACAGATAAGTGCAGGTTCAAGAACATACCCGGGAGCATACCATGATGCTTTAACCAACAAACCTGATATGCAACAGTTCACAATAGGTGATACCCGTTCATTGGATGAGGTTATATACGATATTGCTACACATGGATATATACCATCCTTCTGCACATCATGTTATAGGAGTGGCAGGACAGGTGCAAATTTTATGAGTGAGGCTAAAGGTGAACATATTCACACTTTCTGTCAGCCTAACGCACTTTTAACTTTTACAGAATACCTTGAGGATTATGCTTCTGAAAGGACAAAAGAGGTTGGATATAAACTTGTAGAGGAGGAGGTTCTTAAAATGGAAGATTCTCCTTTGAAGAAAAAATTTATTGAAAAACTGAAAAAGACAAAAGAGGGTAAAAGGGATCTTTACTTTTAGAGGTTTTTATGAAAAAAGAACTTTTATCTATGGCTCCACATATTGGGATTTTTGGAAAAAGGAATGTTGGAAAATCATCATTGATAAACAGTTTGACTGGACAAAAAATAGCGATTGTTTCAGATATACCTGGAACAACAACGGATCCTGTTGGAAAAAGGATGGAGATTTTACCACTTGGACCTGTTTACATAGTTGATACAGCTGGAATAGATGATGAGGGTGAATTGGGTAAAGAGAGAGTGAAAAAATCACTCGAAGTTTTAGGGAAAACTGATCTGATTATCCTTGTTACAACATACTCTACATTCAACGATTTCGACAAAGATTTTATCAAAAGGATGAAAGAGAAAAAGGAGAACATTTTCATAGTTTTTTCAAAGATAGATATTGAAAAAAAGGATGAAAATGTTTTAAATTGGATTAAAAATGAAAAACTTGAGTATATTGAAGTTTCTTCAACAACCGGTGAAAATATTCTAAAGTTGAGGGAAAAGATCGCTTCACTTCTCAAAGAGGTTATAACATCAGATATAATATTAAAAGATAAGATAGATAAAAATGACATAGTTGTTCAGGTTATTCCGATAGATTCAGCAGCCCCTAAGGGAAGAGTTATACTCCCACAGGAACAGGTTTTAAGGGAGATGCTTGATGTGCAGAGCATCTCCGTTGTTGTTCAACATACTGAACTTGAGGAGAGTTTGAAAATATTGAAAAGAAAACCTAAACTTGTTATAACGGATTCGCAGGTTGTTGACTTTGTTGCTAAAGTTGTTCCAGAGGATATTGATATCACAACTTATTCGATAGTTTTCTCAAGGTTGAAAGGTGATCTGATAGAGTATGTAAGAGGTCTTAAGGTCTTAAAAGAGTTAAAGGATGGTGATAAAATTTTTATTGCCGAAGCATGTACTCATCATCCGCAGCCGGATGATATCGGTAGATATAAACTTCCAAAATGGATCGAAAATTATACAGGTAAAAAGTTAAATTTTGTGATGAATCCTGGGATAATGATACACCAAAACCTTGAAGGGTCAAAACTTGTGATTCTCTGTGGAAGTTGTATGGTTAACAGAAAAGAGGTTCTTTCAAGGATCTCAAAAGCAAAAGAGCAGAACATACCAGTTACGAATTATGGTGTTATAATCTCTCACATACATAACGCGCTAAAAAGAACTATAAGAGTTTTTGATGATGTCTATAGAGAGTATATAAATATTTTCCCGGAGAACAGATGAAAGATTATACCTTGGAGCAACTTTCATTGCTTTTAAAAAGTAAGGGAGACGATTCTTTGTTACTTCGAGAAAAGGCGAACAGTTTAACCGAAAAAATTTACGGANNGAAAAAATGTTTATTTAAGAGGTATAATCGAGTTTTCAAATCTATGTAAAAAAGATTGTTTGTATTGTGGAATAAGAAAAAGCAACAGTAAAATTCCAAGGTACACTATTGAAAAAGAACGGATAAAAGAGTTGATAAAAAAAAGTTATGAGGATGGTTTTCGAACAATTGTTTTACAGAGTGGGGAGGTTGATATATACGACAGAGATCTAACGGAGATAATCGAATACACGAAAAAAAATTTTGATATGGCAATAACACTCTCTGTCGGTGAAAGAAGACGGGAAAGATATTATGAATGGAAAAGAGCTGGTGCAGATAGATTCCTGTTGAGGATAGAAACGACAAATAGAGAACTTTTTAAAAAATTACATCCCGATGATGATTTCGATGTAAGGTTAGAAGCACTTTTAACTTTAAAGGAACTTGGTTATGAAACGGGAACTGGAGTGATGATAGGTCTTCCGGGTCAAACACATGATGACCTTGCAAAGGATATTCTGTTTTTTAAAATTTATGATTTTGATATGCTTGGAGTTGGCCCTTTCATTCCACATCACCAGACACCCTTGAAAGACCAAAAACCACCTGATTTTGAACTCGTTTTGAACTTCATCGCATTGTTAAGATTGGTTACGATCAACACGAATATTCCTGCAACGACCTCTATGGCCACTCTTGATAAAGAGGGAAGAGAAAAAGCGTTAAACAGTGGAGCGAATGTTATAATGCCAAACTATACTCCACAGGAGTATAGAGAAAAATATCAACTTTACGATAACAAAATCTGTCTTAAAGAGGATGAAAAGTCTACCTTGATGATAACCGAAGAAACAGTTAAAAGAGCAGGAAAAATACTCGTTAAAGAAAGGGGCGATCGAAGAGAAAAACTTATAACAGATATCCCTGTTGATTTATAAAATATTTACATCATTTTTTTTTTTGATATAATCTTCTTTTATGTATGAAGTAATAATTGTTGGTTCAGGACCTGCTGGTCTTTTCGCTGCCTTGAATCTTGTAAAAGAGGGTAAAGATTCGATTCTCATCATCGACAAAAATCCATTTCCTTCAGGTGGAATGTTAAACGATTGTAAGTTGAACCTTTCAACAGAAATTGGAATGGATCTTGATGAGTTAAAGATTTCAAAAGATAAAGCAAAAGAGTATATAGAGTTTATCGATAAGACATTTTTGAAATTTGGGGCACCTGATCAGATTTTTGGTGATGACCAGACACTCTATAAGGAATGGGATGAAAGGGCAAAAAGAAACGATGTAGAATTCATACCCGCTATCCAGAGACATATAGGAACCGATCTTTCAAAAAATGTTATAAAAAACTTCAGAGATTTTCTTGAAAAGAAGGGAGTAAAGTTCAAACTTTCAACCGAAATAGTTGATATAAAAATCAAAGATAAATTTTATAACCTTGAGACATCTAAAGGAGAAAGTTTCGAAGGGAAATATGTGATTTTGGCTCCTGGAAGAAGTGGTTCAAAATGGCTGAGGGAGATCTCGAATAGGTTGAACATCTCATATTCGAACGGCAAAAAGATCGATGTTGGTATCAGAGTTGAGATGAGAAACGAATCGTATCCTATAACCGATGTGATCTATGACCCAAAGTTCAAAATAAAATCAAAGTATGGAAACATTTTAAGAACATTCTGTACCAATCCGGGTGGCAGAGTTACACTTGAAAGGTATGATGATTTCACTCTTGTAAATGGAGATGCTTTAAAAAGCAGTAAAACTGAAAACACAAATTTTGCACTTCTTGATACAATAATTTTGACCGAACCGTTAACCGATCCTTTTGTTTATGGACGATTGATAGCTATTTCAACAAATATTCTTGGAAATGGTAGGCCAATAATACAAAGGGTTGGCGACTTTCTTGATGAGAAAAGAAGCAAAGAGGAAACATTTTTTGATAAAACGAGATGGTTTGATCGGGTGAAGCCAACACTCAATGTTGGAAAACTTGTAACACCTGGAGATATAAGAATGTCTTATCCTTACAAGATAATTAAGGAGTTAAAAGAAGCACTGATAAAACTTAACAAAATTTTTGGAAACACGATTTTGAAAGAGGAAAATATAATATACGCACCTGAGGTGAAATTCTATTCACTTGTTTACAATACCACAGAAAAACTTGAAACGAATGTAAAAAATATTTTTGTAGCAGGTGACGGTGCTGGCAAATCAAGAGGTATAGTTGGAGCGGCGATATCAGGTATAATTGCATCAGAAGGGATACTTAAAAATGAAAACTCTTAAAAACCATCTAAGATCTCTATTTTTTGCTATACGACCTTATGAGAACATTCAACATTTTTTTATAACTTTCGCTGGATTCATCTATGCGACATACAGGTTGGGATTCCCTGAAATAAACATCAAAACACTTTTTGGAATTCTTGCCGTATTCTCTTTTTTATCGCAGGTTCTTTCATACAACAACTATGCAACATTTGAGCTTGACCTGAAGGACAGAAAAAAGAAATTTGAAGAAAGGTTTAAAGGTGTTGATAAAAAGTTTCTTTTCTATATTTCATCGTTCTTTTTTTTATCAAATATTTTCTTTTCTCTCTTTATAAATCCATATTTCACAATCTATTTCATTTTTCTTATGCTTGGCTGGATTCTCTATACACATCCACTCGTTATGTTTAAAAAGGGAGTTTTTTTCCCTTTTCTTCTTGATCTTCTGACGATGCCTTTCCTTGCAATATTTGGTTCATATATTTTGGGTTACTATTCTTTTGATCTTATCTTCTTTTCCCTGTTCTTTGGACTGATAGAAATAGCGGGACATATAAACCATTACAATGTTGATTATCAATCAGATAAAGAAAACAATGTCATCACTATCGCACACAGATTGGGTATCAAAGGATCGTTTATACTTTCTACTTCAATATTTTTTATCTCCTGTCTATATTTTTTAACGATATCATTTTTCAAAATAATTCCTATTTATACCGGAATTGCCTTTTTACCTGGAATGTTTCTACAACTCTATTATTTTATAAAAGTTTTAAAATCGAATATCGATTTTAATTTCCCGAGAAATTTTAGAAGATTCTATCGATTGTTATATTTGCTTGAATCTATCTATGTTGCCTTAACTTTATTGTTATTTTGATGGATAAAAAAGTTTTTATAAAGATTATAAAAATTCTCTTAAAGGAAACAAAGAAATATGGAAAACCCGTTGTAGGTAAACTTTTTGAAAAAAGTACTCCCTATAAAATCTTGATATCAACTCTGATCTCGCTTAGAACCAAAGATAAGATTACAGAAGAGGTATCTTTAAAACTTTTCAAAGTAGCAGATACTCCTTATAAAATGGTGAAACTTGAAAACAGCGAGATAGAAAAACTGATAAAAAAAGCGGGATTCTATAGAAATAAAGCAAAAGTGATAAAAAATGTTTCTCAAACGATAATTGAAAAATATGGTGGAAAGGTGCCTGATGAGATGGAACAACTTTTGAAATTAAAGGGTGTCGGACGAAAAACTGCAAATCTTGTTTTATCGTTAGGTTACGGAAAAAAAGGTATATGTGTTGATACCCATGTTCACAGGATTTCAAACAGATTTGGAATAATAAAAACAAAAAGCCCTTATGAAACTGAAATCGAACTGATGAAAGTTTTACCTAAAAAATACTGGATAGTTTACAACGAATTACTTGTTTTATGGGGGCAGAATGTTTGTAAACCTGTAAAACCAAAATGTGGTCTGTGTGTTTTAAATAAACTCTGTGAAAAAATCGGTGTTTAGATAGTTGATAATCTCTGAATTTATGATATAATTTAACACTATGAATGAGCCATTACATATATCTTTTATTTTAAAAAAAATAATGAGTGATGTTGAGAAAAAGTTAGGTGAAAACTGTCTTGTTGAGGATATAAACTGGGAAGAAATTGTTGGAAAAGAACTTGCAAAAGGTTCAAAACTTGTTGGTAAAAAAGGGAAAAAACTTATAGTTAAAGTGGTAGATAGTTGTTATATGTTTGAGTTGAACAGGATGAAAAATATTATCATCGAAAAAGTTAATTTGAAAAGTAAGTTTCAGGTTAACGATATAAAAATAATTGTAAGTATGGAGGAATTTTGATGCAAAAAGATGGAGAACTTTTTGATATTGAAAACCATGAAAAGAAAAATGGAAATGGAGATTACAATGCTGAATCCATTCAGGTTTTGAAAGGCCTTGAGGCGGTTAGAAAAAGACCCGCTATGTATATAGGAGACACGACCACAAGGGGTCTCCATCATCTTGTTTTTGAAGTTGTTGATAATTCGATAGATGAAGCACTCGCTGGATTCTGTGATAAAATAAAAGTGACAATCAATGAGGATGGTTCGTGTTCTGTTGAGGATAACGGAAGAGGAATACCTGTTGATATACATCCTGAACAGGGTAAATCAGCACTTGAAGTTGTTATGACAGTTTTACATGCGGGAGGAAAATTTGATCGAAAATCGTACAGAATCTCTGGTGGTTTACACGGTGTTGGTGTTTCTGTTGTTAACGCTTTATCTGAATGGCTTGAAGTTTTCGTTCAAAAGGATGGAAATGTATATTATCAAAAATATGAAAGAGGGGTTCCGGTTGAAGATGTTAAAGTGATAGGAAAAACGAAAAAAACTGGAACGACTGTAACCTTTTTACCTGATAAAGAGATTTTTGAAGTCACGAAATTTTCCTATGACATATTGTCTGAAAGATTGAGAGAGATCGCCTTTTTAAACAGGGGACTTGAGGTTGAAATTGAGGATAAAAGAGAGAAGAAGATTGAAAAAAAACATACCTTCAAATTTAAAGGTGGAATAAAAGAGTTTGTGGAGTTTTTGAACGAAAATAAAAACGCTTTACATAAAACTATATATATGAGTAATCAGAAGGATGGAATAGAGGTTGAGGTCGCTTTACAGTATAACGATTCCTATATTGAGAATCTTTATTCGTATGCAAACAATATCAACACAAGAGAAGGTGGAACACATCTTATAGGTTTTAAATCAGCACTCACAAGAGTTATAAACGATTATGCGAAAAAAGCGAACGCTTTAAAAAATATCGACTCAATAAGTGGCGATGATTGTCGAGAAGGGTTAACAGCAGTGATCTCGGTGAAGATCCCAAATCCTCAGTTTGAAGGTCAGACGAAAACAAAACTTGGGAATTCTGAAGTTAAAGGTCTTGTTGAATCTCTGATTTCTGAGAAACTACAAACATTTTTTGAAGAGAATCCATCGGTTGCAAACAAGATAATAGACAAAGTTGTTCTTGCTGCAAGAGCAAGGATAGCAGCAAGAAAAGCAAGGGAGCTGACAAGAAGAAAGAGTGCACTAGATTCTTCATCTTTACCTGGTAAACTTGCAGATTGTTCGATAAACGATCCAAAGATCGCAGAACTTTATCTAGTTGAGGGAGATTCAGCAGGTGGAAGTGCGAAACAGGGAAGAGATAGAACATATCAGGCGATTCTTCCATTGAGAGGAAAAATATTGAATGTTGAAAAAGCACGACTCGATAATATTCTTTCAGATGAAACAATAAAAACAATAATTCAGGCGATTGGAACGGGCATTGGAGATGAGGAGTTTGATATTTCAAGGTTAAGGTATGGAAAGATAATCATAATGACTGATGCTGATGTTGATGGATCACATATAAAAACACTACTTTTAACTTTTTTCTATAGATATATGCCAAAACTCATTGAAAATGGAAATATCTTTATCGCACAACCACCTCTTTATAAAGTAACATCCGGTAAAAGTAATCCTCTTTACGCTTACTCTGATGATGAACTTCAAAACATTTTGAAAACTCTTGATAAGGATAAAGTCAATATTCAAAGATACAAAGGTCTTGGAGAGATGAANNTGAACCCTGAACAATTATGGGAAACGACTATGGATCCAGAGAGGAGAATGTTAAAACTTGTAACACTTGAAGATGCAGTTGAGGCAGATAGAATATTTACAATCCTTATGGGTTCTGAGGTTGAACCGAGAAAGAAATTTATAGAAGAGAATGCAAGATTTGCTGAAAACATAGATTTTTGAATATTGACAAAATTTTATTTCTATGGTATTATAACATCCCTTAAACGGGGGCGTAGTTCAGTTGGTTAGNNTCACGCCGGAGGTCGCGAGTTCGAGTCTCGTCGCTCCCGTTTTTTATAAAGTTTAAGTAATAAACTTAAAATTCATAATCAACTTTACTTAAATCGCTTCATCTATAGCAACAAGACCATATCCTTGGTCCATGTCGCTTTTAACTTCACACTCGAAAACTTTTATTACCCTTAAAAGGTAATATGCAAGTGTAACCAAAGCAAAATGTGAAATTTTCTCGATTCTTATTTCAGATGATTCATGAAAATTATTGTATTCCACTTTTATTTCAAGTTTCTCAGGTATTCCCTGCAAAAATTTGATTTTATCATCAACTGGTTCATGTTTTAAAATTCCTTCTATTGCTCTTAAGATTTTTTCTTCAAATGTATCATTGTAGAATGTATATTGACACGAATTCAATCCAAATTTTATCTTTCCTCCATGTTTTATTTTTTCTTTCTTAGTTTTTATCTTTTGTTCTTTAAAAATATTCTTTAAGTCGATTATAATTGAAAAATTTTTTCCATCGGAAAGTTTTGAGATGTTTTTTTTCATTTTTCCTCCTTTTAGTTTATTTTAAGAAAAAGGTATTTACAAGAAAATTGTTTAATTTTGTTTTCAGAATGTTTTCTTGTAATGATAGAAAATATTTGAATATTTTTTTCTTTTATTTTAAGAATAAGGTCATAAGAAGGATAAGATATTAAACCATCGCTTATAATAAGTACATTTTTGTAATTGTTATCAATTATATGTTTCAAAACAGCATCGATACTGGTCATATTGTTTGTTACAACGATTCCTTTTAAAAAATCATCAAAATTAATTTTTTCAACTGTTGAACTGAACTGAAAAATTTCTATAAAATAAAAATCTTTTAAATGTGAGATCAGTTTAACAATAAATGGATAGGTTTTTAAAAATGAACCAGAAACATCGATGTAAATCGAAAGGTCCTTTTTTATAAAATCTTCGTTGAAAATTTTATTTTCGTAGAGTAATTTTTCAACATTATAAAAATTGAAAAGTATATCTTTTCTTGAGATATGATCGATCACATTATAAAAAATATTCTGTTCAATTGTTTTGGAAGCGAAATTTTCACCTTCTGATAACATACTGTTTATAAATTTAAAAAATTCATTGAAGTTTTTATTGCCTTCTTTCCAGTCAGATTTTTCTAATCTCAGATTTATTATTTTATCAAAAGGTCTGTTTGAATAACCTTTTTTTTCATGGGAACCCAAAAAGATAGGATATTGATCTCCAAAAATTTCAATAAAATCTTTTAAACTATAAAATGCTTCGGTTTCTGAAATTTTTAGATCCCACATTTTTATGTATAGATCAAGAAGAAATTCAGAATCAAATTCATCTATACCTTTTTCTAATAACAATTTTTTTAAACTTTCCTTTTTTTTGTGAAAATCATAAAGAAGTGGTGGATAAAGCAGAAACGAAGGAAAACTTGATAAGTTGTATAATTTTCCAAATATTGTAAGATATTTTGTAAATGGGAGATTTTTGATTAACAGTGAGTTGATGGTTATATCAAGAACAATATTCACAGTAACTCTTTCTTGTTCTGTAAGATTCGTAGAAAAAATTTTATTGAGATCACCGAATTTTAAATGTGAGAGTTCATGGTGTAATACAAATTCGATATCAAATAAATTTAAATTGTATTTTTCAATAAAATTCTTATTCACCATCAATAAAAAATCATTTTGATTTCTTTTTACACAGGCGGTTGGAGTTTCATTAGAAAATAGGAAGGTAATTTTACCAGAAAATTGCTCAAAGTTTTTATTTAAAATATAAGAGAATATTTTTTTTATACTTTTACTGGACATAAAAACCTCTTTAAATCTTTTTTTGAAACTGTATGGTTTCTCCCAAACAAATATATTTACCATTTTTTCTTAATTTTTCATAAAAAATGTCGAAAGAAGGATCTTTTTCAGAGTTAAAAAAATATCCAGAACCCGAATGTATAAGAATCGAATATGCTTGTTCAACATCCGTTATTAGTTTTGTGTTATCGAGTTTTTCTTCAACATATTGTGGGAATGGATCAAAAAATACAAAATAAAAATTTTTTTCAAGTTTAGGTTTTATTATTTTTTTATTCTGATGTAATCTATCAAACTCTTCTTTTTCAGGAATTTTGACTATATACTTAATTTTAACATTTAACATGTTAAAATAGTTTTCGATGAAATTTTGCCTTCCGAGAAAACCATATTTTTCAAATTCTTCCTGTATTTTTTCAGGAAGTTCGTTGGCATTTTTGACTGAAAAAAAATCTTTAAAATTATAGCAGAAAGTTTTTTTCGATTTTTCATTTTTTTGTGTAGGAATTAGAAACAAAGTATTGAAAAATCTTAACTTCAAATCTTTACAATACTTTTCAGTCAAACTATATGAAAATGTTACATTATAATCTGGGTCGTCATAAAAATTGTAAGGATCTATTGATTCTTTTTTTAAAAAAAATATATCATCTTTGTAGTTCATAAAAAATTTTCTGTGTAACATTCCATAATTTGCGAATTTGATTTTATTCCTTATAGAATGATAAGATTTTTTTATTTGATATGATTCATTTTCGATCTGACTTAAAATTAATGATTTGTTTTCGATGTAGTAAAAACTATTTTGTGATTTTAAAAAATTTTTTAAACCCGATATGGAAGAATAAGACAAAATTCCGTATTTTGTAGATCCATTCGATAGGTTCAATTTAAAAAGTTTAAAGATTTCGTTTTTTTCTTCAAAAAGAAACTTTTCAAGATTATTGAAGCATTCAACAAAAGGGTACTCAACATTTATTTTCTCACAAAAACTTGTTTTATGTTCTTTAAAATCGAATAACAATTTAAATCCATTAACAAACATAGTTTACCTCCATAGATTTTAGTGCAATATAATAGAGTTCCAAAATATCGTTATCATTTTGAAGATCAAGATGGCTTAATAAAGTAACAAGAAAGTAATTGATTTTATACTTCTCTTTCTGGTTCAATACAATAAGTATTTTTAAAAAATTTATTTGATTAGGAAACAAAAAAGGTTTTTGAACCATTTGAAACATTTCCACTATTTTTTCATTTCCATTAGCTACCTCATTTTCAACAAAATTTTCAAGGAAAAAAGAGATCTGATAAATTTCAAGAATTTTTTCAACATCTTTTTCGTTTTTTAACTCCTGATAATATTCAAGAAGTTTTAGAAAGAATTCATCTTTTTCTTCATTTTGAAGGATATTATAATTTGAAGCAAATTCATTTAATGTAGAGAAGATATTTTTTTTGTTGAAAAAATAATATTTAATTTTTTTATCGATTAAAATATCTGTGCTCTTTTTAATACAGATTTTTATTTTTTCTTTTTCATTTTTATCAAACGAAGGGATTGTATATAAAGTGATCAAGTTCAAAATATTTTTGATCTGTTTATCTTTAAAATCGTTGTCATAAACGGATATTGCACTATGAATATTTCTAAAGATCATTCCAGCGCGCCTGCCATCTATTTCGATATTTTCTTCTAATAGCAATTTGATTAAAATCTGAACGAAATTTGTTGAGATATCATAATGTTTTTTATTATAAAAATCGTTTTTTATTTTGTTAGTTATATTTTCTAAATTCTTTTTAAAATTGGAGTTTTTAAATTCTGGTCTACTTCTTATAAATCCTCTGGCATCATCTGAATGTATAGTAGTTATAATATTTTTTATGGTCTCATCATCCATATATTTTAAATCGGGTATTTCTACGATCATCGAAAATCTTCCTAAAAGTGCTTTGTCGATTTCAAATGTACCAACATAATTTTGGGGATTCATAGCAGCAAAAACGTATTTAAGGTTTTTGATTTCCAAACCCATAATTTTCCTTGATCTTATAATCTCAAGCCATTTGCTTTGAGTTTGAAAATTAGCTCTTGAAATTTCATCGATAAGAATAAATTCTTTATCCCATATTGAAATGGGAGTGCTTATATACTCTATTTTTTCCTTTCTGAGTGAATTAGGATTTGGAAATCCCAAAATATCTTCAAATAGGGCTTTTGAAGCATCATAACAATGATATTTTAAAGAAAGAGTTTCGGCAATTCTTTTACATAGAATCGTTTTTGCAGTTCCATGAGTTCCAACGAAAAGTAATGGATCTTGTGTTGCTAAAGTAATTATTATTGGTAGTTCCAGATTCGAATAACCAAAAATTCCAAGTTCCTCAAGAAAACCTGAAATGTTGTAAGACATCTGTACATACGTTTCCATTATAACCTCCCTTTTTGTTTATCTGTTGTTGTGTGCTTTCTACAATCAATAATATTATATCATAAAATTCAAATAAGTCAATATGAATATTAAAATATTCTAAAAGAATGTTTTATAATTTAAAATATATCTAACTAATTTCTGGTAAAAATAAACTTTTAAATATTAATATAGATACATTCAGTTCTTTATTTTTTATTTCGTCTTAAAATGGAAGGATGTACTGGTCCTTTATTTATTTCAATTTTTTTATTTTTATCAAAAATTCATTCAATCTTTTTTGAAATTCTTCTGTCGTTCCATTTAACCTTTTAGCAATTTCTTCTAATGCTTCATTGTAATCTTGAGGCAGATAAGAAAGATATTTAAATACATTAAAGTTGTAATCATTCTCTTTTATATCTTCATTCTTTTTTTGAACCATTGCGTACTCTATATCTTTTAATATATCAAGATTCTCATTCAATATATTTTTATCTTCACTTTTATTTTTCTGTAACAATTTAGTAACCACCCTTTCAAGATCAACGAATGTCACCTTTTTGTTTTTCTCTCTGTTTTTGTCAACAAGAACTATAACCGGATCATACCCAACAGGTGATTTTAAAAAACCATATATAGATATAACTTCATCAAGATAATTGTTTTCGACTAAAAATTTTCTCACTTCCTTTTTACTTCCAGAAACGGTTAGAAAATTGTAGTTCGTAAGCAGAATAAGAACCCCTTTTTCATTTAAACAATCAAGAAGAAACGAATATATTATATCTTTTGAATCCAAATAAAGTTTTAAATCAGTTTCAATTTTTTCTTTTAACTTTCGATATTGTTCTTCATCTATATCATATTTTTCATCAATCAAATCAACAAAAACAATGTCATATCTTTTTAAATCTTCTTTTTCATCTTTAAAAAAATCAATAAACCACGGTTCTTTCTTTGCTCTGATTTCAACATTGTAAATTCCATTCAAGAAAAGTTTTAGCATTATCAAAGCAGGTGTTTCACCCCAAAAATCATTGCAATAAATTTTTACAGTACTTTTTTTGTTAGCAATTTTTAGTATTATATCAAAATAGAACTCACCTCTTTTAAAATAGGGAATGTAAAAAGACAAATCTTCTCTATTTTTTACCTTTTGTTCTATATATCTACTTAAATAATTTAATACTTCATTAGTATTTTCTCTATATTTTAACCCATTTATTCGATAGTAAAAATGCTGCTGATGATCGATTATCTCTTTAACAAATAAGTTAAATGTATTTTTTTGATTTAAAAATGAATCCTTGTTTAACTCCTCAATGAAATCGATTAAAATTTTTTCTCTTGATTTTAAAGAAAATCTTTTGTCAACAGGAACTCTTCGATGTTTTTGCTCAGAATAATTTTCAAGAAAGGAAAAAACGGATAAATTTTCATTATTTTTAGCTAAATTTTCGAAAATTTTATCGATAAAAATTCCTACATCTTCTTTTATTTCAGAAAGATTTTTCCATGAAAAACCCTCATTTAAAATGATAAATTTTTTGATATCTTCTTCATTCAAGTAAACATATTTTATGAACAAAAGTTTTAAAAAATCTGAACCGAGATTCGTTAAAAGCGAAAATCTTGATTTGTTAACCTTTCTAAGGATTTTTTTATATTTTTTTAGACACTCTATTTTCAATTTTTGAGTATTAAAATTTTTATTTCTCATCTTTATTTAAAATTTTCATAATATAATATGACATTTTATCAAGATCAGCTGATATATTTTTTGCTATGCTTTTAATTATTTTATAGTCGTTCAACAATCCTGATAAACTGACTAATTCCTTAGGATTTAAGATTGGTACTTTGAGTTCCTCGACACTTTCCTTAGTTAATCTGATAGAATTTTTTGAAGAAAAAGATAATTTCATCAATTCATAGAAACCCTTTTCACTTCTTAAATAAAATTCGAAAATTTCGGGAGTGATAAATTCATCAAGTAAACTGACAGCGATCATATTTGATGTTATGAGGTAACCTGCACGTTCTTCATCGACTATTGCAACTTTTAAAGCTGTACCACGGGAGTTAAAAATTACATCTTTTTCCTTTACAGTATACTTTAATATCTCTCTTTGAGAAAAAATTTTTAATCTTTTAAAATCGCCAACAAAGAACCCATCCTCTGTTATATTGGAGATATTTATTAGGGGGATATAAAGCGTAATCTTTTTTTCTGAATCGTTTTGATCAATCTCGGTTTTATCAAGATAATTTTTTACATTTAGTCCAACATATATTTCTTTAGCAACCTCTTTTAATTTACTGTAGATCATAATCAAATTTAGATTTATTCTCTTTTTTTTAATTTTATAATATTTTAATATTCAAATTGTGTCAAGAATTATTTATATTAAAATATTAGAGATTTTAAGATATTTTCTACTTTTTATTAATTCTAAGATGTAAACAGAATAAATATTTATGAAATTAAAGAATCGTAAATATAAACCAATTCCGTTGAAATAAACAGGATGCTACATTTCTAAATTTAACTTGAATAAAATTTTTATGTTAGTATAATGTAAAATTATGAAGAAAAAAGTTATTATAGTTGGAATAGATGGTGGGACATTCACTCTGATAGATAGATTTATAGAAGAGGGTAAACTGCCATTTTTTAAGTTTTTGAAGGAAAACTCGATATACTCTTATATGGATTCTGTTGAGCAGGATACAAGGGTTCCAATCTCACCAACAATATGGACATCGCTAGCAACTGGAAAAAAAGCAGAAAAACATAAAATTTTATCATTTTTTAATCTACAGCAGGATATAGTTTCAGCAAGATGGTTTGAAATCTTGAACCATTATGGATACTCTGTTGGAACTTTTGGATGGGAGTTGACCTGGCCACCTGAAAATTATGGTGGGTTCACTATACCATGCTCGATGGCTAGGGATAACAGGACTTTCCCTTCATATCTTTCTCCGATAATGGAACTCAGAGGAAAGAAAAAAGGAAATCTTTTAAAAAATATATTCTTGTTTTTTAAGTTAAAAAAAATCGGAGTGGATTTTTTAACATTGACACAACTTTCATCTAATATGTTGGTTGAAAAATTTTACGATAAAAAATTAAAACTTTTTAAAAGATTAATTTTTTTGAACAGGATAAATCTATCACTTTTTTTGAATCTTGTAAAAAATTTTAAAACCGATGTATCGTTTTTCTTCATTCCTTTGTCAGATTCTGCAGCACACTATTTCTGGAAATATTCGGACAGAGAAAATTTCCCCGAAGTTTCTGATGAAGAAAGAAAAAAATATGGAGATTTTCTTTTAAAAGCGTACATAGAGATAGACAACAGTTTACGAACAATATATGAAAACAATAAAAATTCATCTCTTTTCATAATCTCGGATCACGGAATGAAACCTATAAGAGAGGGGAGTTTTAAAACATTATCTCTAAAGCAGAAAAGTTTTCTTGAAAAAACAAATATTCTTGGAAAAGTTGAAATCTATTTTGTCGGGTTAAACTCTGTTATCGTTGTAAAAGAGAATAGTGGATTGGATCCAGAAAATCTTATCGGTTTCTTTAAAAACATAATAATTAAACCCTCAGGAGAAAGATTTTTTGAAGTTGTTGAAAAAGATGAGAGTGGAAGAATTTTTTTAAAGGTTACACAGTTTGACAAAGGTAAGTTTAAAGAGGAGGATCTTTCAAACCTTAAAGTTCTTATTGGAACGGATTATTTTGATTTTCTTTCCCTTGTTGATGTTAACGATATTGAAAGATCTGCTGATCATGACAAGACAGGGATTTTTATGATTTATGATAAAGGTCTGAAATTTAAGGGGAATATTGGAAACTCAACAATATACGATTTTCTTCCATCACTTCTTTCTTTTTTAAACTTGCCATTGGCAAAAGATTTTGATGGAAAACCTCTCTATAAATTCTCTGAAACAACAATGATAGATTCTTACGATTTTCTGGTAAAAAGGAAAAAAGAGGAAGTAAAAGTTGATGATGAATTTGTAAAAGAGGAATTGAGAAGATTAGGTTATCTGAAAGATAGGGAGTAAAGATGAAAAATTTTCAAGCAGTTATTCTTGCAGCAGGAACAGGCGAAAGGTTGAAACCTGATACTGAAACAAAACCAAAGACGATGTTAAGAGTCGGAAGAACAACTTTCATAGGCCTTATTATAGAAAATATTTATAAAAATGGATTAAAAGATATTTTGATCGTTGGAGGTCACCAATTTTCTGTTTTAAAAAGTTATGTTTTAAGTTTAAGAAAAAAGTTTAAAGATATAAATTTTACTTTTGTTGAAAACAAAAAATATAAAGAATATAACAACTGTTATACACTTTTTACAGCATTACCACATATAACAAAAGATTTTATAATTTTTAACAGTGATATTATTTTTGATGGTGAAATTCTCAAAAAAGTTCTAACTCACTATGAAAACTGTATTGTTGTAGACAATGTTAAAACTCTCGGAGAGGAGGAGATGAAGGTTCTGTTAAAAGATGGATATGTTTC
Source organism: Caldifarciminota bacterium UBA6260 (assembly GCA_002441125.1). Taxonomy (GTDB): domain Bacteria; phylum Hydrothermota; class 32-111; order 32-111; family 32-111; genus 32-111. Next base: position 20,896 of record DJVI01000020.1, read on the forward strand.
CTCTCTGTCCAAAAAAAATAGAATAGAGGACTCTGTTGGTGAGTATATCGGTATAACGATGGTGAAATTTGACTCAATAAAAGCTATGATGAAACATTATGATAAATTTGATTTTTTAGCTAAAGGTAAATATTATGAGGATCTTTTGGTTGACATTTCAGATGAAGGTGTTTTCTTTAAACCTGTTTACACCGATGGACTCTTATGGACTGAGGTTGACACATTTGAAGATCTTCATTATGCAAGGGAAGTTATCTATAAAAATCTGAAAAATAGAAAAAAATGAAGAATCTTATACTTATTCTTATAGATGGTGCAAGATACGATTTTATAAAAGATGATCAGTTATATCTTGATCTATTTTCCAAATCTTTATGGTATAACAGGTTTTATACAGCATCTCCATACACCATAGGTTCTATGCACGCTCTTTTTACAGGGCTATATCCTAAAAACAATGGAGTTAATGGTTATTTTAACCCAAACCTTCTTAAAAAAGAAGTTAAAATTATACCTCAGTACCTTAAAGAGAACGGCTATTTCACACTTGCCAATATACCAAGCCCTGTTGTTATGGCAAACAGAGGTTTTGATATCTACACTCTTCATGATGAATACAATGAGGATGTTGAAAAGAAACATATAGATTTTGTTGAAGAGAATAAGGAAAGGATGTTAAAAAGTAAACCATTTTTCCTTTACCTACACTATTCAAAGATACACACATCACTTGTTAACAATGTTTTGAATATATATAATGACAGGTCTGAGGAGTATTTCAATAACATTGAAAAGAATAGGGAAAGGTATAGAAAAGATATAAATATCTCCGGACAGTATTTAAAAAAAATCATCGACCTTATAAAAGATTTTAAACTTCATGAAAATACAGAAATTTGGGTTCTTTCAGATCATGGCTCATCAACAGGTGAGGTTTTTGGTGAGAGAGCTTATGGTGTATTTTTATACAATTACACATTGCACAATTTTGTAATCAAGTATGGGGAGGAAAAGAGAGAGGATGAGAACAGGTTGCATTCTACTGTTGATTTTTTACCTATACTTCTAAACTCCTTAGAAATAAAAATACCTTCAAATATTGATGGAATGTTGGAAAGAGAGTATTTTGAAAAATCATTTTTCAAAGAGAGGAAAAAAGTTCATGAGATTTATTTTGAAACAGGTGGAGTTGATGGACCATTTCCATCACCTGAAAAACATAATATTTTTGGAGTTTTCGATGGAGAAAGAAAGTTGGTTCATATAAAAACTATAGATAAGTTTCAACAGTTTTTAGTTAAGGATGAAAAGGATATTGAAGTTAAAAATATAGATAGTGATTTGAAAAATAAATTGATGGAATATGAAAAAGGATAAAAAAGTCCTTCTTATATCTCACCTATGGCCAAAATCACCACAAAGATTAACACCTTCAACAGGTATATATGTTTACGAACAGGTAGAAGAGTTGAGAAAATTATGTGAAGTTAAGGTATTCGTTCCAGTTAGAATAAATCCTGATTTAAAAGAGTTTTTTTCATTTCCTTTTAAGGGGAAAAAAATTTTAGAAAAGTTCATTTTCAAATTTGATAGTAATTTTACTTTCTTAAAATATCCTAAAATATTTTCAAAACATTTTTATTCTTTTTTTATCTCCTTTTATTTATACACAAAAACAAGGGAAGAAAGATACGATATAATACATTCCCATACACTTTTTCCAGATGGTTTTTCATCCTACATATATTCAAGGTTAAAAAGGATACCTTTCGTTGTTACAATACATGGTTCAGACCTTATGTTTATAAACAGAAAACCTTTTGATAAATTCCTTGTTAACTTTTACTTGAAAAAAGCAAAAAAAGTTATTGTTGTTAGTGAAAGGATGAAAGGAATACTTGAGAATGATTTTAAAATAAAAAACTCTATAGTTGTAAGAAATGGAATTAAAGAAATGTTCGATATGACTGACCTTTCGAAGAATATTCTTTTTGTTGGAAGGTTGACTGAAGTAAAGGATCCTTTGATTATGATAGATATTTTTTATGAATTTTTGAAAGTAAGAAAAGATTTTAAGTTAAAGATAGTTGGTGATGGCCCTTTAAAAGAAAAAGTTTTGGAAAAGATAAAAGAGTATGGGATAGAAAATTTTGTAGAATTTGAAGGTTTTGTAAAAAGAGAGGATATAGGTAAAATCTATTCAAAATCCTTTTTAACTGTTATCACAAGTAGATCTGAAGGATTCCCTACAATACTTTTTGAATCCTTTTCAGCAGGTCTTCCAGTTATTTCTTTTGATGTTGGTGGAGTAAAAGAGGTTGTGAAAGATTATAAAACAGGTTTTATTATTCCTAAAAGGGATAAATCACTTTTTGTTGAAAAACTTGTAAAGGCTGTTGATTTTAGTTGGGATAGGGATTTTTTAAGAGATTTTTCTTCCAATTTTACATGGGAAAAAATAGCTAAGAAAATTGTTGAGGATATTTATTAAAAAAAAGGGGGCTTTTTAAAGCCCCCTTTTTTATCTTTTAACAAAGATTACTTTAAAATTGTAACCTTCATATTATCTTTCTTTGTGCCCTGTGTCAAAACTACATAATAGATACCAGCTGAAAGTTTGTTCTCATCAACTTTAACTGAATATCTACCTGGAGTCATAACACCATTTGCAAGTGTTGCAACAACTTGACCTGTTATGGAGTAAACTTTTAATGAGACAAAATCTTCACGATCTATTGAGAAGTTCACATTGAAACTACCCTTTACTGGATTGGTATCAAGCTGATAGAGTTTGAAAATATAAGGATTGAAGAATTTCAAAGATGTTTGACCATAAGTTACCTTCTCACCACCAAGTTTTACAAGGTCAAGTTTATATGTGTAAGTTCCATTATCTGTGATTTTGTTATCAACGAACTTTGTTGATCTGAAGTCTACAGAACCAACAACCTCAAACTGTCCATTATCTTTCGCTCTTGAAACTTCCCATGCTGAACCGTTGTTAACACCTTCCTTTTCCCATTCAAGGTAAACATCTGCACCTTTCTGTGTAGCGACAAGAGATACAGTGTTGAGTGCTGTTGTTGTATTATTTACACTGTAAACTTCATCAGATGTGTTGAACGAATAACCCTGATAGTTTACAGCCCTGACTTTGAAATAGTGATATCCTTTGACATCTGGAATTACAAATGTTGCTGTTGAATCAGTTGTTGTAAGTACTGAATCTTTAGATGTAGCATAGAAGTTAGGATCGGTTGATCTGTAAACTATATAATTTGTAACAAAGTCTTTAAGTGGGTTCTTTTTCCAGACAAGTGTAACTGTGTTTGTAGCATCGTTGAATGTGCATGAGGTCGGAACAAGATCAACCTGTTCTGGTAGAACGAGTGAAGTGATATCAATCTTTGTTACCTCTGAGTTATCCATATTCATAGTCCATAAATAATATTTGTTCCCAAATGCATAAGGAACAGCGGGAGTTACTCCATCAGATGAAACTGCCTGTATCGCTATATCGTATGCAGGATAGTTACCTATTACTGATGGACATGATATGGTGTTTATTGTTTTAAAAGCAAATTTCTCCAAAACTGAATCTTCAACTGATGGATTGTTTATAGGATATCTTCTGTAAATAAGGTTTTCATAAATATTCACTGACCAGAGGCATGTTCCATCCCATTCTATACCTCTACCGTTGTTCCATTTTCCACCATAACTTGCTCCATCAAGAAGTGCAGCTCTATCCCATGCTGTTGCAAGTGTTCCAAGGCTTTTCCTTACCCCATAGATAGATTCTTCAAGAGTCCCATAAGTTTGCCAGTAACCGTATAGTGAATCGTTATTATCAAATGTAACACCTCTTACTCTTTTCATTACAGTTCCAGCATAATCGGAGTTTGGCCATCTCAACCTTCCAACATTAACAGGTGAACCAGATGATATGTCATAGCAGTATGCTGAATCACCTGATGAGTACCATATCCTTCCTAAGGCATCATGATCCATACACATAAGATAATTTGCACCAGCATAAACGAAAGAATCTTTTATTACTGTTCCCCATGTTGAAAGATCAAGTATAAACATCTTTTTCGCACCAGTTCCATATATAGCACCAAGTCCAGTTCCTGCAGTCATAAAAAGCCAGTCACTTATATCAGGGAAATACATAAGATCTATTCCAGCAGCATCCCTTAATGAACCTGAAATGTTTCTAACTTCTGTTGTGTAAAGTAAAGGTGTTGAATTCAGTTTTATTCCAAATTCGAACTCATTTGAACCGTTTGATGATGTGACATAAACTGTGAAGAAAAGTATTGTATCTGTTGGGCAACCAGGTTTAACTTTTATTCTGAAAACATCAGCTGTGTTTGAAACTGTTGCAAGTGAATTTATAGTTCCATAATTTGCTGTTGAATCAAGAACTGTCGCGAGTCCATATTTATGTCTTAATTTTGCAGTAACACTTGATGCGTTACCACCAACATTCTTAATCGCTATAATAAGGTCAACAATTTCATCTGGATCGACATAACCGTTGTTGTTAGAATAGTTTGTGAGTGTATCTTTAACTGTATGTGATTTGTAAGCAAAAGACGCACCAGCTGGAACTGTTGCGTTGTCAACTGTAAACCACATAGTATCACCAGGTGCGGAAATTGAAATTATGTAAGGTCCAAAGTTTGTTGTTGAACCGTTAACATTAGCACCAGCTTTTGTAAGGTTTGTAAATTCGTAATCATCACCTGCAAAATATGGCGCCTGTCCAGCATCCCTATATATTGTATCATTTGGATAAGTTACATGTATCTGGGGGTCAAATCCTCTCTGTTCAACCCAATAAGTATAATAGTCTGGTCCCTCATTGTAATAGGTTCCCTTTTCAGAGGGGTCATAATGAGCTATTATAAGACCATGCTCTGGTAAACATGATTCAAAGAATCCTTTATTTGCTCTATTCTCAACAAAGAAATATTCACCAGCAGTTGTAAATGCTGAGTTCCTGATCATCATAAATCTTGGACCACCTTTTGATGAATCAACTGAAAGACCAACAACAAAATATCTTCCGTTGGTTGTTATCAACTGATCCCAATCATCTGGCATAAATCCTGCTGTTGTATCACCACTTTCTGGATACCCTCTGAATGAATATTGTAACATAGCACCTGGATGTGGTGGTCTTGAACCTGCTTGAATTCCATCACCTGTCCATGAACCAGCATCCATAAGTGACCATACATCTGCTGGCTCACCTTGATAACCGTAATCATATAGATCAGGTGCACCGAAAGCATGGAATGATTCATGTGCGTGAACACCTATACCCATTGTATATGAACGGACAAACTGAGTATCTAAAAGTTGTGTTGAAGTCCATGTCTTTGAAAGTGAATCTGTCAACTCACCAGCGTTGGTTGGGTTTCTAACTGTTGCACCTGTTGTTGTTGTAATTGTTGTTGTGTATTTTGTAGCCCACATGTCCTTCAAAGAACCTGTTGCTGACTGTTCACCACCAGCACGAACAACTATCCAGTGATCAACATACCCATCACCATCACCATCATAATCACTGTAAGCGTTCTGATCAGCCCTATGAGTTGTACCATATTTCATTCTTCCAGAACTTCTGTAAGCTATATCCTGCATATATGTAAGTTCAGCTCCATCACCATAAGCACCATATGTTTTACCTGATGATAGAGGTCCCTGAACATGGCATGCTGTATCTATTATCCATCTTCCAAAAGATATCTCTTTGAAGAAAGTTCTGAAAGATCCAGGTGAGTTTGAGAAAAATACTGAATCCCAGTATAAAGAATCGTGTGCAGTTCCACCACTTGCTCCAGATGTAAAACCTGTTCTTAAAGTCCATGGTAGAATTGACCAATCACCTGAAGGTCTTACAGTTCCAAGGAAAGATGAATCATCGAAACATCCCAAAATAACAAGGAACTTCCTGTCAGTGTAACCTGCTTTTGTAGCTTCATCGTTGATGTTGAAAAGCTTTGTCCAGTTTATTTGTTTCAACTCATTTCCCGGAAGAGCTGCAACTTTGTCTGGATCAGGTCTTAAACCTTTTGGGAATGGTGGATTGTCCTTTCCAACCAAAAATAACGATGGGACCAAAAGTCCATCAACTTTGTTAGCATAAGTCCACCATCCTTCACTGTTTCTGATGATAGCATACCTATCCTCAGTTTCAGCGAAATGGAAATGCTCATCTCCCTTAAGTTGAGCAATGAACTTTGTTCCATCTGGTTGTTCAAAAACTCTAAAACCTGGCCTTGCCGGAACAGCGAAAACTGCCACGGCAACAAAAAGAACAACCAGTGTAAGTGTTAAAAGTTTTTTCATTTAACCTCCTATCTTTTCATTTAAAAGAGAATTTTTCAAAATCATAGTTTATTTTTAAGCAAAAAGTATACCAAAGATAAATTATATATTTTTTATATACTTATATTCCTTATATTTATCTAACAAACAAAAAATTGCATATTCTTAAGGAAGGTAAAGCTTAAATTATTAAATTATTAAATTTTATAGTATCCTTAAATATAAACTTTTGAAGTTAAAAGTGCAAAAATTACACTTTTTTTAGTTGACTTTTAATTGTTTTTTTATATTATTACTAAAAAGTGAGGTTAAAATGAAAAATTATGATGTTATAATAGTTGGTGGTGGTTCTGGTGGTTATTATTGTGCTGAAAAGATAAAAGAGTTCGATCCTTCGAAAAGTGTTTTGATAATTGAGAAGGATAAAATAGGTGGCGTTTGTCTTAACTATGGTTGTATTCCAACTAAATCTTTCATCTCTGTAGCTGAAATTGTTGAAAATTTTAAAATCTCTGAAAAGTTTGGTATAAAATCATCATATACCTTAGATTTTTTAAAAGTTTTTGAAAGGAAGGAAAGGATAGTAAAAATACTTCAGAGTGGACTTTATAAAAAACTTTTGAATTCAGGTATAGATATAATATTTTCAAAAGCACATTTAAATTCAACAAGTATAGTTGAAACTGAAAATGGAGAGAAATTCCAGTTCAAAAATCTTGTTATAGCAACTGGAAGTGAAGATACACAAATTCCTTTTGCACCTTTCGACGGAGAAAATATTTTGAATTCAAAAGAATCTTTATCTTTAAAAGAAATTCCATCAAAAATAGTAATAGTTGGTGGTGGAGTTATCGGATGTGAGTTCGCTACATACTTTTCAATATTTGGTAGTGATGTTACAATAGTTGAAATGTTTGATACTCCTCTTCCTTCAACAGGTAACAATTTTATAAAAGAGAATGCGAAAAAGATTTTGCAGAAAAATGGGATAAAATTTTTAGGTTCAACAAAAGTTGTTTCAGTTGATAAAATGAACAAAAAGCTCTCTCTTTCAACAGGTGAGTCTCTGGATTTTGATAAACTTATTGTTGCTGTTGGAAGAAAACCTGTTGTTGGAGTTGAGGTTGAAATTTTGGGAGTTGAAAAAGACCAAAAAGGTTTTATAAAAACTGACAGGTTCAAGAGAACAAATGTTGAAAACATCTTTGCAACCGGAGATGTAACAGAAGGACCTATGCTTGCACACAAAGGTTACTATGATGGTTATATTGCTGCGAAAAATATTTGTGGTTTGAAAAGTGAAAGGATGGATTATTGTTTTATCCCTTATTCAGTTTTTACAATCCCACCAATTTCACACTCAGGCAAAAGTGAAGATGATTTGAAAAATGAAGGCACTTTATATAAAATTTTGAAAGCTAATTATGCTGAAAATGGAAGGGCTGCTACATATGAAGCGAGAAGTGGAGAGATGAGAGTTTACCTTTCAAAAGAGGATAAAATTCTTGGAGTTGATATTTTTGGCAAAGATAGTGATATTATAATCCATCAACTTTTACCTTTAATTCAAAATGGAATAGATTATAAAAAGTTGAAAGAAACAGTTTTTGTTCATCCAACACTTTCAGAGATTGTAACAGAACTTAAGTGATATTGACTTAAATTTTTTAACAGTTATACTTACTTTATGAATTTTTTTAAAAAAGAAAAAAAGGAAAAAAGAGTTAAAACAAAGGAAGAAAAAATAATCGATTGGATAGATGCTATACTTTTTGCAATAGTTGCAACATTCCTTTTAAAATCCTTTTTCATCCAGTCATATATGGTTTTTTCAGGTTCAATGTTGAATACCTTAAAGATAAACGATTTTCTTTTCGTTAACAGGTTAAAATACTCAACGAATGTTCCCATAACTTCAGAAGAGATAATAAGGTATAGAAATCCAAAAAGGGGTGATATAGTTGTTTTCAAATTCCCTTATGATGGTAGACCTTTCGTGAAAAGGTGTGTAGGTCTTCCGGGTGATACTATCCAAATAATAAACAAAGTTTTATACATCAACGGGAAAAGTTATGATGAGCCATTTGTTCAACATATAGATTCTGTCACTTATCCACACATAAATGATTTTTACAAAGGTTACCTTTCAGATAAAGAGTATCAAAGGTTATGGGAAAGTGGAGAGTTCTATATGAACAGGTATTTTTCTATACTTCCAAGAGACAATTTCGGACCTGTTGTTGTTCCTCCCGAACATTATTTTATGCTTGGAGATAATAGGGACAATTCTGATGACTCAAGATTCTGGGGACCATTACATAGAAAATATATTGTTGGGACACCTTTCCTATACTATTTTTCTATAGATAAAACACAACCTGTTTGGAAAATTTGGAAATTTATTAGATTCGATAGGATTTTACGCCCTGTTAAATTTCAAACTTATGAATATAAATAAAAATGGTAGCGGGGGCAGGATTCGAACCTNNTGAGCCCAACGAGCTACCACTGCTCTACCCCGCGATGATTTTATGATTATATGCATTTAGGTATAATTTGTCAAGTGATTTTTGAAAATGGTATTGACTTATAAAATTATTCTATTATATTAAAAAAAACACTAAAAAGGAGTATAGGATGAAAGTTAAAGTTGATCAGGAAAAATGTATCGGGTGTGGTGTTTGTATAAATACCTGTCCTGATGTTTTTGAACTTAACGATGATTCAAAAGCACAGGTAAAAGAAGATGCTGATTTTGATTCATGTGATTTAGATGAAGCTATCGATAATTGCCCAACTGAAGCGATCAGTGAAGATTAATAATTTAAAGCCGGTTTTTACCGGCTTTTTTTTTCTTTTCTTTTCAATTTTAAATTCAAAAAGTATTTTAACAGATTCAATATCAACTAAAAATAATTTTTTTAATTATGAATTTTTTTTCACGAAAAGTGTAAAACTTTTTTCAGGTGAGCTGATTGGGAAGATAAATGGGAAAATAGTTTTGACTAAGGACTCGACAAAACTTTATTTAATTGATAAAAAAAATTCTTTCGTTATCGGTTATGACCAGAAAGGTGTTTTTGAAGAAAAGCAGGGTAAAAAATCATACCAGAAGGATAAAAGTATTCTAAAAGATCTTGAGATAATGACAACTTTGAATCCAGTTGAAAAACTTAAAAATTATAGAAGTAATTCTGAAAAAAATTTTTTGGAAATTTTCCCCGAAAATGGAAAAGTTGATGTTGTGAAGATTTTTTTTGATAAAAATTTTCTTTATGACTCAATTTTTTTTATTAAAGGAAAAGATACTATAATGTCAACATTTTACAGATATGATGATAATATGTTTCCTATAGAAATAACTACTTTTGATAGATTGAAGATGGTTGTTGAAAACATTAAAAATTATAGAATAAAAAGTATTGATTTTTTTGAATAATTTAATACACTATAAAAAAAGGAGGTTCTTAATGAAATTAAATCTTTTAATCGTTTTAGTATTATTACTTGTTTCTATTTTTGTTTTTGCAGCTTTCACATTCACATTCAATATTTCACAGTGCTGCTGCTATTCATATAGTAATGGTACAAGCGTGAAAACCGTTTCAGTTTCTCCATATTCAACAGGGATGAACTTTATTCTTAATGAATAAAAAAATTTCTGTAATTTTTTTTATCCTATCAATCTTTCTATCAACACATGCAACCGGTAGTGCATGTGTTGATATTATAGATTCGATTTTTTCAAATACAAAAAGCATGAGTGGAACCTACACTAAAGAGTTAAAACTCCCAAACAAAAATTATTTAACAAAAGTTTTCTTCTATGAGGATTTTGAGAATAACAGAAAAAAGTATTTGATAAAAGATAGTGAAAACCAAACTGAGATATTTATTTTAAAAGATACTGTTTTTATAATCTTACCTTCAGAAAAGAAAATTTTCTACTACACAGGTAACGATTCTTTGAATTTCTCATCAAAATTTTTCAACATTAACCTTTTCGATATACTTAAAGTTATTGTAACATATTCCAAAAAAGGAAGTGTTGAGACAAAAAATGTTAAGGGTGTCTCATATATAAAATATGAAAACAAAGATAATCCACTTATGCCAACACTACTTTTAAAACTGAATAAAGATAATCTCCCTGAGATAGTTGAAATTTATGATAACAACAACTCAATTGTATTACAAACATTTTTAAAATCTTATAAAGAAAATCTCCCGAGAAGTATAAAAACATTGACAAACCTATACGGAAATGTTCTTGAGGAGAATGTAACAATAAAAGTTTTAAAAATTAACGAAATTTTAAAAGATACGATTTTTACATTTGAAAGGAACGGTTATAAATTAGAAGAGTTTGAAAGATATTTGAAAGATGCGGGTATAACTCAGTGGTAGAGTGTCAGCTTCCCAAGCTGAAGGTCGCGGGTTCAAATCCCGTTGCCCGCTTGTATTGACAAATACGAAAAAAATGTTAGAATAAACGAAACGGAGGTGTTAAAATGAAGAAAACATTATTTGTTTTGGTGTTAGCGTTTCTTCTCCTCTCCCTGTTTATAACAGGTTGTGGTCCAAAGAAAGCAACACAGGCACAACTCTCTCAGCTTGAAGAGTTGAAGATGGCTGCTGATCAGGCAGAAGCACAGGTTGCAGAATGCCAGAAAAAGGTTGAAGAGCTTACAAAAGAGAAAGAGACTCTTCTCAAAGAGATAGAAGAGTTGAAAAAAGAGATCGAAATCTACAAATAGAGAGGTGAAAAATGAAAAGTAAACTTTTTATTGTTGTTTTATTGTTGATCCTCTCAACAGTTCTTTTTGCTCAGAATCAGAAGATGACAGAAAAGGAAGTTTTGGATGCAATAGCAATGGAACAGGCAAGACTTGATGCAGCGAACGCAAAACTTGAAGAATGTAAAAACACTCATTCACCACTTATGACTGAGGTAGAAAATCTCAGAAAGGAAAAAGAGAACCTTATTGCACAGTTGAACAATCTTAAAGAAACAAGAGGTTTCTATACTGTTAAACCTGGTGATTGGCTTTCAAAACTTGCAGATTACAAAGAGGTTTATGGTAAAGGTGGATGGAAGAGATGGCCAGAAATATACAGAGCTAATAAAAGACTTATAAAGGATCCAAACCTTATTTACCCAAATTGGAAGTTAACTATTCCAAGACCGTAATAAAATTAGGATGGGCTGTTTCAAAACAGCCCATCAACCTTATATGTTTCAATTAGAAGATAAGATAAAATTATTTTTTGAAAGGTACCCTAAGTATAAAGATTTGATAGATTCTAATTTGAAGGGTGATATAGTTTTTTCAAACGAAAATTATTTTTTTGAGGGAAGTGAGGAGAATCTTCTTAAATTGAAAAATATTGTTTATAAACTTTTAGAGATAGAGAACGATAAAGGTTATCTTGAAAGAACAGATGTTGTCAGCTCAATTTCTAAAAGTATAAATGATCTTTCCTCTGGAAAAGAACAGAATGTATTCTATCTCCCTAAAAAGATTATAAAAGCGAGAACAAAGGGACAGGAGAAATATATAGAATCTTTGAACAGGTATGATATAGTAGTTTCTATTGGCCCAGCTGGAACTGGAAAAACTTTTCTTGCTGTAGCAAAAGCTTTGAATGAACTTTTAAAAAAGAATGTTTCGAAGATAATTTTAACAAGACCTGCTGTTGAGGCTGGAGAGAATCTTGGATTTTTACCAGGTGACCTTAAAGAGAAGGTTGATCCATACCTAAGACCACTTTACGATGCTTTATACGATCTTGCAGACAAGGATAGGATAGACAGGATGATCAGGGATGGTATAGTTGAAATAGCACCACTCGCTTACATGAGAGGAAGAACTCTCTCCAACGCTTACCTACTTCTCGATGAAGCACAGAACACAACTTCAATGCAGATGAAGATGTTTTTAACAAGACTCGGTGTTAGATCTAAGGCTATAATAACAGGTGATGTGACTCAAATAGATCTTTCTATAAGAGCATCTTCTGGACTTGTTGAATTACAGGATATAGTTAAAGAAATAAAAGAGATCTCCTTTATCCATCTCACATCGGAAGATGTTGTAAGACACCCACTTGTAAAGGATATTATAGATGCATATTCTTCATACAATAAAAAATAAGATTAAAATATATTATTTCGATATAATTCTTGTTTTGATACTTGTTATTTTTTTCAACCTTTTCTATCCTTCAACATTTTCTAAGATCCCACAACTAAAAAAAGGGGATATATCTCCAAAAGATATAATAGCTCCTTTCACTTTCGATATTATAAAAAACTCTGATATACTTAGAAAAGAGAAAGAGAAAGCTTACGATAATACACCACCTGTTATTGTTTATGATGAAAACAGAAATGTTGAAATTCTTAACAATTTTTACTCTTTTAAAAATTTAGTTGATTCTTTGAATAAAAATGTATGGAAAAATGAGTTAAAAAGAAAAGTTTTAAAGGATAGTATAAAAAACCTTTCAGATGATCTTGTAAATATTCTTTTTTCAGAACAATCAAAAAATGTTTTAAGTTTTGTTGAAAACTCTTTAAAATATACTCTTGATGTTGGTTTAATAGGTGATAAGAGTGTTATCCCTTTTGGAAAAGATAGAAAGGTATCTTTAAAAAGAGGTAACAGAGAGATATTGAAAAATGATAATGAGATATTCGATCTTGATGAAGCTAACGAACATTTAAAAAAAGAGATCATAAAAAAATATTCAGGTAATTCCTATCTTTTGAAGTATGGTCTTGAAATGTTCCAATATTTTTTAAAACCAAATATATTTTTCGATAGGGATGAAACATCTTTTAGAAGAGAAAAAGCTAAAAATGAAGTTTCTGAAAAAGTCGGAATAGTTCTAAAAGGTGAAATAATAGTGAAAGCCAATCAGGTTGTTGATCAAACTGTAGAGGATAAAATATATTCTTTGAACAGGTTTCTTAAAGGTGAAGATAATTTTAAGAATAAGATTTTGAATGCTATCTACAAAAATCTTATTTTTATAATAACATTCATTCTTTATATCATTTTCATCAACACTCAGTTTCCGAAACTCAATTTGAAAAAAAGGGATAAACTTTTCGTTCTTTTACTTTACCTTATAAATCTTGGAATTTTTGGATTTTTTTATGAGTTACCAAACATAGAATATATAGTTCCTTTGATTTTAACATCTATACTACTTTCTTTACTTTACAGTAAAACCTTTTCTCTAATAACATTACTTTTCATCCTGACATCTCTGATTTTGTATTCAGGTATGAGATTGTATGGTTTACTCGCTGTTTTAGTTTCATCAATATACTCGATATTTTTCATAAAAGATGAAAATCTTAAAAAGAATTTTTTTGGAATAGTTTTCAAGATTTCATTTATAAATCTATCACTCTCATTCTTTATAGAACTTTATAGGGAATCCACATTATCCAATATTTTTGTCGCAATGCTTTACAGTTTCATAACTCCTGTTTTATCTTTCGTTATTATGATGTTCACGATAAAATATATAGAAAATATTTTGCAGAGGTTAACTAATGTAACACTTTTTGAACTCTCAGATCTTAACAATGAACTCTTAAAAGAACTTTCAGAAAAAACTTCTGGAACATACAACCATAGTATAATAGTTAGCAGACTTGCTGAAAAAATCGCACAAAGTATAGATGCTGATATTTTACTCGTCAGAGTTGGCTCATACTATCATGATATTGGGAAGATGCAAAAGCCAGAATATTTTATTGAAAATCAATTTAAGGGAACCAATCCACATGAGAATCTACCTTACGAGATCTCTGCGGAAATTATAATTGAACATGTTCAGAATGGTTTAAAACTCGCTCAGAAATATAAATTACCTGAAAAAGTCCAAAGGTTTATAATAACTCACCATGGAACAACTAATGTTGGATACTTCTATGAAAAAGCAAAAGAATCGAACAAACCTTTTAATAAGGAACTTTTCAGATATCCGGGTCCCTTACCTTCTTCAAAAGAGGAAACTATAGTTATGCTTTCAGATTCTATTGAAGCAGCGGTAAGAAGTATTAACATAACCGATGATGATAGTTTGAAAGAAATAATAGAAAAGATTATAAATAAAAGGATGGAAGAAAAGCAGTTTAACGAGTCCAATATAACTTTGAAAGACCTTGAAAAGATAAAAGAGATCTCTTTCGAATTTTTTAAAGGGATTTACCATCCAAGGATAGATTATGTTACAAAAAAATAAGATTAACATCTACAACAAACCTAAAAAGATAAAAAAGAGTGTTAAAGATTTAAAACTATGGATAGAGGATATTCTACTTCTTAACGATCTTACAGGTTTTGTTGTAAACTTTATCTTTGTTGATGAAGAAGAGATAAGGGAGATGAATAAAAAATATAGAAGGATAGATAAACCAACCGATGTGATATCCTTTTCACTTGTAGAAGGTAAATTTGTGAAATACTCTTACAATATGCTTGGAGATATCTATATCTGTCCCGAACAGATAAAACCTGAAAATGAAGAAGAGATCCTAAGAAGGATGGTTCACGGAGTTTTGCATCTTATCGGATATGATCATAAGAGGGAGAAAGAGTTCAAAAAATTTTTAAAACTTGAAGATAGGTACTTAACTCTTATAATTTGATGCTTTACTTTTTCCTTTTCCTTTTATTCTCATTTTGCTCATTTTTAATGTCTGGTATAGAAACTTCTTTCTTTTCACTATCAGAGTTCGAGTTGCATAAAATCTCAAAAAGGATAAATTTTTTAAAAGAAATTTCAAAAGAAAAAAAGATCCTTTTATTCTTTTTGATTTCCTTAAATACTTTTGCAAATGTTGGTATAGTAATATTTTCAGATAATATTTTTAGAATTATAAATCTTAAAGATGATTTAAAAATTTTAGAGATAGTTTTATTATTGGTTTACATTGTCTTTTTTTGTGAGATAGTTCCAAAAACATTATCGATTTACAAAAAAACTTTCTTTTTAAAAAGTTTTTTATTTTTTTTACCGATTTTTAAAGTTTTCAAAATAGTGTTAAAAATTTTTTTGAAGGAAAAAAACATAAAGCTCAAAAAAATAGAGACAGATTTCGATTCCATATACAACTTTCTTGAAGATCACAAGGAAAGTATAGAGAACGAGTTCTTGTTTTTAAAAAGTTATAATGAATTGAAGGATAGAAAAATTTTTGAATTCTCTCCACAACCTGAAAAGATAGTTGGCATAAAAAAAGGTAGTTTGATAAAGGACGCTATCTCTCTTTACAGAAAGAAAAACTTTTCAAGAATACCTGTTTTTGAGAATGGAGATCCTGTCGGAGTACTCTATGTAAAAGATCTCCTTTTCAAAGATGAGAGAGAAAATATAGATGTATATATTAAAGATTTTGAAAAGGTGGATCATGAGAAAAGGTTATATGAAGTTTTAAATTTTATGATAAACAAAAATACACATATAGTTTTTATTTTCAAGGATAAGAAGTTTTACTCAATAGTTACTCTTGAGGATATTATAAATAAAATTTTAAAAGGTTTAAAAATAATTAATGTTTAATCTGTTTTTTGCTTTTATCTTTCTTATTTTTTCTTCATTTCTTTCAGCAAGTGAGATGTCTTTTGTTTCATCTAACAAAGTTTTTATAAAGATACTTTCAAATAGAAGCAAACATTATTTGAACCTTTTAGATTTTTTGAATAAGCCTCAAAACTATCTTTACACTATTCTGATCTCCAACAATTTAACTAATATTCTGATAACCACTTTTATCGAAAAATTCTTTTTATACAAAAATTTAAACATTTCACCAATTCTCTCTACAATTTATATTTCCTTGCTTGTTATGATTTTTGGAGAAGTTTTTCCAAAATATATAGTTTCAGAAAAGAGTGAGACCTTTGCTCTTTTATTCTTTTACCCGGTAAAGATTTTATACTTTATACTTTTCCCTCTTATAAAAATAATATCAGGTTCGAATCGGATATTTTTAAGAAGGGAACAGAAAAATTATAACAGGATGATGCTTGAAAGTGAAAATATAAAAGAGCTTCTTTTAAAAAATCTTGATTTCAAAGATGATGTTGGTATTGAAGAGGATATTGTAAAAGGTATATTCAAAATAAAAGATAGGAAGGTAAAAGATATTTCTGTTAAAAGGAAGGAAGTTTTGATGATCCCTTCTGATGTAAAAATTGAAGATTTGAAAGATATTTTAAAAAGTTCAAAAAAGATTTATTCAAGGATACCTGTCTGGGAGGATAGTATAGATAACATTTTGGGTGTTTTAAACATTTTCGATATTCTGAAAAGTGGTAATGTTGAAATAAAAAAGATTTTAAGAAAACCACTCTTTGTAAGTGAATCTGTATCTATTGGAAATCTGTTAAAAGAGATGAACGATTTTCAAGAAAGTTTCGCTATAGTTATAGATGAGTATGGAGGTTTTGAAGGTATAGTAACAAAAGAGGATATTGTAGAAGTTATTTTTGGAGATATAGAAGATGAACATGATGAAATTATAGAAAATGATTATACACTTGGAATTGAAAAAGGGGAGATCCCGATAGATGATTTTTGTGAAAAATACAATGTGAAGATTGAAAATGGTCATTTTACAACTCTTTCAGGTTACATAGTATATGTTTTGAAAAGATTCCCGGAGAAAAATGATATTGTAATTGTCGATAATAAGATTAAAATAATTGTTCTTGAGGTAAAAAATATGGTTGTAAAAAAAGTAAAGGTAGAGGAGATAGTAAAATGAAGATAAACTCAAAAGATATTCTTTATCTGACTTTAGGAATAATTCTCTGTTCAGTTGGTTATACATTTTTCCTTGTTCCCGGTAAGATAAGTACTGGTGGTATCGCTGGTATATCTATGGTTTTACACCATCTTTTCAAAACACCTTTCGGTATAGTTCTTATAGTGCTTAACATTCCGTTGCTTATAATAAGTATAAAAATGTTTGGAACTCTATTCGTTATCAGAACTCTCGTTTCAATATTTCTGATAGGTTTTCTTTCAGATTTGCTCGGTTATTTTAAGTTTTTGATTTTTGAAGGGAACCAGCTTCTTGCTACACTTTACGGTGGAGTAATTTTAGGAATCGGTCTTGGGTTTATATTCAAAGGAAAAGGTTCAACAGGTGGGAGTGATATAATTGGAAGATTGATAAATAGATACACTTCTATATCTATAGGGACATCTATTTTTATAGTTGATTCGATAGTTATAGGCTTAACCGGAATAGTCTTTAAAAGTTATGAACTGATACTCTACTCTTACCTTTCACTTTACCTTTCATCCAAAATGATAGATCTTGTTCTTGAAGGTCAGGATTATGCTAAGGGAGTTTTCATATTCACAAATAAACCGGAGAAGATATCTGATGAGATAATGAACAAATTGAAAAGAGGTGTTTCAGGTTTTGAAGGAAAAGGTATGTATTCTAAAGAGAACAAAACTATACTTTACTGTGTTGTTGCAAGGAGAGAGTTATCAATTTTGAGTAAGATCATTGAAGAGATAGACAGGGATGCTTTTGTTGTAGTAGAGAATGTTTATGAAGTTATGGGAAAAGGTTTTCCGAGAAGATGATAAAAACATCCTATATAGAAACTGAATGTATAGTATTCAAAAAGAGTAAGTATCTTGAAAGTAGTGCAATTTTAGAGATTTTTACACCAATATTTGGATGTAAAAATTTTTTGGTTAAAGGTATATTCAGGAAAAACAAAAAATTCAACTCTCCACTCGAACAGTTGTCTGTAAATTCTATACAGATATTTTATAAAGAGAACAGGGAACTAAACATCATAACAAAAGCTTACCTTTTATTCTATCCAATGGGAGTAATTAAAGATTTGAATAAATTCAATTTTGCTGTTGAGATGATAAGGATTCTTCGAAAACAGAAATTCCCAACTGAGAGTGTTGAAAAATTATATCAACTTCTAAAAGAATCTCTTAATATTCTTGATAAGAGTCCTAAAAGTGATGAGGTTTACTTCAATTTTCTTGAAAACTATTTGGTTATAGAAGGGTATATGAACGATAGGATAAAAAGTGAAAATATTAAAAAAATGGTATTGAAGGAAAGGATAAAACATTATGAAAGTTTACTTGAAAGGACAGGTAGATGAAAAATTACAAAAGTGTTATATTCGATCTTGATGGAACATTAACCGATTCAAAAGAAGGTATAATAGATTCTCTCGATTTCTCACTAAAACATTTTGGAGTTGATCTCGAAAGGGAGGTTCTGGGAAGATATATAGGAGAGCCTTTATACAAAATTTATAGAGATGTTTTAAAAACTGATGATAAAGAGAAGATCGATCTTGCGATAAGATTGTATAGAGAAAATTTTGAGATAGAAGGTATGTTTAAAAATAGAGTATACGATGGTGTTGAGAGCCTTCTTTCCGAACTAAAACTTTCAGGGAAAGATATTTTTCTTGCAACTATAAAACCAACAAAATTCGCAACACAGATTTTAAAACATTTTTCTCTGATAGATTATTTTAAATATGTTCTTGGAACAGAGATGGATGGTAAGAATTCAAGCAAAGAGGAACTTATAGGTTTGATTATAGAAAAGTTCAAATTAAAAAAAGATGAGGTTGTAATGGTTGGTGACAGAAAGAGTGATTATGATGGAGCAAAATATAATGGTATAGATTCGATAATAGTTAGTTACGGTTATATAGAGGAGAATGAAAAAATGTTGATAGAACCTACATTTTTTGTGAATGGAATTTTTGAACTTAAAAAAATTCTTTTAGGGGGAAATAATGGGTGAAATATGTTTCGATATTGAAACTTTGGGAATAGATGATGAAAATTTGGACCAAAAGGTTTTAGAATATTTTGTAAACAGGGAAGAAGGTTTCAAAGAGAAGAAAGGTTTATACCCTTTTTCTGGAAAGATAATCGCCATATCAGTTCTTGATATTGATAAGAAATTGATTGAAACTTTTTACCACTCATCCCAGTTTTCACTTTTTGATACTGGGTTTGTTGATGATTACTCAGATTTTAAAAGGGTTTTCATAGTATGTGATGAAAAGGGAATAATAAAAAATTTCTATGACAGGGTAAAAAATGCAAGCAGGTTCATAACATTCAATGGACTTAGATTCGATTGCCCTTTCATAACATTCAGAGCAATAATAAATGGAATAACTCCAACGAGGAATATAAACACTCCAAGATTCAAAAAGGAAGAGCACTACGATATTTATGATGTTTTAACTTTGTCTGGTCTTATAAAAGGGAATTCTTTGGATATATACTGTAAAGTTTTCGATATACCTTCTCCCAAAGTTAATATGTCAGGAAAGGATGTTGAAAAATTCTATAGAGAGGAAAAATTTTTAGAAATTGCCAAATATTGTTCTTTGGATGTTTATTCAACTTTTCTTCTATATCAAAAGATAAAAGATTATTTCTGATACCTAACAACTCTGTTTCTGCCAAATTCTTTGGCTTTGTAAAGTGCAATGTCAGCATAGTTTATCAAAAGGTTTTTCTCTTTGGTATCATCAGGGAAAAGTGAAAAACCTATACTTACAGTAACTTTCAGTTCTTCTTCCTCTATCTTAATTTTTCTTTCCTCTATTTTTTTTCTTATATTTTCAAAAACATTCTGAAAAGAATCATCCTTTATGTTTGTTAAAACGATAACAAACTCCTCTCCGCCATATCTT
>DJVI01000020.1:41012-119339 GCA_002441125.1 Caldifarciminota bacterium UBA6260
TAAGTATCGTTGAATTTTTTAAAATGGTCTATGTCAAGAAGAGCGAGTGAAACTTTTTTTTCACTTCTTTCGGCATTTAAAAGTATCCTTGATAGTTCATCCTGAAAGAATCTATGGTTAAATATACCTGTCAAACCATCTTTGATGGCAAGGTCTTTTGTCTTCTGGTATAAAAATGATTTTTCAGAAGCGGTTTTAGATATATCGGAAATGAAATTTAAAAGGAAAATTTTTGCTGAGTCTATTGAAATTTTTTCTTCAGATATCAGAATTAAAAATATTTTCTTTTCCTCATCAAGAAAAATAGGAATCGAAATCGCTGCATCAAAAAGACCTATATTATCACCTTCATAAAAAAGATGTATTGGAATTTCTCTATCTTTAAGGTTTGTTTTATAGAATACTTCATCTTTTAAAGATAAATAGAGAAAACTGTTCTCAGAAATATAGTCTGGTAAATTTTTGATGTTGGAATCTGTCATAACAATTTTTAAATTATCCTTATTTATGGAAACAAGAAAGTAGTTTTTATAACTTATAAGCATTCTCAAAGATTCAGTTATAATTCTTATTATCTCCTCGAAATCGAAAGTTTTAGAAAGTTTATGGGTTATATCGTTTAAAATTGAAATTACGGTAGCTTCAGTTTTTGCTTGTTGAGCATACTCTGCGAAATTTAGTATCATTCCAATCTGATCGGAAAAAAGTTTTGTTGTCTGCATATCCTTATCTGTGAATTTCTCTTCATTCCCATCATCAACATATAAAACTCCAACACATTCTCCAGATTTTATAACAGGCAAAGAAATTATAGATCTTATAACCGTATCATTTTTGTATAGAGATAATTTTGAAATATCACCTGTAAAAAAATTGTCTTTTATATTTTTTAGATCTGTAACAACAGAATAAAGAAAGTTTTCCCTGTTTGAAACGGTCTTTTTTAAATTTATCTCCTCTGAAGATATACCAGATTCTATGAAAAGGTGATCCTTATTTTTATTGTATAGAAAAAAAATAGCACTATTACAATTCAAAACTATTTTTAATGTTGAAAGAAGAGATATTATAGCTTCGTCTATACTGTTTAAAATCATCCTGTTTTTTTCATAATCATCATTTAGGATTTTTTCTTTTTCAAGCATGAAAGGTGAAACTTCTATAATTTTATTTTTTGATGTAATATTCTCATATCTTTCTTCAAGGTTCTTCTTTTTAGATTTTTCTTTACCTGTGAGAAAAAAAGATAATGTTGTTAGAAAGGTTATAAATATTGAAAATATTATTCTATCTTGATTGAAAAAAATCGTCCTTATCCATAGGAATATGGCGAATATAACAAAATAGAAAAAAACCTTTTTTCTTTCGTAATCCAAAATCTGAAGAACCGTTGAAAGGGAAAGTATTACAAAATAGACAAACCATCCATAATTTTGTTCAAGAAATGGCACAACAAATGTTATAGGGATTAAAAAAATGAGATGGTTTAAGTAAAAGAAGAATCTGATAAAATAGAGAGAAAGAAAGATTGAAAATATTACAGTTAAAATGAGTTGATATAAAAAATCGATTTTAAAATTGAAATTCACATTGAATATCAGCGATATTATGAAAATTATAAGTATTGAAACTGATAAGTTTAGGTTTTTCATAAAAAATTATTATATTATCAATACAACAAAGAGTCAATTATAATATTGATTTTTAAAAAAATAACATTATATTAATTCTATGTTCAACTATGAAGATCTGATTTTTAAAATTAAAGAGTTAAACCCTATAGATTCTGTTGTTTCAGAGTATGTTAAGTTGAAAAAAAGTGGTAAATCTTTAAAAGGTCTATGTCCTTTCCATTCTGAAAAAACTCCATCCTTTTTCGTCAATCCACAGGGAGGTTATTTTTACTGTTTTGGATGTGGAAAAGGTGGGGATGTTATAACATTCATTCAGTATATCGAAAATGTTGATTTTAAGGATGCTGTTGAAATACTTGCAAGAAAGAGTGGAATAGATGTAAAAAATTATATCAGCAATCAGGATAGAGGGATAGCTTCAATAATTTTTGAGGTGAACAAATTGGCTTGTGAAGTTTACCAGAACAATTTAAAAAAGAATCAGAATGTTCTCTCTTACCTTGAAAAAAGGGGATTGAATAACGATGATATATTTTTGTTCATGCTTGGTTACGCTGATGGTGAAAGGACACTTTTAAAAAAGATAAATGAGAAAAAACTGAACATAGATGATTTTATAAAAGCGGGACTTGTAGTTAAAAATGATGATGGTAGGTATAGAGAGGTTTTTTACAACAGGATAATTTTCCCCATAGTATCAATAACAGGTAACATTATAGGATTCGGTGGAAGGGTTCTTGGAGATGAAACACCAAAATATGTTAATACTCAAAAGACACCTGTTTACACGAAAGGAGATTTCCTATATGGATTGAACCTTAGCAGGAAATATATATCAGAGGAAAACTATGCGATACTCGTTGAAGGTTATATGGATTTTATATCACTTTACAAAAGTGGTATAAAAAATGTCGTGGCACAGCTTGGAACAGCATGTACTGAAAATCAGGCAAGGATACTAAAAAAATTTTGTGAAAAAGTAGTTATAATGTACGATTCAGATGATGCTGGGCAAAACGCAACTATGAGATCGATCCCTATACTTTTAAAGGAAGGGCTTATAGTTGAAGTATATAAAAATGAAAATTTCAAAGATCCTGATGAACTTGTAAAAACAAATCAAAATATGTCACAAGATTTTCTAAAAAAGGATTTTTATGATATTGTAAAATTCTCCTCTTTCTTTTTTTTCAAAAGGGAAAAAGATAAGATGCTTGCGAAAAAACATCTCTTGACATTCCTTTTAAATTCGATCAACGGTATACAAGATAATTCTTTGAAATTTTTATATAGGGATATTGTGAAAAAAGAACTTGGATTCGATGTAGATGTCCAGATAAATAAAGTTGACAGGAATACAAAACTGGAGAATGAGGAAACCCAATCCAACATTTATCTTGAAATAATATCTCTTATGCTTTCAAATAAGGATGCTTGTAAAACTTTTTGTTCTGAAATAGAGGAAGGTGATTTTCTCGATCTGAACCTTAAAGGTATTTTCGTATCTATATGTAATTCCTTAGATGAGAGGTGGGAAAACAGTGTTGACTTAATTTTAAAGAATGATAAAATTTTTAATTTTAAGAGTAAAATAATTGAAAGGATGGAATATTTTTCTCAAAATCTGCCAGATGAGAAAAAAATTAAAGACATTCTTTCAATTTTAAAGAGGAAAAAATTAGAGAAAAAAATAAAAGAATTGGATACCCAATTAAAGAATTGCACTGATGATGAAGAAAAGGATAGGTTGCTCGAAATAAAAACTCTTCTTATAAGAAAACTTAAAGGGGGAAAATAAATGGTAAAAAATTCCAAAAACTATGATCCTCTTGATGAGATTATTGAAATGATAGTTAAAGAGAGTTCAGCTGTTGGGGAACTATCATATCAAAAACTCAACGAACTACTTCCAGATGATTTCAGAGTTGATCTTATAGAGACACTTATAAAGAGGATGCAGAGTTTAGGTATAGTTCTTGTAGAGGATGAGACTGAAAAGGGAATCGGAGATAATTTTTCAAGAGGTGATGATGAGAAGAGGGAACCTGAAGAGGTAAGAAACGATGATCCCATAAAAATGTATCTTAACGAGATGAAATCCATAGATCTTTTAACAAAAGATGAAGAAGTTGAGATCTCAAAATTGATAGAAGAGGGAAGAAGGGGTATACTGACAAACCTGTTTTCAATAGAAAAAACTTTTTCATATCTTGATGATTTCTTCAAAAAAGTTGTTGAGGATGGAGAATCGATAGATCAGTATTTTCACATAGAGGATCCAAGGATATCATCAGAACTTTCCCAGAAGAAAAAAATACAGAGGTTGAAATCTCTCTATGCTAAGGTTAAGGAGAGTTCAAAGAAGATAAAAGAGTTGAAGAAAGGTTATTCTAAAATGAAAAAGGAGGATAAGGCTGTCGTTGACCAGAAGGTAGAAAAGGTTTTCAAGAATTTGATAGATTACATTGAGGAACTTCAACTCAATCCACTATTTTTAAACAGGTATATACAGGAATACAGAGATATATCTAAACAGATAGATTTTGAAAAAGAAAAATTGAGAATGATTGAAAAAAGATTCGATGCATCAATAGAGGATATTTTAAAGAATGCTAAAGGACAGGGAACTGTTCCTTTGAAATACAAAAGGAAAAATATAAAAAGAGAGGATTTTAAGAATGCTTCAGTTGAGATAGAGAGAATCCAACAGAAGATAAAAGATTACGAACAAAATTTGAAATGTGATTGTGATGAATTTTGCAAGATAGTTAAAAATCTTGAAAGTTATGAGAAAAAACTGAACAGAGCGAAAGAAAGGATGATGGAATCTAATGTTAGACTTGTAATTTCAATAGCGAAAAGGTACACTAACAGGGGACTTGAATTTATGGATCTTATTCAGGAAGGTAATGTTGGACTTATGAAGGCTGTAGAAAAGTTCGATTATCAGAAAGGGTATAAGTTCAGTACATACGCTACTTGGTGGATAAGGCAATCCATAACAAGAGCGATAGCCGATCAGGCAAGAACTATAAGAGTCCCGGTTCATATGATTGAGGTTATGCATAAGGTTGTAAAAGTAACAAGGAGTTTGATGCAGGAACTTGGAAGGGAACCATCAGAAGAGGAGATAGCAGAAAAATTGGATATGCCACTTGATAAGATAAAGAGTGTTTACAAGATAGCTCAGGAGACTATATCTTTGGATAAACCTATAGGTGATAGTGATGAATCAAAGTTCAGCGATGTTATTGAGGATGTTGATCAAAAATCTCCTCAACATCATGCTATGCTTTCAATGTTGAGAGAAAAACTTGACCTTGTTATTTCAGACCTTTCTCCAAGACAACAGACTGTTCTTAGATTGAGATTCGGTTTGCAGGATGATTATGAAAGGACACTTGAAGAGGTTGGTGAAATTTTGGATGTTACAAGGGAAAGGGTTAGGCAGATAGAGGCTAAAGCACTTGAAAAACTCGCTCATAAAAATAGAGCAGATATGTTAAGACCATTTTTGGATATAGAATCATGAAGATTTTATTCGAATCAAAAATTTTTGATGGAAGAGGTTTTAAAAATTTCCTACTCGTTGAAAATGGAAAAGTAGTCTCACTTCAACAGGAAAGAGTGAAAGACTATGATAAGTTTGTAGATCTTAAAGAAAGATACATATATCCATCTTTTTTTGATTCCCACACACATCTTGTATGGTATGGACTCAACCTTTTAAGGTGCGATCTTAACGGGGTGGTTTCGGTAGGTGAAATAATCGAAAGGATAGATGAATATTTGAAAGTTAACAGTGATACCAATTTTGTTATTGCTGAAGGGTATGATGAAACTAAATTTGAAAAAGAAGAAAAACTTAACAGAAAAATTTTAGATAGACATTTTAAAAATATTCCAATTGTTGTCAGAAGGGTTTGCGGTCATATAGCAGTTTTCAACAGTGAAGCTTTAAAATTTTTAAAAAGATCAAATTATATAGAAGATTTAAAAGGTGATGGAATTTTAAAAGAGGGTGTTGTTCTGAAATTGAATAAGATCTTTAAACCTTCAAAAGATGAACTTATAAAAGCGTTCAGAGTTGCACAGGAAAAATTCTTATCACTCGGTATAACTTCTATTTCTGATATGGCTACATTCGATTCTTTAGAGATATATAAAGGTATAGATACTATTTTGGATATATTTTTTTATTATCCTTGGGAAAATGAAAAAGAACTTACAGGTTGGTCAGATAGAAAAAAGATAAAGTTGAAAGGTTTAAAGGTCTTTACTGATGGTTCGATTGGTGCTTATACAGCAGCTCTTTACAATAATTACAAAAACGGACTGAAAGGAAAAATATTTATAAAGAAAAGTGATTTCAAAAAAATAGTTTTAAAAGCGAAAGAAAAAGGTTACCAACTCGCTATACATTCTATTGGAGATAGGGCAACAGATTTTGTCCTTGAAAATCTTGATGAACCGAAAGGTCACAGGATAGAACATTTTGAAATAGCATCAAAAGGTCAGATCAAAAAAGTTCAGGAAAAAGGAATATACCTTTCGATGCAACCAAATTTTATTGGAAACTGGGCTTTGAAAGGGCAGATGTATGAAAAGAGGTTAAATAAAAAATATTTTGAATTCAACAATGTTTTTGGATACATTTTGAAGAAAAGGATACCTTTAGGTTTCGGTTCAGATTGTATGCCACCTTCTCCACTTTACGGTTTGAACTCTTTAAATATAGCTGAGTTCGAAGATCAAAGGATCCCTTTATTAGATGGTTTTAGGTGTTACACAGAGGGAAGTGCTGAAATTGTTGGTGAAGAGAAAAGGTTGGGGAAATTATCAAAAGGGTTCAATGCGGATTTTATAGTTACAGATAAAAAGATAGATGATATTGGTGTAAAAATAGTTGAAACTTATAAAGAGGGAAAGGTTGTTTTTAAATTAAAAAAGGAGAGAGTATGATACTTTTATGGTTTTTTATCATTATCGCTGTTGTAATATTTTTATCAAGGGCAGTAATAATAGTAAGGCAGGCAGAGGTTGTTATAGTTGAAAGGTTTGGTAAGTATAGATCAACTTTAAAAAGTGGAATACATGTAATAATACCTATAATAGATACGATTCGTCCCATAGCTTTTGGTTCAAGATATCTTATGAGAATAGATCTTAGAGAACAGGTTTTGGATTTCCCACCACAACCTGTTATTACAAAGGATAATGTTACGATGCAGATAGACACTGTTATATATTATCAGATAACCGAACCTTATAAAGCTATGTATGAGATAACCAACATAGTTTATGCTATTGAAAAGTTAACCATTACAACCCTAAGAAATGTTATAGGAGACCTTACACTTGATGAGACATTGGTATCAAGAGCAAAGATAAACAGTGAACTTCAGGTTATACTTGACGACGCAACAAACAAATGGGGAGTAAAGGTTAACAGAGTTGAACTAAAAAATATAAATCCACCTGATGAGATACAGGAAGCGATGACAAAACAGATGAAAGCTGAAAGGGAAAAGAGAGCTACGATACTTCTCGCTGAAGGTGAAAAACAGTCGAAAATTCTTATCGCTGAAGGTGAAAGAGAGAGTAAGATAAAAGTCGCTGAAGGTGAACAGCAGGCACAGATACTTGTTGCTTTGGGACAGGCTCAAGCGATTAAATCTGTTTTTCAAGCTATTCATGATGGAAAAGCAACAAACGATGTTATAACTTTAAAATATCTGGAAGCACTTGAAAAAATTTCTAACGGCAACGGTTCAAAGATTTTTATCCCTTATGAAGCAACAGGAATTTTATCAACTTTAGGTAGTTTAAAAGAACTTTTTAAAGAAGATGGGAAAAAAGAATAAAATATTTGATTTCATAAAACTTTTGAGGGTAAACAACTGTATAATAGGCGGCTTCGGTGTTTTTATATCATACCTTCTTGTAAGATTTCAATTTAATGAACCAAAATTGTATTTAGGTATACTTTCTGTTTTTTTTGTTATGGCAGGTGGAAACATTGTTAACGATCTTTTTGATCTTGAAACTGACAGGATAAACAAGCCTGAAAGACCTCTTATCAATTCAAGATTCAATATAAAATTTATAATTTTCACTTACCTTTTATTTTCTTTTCTTTCCATTTTTATATCTTTGTTCCTTTCCTTCAAATTGTTTTTAATTGTAATGTTTTCAACAGTAATACTGTTTTTCTATTCCTATAAACTGAAAAGGATACCATTTATTGGGAATTTTATAATATCTCTACTTTCAGGGCTTTTGTTCATATTCGGTTCTGAGATAGCAGGGGATATTTCAAAAGGTATATTCCCTGCGATATTTGCTTTTCTTTTAACTCTTGGAAGGGAAATTCTAAAAGATATAGAGGATATAGATGGTGATAAATTTATAGGAAGAAGGACACTACCGATAGTTTTAGGAGAGGAGAACTCTCTTTTTTTGGCAATCTTTGTTTTTTTCATTTTGATCATTCTAACATTCATACCTTACCTTATGGGTACATACAATGTGAAATATATGTTGATCTCATTTTTCGGAGTAGATATAGTTCTTATGGTCCTCCTTCTGATATTTTATATTTACAATGACATAAAAACCAAAAGGCTTGTAAACACTCTTATAAAATATGATATGTTTGTTGGGCTTTTAGCTTTATTCTTTGGAGGAAAATGAAAAACATTTTTTATTATTCAATTATAGGTTTTGTTCAAGGTATAACGGAATTTTTACCTGTTTCATCATCTGGTCATATAGCGATATTAAAGAACATTTTTGGACTTGAAACAAAAAACCTTTTTTTTGAAACATCTTTACACCTTGGAACATTATTATCTTTGCTGGTATTTTTTAGAAAGGAGATTTTTAGTTTACTTAATGAAAGTTATATTGAATTAAAAGAGAAAAGGAAAGATAAGAAAAATGTAAATTTTATTTTACTTGTTTTGGTTGGGATAGTTCCCGCTGGTTTTGCAGGATTTTTTTTGGATGATGTTGTAAGTAAAATTTTTACAGATATACTCCTTATTGGCATATTTTATATTTTTCTTTCTTTTATAATTTTTTCTACAAAGTTCGCAAAAAATCAGGGAAAAGATGTAAATATTTTTGAATCTCTTGTTATAGGTATATTTCAGATATTTTCACTTTTACCTGGTATCTCAAGATCTGGAACAACTATTTCAACTGCACTCCATCTTGGTGTAGAACCAAAGAAAGCATCAGATTTTTCTTTCTTTATGGCAATGCCTATAATTTTGGGCTCATTTCTAAAAGAGTTTTTTGATTTAAAATCCTCTTTCGATTTTACCATTCTTTCTGGTGTGTTTGTTTCATTTTTAACTGGATATTTCGCTTTGGTTTTACTTTATAAAATTTTGAAAAGTCAAAAATTTTATCTTTTTTCGATATACACATTTATTATTGGAATTTTACTTATATTATGGAAGATAAAACTATTCTTCTGATTTCTGATACTCACAACGATTTGAAATCTTTTAGAATTTTAAGTGACAGATTTAAAGGGAAAAAGTTTTTGGCATCAATACATCTTGGGGATGTTGTTGATTTTTCCAACCTTTCTATTTTAAGGGATATTTCTAATGAGTTCTATCTTGTAAAAGGTAATAACGATATACTTGATCTAAGCACTTCAAAAATTTTAAGGGATCTTGATATATCTTTTTCAACTTCACCTTTCGAAATTTTTATAGAAAATTTTGGATACATTATACTGATGCATGAGCCATTCTTTTTAAAGGATTATCTGCAAAAGGAACATCCAAGATACATTTTTTATGGACATACCCACAAAAAAGATTTAAAATTTGAAAATGGTAAAACTGTTGTAAATCCAGGTTCACTTTCATATTTTCTCTCAAAAGAAAAAACTTACGCTTTGATAGATGAAAAAGGAGTCAGGTTTGAAAAAGTTTAAAATTCTATTTCTTATCGTTTATTTATTCTTTCTTTTAAAAGGTGAGAATATCAAGGTAACAGCTGTTGGTGATATAATGGTTGGGACAGTTTATCCTTCACTCTCCGTTCCGGAAGGTGATGGTTTCTACCTTTTTCAAGAAGCTGAATCTATAATCAAAAAGGGAGATATAAGGATAGGGAATCTTGAATCCGCTCTTTCAGATTCAGGTAGTTTGAGAAAAAATGTTGTTGAAGGGAAAAGTTATGCTTTCAGAACACCTGAAAAATATGTGAAATCTTTAAAGAATGCTGGTTTTAATATTTTAAATATCGCTAACAACCATATAAGAGATTTTGGAGATATTGCAGTTTCAAGAACAAAGAAGGTACTTCTTGAAAATTCCATAAAGTACACAGGTTTTGTAAACGATTATGGAGTTTTCAACATAAATGGAAAAAAGGTATGTGTAGTGGGTTTTTCAAATTACAGTTTTATGAATGACCTTACGGATCTTAAAAAGAGTTACCATCTCATAGATTCCATTTCAAAAGTATACGATATAGTGATAGTAACTTTCCATGGAGGTAAAGAAGGAAAAGATGGTATGCATGTGAAGGATCAGGATGAGTATATGTTTGGTGAATACAGAGGGAACATTTACAGATTCGCACATACCGTAATAGATGCCGGAGCTAGTCTTGTAATAGGGCATGGACCACATGTTGTAAGAGGATTAGAATTATATAAAGGGAAACTCATCGCATATTCTTTAGGTAATTTTATGACATTTTCAGGTATAAACATATCTGGTGTTAACGGACTTGCCCCAATCTTATATGTTGAAATTGATTCTTTAGGTAATTTTATCTCAGGGAAAATTTATCCTTTCAAACAGGTTAGATACAGAGGAGTAGTTTTTGACAAAGATTATGAGGTTGTTAAATTGATCAAAAGTTTAAGTCAAAATGATTTTAAAGATAACCTTCTAAAAATAGATGATGATGGAACTATTAAGATAAAATGATAAAACTTTTATTAACTACTTCCTTCCCTCCATACAGGGGAGGGATTTCTCATTACCTTTACACTATTTTCAAAGAGTACAAATTTAATAATGAACTTGTCATTATTACACAAACTCCACTCTTCACCCAACCTGAAGAGGATCTAACAATTTTTAAAAATATAATAAGGTCAAAGAATCTTCCACTTGAAGGGAAGTTACACAGGTTTGATTTCTATTTAAAAATTTTGAAGTTTTATTTTAAAAATAGAGGAAAAATAGATTATATATATACCGAATCTCTTATACCAACAACTATTTTTTCATTCTTATACAAAATTTTTTATCCTAAAACAAAGATAGTTTGTTTTACCTATGGTAGTGAAGTTAACATTTATGACCCTTATATTAAAAGAAAGTTCAGATTTGTAAATCTTTTAAAAAAGTTCCTTCTTAGTAGAGTTGATAGGATAATAACTATAAGTTCATACACTGAAAAGATTTTGAAAAGTATAACAAAAAAAGATGTTTATATAATTTCACCAAGGTATTATGGGGAAAGGTTTGAGGAGAAAGAGCATAAAAAAAAGGAAAAGATCATTTTGATATCTGTCGCTCAACTTACTCCAAGGAAAGGCCAACAGTATGTTTTAAAAGCTTTAAATTCTATAAAGGATGATTTAGATTTTTTATATTACATTGTTGGAAATGGAAGTTATAGGGAAAATCTGGAGAAGTTGATAAAAAAATATAAACTCGATGGAAAAGTTTTGATTAAAACCGGTTTGAAGAATAGTGAAGTTTATCAACTTTACAAAGAATCCGATATATTCGTCTTACCGGTATTCTATCATAGGGGTGATTTTGAAGGTTTTGGAATAGTTTACCTTGAAGCTGGAGCTTTCAAATTACCTGTTATTGCAACAGGATCTGGTGGTTCAAAAGATATACTTATTGATGGTTTCAACTCTATTTTAGTTAAAGAAAAAGATTATAAAACTTTAAAGGATGCTATTTTGACTCTTTCAAGTGATAACATAAAAAGAGAGATACTTGGTGAAAATGGTTATAAAATGTCATTTTATAAAAAAGGTGACACATCTTTACTCACATTTTAACAATATTGACTTTTGAAATTTTCTAAACTAAAATATAAATAATGGCGAATGGGAATATAAAAAATCTATTCAAATCTTTTCTAATTTTTGTAACACTTTCTTTGATACTTTTATCTTTTGTTTACCTTATGACGAATATTTTACTTATAAAACTGGTTTATCAGAACCATATATCCAACACTAAAAATCTCATAGAGATTTCAAAAAATGGTATAAACAACTGTTTGGAAAAGATGATAGAGGAACTTTCAGTTTACAGCAGAAATAAAGATATAATTCTTTTAAATGAAAAGGGGAAGTTTTTAATAGATTCCATACAAAAAGTAAACAGTTACAGGTATTCGAATGTAACAAGGATAGATAAAAGTGGGAAAATAGTTTACACCGCTCCTTTTAACAAAGATGCTATAGGTAAAAATGTTTTATATCAGGATCATAACAAAAAGTTGTTTAAGGATAAAAGAATAGTTATTTCAAAACCTTTTCTTGCAGTTCAAGGATACAAAGCTATCGCTTTGGCAAGCCCGGTATTTAAGGATAAAAATTTTGATGGTGGTTTCACATACCTTCTCCCATTTTTAAGGATTTATAACGAGTACCTTTCATCTGTGAAACCTACAAAAAACTCTTTTTTGATAGTTTTCAACGGTGATGGTAAAATAGTTTATTCACCAGAATTTTTTAAAGAGTTTGATGACATTTCGAGTATAAACAGGTTTTTCTTTATTGATGATACTTCTCTTGTTGACTCATCCGATAACTTCTCATCCTTGAGGTTAACATCTTTGAACTCATTCGGTGTTTTCAAAAAGAATGAAAAATTTTTGCTCATAAAATCTTTCATCGAGATTTATGGTCAAAAATGGTATATATACTGTTATTCACCTGAAAGTGAAGTTAAAAGTATTTTCAACTCTGTTTTCAGATGGCAGACAACTTTCATTATCCTAATTTTTATAATGATAATAATAGTTTCTATTTTTTTTGTAAAATACCTTCAGGAAAGGTTAAGTGAGGATATAGAAATTTTCAAAGAGATATTTGAAGAGAAGAATCTAACAGAATCTGAAAAAGATTTTTATGAAAAGATAGTTTCAGGTATAGTTAAAACAAAAGATATTTTTCTTTTCACAATTAAAAGTGATGGGGAAATTTTCTTTTCCAATAGCAGAATAAGTTTTAAGAAAAATTTCTTCGATATAGTTGTTGA
The DNA here is from genome assembly GCA_002441125.1 of Caldifarciminota bacterium UBA6260. Lineage (GTDB taxonomy): Bacteria > Hydrothermota > 32-111 > 32-111 > 32-111 > 32-111. Next base: position 53,914 of record DJVI01000020.1, read on the forward strand.
AGAAAAAGTTAACTTTGTTAAAGATACAATAAATTTTGTTGTTGAAAATGAAGTTTCAAAGATGGTATTTATACCTATAAAGGTTGGTAAAAATATTGTTAACATACTTTTCAACATATCTTCCTTCAAACACAAAAATAATATTTTTATCCTTATATTCGGTTTTGAGTATAACAGTGTTAAAGATTGGAAACTTTCCGAGGATATTTTTGCTGAACTTTTCTCCAAATGGTATGATGAAGAGAAACCTTTATGTGTTATAGATAAAAATGGAAAGATAGTTGCAAGAAACAAAATTTTTGAAGAGAATTTCAAACAGCAGAACATTTATGAAATTTTCAAAGATGAAAAAGAATTGAAAGTTAAAAATATTGTTGATAGAGTTAATTTTGATCTTGAAAATATAACACTTGAAACCACTATTGCAGGTAAAAATTATAACATCGTTTTTTCACCTTTTTACAACCAACTATTGAAAGTAGATTATATTTATGTAAAATTTGAATGATATGAAAAAAATTTTAGTTGGGGTTTCAGGTGGTGTTGATTCATTATCTGTGGTTCTCTATTTCAAAAATTTGAATTTCGAAGTTTTCCCATATTTTTTGATACTATCTGAAAAAAATCTTATAGAAAAGGAAAAGGTTGTCCAACTTTACAAAGATCTGGGCTTTAAAATCATAGTTGAAGATAAAAGGGATTATTTCAAAGAAAAAATAATAGATTACTTTATAAAAACTTACAGAGATGGAAGGACTCCAAACCCATGTGCTTTTTGTAACAGGTTAGTAAAATTTCCACTCTTGGTTTCAAAAATGAAAGAGTTAGGTTTTAAGAAGTTTAGCACCGGTCATTATATAAGAGTTGATAGGGGATTTCTTTACAAAGGTAAAGATAAGAAAAAGGACCAATCTTACTATGTTTCAACTGTAAAGAAGGATGATTTAAAATTTTTTGAAAATTCTATAACATCCTTTCTTTCAAAAGATGAAATAAAAAAATTCGTTTCAGGTAACAATGTGGAAATCAAAGTTAAGGAAAGTCAGGATATATGTTTTATTAAGGATAACTATGTTGATTTTTTGAATGAGAATGGTTTTTTTGATGAAGAGGGAGAGATGGTTGATGATAATGGAAAAGTTTTAAAAAAACATTCAGGTTATTATAGATTCACTATAGGGCAGAATGTTAAAATAGGTGGTCTTGATGAAAAATATTTTGTGAAAAAGATAATACCTTTAAAAAATAGAATAGTTGTTTGTAAAAGGGATGGGTTGAAAGTAAAAGAGTTTTTATTAACACCTTTGGAGATATTTTCAGATGAAAGAAAAGATCTTAAAGTTAAAATAAGGTATAGGAACGAAGAGGTAGAATGTGAAATAGAGGATTTTAAAGGTAATATAAAAGTAATTACAAAAGATTACATATATGGTGTTACTCCTGGCCAGATTGGAGTTCTTTATAGAGATGATAAGGTTGTTCTTTCTGGAGTTATTGAAAAATAGGAGGTTTGATGAACAGGGAAAGGTGGAGTTCAAGAGTTGCTTTTGTACTTTCAACTATAGGTTCAGCTGTTGGTCTTGGTAATGTGTGGAGATTTCCTTTTGTAGCTTACAGAAATGGAGGTGGAGCTTTCCTGATACCATACTTTGTCGCTCTTTTTGTTGCAGGTATTCCACTTCTTATAATGGAAACTGCCATTGGGCAGAAGTTTCAGGGTTCAGCTGCAAAAACATTCTCATCAATTTCGAAAAGATGGGAGTGGCTTGGATGGTTCGCAATTTTTGTTGGAACCGTTATCTGTTCATACTATGCTGTTGTTTTATCTTGGGCTTTAAACTATCTTTTCTTTTCTTTAAATCTTTCATGGAACATATCTGGAAGCGTAAATTTCTTCTTCAACGATTTTTTGAAAGTTTCTTCAACACCATTCGATTTTTCATATTTCAATCTGAATATTTTTATAGGTCTTCTTATAGTATGGTTCATAACAGGATTAGTTATAATAAAAGGTATTAAAACACTTGGTAAATTTAACACTTTTTTACTCCCTTTGTCATTTTTAATACTACTTATTTTACTTTTAAGAGGGATAACTTTAAAAGGTTCAATCCAAGGTGTTGAAAAATTCTTTACACCAGATTTTAAAAAGCTTCTCTCTTTCAATGTATGGGTTGAAGCTTTTTCACAGATATTCTACACTCTCTCCTTGGGTTTTGGGATACTTATAGCTTATGCAAGTTATAGGGATGAAAAAACGGATATAGCCAACAACGCAAAGATAACAGGATTTACAAACTCTCTCGTTGAGTTCGTCGCAGGGATAACAGTCTTTTCAACTGTTGGTTTTCTCGCATTTTCAAACAATGTTCCAATAGATTCTTTAAGTTTGGGTGGACCTGGTCTTGCTTTTGTAACCTATCCTGAAGCAATCTCAAAGATTCCAGGATTTCCAAACATTTTTGGTGTTCTCTTTTTCTCTATGCTTTTATTTTTAGGTCTAACTTCACTTGTATCTTTGATTGAGGCAGTTGTAACAGGTTTAAAGGATAAATTTAACTTTTCAAGGAAAAAATCTGTCTTTATAATTGTTGGAATAGACCTTATTTTTGGTTTACTTTACTGTTTTGGAAGTGGTATTTTATGGCTTGATATAGTTGATCACTGGATTTTAACTTATGGACTTCTTATAGTAGGGCTTTTTGAAACTATTATAGTTGCATGGTTTTTTGGAAGTGACAGGTTAAGAAATTTTGTCAACTCAGTTTCAGAGATCAATGTTGATAGGTTTTTTGAGATCTCTTTGAAATATCTGATCCCAACATTTTTGATAATTTTAATTTTGTTTTCTCTATTTGGTGAATTTAAAAAACCTTACGAAGGTTATCCTATAATTGCAAGGATTTTGGGAGGATTTTTGGTTGTATTTCTAACACTCCTTATTTCATTTTTTGTCAGTAACGGTAAAAACTGGAAAGATATTTCAAATGTTGGTAAACTTTATCTGATCCTGCTTTTTGTTGTTACTTTCATTTATATTCTTTTTGAAAAGTATAAAGGAGTGAATTGGGGAGCTATCTTTTTCTTTTTAACAGGTTTTATTATTCTTGCCGGAAATATATCTTATTCGATTTATATCGCTATAAAAAATGAGAGAAAGAAATCTTTGAAAGATGAGATACCACCGACAACATTTTGAATTGGTGCCGGGGAGGGGACTTGAACCCCTACGGGAAGCCCACACGCCCCTCAAACGTGCGCGTCTGCCAGTTTCGCCACCCCGGCAAATGCCAGGACGCAGAATCGAACTGCGGACACACGGATTTTCAGTCCGTTGCTCTACCGTCTGAGCTATCCTGGCTTAAAGTAAAAATAATACGAAAAAAAATTTAAATGTCAATAGTTTCTTTGAAAGATTATACTTGACAATAGATGTTTGTTAAGTTTATTATGTAATTATGAAAAAAATTTTCAGTTTTTTACCTTTTATAATATTTTTAAATATTTTGGGAATCAACTTGGATAAAATTGACCCAACCATATTATCATATTTTTCTGAAGATTTAGGTAAAAAATTTTATTTAAAGGAAAATTTTGTAAAATTCAATATTGATCATTTTGAGGATGAGACAATTTTATCGTACGATTTTTATTTAAAAAGGAATAGTAAAGAGTTTCTTCCAGTTATTTTGAAAGGTGATGTTGAAAGGTTAAAAGATTTTCTTTCCCAGAGTGTTAAAATAACAGATTCTATAATTACAGGTTATATAGATTTTTCAACTTTGAAAGAGATTTCAGATTCAAACTTTTTAATATTCTGTGAAATTTCAAAACCTGTATTCCAATCATCAGATAGCGCAGCTTACTTAACAAGGATATCTCAGATGGTTGGTATGGGATATGATGGTGATGGAGTAAATATAGGATTTATAGATGATGGTTTTTTACCTTCACTTCCTATTTTTAAAAAAGATAACATTTCAAAATTTAAACTTATTTGGAACCAGAAAAGTTTTTCATCTTCCCCTCCGCAAAATTTTGGTTATGGAGAGGAAGTTGATTCTTTTGAAGTTTTAAACTATACTAACATTGATGATATAAAAGGTCACGGGACATCACTTCTTTCTATACTATCATCAGAATCATATTTTCATGAAGGACTTATAAAAAAATCAAAAATAGTTGCTGTAAACACTTACCTTAACACAAAAAATCTTCTTGATGGAATAAAATATATTGTAGATAGGTTTGAGTATTTTGAAAACCCTTTTGTTCTTTTTATGCCTTTAAACTATTTTTGGGGTCTCCATTCAGGCGAAGATCTTTTTGAAGATGGAATAAAGAAACTATTTCCTTTAACATCCTTAAAAAGGGGTATATCTGTTCCTGCCGGGAATTTGGGTAATATGAAATTGTATTCGAAAGTTTATGATAACTTTCTTGCAAAAGGTGAAGATCTCTTTTCAAACAGTTCTGTGCTTTTCTTAACTGATAGTTCAAAAAGTTTTGATCTCGATATATCTTGTAAAGATGATCTATCTTTGAGGTTTTTTGTTGTCTCTGATGGGAATCTTTTTATTTCAGAATGGATAGATTTGAAAGAAATTCCAGTTTTTAATTTTTCAGAGAGAGATTTCTTTTTAGGATTTGGATACAATAAGGATAAGAATTCTTCACATCTCCTTTTCGAACATCAAAGCAAAAATTATCTTGGTATTCAGTTTTTTAAAACTGACAAAGAAAATCCAGTTGAATTGTTTATAGCGAGAGGTGGAACCTTTGTAAAGCCATCATATGAGAATTTTTATGATGGTGAGAGAAAGAAAACTCTATGTTCTCCCGCATCGATAGAAAATGTTATTTCTTCTGGTTCCTATCTTTCAAGAAGGAACACATATGTTTTTGTAAGTGAAGACACACTTTTTACTATTTCTTCATTTAACTCTAAAGATGATGATATTTTAAAACCTGACATATACTCTCCGGGGAAATATATTCTATCATACAGGGTTGGGAATGATGGAATAAGTTATAAAGATTCTTTTGGATTTTTTCTCGGTACAAGCTATTCATCTATATTTACGGGAGTTGCACTTGTTCAACTCTTGCAGGCTGACTCAAATCTAAATGTGAAACAGCTCTATGAACTTATAAAAAAAGGCGCTGATGTTGTTTCAACAGGATATTTTGACCAGATAACAGGTTATGGTTTTTTGAATGTTTTCAGAAGTTTAAAAAGCCAATCTGTAAGAAAAAACGAAATCCTTTTTCGGGTAGAAAAAAAGAAAAACTATGTAAAGATTTTTCTTAACGATTTAAAATACACAATAGTTGATTGTTATAACATGACAACTTCAAATTATACAGAGGTTTTTAAAAATTTTGCTATTGACAAAAAACCAAAAATAGGCAAAAATAAATATATCGTAAAAATATTAAACGAGTTGGGAGAAAAAGAAGAGATGATGGTTGATGTTGATTTCTCTACAAATATTTCAATTTCAAACAAGGGATATCTCTTTGATTTAACTGGAAGAGATGTTTTAGGAAGTAAAATTAAAAAGGGAATATATTTTGAAATTTTAGAAGGGAAAAAATTCAAAAAGATAGTTAAATTCTAATTGGAGGTTTTATGTTTAAAAAGGTTCTTATTTTGTCCTTACTTTTTTTACTTTCAGTCTCACTATTTTCCTACACGGGTCCAAATGTTAAATATCCTTTCAAACAAACATCATGGGCTGGTGGAGATGGTCAGGCAGTTTTTAACGATGACACAAAATTTTTGACTTCTGAAAGGATACATTTTTTAACTTCACCACTCACACTTGGATTTATTGAGGATACCAATTTTTCAGTAGTCTCAACATATCCACCTTCAGCTGCTGGAACTGTTGGAATTATAAATGATCTTGTAAACATCAATGATACTATTTACGCGTTAGGTGGATTGAAGGCAAACCTTTCATACTCAACATCTATGGGACAGACATGGACATCTTTTGATACATTACCTGTTAACCAGTCTAACTGTGAATTGTTAACAATGGAAAAAGTTCAGGATACAATTTATGCAGCAGGTTATTGGGGAGCTATAAATTTTGGTTTTATTTATAAAAGTAGTGATATGAAAAGTTGGCTTACAACTTTGACTCAGCCATCCCCAGATGCTGCGAGAGTTTATGATATATTCCATCTTGGAGGAGATACTTTTCTTCTTGCAGCAGGTGACCCTGACCCAAATTCTGCAGATTCTGATGGGCAACTTTTCTGGACATATGATAGATTCCAGACATACTCAAGAATTGATACAATAGGATACCTACTTGTTACAAAAATTTTAAGATACAACCAAGATACTCTTGTTTTAAGTTGTGACAACCTGCTTTATGGAGAACCTGTGCTTTTCTCATTCGATAATGGTGCAAGTTGGGCCCCTGTTGGAGCTGTTGATACTTATTTTACAAATAATGGTGAACCTTTTGCTATTATGTCACTTGAAAAGATAGGGAATTCATTGTTTGCCGGAAGTTATGGAGCTTTTGGTGGAGGGCTATACAGGTCTGATGATCTTGGTTCCACATGGATTACATTGGATACTACAGGTGTTATTCCAGATACATCCGACATAACTGGAATATACTCATTTGATAATGGTTCAACAATATATGTTACAGCAACTTTCCCTGGTAGTTTATATAAATCTGTTGATGGTGGTTTCACATTCACAATTTGTGACAACACTTTAACTGATATAGCATCTGTTGGTTTAGTTAAACTTGGTGAACACACTTATGGTGTTGGAACTACAAGTTCTACTGCTGGTGGTAAAGTTTACTATGATAGTTATTACAAAAATGGTTACCTTATATCTTCAGCGATAAATGTAGATAAGTATGATGCTGTTCTTGTTTCAGATTATTTTGATCTTTACAATTTATTTATAACTTTCAACAAACCATCATTCACAACTTTTACATTGAAAATCCGCTCATGGAACGATTCAACTATGGTTGGTGCACCTGATTGGTCAACATGTCCATCAGTTACATCCTACAACGATTATTCAAAAAATCTAACGAACATCTCCTCAGTTGTTAACAATGCAGGTCACCATTATATACAGTATAGGATAGATTTTACTACATCGAGGATGGAACTCACACCTACTGTTGATTCTATATGGATTGAAAAAGTTTCAGGAATAGATGAAGTTTCGAAAAATTCAAAAGATATTTCTGTAAGATTTTTATCTAATACAAAAATCTCTGTTTTAGCTAAAGAAAAAGATAATATGAAAATATTTGACTTATCTGGAAGAAATATATTCTCCAAAAAACTTTCAGGTAAAGAAGATACTTTTGATATTTCAACATTAAGTTCTGGAAAATACATAATAAAAATCTACAGAAACGGTAGGGAATCTTTCACAAAAGATTTTACAATAATAAAGTAAATTCAAAAAGGGTGCAGTTATCTGCACCCTTTATTCAAAAAGTGCAAAAATTTCACTTTTTTATCTGGAAAATAAGAGTTAAAATAGGAAGACTATATATTAATAAAAGATTTATAAAATAATTTGGTATATTTTTTGCTTAAAGTTTTATTATGTACGAAATAAGAAAGAAGTTTGAACAAATAAAAGGAGGTAAGATGAAGCGAATTCTTACAGTTTTGCTTCTTGTTTCCATTATCCTTCTTTTTGTTGGTGCTAAATCTACAACAAAGGATGTTGTGACAACCAGTTTGCCAACTATGGATAATGGAAGTGTAACAAACCCTCTTGCTGATGGTTTTAAATCCGTCACAAAGGGAAAAGAGATGGTAAAAGCGATGAAGGACCCAAACTGGGTTCATCTTCCTTACCATGATTTTGATGTCAGGAATGGAGAGCCAAACATTCCTTCAGATTTAAAAGCAAAGTTGACTAAAGACGGGACAAACTACTACATTTTGAAATTTTCAGGTCCAGTACTTGAAAAGTACAAAAGTGAACTTTCAAACTACGATGTAAAATTCGAATGGCCAGTTCACAACTATGGTTACATAGTTAAGATGAGAGATAGTGATGTTGAGAAAATTTCTAATCTTCCTTACATAAAATTCATCTCTCTATGGCATCCTGCATACAAAGCATCTCCAAAATTTTTGAACTCAAAATCTGATTCAAAAAGGGAGATAGTTGTAAGGCTTTTTAGAAATGGCTCCTACTATGATGTTTTGGAAACTTTAAACAAAATGGGAGCAAAGATTCTTGACAGATCAGAGCCAACAACAGCGTTGGCAACATTTTTGGTTGAAGTTCCAGAGAACAAAATAGCAGATATAGCTAAGATTAAAGATGTTTACCTTATGATGCAGTATGCGAAGAAATATCCAAGAAATGATGATGGAAGAGCGATAATAATGAATGGAACAGTAACTGTTGGTGATACAGTTATTTGGACACAAGGTGTTCGTGGAGAAGGCCAAATAATAAATGTTACAGATTCAGGTATAACAGTAGGTCACTACCAGTTTTACGATGCATCGGTTCCTTTGACAACCTGGGGATACTATCCAACACATAGAAAAGTTATAGCATATTTACCATCAGCCCCATCTTTTATAGATACTTTGGATTTTGGTGATGATAATAATAACTCTTACCATGGAACCCATACATCCGGTACAGCTGCTGGTTCCGATGACGGGATATCAACATCAAACTATGATGGTATAGCAAAAAAAGCAAAAATCTTTTTTATGGATTGTGGAAATAATGTTGATGCTTTTCTATGGGTTCCAATAGATTGTTATTCGATGTACGATACAATGTATGTTCATGGTGCAAGGATAACTTCAAACTCATATGGACCTTCAGTAAGCTCATATCCTGAACTTGCAGGTGCTTACGATGAGGGTTGCCAGATGACAGATGCTTATATGTGGGATCATAAAGATTTCAATGTTCATTTTGCAGCAGGTAACGATGGTTCAGCTGCACAAACCATATCTGGAACAGCATGTGCTAAAGATGTTTATGCAGCAGGTTCCTGTTCTGAATCTTCACCAGCATCAGTTTCATCATTCTCTTCAAGAGGACCAACAGCTGATGGAAGGTATGGTGTTACACTTTTAACACCAGGTGAAACTGTTATGTCAGCTGATGGTTCAACAAGTGGTTCTACTTCAAACTATGTTTCAATGCAGGGAACATCTATGGCAACACCATTTTCAGCAGGTTCAATAGCACTTATAAGAGATTATCTTGCACAAGGTTTCTATCCAACTGGAACAAAAATACCTGAAAATGCAATAAATAACCCATCATCAGCTCTTATAAGAGCACTCGCTGTTAACTCAGCGAATGATTGTGGTCAAACTATACCAAATAATAACTATGGTTTTGGAAGATTACAACTAAACAACTGTCTATTCTTTGCTACGGCTGGTTCAACATCTCCAAAAGCTGTTCTTTTTGATGATAATCAGGATGGACTTTTGACTGGAGAGTATGTTGAATACCAGTTCAATGTTACTAATACAGCAAATGAACTAAGAATTACACTTGTCTGGACAGATTATCCAGCACCTTTCTTTGGTGATAACACTGTTACAGATACAACACTTGTCAACGATCTTGATCTACAGGTATACAACCCATCTGGAACTTTAGTTTCAGGAACAGACCATTTGAATACTATAGAACAGTATAGAAACACAACACCAACAGCAGGTATATGGAAAGTAAGGGTTGTTGCTACAGATTGTCCTGTTTCACCACAACCTTACGCTATAGTTGTTTCTTACAGTGTTTACAATGTTAACAATGGTTCAGTTAAATTTGATAAGGCAGTTTATTCTGTTATAGATTCTTTGGCAACAATAAGTGTTACAGATTTGAATTTACCTGATAATTCTACATTTGATGTATTGGTCTATTCAAAACTTGGTGACACAGAGAATGTTACAGTTACAGGAACAACAGGTCTTTTCAAAGGTTCTGTTAAGATGGCATATGAAGCTATAACAAGTTCCCATCTTGATGATGGTTTACTTGGTGTTAACAAAACAGATACTATATGGGCTGTTTATTCTGATACTTTACCAATAGCAACATTAACAGCTCAAGCTTTAATAGATAATGCTACATTTACAATATACAATGTAAGGTGCGAAAAGGCTGAAGGAACAAGAAGTTTCATAGCATGGAATACAACTGAGCCTACAACAGGAAAAGTCTATTATGGACCAACAACTTCACTCGGTTATGAAACAGCTGAAAATCCAAACCTTGTTTACGATCATTCAGGTGATCAGGCAATAATCGTTTCAAACCTTACACCTAATACAGTTTACTATTTTGATGTTGAATCTAAGGATCATAAAGGTAATACTGTCAGAGATAACAACAATGGTTCACATTACCAGTTTGCAACTGTTGATTTATCAGGTGCAGATATTTTGGTTCTTGTTACAGATGATAACCTTGAAGGAGAACTTTTTGCACATCCAGATTTCTTAGTTTATGCTATCCAGCAGGGCGGATGGAACTATGCTTGGTATCAGACATCACTTAACAACTTTGGTCAGATCCCTGTTGATTCCTTGATGAGAAATTATAAAGCTATATTCTTACAATCAGGTCAGGAAAACTATCCACCACTCACAAAATCACAGGAAGAGTCATTGAAAAAGTATGAAGCAGGTGGAGGAAGGATAGCTTACACAGGACACGATTTTGGATGGGCTATGGCTTCATCGGATGGTTACTCTTATGTAGGAACCGATAAAAATGATTCACTTTTTGTTATAAACTATATGATGGGAAGATATGTTGGTGATATAGTTGCAACTGGAAACTTCACACTTTATGGAGTAACAGGAGATCCTATCTCTGGTTCATACACATCAGGTGTTCCATACAATCCATACAGAAGTGGTGCTGATGGTGACTCTATGTATGGTGTTTCTTCAGCATTCGTTGCTGGAACATCAACAAATGTTTGGAGATGGAATGCAGCAAGTGGTCCAGTAGTTGGTGTTAAGTGGGAATCAACCAACAACCTTGGAACTTCAGGTGTTGGTGTATGGGGTGGTTATAAGACAAGAGTTATATTCAACGCTTTCGAAATAACTCAAATAGATACTGCAAATGCAACCTCAACAACAAGAACTACAATACTTAATAACAACCTTATATGGCTTATAGGACACGACCATCCAGATGTTACTATAAGTTCACCAACAACAGGTTCAACATACACAACAGACACTATTTCAATAACATGGACAGCAACCGCATATGGTGGTGCTTCTATAGATACAACTTACTTGTACTACTCTCCAAATGGTGGTGATTCATGGATACTTATAACAAAGGGTACAAGTCTGACATCACCATACTTATGGGATGTCTCATCACTTCTTAATGGAAACAAATACAGAGTCAAAGTTAAAGTAAAAGATAAAAATGTTTATCCAGCTATGACAGGTGAAGCTTCCACAGGTAATTTCACAATTTCAAGAACAGGTGGTGATTATCTTGGTCCTATAATTTATGCTGGTTCCATACAGGCAAATCCATCACCTGTTGGAAATGCTACAGGACTTGGAGTTCCAACATCATTTACAATAACAGCTATAGTTTGTGATTCAACAACAGGTATGTCAAATATAAGTGCTGCTGAATGGTCATATGGCCCAACAGCTGCATCAGCAGGAACAGGTAATCCTATGACAGCTGTTGATGGAGCTTTTGATGAAATGTATGAAGAGGTACAAGCTACAGTTTCTTCAACAATTGGATGGCCAGTTGGTCAGATTAAGATATGGGTTAGAGGTAGGGATGCATCACCTGCGAAGACACCATCTAACTGGGGAGATGCTTTTGAAGGATCAGTTATAGTTGTTGACGCAACAACAACTCTAACAAGAGTTGAGATGACAGAGATCTCTGCTATAGCTGATAACAACTCAATTACTTTGAAATGGTCAACAACATCTGAACTTAACAACTCAAAATGGGTAATTGAAAGATCAACTGATGGAAGGAATTTTGAAAATGTTGGAACTTTGGAAGCTAAGAATGCTCCATCAACATACACATTTACAGATACTAAGGTAAATGGTGGAACAGTTTACTATTACAAAGTTTCAGACATTTCAAAATCTGGTGTCAAGACAGAGCATCCAGTTATCAAAGTTGTTGCTTCCGGAAAACCAAAACCAACAACATTCGCTCTAACACAGAATCAACCAAACCCATTCAAAGATGTAACCATTATAGAGTATGCTGTTCCAGTTAAAGGAAAAGTTACTCTTGAAGTTTATGATATAACCGGAAAACTTGTTAAAACACTTGTGAATGAAGTTAAAGAAGTTTCATGGTATACAGCAAAATGGGATGGTAAAGACAATTCTGGAAAGAATGTTGCAAGTGGTGTATACTTCTATAAACTTCAGGCATCAGGTTATGAATCGATGATGAAGATGACTTACCTTAAATAATTAAGGTTAATAAAAATAAAAAAAGCCCCCTTTTTGGGGGCTTTTTTTTATTCTTTTTTTGAATTTTTGTAAGTTATGAAAAGGAATATTGAGGAGAAAATAATTATAAGAATTGAAGTTACCTGAGAAAGTGAAACTATTTTAAATATTAGAGCATTTTTTGAATACTCTCTTAAAAAATCAACAAAAAATCTTTCTAATCCATAGATTATAAAGAAAAGATAAAATATCATACCATCAAATTTTCTTTTCTTATTGTAAAGGTAAAAAAGGATGAAAAAAACGAAAAGCATAGAGAAAGATTCTACAAGTTGTGTTGGGATAACTGGAAGTGAACAACAATCTGTAGGTTTTATAATACCTTTTTCAAGTTGTTCCTGATATGGTGGTGGGAAATTCTCTCTTGGAAATCTTAAACCGAACCTGTACGAGATTTTTCCATAACAGCATCCATTCAGAAAACATCCTATCCTTCCAAAAAATATTCCAAGTGGAAATGCTGTATTTATAATATCTCCAACTTTTAAAAAATCGAGTTTATTCCTTTTTATATAAAAAAGTCCTGAAATTACTCCACCTAAAAGTCCACCGTAAAAGACCATTCCACCTTCCCAAATTTTTAGAATTGAAATAAGGTCTTCTTTGTATATGTTAAAATTCTCAACAACGAACCATACCCTTGCTCCAATTATTCCACCTATTATTATGTAAACTGAAAGATCGAATAGAACATCCTTTGATATTTTTGATCTCTTAGAAAGGTGAAATATTACAATAAGAGATGCTATAAAAGCTATAGCCTGCATCAATCCGTAAGAGTATAAAGTTAAATTCCCGAATTGAAATATTATTCTATGCATTTTAAACTCCAACAACTTTTTCTATATCTTTTACACTTTTTGGAATATCTATTGAAAGGTTCTCACTACCTTTCTTTGTAACGAGAATATCATCCTCTATCCTAAGACCTATTCCTTCTTCAGGAATATATATACCTGGTTCAATAGTTAAAATCATATTCTCTTTAAGTTCTGGCATATACCTTGGTGTTTGCGAAATATCGTGAGTATCAAGTCCAAGCATATGTCCAACGGAATGTGGATAATATTTTTTCACATCTTTGATATCTTTAATATAATTCAGATTTATAAGTAATTTACCTATAAGTTGGTTGGTTTTTTCATTCAAATCTTTAAAACTTACTCCTGGTTTTATACTTTCTATTATTTTTTCCTGAACTTCAAGTAAAAGGTTGTAAAGTTTTTTCTCCCTTTCTGTGAATTTTCTTTTTGGTGGGAAAACTCTTGTAATATCTGCCGAATAGAGTTCATATTCAGCACCAACATCAACAAGTATAAGATCTCCCTTTTTTACCTTCTGGTTGTTAGATGTGTAATGTAGAGTTGCACCATTCTTTCCGGAAGCAACTATTGAAGGGAATGCAGGGACGAAAACTCCATTTTTTAAAAAGATGTATTCAAGATCTGCCTGAATTTGGTATTCATACATCCCTTCTTTTGCATTTTTCATACAGTTTAAAATCCCTTCTTTTGTTATTCTTATAGCTTTTTTTATACATTCTATCTCATATTTATCCTTAACAGCCCTTAAAGGGTAAATTATGTTGTTTGCAGGAAGAAAAGATTTTATCTGTGGGAAATGCTCTCTTAACTTTGAAATTTTGTAATGGTTGTATCCTAAAAACTCTGTTACCCTTTCATTTGAAAAATCATAATAACATATAGCACCTTTGTTAACGAAATTCCCAAAATGGAAGTAAAATTCTTTGTTATAAAAAACATTCTCTATTCCAGTTTCCTCTTTTACCTCTTTATCAGATTTTTTCTTTCCTGTCCAAACTTCATAATATGGGTTATTCTCTTCAACAAAAAGTATCTCCTTTTCCTCTTTCTGACCTTTAAAAAGAATTAAAGTTGATGATGGTTCCTTGTAGCCTGTAAGGTAGAAGAAGTTTGAACTCTGCCTGTAGATGTAATTGTTCTCATTGTTTTTCTCTTTGAAAGAAGCTGAATCTAAAAGTAGTATAGAGTTATTTTCCATCATTTCGAAAACTTTCTCTCTCCTTTTTTTAAAGGTTTCTTTTGGTATCATAATTTTCTCCTTATGGTTTATAAACTTTAAATTTGAAATCTTTAATAATATTTTGGATCCTATCGAAACCAAACGCTATATCACCCGTTTTATGTGAATCGGATCCTGTTGAAACAATTTCACCACCTAAATCTTTATATAGTTTTAATATCTCAACCGAAGGGAACTGTTCTTTACATTTATGTCTGAGGCCACTTGAGTTTATCTCCAAAATATTACCATTTTTTATAACTTTCCTTAAAATCCTTTCATAATAGTTTTGATACCTTTTGAATGTTTCCCGATGGTTTGTAAATTTTGAGTATTTTTTGTAATAATCTATATGTCCCAAAATGTTAAAAATTTTGAAATCAACTATACTTTCAAGTTGTATAAAATATTTTTCATAATCAACTTCAAAAATACTCTTTTTATCTTTTTCCAGGTTAACTATCCAGTCGGATATAACTACACCATCTACGAAATGTAATGAAACTATCTTATAATCGAAAGGGAATTTTTTGAAAGATGAGATTATCTTATCCTCATAATCTTTTTCATAAGAAGATTCTATTCCAAGAAAAAGTTTTATTTTTTGTGAATATTTTTTTTTCAAAAAGGAAAACTCTTCTAACTGGTTTTCACCTTTATAAAACATATTACCTGGATCGTTCTTGTTAAAATCAAGATGGTCTGAAAAACCCAAAATATCAAGATCTTTTGAAATCCCTTCAATAACTATATCTTCCATTTTTCTTTTTGAATCGTATGAGTAGAGTGAATGGTTATGTAAATCTATCATAACAAGAATTTTAACAGGTTAATCTTTCAAGTCAATATATTGACAAAGAGAGATTTATAAAATAAAATTAATCTATTAAAATTTTGAAGGAGGATCTATGCATAAAAAATTGTTTATACCTGGACCAACCGAGGTTGTGAAGGAGGTAAGGGATGCTATGGCGTGTGAGATGATTGGCCATAGGATGAAGGAGTTCACCGAACTTTACAATCAGGTTATTCCAAAATTACAACAGGTTCTTTACACAAAAAACAGAGTTCTTCTTTTCACTTCATCCGCAACAGGTTGTATGGAGAGTGTTGTCAGGAACCTTTCGAACAAAAAGATACTTTCATGTATGTGTGGTGCATTCTCTGATAGATGGTACGATATTGCAGTTGCTAATGGTAAGAAAGCTGATCCTTTAAAGGTAGAATGGGGATACGCTATAAAACCTGAAATGATAGATGAAAAGTTGAAAACTGGAGAGTATGACCTTGTTACATTGGTTCACAACGAAACCTCTACAGGTGTAAAAAACCCTATAGAGGAAATTTCAAAAGTTATGAAAAAGTATCCTGATGTTATATTTGCCGTTGATGCTGTCTCATCTTTGACAGGTTACAAGATAGATGTTGATGCACTTGGTATCGATATTATCCTTGCAGGTGTTCAGAAATGTTTCGCTCTTCCACCAGGACTTGCTGTTATGACAGTTTCACAGAAAGCGGCAGAAAAAGCGAAAACTGTTGAGAACAGAGGTTACTATTTCGATATAGTTGATATGTTGAAATATGATGAAAAGGGACAGACACCTTCTACACCTTCTATATCACACATAAATGCTTTAAATGTCCAGCTTGATAGAATGCTTGCTGAAGGTATGGAGAACAGGTTCGCAAGACACAAAGAGATGTCAGACATCATTTTCAAATGGGCTGAAGAGAAAGGGATAGAAAAGTTCCCGGAAAAAGGTTACGAATCGTGGACTGTTGTAACTCTTAAGAATAACAAAAACTTTAACATTTCAGAACTCAACAAAGAACTTGGAAAGAGAGGAAAAACTATTTCGAACGGATATGGAAAACTCAAAGATATAACATTTAGAATAGCTGCTATGGGAGATCTAATGCCTTCAGATATAAAGGAACTTTTAGATGATATAAATGATATTTTAAAAATTTAAGGAGGTTTTATGAGAATACTTGTGAGTGACAAGATCTCTGATACAGCAGTAAACCAGTTAAAAAATTTGGGACACGATGTAACAGTTAAAACTGGACTTCCACCAGAGGAACTTGAAAAGGTGATAGTGGATTTTGATTGTATTATAGTTAGAAGTGCAACAAAGGTCAAGAAAAATATAATTGATGCTGGAAAAAATCTGAAACTGATAATAAGGGGTGGAGTTGGAGTAGATAACATCGATGTTGAGTATGCTAAATCAAAAAATATTGAGGTCAGAAACACTCCTGCAGCATCGAGTGAATCTGTCGCTGAACTTGCTATAGGACATATGTTATCACTTGCAAGATCTTTAACTGTAGCTGACAAATCTATGAAGGAAGGAAAGTGGGAAAAGAAAAAATTTGAAGGGTATGAACTTTACAAAAAGACACTCGGTATAATTGGACTTGGAAGAATTGGAAGGGAAACTGCAAGGATAGGTTTCTATGGTTTTGATATGAATGTTTTGGGTTATGACCCTTATGTAAAAGAGATATCAAAACCACCGATAAAAATAGTTGATCTTGATACACTTCTTAAAGAATCAGATTACATTTCTTTACACCTTCCTTTGACTGAAGAAACAAAAAATATGATTTCAACAGAGCAGTTCAAGAAGATGAAAAAGAGCTGTTACCTTATATCATGTGCAAGAGGTGGGATAGTTGATGAAAACGCTTTACTCGATGCTCTGAAGAATGGATTGATAAGAGGTGCTGCTTTGGATGTTTTCCAGACAGAACCACCTGTTGTTGGTGAACTTTTCACTCTCGAAAATTTTGTCGCAACACCACATATAGGTGCTCAAACATTTGAGGCACAGGAAAGGATAGCTGACGAGATTGTAAGTATAATTTCAGAATACAAATGATAAAAAGGGGGATTTTTATCCCCCTTAAATATGTTGAAAAAAATTTTTCAAAAAATTCATAATAAAATATTGTTTGAGAATTTTGTTGAGAGTGTCATAACATTCTTAACTATATTTTTAATAATTTTTTCATCCCATATCTTTCTTAACAATCTTTTCTATAATGAAAATATCTTTTTCATTATAATATTGGTTTTGGTTTTCATCTTCTCTTTTAAGGATCTTATTTTAAGTTCAAAAAAAAAGAGTGTTGAATTTTTTAACAGCATCAACAGAGAACTTAAAAATATCCCACTCGTTCTTTATGAAAATCTTGAAAAGGAAGATGACATATTCGTTAAAAATTTAAAAGAAGAATTTTTAAATATAAATCTTAAAGAAAAAAAATTTTACAGAAAAGATGTTAGAGAGAAAAAATTAAGTTTCTTGTTCATATCCATAATAATTTTTCTTTCAGTTATAACTTTTTATCCGGTACTTCTATCTAACTCTTTGTTACTTACCGAAAAAAAGGTTGTTTTAAAAAAGTTTAAAGATGATTTTAAAATTTTATCTTTCAACTATGGGGGAATATCAGGTGACCTTTTTGTAAAATCTTATGATTGTAAAATTGTTAAATTTGAAAAAGGGAAAGATTACAGTTTGGACTCATACATTTTTTTTAAAGGACCAAAAGTTGAATCAAATATGTTGAGTTTAAAACTTTTAAAAGGTTTTCTAATAGATTCTATCTTAACGGAAGTGAACCCTCCAAAATATACTCTTTTAAAGAGTTTTACTTTAAAAGGAAATTTTTTAGATATTTTAGAATATTCTTCTTTTATAACCGAAATATATTTCAACGACGGGACTGAGTATAAATTTGAATTAAAACAAGTTTCGAAAGATACAACTTTATTTTTTAAAAAAGGGAATATACAGGATTCTTTGAAAATTAACATTTTAGAAGATAAACCACCTTATGTTAACATAATAGATATCAAAAATGATATAAGTTTGAAAGATGAAGCTGATATTCCTGTTATATGCAGGGATGATTACGGTAACGATTCGATATACCTTATTTTTCAAGGTGAAAAAGATTCTTTTTCCATTCCATATAAAATGTTTGGAAAAGATACAATACTTATATTCAACATCAACATTGAAAGTATAAAGGAAAAATATAAAAGTTTACATTTTGTTTTAAAGGATAACAATCCTTACAAAAGACAGATCGGTTCATCTCAGGTTATAGATTTAATAAGAGAAGAGAATATATCAACCTTTATAGATTCAACATATTTAAAAGGAGATTTTTCCAAAAATATTGATAGTTATTCCCAAAAAGTTATGGATATTTTAGAACAACTTGAAAAAGAAAAGAAAATGGAAAATGTGAATAAGTTAAAAGAAGAGTTGAAAAACATGAGTGAAAATTTTGAAAAAGTTAAAGAGGAATTAAAAAATATTTCAGAGTATAAACTCCCTGAGAATGTTTATAAAAAGATGGCTGAACTCAAAAGTGAAATTGATAAGATCGATAAAAATTTAATTGAGAATTTGAATTCACTTTTAAATAAAGATTTTGAAAATATTTCTGAAAAGGATAAGGAAAAAATATTTGATAAAATTATAAGTGAGAGTAAAGATATTGAGAGAGAACTTGATAAACTTAAAAATGTATTGAAAGATCTGGGCAAGATATTTTCATTAAACAAACTCAACGAGGATATTAAAAAACTTATCGAAACTGAAAAAAAAATAATTGAAAAAAAAGATTTTGGGAAACAGAGAGAGATAACTGAAAAGATTGAAGGGTTGAAGGGTGAAACTATAAAAAATGAGGATTTGGAAGAGTATGAAAAGGAACTTTCAGATATAGCGAAAACATCAAAAGAATCTGAGAATAATTTTTCAAAAACAAAAGATGTCAAAGATAAACTTGAAAATCTAAAAAATAAAATTGAAGAGAATTTGGAAAAAATGTCCGGGAAAAGTGAAAGGTATAACAAAGATCTTATAATCTCAGCCCTCCTTTTCATTGATCAGGTAATAGATAGCACACAGGATCTACAACTTGTTTCAAATTTATACCAATCTATTATAGATTATACTGGAGAGGATATAAGATCACCTTTAACTATCCTTTTGAAAACCGCACAAAATATAGCACAGCAAAATAGTCAAGATCTTTTACCTTTAAAGGAACAGAACATAATGATAATAAACTTTCTTTTGAAAGATAATCCACAGGGTGAAGGTGCAAGTTCACTTGAAAGGATAGCAGAACAGTTATCATCTATGTCAAAAGAACAGCAATACATCTCTCAGATGTTATGGGAAATGTTTGGAAAAGGGGAGATGAAAAGAGATATTCTCGACATGCTTGGCAATATGGAGAATTCACTTTCAGAAAAGATGAAAAAGTTAGGTGAAGGATCTAATAAAGATGTTGGTCAGGCTCTTTCAGACCTTGCAGACTCTTTAAAAGATGTATCAAAAAATCTTAAAGATGGTAAATTCGATGAGGAAGTTTTGAAAAAACAGGAAAGAGTTTTAAAAAGGATGCTAAACATCACTAAATCTATTTACAAAAAAGGTATAGATGAAAAGAGGGAAAGTTACTCTGGAAAGGATTATGATCTACCTGCAAAAATTATTCAACCAAAGGATTATGGTTACAAAAAATATTTTCAGCTTAAGAAAAGGTATGAGGATGTTGAAAAATTTGAGAGGAAAGAATGGATACCGATTATTAAACTCTATTTACAGGAAATTTTGAATGAATAAAGCAAAAGGTTTTTTATTTTTATTATTAACATTGATAACATTAACTCCTTTTTACATAAGTTCAGAATCTTTGGATAAAACAGTTAAAAATGGAAATTTTAAAATCATTCTTGAAGATTTAGATTCTTCTTATGATAAAGAGAAAATTTTAAAACTTGTTTTTAAATATAGGGGAAATTTTAAAAAAGCTGATTATGAGTATTTTTTAAGGAGTTTGATATTGAGAGATGGTTTACCTGAAATATATTTGTCATATTTTAAAAAGGATGTCATATTTGAAAATGAATATATTATTTTTCTGAAATATTTCAGAGATAAAAATGATCTTGAAAGTTATATAAATTATATTCTCAGATTTGATGATGAAAGAAATTTGGATTACAAAAAGATAACCGCACAGATGTCATCTGAAGGGATTGAAAAGATGATCAATCAAAGATGCTTTACCAAAAGCAGGTTGAAACTTTTTATTTTAGCGAGATTGTTCTCTTCAACTAACGATGAAATTTATGCAAAAAGTTTGCTCGATTTTGACCAAAAGTATATTTTGGAAATATTGGAGTCTAATATTTTAACTTTGAAAAATAAAATAAAACTTGTTAATCTTTTGGATTTAAAAAGGATAGATAAAAAACTTTTTTACAATGAAGTTTATACTTTATCTTTTTATGATCTTGAAAATGACTATTCAGATTTTCTGAAAGGTTCCCAATTTTACCTTCCATACGAAAGTTTCAGAAAAATTTTGAAAGGTGAAAATGTAAACCAGAATTTTAATGACACTCTCTTTTATCCTCTTTATCTAATCTTTAAAATGGATGATCAAAATTTTTTAAATTATATGAAAGAGAAAAAGAATAGTAAAGATGGAAAAGTTTACTATCTCTATTTTCTTTACTACCTTTTGAATTCTGATGAAAAGAATCTTAAAGAACAACTATCAAAGTTGTTATCATCGAATATAGACATATATGTTAAAGTAAACTGCACGAGTCTTTTTATGCTTTCTAAAAAAATATCTGATGGGCAATTCTTCTTTTACTATTTTGCTAAAGATTATGAAAAGATGAAACCTTTTATTTTGACAATAGGTAAAAAGAGTTATCTTTACTATAAAACACTTCTTGATGAAGGTAGATTGGATGAAGCTAAAATTTTCAAAGATCGATCCTTTGATGATATGGAACTTATAAGTGAGATACTTTTATTTGAGATGAAAAATGGTATAATTAAAGAGGATGATGTAAAGATGTATCTTGAAAAATATCCGAAATCACCTTTTAGAAATCTTTTTATAATGTATCTATGAAAAAAATTATTACTTTAATCTTTTTAGTATACATAAAAATTTACTCCTACACTTTTATTCCTATGGATCTTACTCAAACTGATCACCTTAAATCTTACGGCATAGTTTACAGGGCTCTTGAAAATGGTGTTAATGTTTACTGGCTTTTGAATTATAGGGGAGGGAGTTTTATTTTGATGTCGGATAATTTTGAACAGGATTGTTTGAAGGAGGGAGTTCTTTTTTTAAACATATCTGAGGATAAGAAAAATTACTTACTATCTGAAGCTGAAAAGAGTGTTCTACTTGAGAAAGCACCAAAACTCGCTGTTTATTCACCACCTGGTAAAGAACCGTGGGATGATGCGGTAACACTTGTTCTTGATTATGCCAAAATTCCTTATGATGTTATTTATGATAAAGAGATACTGAGTGGGAAAATATATGAATATGAATGGGTTCACCTTCACCATGAGGATTTTACAGGTCAATTGGATAGGTTCTATATTTCTTCTTTTTATGAAGAATGGTTTCAAAATCTCCTCAAAATGCAAAAAAAACTTTCTTCAGATCTTGGATATGACAAGTATTGGAAGATGAAAAGGGATGTTGCAAAGCAGATAAAAAATTATGTTCAAAGGGGTGGTTTTCTCTTCGCTATGTGTTCAGCTACAAATTCTATAGATGACGCTTTAGTTTTAGGTTATCAGGATATAATACCCTCTTTACTTGATGGTGATGGAACAACTTCACCGCAACTCGATTATTCCCAGTCAATGGCTTTTGAAAATTTCACACTTAACGATAAACCAACAATTGAACTTGATGATATAAATTATGAGCCTTTAAACAAACTGGAATGGGAGAATAAATATTTCAAACTGAAAAAATACTCCCCAAAATTTGATCTTGTTGAAGCTATGTTAACTCAAAACCATACTGATAACATTAAAGAATTTTTGGGAAGAACCACAAGTTTTGATAAAAGGAAAATTAAAAAAAATGTAGTTATACTTGCCGATAGTTACGATAAAAATTATGCAAAATATATTCATGGATTTTTGGGAGAAGGTTTTTTCACATTTTTTGCAGGACATGATCCTGAAGATTATGTTCACTATGTGAACGATCCGCCGACTGAACTTTCATATTTTAAAAATTCACCCGGATACAGGCTGATACTTAACAATGTTTTATTTCCAGCATCTCAGGAAAAGAAGAAAAAAACTTGATCAACTTTTTGATAAGACCTTTCTATAAAATTCTTCTATTTTAAAACTCACATTCTCCCATGAATATTCCAATGCTCTTTTTTCACCATTTATCTTAAGGCTCTCTCTCAACTTTTCATCATCTGAAAGAAGAATTAGTTTTGAAACAAGATCATCATCTGAAAGAGGATCGAAAAGTATTCCGTTTTTAAAATTTTCTATAACCTGAGAGTATCCATGGATAGAGGATGCTATAACAGGTGTGTTGCAAGCCATAGCTTCAAGTAAAACTATTCCAAAAGATTCTCCACCCAATGCTGGGGAACAGTATATATCTGCTGTTCTATAGTATTTCGGAATATCATCTTTTTTTACATAACCTGTAAATAAAACTCTATCTTCTATATTTAGATCTTTAACCAACTTTCTTGCAACAGTATCGAGAGGACCTTTTCCAGCTATAATGAGTTTAGCATCCTTTTTAACCTTTAAAAATTTTGAAAATACATTTATAATTTTCAAAACACCTTTCCTCTCATCCAACCTTCCAAGGAAAAGTATTTTTGGATAACCTTCTATATCAAACTTATCCCCATCCTTTTTAAAAAATTCAATATCCACACCAGCTGGAATTATTTCATAATCACCTGGAAAGTATGGCTGCATAGCGAGTTTCGCGGTTTCTGATATAGCGAAATATCCATCTATTTTGTCAAGATATTTTTTATAAACTTTTCTAAAAACTTTTGAACCGTAATTGTAAAATTTGAAACCAGCATTCAAAAAAGCAGCTATATTTGTTGTTTTTGAGTAATGTAAAGCGAAGAATGAGAGGGAAGGGAAGAAAGGACCATTCAGATGAACTATATCAAAATCGTTGTTGTAAAGAAGATTCTTTACCTTTGAAGGTATTTCAAATCCAAAAGCCATTGTTGCGTATGACTTGTTCATGGGAATTAGAAGAACCTTTCCGAATCTTAAAACATCATCCTCTTTTTCTTCATTTTTGTAATGTGTTGTGAGTATCTTAATATCGTTGTTATGTTTTTTTAAATATTTTGCCAAATAGAAAGTGTATTCTGATATACCTGATGGGTAAGGATAATAAGGGTCTGAAACGATAAGTATCTTTAAAGGTCTATTTATCATTTTTATATTTATCTTTTCCTGAGAGATATTTAAACATTACAGGTTCTTTCTCTTTCAAAATTTTTTCTATCTTATCCGATATTTCTCTAATCTCCCATTGTGCATGTTTATCAGATCTCAACCTTACGAAATGGAAAATTTCCCTTCCGTTCATCTTTAAAATCAAACATCTTTTCGTTGCGTTCAAAACAGCATAGTTGTAAAGTAAAGGATTTTTTGAATAGAGTTTTTTTGCTAAAAGGTAAGATTCTTTCTGTAATTTTAAAAGTTCGTTTTCAAATTTTGTGCCTTTTAAAGTGAGAGGAATTACAGGTTTTGATTTCAAAGAGTAACCCTGCGTTATCAAAGTTGCTATCCTGTGTCTTTTCAGTTGTGCGAAACATGATGATGAACATATTATCTTAAAAGTATAATCAGCTATTTCAAACTCTCTTGGTGGTTTATCGTAAGATTCTAAATTTTCAAAAATATCGTCTATGATTTTTTCCTTAAAATCTTTATCGAATCTTTTTTTTGCAAATTTCTTTCCGTCAGTATGGAAAAGGTATGTGTTGATGAAAAGGTCAGAAAAGTTTTTCGTAAAATTTAAAATTTTTAAATTATCACCTTTAAGTTCATACTCTGCCATCTTTTCATTATTTTTAAGTTTTTCTTCACCTTTTGTGTATTTTATTATTGATGGAGCAAGTTTTACCGACTCTTTTTCCAGTTCTTCTCCAATTTTTGTCAACTCTTCGATATTCTGACTTTTCAGTTTAGAGATCATATATTCCAAGGTTCTTCCATTTACAGTCATCCCACATTGTGTAAAGGTGGATAGTGGTAAAAAATATCTTGAATCTTCACTCGATGTTTGTTTATCTTCTGTTCTGCTTAAAAAATCAAAAGATTCTTGGTATAAACAAAAAGCTTTCCTGTTGAAATCAATATATTCTTTTTCCAAATCTTTATCATCCTTTAACTCTTCAGGGATGATGAAGCCATTTTTCATGTTAACATACCTTTGAGATTTTTCGGTAAAGGAAGCTAACCTGTGATGTTGGATATACTCGATAGAGAATCTTGAAATATCGACAAGATCGAAGTTGAAAACTGCATGTTCAGCAATAGATGAATGTCCAAGTTGAAAAACTATCTTCTCATTAGATCTTCTCGCATTTTCTATATCTTTTGATGCTTCTTCCCTTAACTCTTCTATACTCTTTTCAGATCTTGAAATCCTTGCGTAAGCTGCACATATTGTTTCGGGAGTTTTATAATTTTCACTGAAATCTTTATCAAAATTGAAACCAGAAATTTTTACTCTCATCTCTTCCTCAGCATTTTTAAAAATTCATCCTCATCTATTATTTTTACACCTAACTTTTTCGCTTTCTCAAATTTTGATCCCGGTTCCAAGCCAACTATTAGGTAATCAGTTTTTTTTGATATGTTTTCAGAAAATGTTCCACCGTTTTCCAAAATGGTTTCTTTTATCTCATCCCTTGTAAAATTCTTTAAACTCCCGGTTACAACAAAACTTTTACCTTCAAGGATATCTTTTTTAGCTCTTTTTTCAAAACTGATCCCCAGCTCCTTCAGTTCTTTTATAAGATGCAGATTCTCCTCATTCTTAAAAAATAGTATTATATTTTTTGCAGTCTCATCCCCAACACCTTCAATTTTTCTTATACTTTCGAAATCAGCGTTTATAAGATCTTCTATATTTTCAAAATTTTCTGACAACTTTTCAGATAAAAACTCTCCAACATTTTTTATACCTAACGAATAAATGAATCTTTTCAATGTTGTTCTTTTTGATTTTTCAATAGAATCGAGTATATTCTTCGCACTCTTTTCTTTTATCCGTGGTATTTTAAAAAGTTTCTCATAGTTCAACCTGTAAATATCCGGAATAGTTTTTACAAGATTATATTCAAGAAGTTTTTTTACCATCATCTCTCCAAGATTCTCTATATTCATTCCACTCTTAGAGCAGAAATGTAAAAGTGATAGTTCAATCTGGGCTGGACAGTTTTTATTTATACATCTTAAAGCTACCTCACCCTCATACTGGACAAGTTTTTGCCCACATGATGGGCAATCTTTTGGTTTTTCTATCTTTTGGCAATCTTGACTTCTTTTTTCTTTTATTACCTTTATAACTTTTGGAATTATCTCTCCACTCTTCTCTATCAAAACATAATCGTTCACCATCAGGTCTAACCTTTCAATCTCGTCGAAGTTATGCAAAGTTGATCTTTTTACTGTTGAACCTGAGAGAAAAACAGGTTCAAGGTTAGCAACAGGAGTTACAACTCCAGTTCTCCCAACCTGAAAAGATACTGAAAGAAGTTTTGTAACAGCTCTTTCAGGTTCATACTTGAAAGCGAAAGCCCATCTTGGGGATTTTGAAGTGTATCCTATTTTTTCTCTCAACTCCAACTGGTTAACCTTAATAACTATTCCGTCAGTCTCATAAGGTAAAGAGTACCTTTCATTTTTAAACCTTTCCTTAATATCCAAGACCTCTTTTATATTTTCTGCTAAATAGAATTTTTCTACAACTGGAATTTTCAACGCTTTAAGATATTTTAAACTATCAGTATGTGTTTTCTCTATCTCTGTGACTACGGTATGTATCCTTACAGATAAACCCCTTTTACTTACCTCTTTTGGGGAAAGCAACTTTAAAGTTCCAGCAGCTGCATTCCTCGCATTTGAAAAAGAGTATATATCCTGAATCTTTGAAAATCTATCCTTAGTGAAAAAAACTTCACCTCTTATTATAAGTTCTCCATCAAATTTTTTCTCAAGTGTTAAAGGTAATTCCCTTATAGTTTTTATATTTTCTGAAACATCATCACCGATGTTCCCATCTCCTCTTGTTAGCCCTTTAAAGAAAATCCCATCTTTGTATATTATGGAGACAGCGACACCATCTATTTTTGGTTCAACTACATAAGAAAAATCGTCACCTATGATTGTTTTTATCCTTCTATCAAAATCTAATACCTCACCATCAGAATAGGTGTTATCGAGGGAAAACATTTTTGGTTTATGTTCGAACTTTTCAAAATTTTCTATATTCCTTTCGGAAACTCTTTGTGTAGGGGAGGATGGGGAATAGAACTGTGGATATTTTTTCTCAAGTTCTAAAAGCTTATGGTAAAGTTTATCATATTCGTAATCATCTATAAGGGGTTGGTTCAAAACATAGTAATGGTAATCGTATTTTTCGATCTCTTTTCTTAAACTCTCAATAGTTTCCTTGATCTGGTTTTCCTTCATAGACCTTTACCATGACAGTTTTTATATTTTTTACCTGATCCACAGAAACAAGGATCATTCCTTCCTATCTTTTTTGTTTCGTTAACAACAGGTTTGTTTTTTATTTCTTTTTCATCTGAAATGTTTGTTATATTCTCTTTTATTGTCTCCATCTTTTTAATTTCACTTTTTCTTATCTCCATCTGTTCAAAGGATGAAAGGAATCTTTCTGAAAATTGTTTGAAAAGGTTATCCATAAAATCGTTGAAAAGAATATAAGCTTCCCTTTTGTATTCTATTAGAGGATCCCTTTGTGCATAACCTCTAAGAGATATACCTTCTTTTATTGCATCAAGTTCATAGAGTTGTTCGATCCAAAGGTTGTCTATGGTACTTATGAAAATATTGCATATATTGAAAAGAAGAAGATCCACTCTTTTTGAGAAGATAGAAAATTTTTCATCAAATATTTTTTCTATTTCACCTTTTACGATTTCTATAAATTTTTCCTTTTTTATCTGTTGATCTTTTACATTTATGGAAATTTTAAAATTGTTCAAGAGAAACTCGTTTATCTTCTGAATGTCCCACTCTTCAAAATTTTTACTTCCATCTATTGAAAGATTTAAAAACTCCTCTGCTGTCTGTAAAACATTCTCCTTTATATACTCACTTATCTCTTTGAAATTTTTTTCATAGAAGTTGTAAATATTTTTATGAATCTTTTCGAAAATATTTTCATCAAAATTATCAAACTGGATTTCCTTTAAAGTATCACAGTTGAAAACTATTGAAAGTTCCTTTAAAAGTTCCCTTTTCATTTCAGTAGAGTTATTTTTTGAGAACTGTTCTTTAAAATTCAAAAGTGTTTTCAAAAAGAGTTCTCTATCGAGAAACTCTATAGTAGGTTTTTTTTCAAGAAAATAGTTCCTTATCTGGTAAACAACCTCTCTCTGTTTGTTTATAACATCATCATACTGTAAAAGGTATTTTCTTCTTTCAAAATTTAAAGATTCTATTTTTTTCTGGGCACTTTCGATGGATGATGTAAGGAGTTTATGGGATATATTAACATCCCTTGAAGAGATACTTTCAAGTTTTTTTATCATATCACTCATTCTCTCGTTACCGAATATTCTCATAAGGTCATCTTCAAGAGAAACTGTGAAAAGTGAACTACCTGGATCTCCCTGTCTTCCAGATCTTCCCCTTAACTGTCTATCTATTCTTCTCGATTCATGTTTCTCAGTTCCAAGAACGAAAAGCCCTTCAGGGAAAGATAATGAAGGATTGCCAGAACTGTCAAAATCTACATAAACTTTTCTTTCTTCAATATCTTTCGGATCTATAGTCTGTATAACAAATCTTTCTTTATCATTTTTTAATGTAGTATCATCAGTAATAAGGATTTTGTCCAACTCATCTTTATCGAAAGTGAAATATAAAGATTTATCTTTTAAAAACCAATCTTCATTTAAAAGAGTTTCATAGAACTCTTTGGATTTTGAAGAAGTATAGATTATAACTGGATTTTTCTTAAACTCTTCCTTTAATTTTAAAGCCCAGATAAGACAACTTCTTTCATGCAACATCCTTACGGTTTTACCAAGTTTTATATCCGTTCCTCTTCCAGCCATATTTGTCGCAATAGTTATAGCACCTTGGAGTCCAGCTTCTGCAACGATTTTTGCTTCCTTCTCGTGGTATCTCGCATTAAGGATGTTGTATTTTAAAGGTTTCCCTGTCAAATCTTTCCTTAACTTTAAAAAAGAATCAAGGTATTCACTCGACTGAACTGATGCTGTTCCAACAAGAACCGGTATACCTGCATTATGGAGTTTTACAATTAGGTCAAGAACATATTTTATCTTTTCATCCTTTCTTATGAAAATAAGATCATCGTAATCTTTTCTTATAACTTTTTTGTTTGTAGGAACAACTATAACTGGAAGTTTATAGATATGCATAAACTCTTCCGATTCAGTTTCAGCTGTTCCAGTCATTCCAGATAATCTTTCAAACATCCTGAAAAGGTTCTGTAAAGTTATTGTTGCGAGAGTTTTTGTCTCCTCTTCTATCCTTACACCTTCTTTCGCTTCTATTGCTGAATGTAAACCTTCAGAGAACCTTCTACCAGGCATCAATCTTCCAGTATGTTCATCAACAATAACTATTTTTCCATTCTGTACTATATATTCAACATCCTTTTCAAATAGGGTGTATGCTTTAAGTAGTTGATGTAACGCATGTATCTGTTCACTTTTTACAACATACTTTTGCATAACCTCATTTTTTCTTTTATTCCTTTCTTCCGGGTCTTCAAAATCTTCATCTATTTTTTTCAACTCTATTGAAAGTTCAGGTGTTTTGAAAAATTCTTTGTCTGAACTTATCTTTTCAAAATAATCTTCACCTTTATCTGTAATGTTTACGGCACCACTTTTCTCATCGATAGAGTAAAGGAGTTCTGAGTCAAGAGTGTATAAAAGTTTATCCCTTAAAAGGTTGTTTTCCATCCTCTCCATCTTTGAAAGAATATCAGGATTCTGCATCAATTCTATTATCTCTTTCATCTTTGGAAGACCTCTTTTACAGGTCAAAAATCCTTTTATACCTTGCTCTTCATTCTTTTCCTGATAATCCTTTTTAGCTTTATCGAAGATTTTTCTTACTATCTCTTTCTGGCTTCTTACGAACTGGTTTACAAATGGATTTATTGATCTGTAGAGTTGTTCCGTTCTCTTTTCTGAAGGATCACCGAAGGGGAAGCCTGATATTATTAAAGGTGTTCTTGCCTCATCTATTAAAACTGAATCAACTTCATCTATTATCGCATAATAGAAGTTTTCCCTTAAAACTTTATCTGATCTCTGAAAAGCCATATTGTCACGCAGATAATCGAAACCGAATTCGTTGTTTGTAACATAGGTTATATCGCAATTGTAATTTTTCCTTCTTTCTTTAGCATCCATACCTGTTTGTATCAGTCCAACTGAAACTCCCAACATTTCATAAACTGGATACATCCAAGCCCTATCCCTTTTTGCAAGGTAATCGTTAACTGTTATAAGGTATGCTCCATTTTTTTTAAGTGAGTGTAAATAGAGCGGCATAACAGCAACGAGAGTTTTACCTTCACCTGTTGCCATCTCAACTATGTTACCTTCAAAAAGTCCAATTGAACCGATAAGCTGGACATCGTATGGAACCATATCCCATAAAAAGTTCATATCCTCATAATGGTATTCATACTTTTGATCGTAGAGTTTTTTCATCACATATTTTACAAGAGCGAAACTTTCGACAAGGAGTGATGATAGTTCCTCTCCACTCTCAATCCTTTTTTTGAACTCTTCAGTTTTTTTGATAGGGGATAGTGAAGGATCTTTCAGATAGTTTTCATAAAAGGAATTTATCTTTTCAACTGTTATTTTGTACTCTTTCAATTTTTTTTGTGTATATGTTGGGAAAAACAGGTTAAGAATGTTTTTCATCTATTATCTCCTCTAATCTCTTAAAGATAGATTTTTCATCTATCTTTTCAACCTCTTTCAATATATTCACAGAACCCATTTCCACAAATTTATCATTGATACCTAAATTTATAACTCTATTTTTATAACCATTCTCACTTACTATTCTTCTCACATACTCTCCAAATCCACCTGAAAGGATATTCTCTTCAACGGTTAATATGGTTTCATCATTTTTTATCTTTGAAAATAAAAGTTCCGAATCGAATGGTCTTAAAAATCTCGCGTTTATAACTGTTGGAAGGAATCCATATTTTTCCTGAATTTTCAAAGCAGCATCCTTTGAAGGGTAGACCATACTACCTATAGCAACTATTATTATCTTTTCTCCATCCAAAATTATTTCACCTTTACCAAATTCTATATCTTTTATTTCATTTGAAATATCAACACCGTATCCTTCACCTCTTGGATACCTTAAAGCTATAGGTCCATCATTATACTCTATTCCAAGTTTAACCATACTTCTCAGTTCATCTTCATCTTTTGGAGCCATTATTACCATATCTGGAACTGTTCTAAGGTAAGAGAGATCAAATAGACCATGGTGTGTTGGTCCATCATCTCCAACTATTCCGGCTCTATCGAGTACGAAGAATATATTCCTTTTCATCAACGAAACATCATGTATCAACTGATCGTAACCTCTCTGCAAAAATGTTGAGTAAATTGCACACACAGGTTTAAACCCTTGCAAAGATAATCCAACAGAAAATAGAACAGCATGTTCTTCCGCTATTCCCACATCGAAAAATCTTTCAGGAATCTGGTCCATCAAATATGATAACCCTGTGCCATGAGGCATTGCAGCTGTAATTCCTACAATCTTATCATTTTTTTTCGCAAGTTCTGTTAAAGTTTTTCCAAAAACATCGGTGTATTTTGGTCTGTTTGAGATTTTCTCAGAAAGTCCAGTCTCTTTATCGAATTTCCCAAGTCCATGGAATTTTGTTGGATCCTTTTCAGCGAATATATAACCTCTTCCCTTCTGTGTTATTAGATGTATTAAAATCGGTGAAGGATAATCTTTGGCATATTTGAATGTTGTTATAAGTTCCTCTATTTTATGACCATCAAAAGGACCAAGGTACCTAACTCCAAACTCTTCGAAAAATATTGTTGGGATGAAAAAGTTTTTTAAAGATTCTTTCATCCTTCTTGCAATATCTCTTGTTTTCTGACTCAAACCATCAGGTAATTTCCCCATAAGTTGCCATAAATCATTTTTAAGGTTTGTATAGACAGGTGTCCTTTGTAGTTTGTTTAGATACTGTGAGATACCTCCAACATTTTGGGATATTGACATGTTGTTATCATTTAAAACAATAATTATCTTGTTTCTTAGAGTTCCAAGGTTGTTTAAAGCTTCATATATGAGTCCATTTGTCATAGACCCATCACCTATAACATTTATTATCTCAAATTTTTCCTTCTTAAGGTCTCTTGCAACAGCCATTCCAAGTGCAGCTGAAAGTGATGTCCCAGCATGACCTACAGTCAGGTGATCATGCTCACTTTCAAAAATATTGTTAAAACCACTTATACCTTTATATGTTCTGAGAGTAGAAAATCTCTCTTTTCTTCCTGTCAATATTTTGTGTGCATAGGACTGGTGTCCCACATCGAATATTATTTTGTCTTTTGGTGATGAGAAAACATAGTGAAGGGATATTATTAGTTCTACCGCACCAAGAGATGGAGCGAGATGTCCACCAGTTTTTGATGTGTTCTCAATTATAAAATATCTTATTTCACTTGCGAGTTGGTATAACTCTTCTATGGAAAGTTTTTTTAAGTCCTCTGGATAATTTACTCTTTTCAAGATCTCATCCATAAAAATTCCTTTCTATTTGAATACTATAGCTATGAGAATTCCAAGAAGAGCACCATAAAACACTTCGAGTGGAGTATGTCCAAGAAGTTCCATCAACCTTTTTTCCTTGAATCTGTGTTCTATCTGAAAATCCTCAACTATCTTGTTCAAAACCATTGCCTGTTTTCCCGCAGCCCTTCTTAATCCTGCAGCATCGTACATTATAACGAAGGAAAAGAATGCAGCTATAGAAAAATATAGAGAGTTGAACCCACCATAGAATCCAACCAGTGTTGTTAAGGTTGATGATGTTGAAGAATGGGAGCTTGGCATTCCACCTGTTTCAAAAAACCTTTTGAAATTTACCTTCTTGTGTTCGATGAAGTAACTTATCACTTTTATTCCTTGCGCTGTTATTCCACTTAAAAGTGTTATCAAAAGAATTTTTAATGTTAGCATCAGTTGATCCTTGTTAAAAATAGTTCTATTATACTTTCAACATTTCCTTTACTGAAACCTATTTTTTTTGTTAAACTTAAAGCTTTTTCCGATTCTTTCTTTGCATATATTTTTGCTTTTTCAATACCATAAAGGGAAACATATGTTAACTTGTTCTGCTTTTCATCTTTACCTGCAGTTTTTCCAAGAATCTGTGATGGTGTTGTATAGTCAAGTATATCATCAACAATTTGAAAGAGTAAACCTGAATGTAAACCGAGTTTTTCAATATTTTTTGTTTTTTTCTTATCACATCCAAGAAGTATAGCAGGCAATGTGAAAGAAGCTTTTATAAGTTCAGCGGTTTTTTTAGTATGGATGAATTTTAAGGTTTTCTCGTCCTGTTTAAAGTATTGGCTTTTTGTATCGACAAATTGTCCTACAACCATTCCATCCATACCAGCTGCTTTTATAAGGTAATTTAACCCTTCAACAAGATATTTCTCATCTACATCAGTTTGAAGGAATACCTCTACAGCGTATGCGAAAAGTGCATCACCTGCAAGTATAGCAACAGTTTCATCATATTTTTTATGTAAGGTAGGTTTTCCTCTCCTAAGGTCATCATTATCCATGGCTGGTAGATCATCATGTATGAGAGAATATGTGTGTATCATCTCAATAGATAAAGCGGCAGGTAAAAGTTTTTTTATCTTACTTCTTTGGGTGAGTTCTTCAGCTACGCTTAAAAATATTACTGGTCTTAACCTTTTCCCACCAGCTGAAATAGAGTAGTACATTGCTTCATAGAGTTTTTCTGAATATTTTCCTTTTTTAGTAAAATACTTTTTAAGATTTCTATCTATAAAATCTTTTTTAACTTTTAAATATTTTTCGAAATCACTCATCTTCACTCTCTTCTAAAATATTTTTTATCTTTTCCTCATAAACCTTTATCTGTTCTTCTACCTCTTTTATCAGTTTTATCCCTCTCTCATACATCTCTATAGATTTTTTTATATCTATATTTTCATCTTTGAGGTTTTTTACGATCTCTTCTATTTCTTTAATCTTATCTTCAAGTTTATCATCCTTCATAATTTCTCCTCTTCTATACTTTTAACATTAGCTTTTATATTCCCATCGTAAATCATAACATTTATATTTGTATCTATAGTTAAATCTTTTACTGATTTTACCATCTGTCCATCCTCAGTTAATGTTATAGAGTATCCTCTTTTCAAAATCTCTTTAGGGTTCAGGTTATTGAGGTTACTTCTCAATATTTCAGCTTCCTTTTTTATTCTTTCAAATCTTGTTTTTATCACATTGTTAAGATTATTTTTAATCATACCAACAAATTTTGCTTTTTCAAGAATCTTTAGCATCGGTGAACTTTTGAGTATTTCATTTTTTAAATACTCTTTTCTGTTTTTTATTATCTTTATTTTTCGTTCAACAGAATTTTCCATCTCTTCAAGTAAAAAACCTATCTTTTCCTTTTTTTTGTTAAGTGGTGCAAGGGAAGAGATGAAAAAGTTTTTTTTCAGATTCAAAAAATCTTTTTTCATTTGATCTATTTTGTTCTTCAACTCTTTTTTTAGTTCCTTTTTTGATCTTGATAAAAAATCAAAAATATCATCAATATTTTTTACAACTATTTCAGCAGCGGCTGATGGTGTTGGGGCTCTTAGATCAGATACAAAATCACATATTGTGAAATCAGTTTCATGTCCAACAGCTGAAATTACTGGTATTTTTGATTTTGCTATCTCCCTTGCTAAAGTTTCATCGTTGAAAACAAAAAGGTCCTCAAAGGAACCACCTCCACGAGCTATTATTATAACATCAACATTATTTTTTTTATTAAAATATTTTAACCCATTAATGATACTCTTTTCACTCCCTTCCCCCTGAACTAAAGCAGGGAAGAGATATTTTTTTAAATATGGAGCCCTTCTTTTTAAAATATTTTCAATATCATGTATCACAGAACCTGTTTCTGATGTTATAATTCCAATCGAAAGAGGGTATTCGGGTAATTTTTTCTTTCTCTCTTTATCGAAAAGTCCTTCCTTTTCAAGTTTCTCTTTGAGTTTTAAAAATTTTTCGTAAAGTTCTCCTATACCTGAAATCTTCATTTCTGTTATTATTATCTGGTATGTTCCCTGTTTTTCATATATGGTGAGGTATCCTGTTGCTACAACCTTATCACCATCTTTAAAATCTTTTTTTATGTTTGTTGTTCTCCAGATAATACTTTTTATAATTGAGTTTTCATCTTTCAAAGAAAAATAAATGTGTCCTGAACTGCTTAGTGTCCAGTTTGTTATCTCACCTGTTATTTTTATAAGTGATGGGAACTTTTTCGAAATCGTCTCTTTTAGAATTTTCGTTAACTCTGTTACTGTAAAAACTTTTTCATCCATAATTCTCTTTCAAAATCAAAAGATTTTTAAAAAGTGTAGATACCGTTACCGGTCCAACACCTCCTGGAACTGGAGTGTAAGCTTTAGATAGCTGATAAGTTTCGTATGAAATATCTCCAACTATTTTACCTTCAAAATAGTTTATCCCTACATCTATCAAAACAGGTTGGTTATTTTGAATGTAATCTTTTGTTAAAAAAAATGGTTTTCCTACTGCTGTAACTATTATATCAGCTTTTTTAGTATATTCTGTAATTTCTTTTGATTTTGAATGTAAAACTGTTACCGTTGCTCCGCCAAATTTTTTAGAAAGAAAAAGTAACGAAAGAGGTTTACCAACTATCTCAGACCTTCCTATTATGGATACATTTTTACCTGTGAAATCTATATTCTCATATTTTAAAATATTTATCACAGCCATAGGTGTTGAAGGTGCTATAATAAAATCGTCAGTTATCAGTTTGCCATAGTTAGTTAGATTTATACAATCAACATCCTTCCTGTAATCTATAACCTCTGATACTTTTTTTATATCTATATGTTGAGGTAAAGGTTTTTCAACTATAACTCCATCTATATCTTTATCTTTTGATATCCTGTCGATTTCGTTTAAAAAATCTTCTTCAGGAACTTTTTCATCAAAATTTATTATCTTTATATCTATAGAATAGTTCTGTGCTATTTTTGATTTCGATTTGATATAGGAAAGTGTAGAAGGGGAGTCTCCGACATAGATTACTGCAAGTTTTGGCTTATATTTTTCAAATTTTTCTCTATTTTCTTCCATCATAGAATTTGAAATTTTTTTGCCATCAATCTGATACATGTTTGAAAATCCTTTCTATTTTTACAGTTTTGTAATTCGTGTTGTCTATTTCAAGAAATAACCCGTTTATTATTAGATTTTTCTTTGCCACTTCGAACCTTTGTGGAATTTGGTATATTGTTCTTTTTAGTGCACCTTCTTTCTCAAAACCTATAACTGAATCCAAACTACCAGTCATTCCAACATCTGTTATATAACCTGTTCCATTTTCAAGTATCCTTTCATCTGCTGTCTGACAATGTGTATGTGTCCCAATAACTGCTGAGACTTTTCCATCAACATAAAAACCGAAAGATTGTTTTTCCGCAGTTGCTTCAGCATGGAAATCAACTATCCTTTTCATACTCTTTTTATCTTTGAGATGTTCATCTATAGTTTTAAAAGGGCAGTCAAGTGGTTGCATGAAGACTCTGCCACATAGGTTTATAACCTCCAACTCGGTATCACCGACATTAAAAATTTTTGCACCTTTTCCCGGAAGATCAGGATGATAGTTTAAAGGTCTTAAAATTCTTTCATCTTTCAAAAGTTCTATATACTCTTTGTTATCCCAAATATGGTTACCACTTGTAATACAGTTGACTCCAAGTGAAAAAATGAGGTCAGTTGTTTTTTTTGTTATACCGAAACCACCTGCAAGGTTTTCACCATTAACTATTATGAAATCTGGATTGTAAAGATTTTTTAAATCCTCTATCCCTTTCTGCAAAGCGTTCCTTCCAGATTTTCCTATGATATCTCCTATAAAAATTACCTTAAAATTATTTTGCATAATCTATAGATCTGGTTTCCCTTATAACCGTTACTTTTATCTGTCCAGGATATTTTAACTCCTGTTCTATCTTTCTTGCTATCTGATGTGATAGTTCTTCAGATTCAGCATCAGAAATCTGTTCTGGTATCACTATCACTCTCACCTCTCTACCTGCCTGTATAGCGTAAGCTTTTTCAACTCCGTTGAATCCGTTCGCAACCTCTTCCAGTTTTTCAAGTCTTTCTATATACGCTTCAAGAGTTTCCCTTCTTGCACCGGGTCTCGCACCAGATATAGCATCAGCTGCAGCAACAAGAACAGAGATCAGGTTTGTTGGCTCAACATCCCCATGATGACTTTCAATTGCATTTATAACTATAGGATCCTCTCCATATTTTTTGGCAAGCTCAACACCTATTTTTGTATGTGTCCCTTCAAAGTTCTGGTCAACAGCTTTCCCTATATCGTGAAGAAGTCCAGCTCTTTTAGCTAAAAAACTGTTTTCAATTTCAAGTTCATCAGCCATCATCTGTGAAAGGAATGCAACCTCTTTTGAGTGTTGTAATATGTTCTGACCATAACTTGTTCTGTATTTCAATCTACCTATAAGTTTTGTCATCTCAGGATGTATGTTTGATATGTTCAACTCTGCAAGTGTTTCCTCACCTATATTTTTAATATTCTCATCCATCTCCTCTGTTGTTTTTTTAACTATCTCCTCAATCCTTGTTGGATGTATTCTTCCATCTGATATCAATTTGATCAATGATAATCTTGCTATCTCCCTTCTGACCGGATCGAAACCTGATATCGTTACAGCATCCGGTGTATCATCAATTATCACTTCAACTCCGGTAGCATTTTCAAAAGTTCTTATATTCCTTCCTTCTCTTCCAATTATCCTACCTTTCATCTCTTCGTTTGGAAGTGGGACTACGCTAACTGTTGATTCAACAACATGATCTGTCGCTGATCTCTGTATAGCGAGTGTAATTATCTCCTTTGCTTCTTTATGTGCTTTCTGTAATGCATCCTCTTTTATCTGTTTTATCATATTAGCTGCCTGTAGTTTCGCCTCAGTTTCAAGGTTCTGCATCAAAATCTTTATAGCTTCATCTTTAGACATCTGTGCAATCTGTTCGAGTTTTAAATTCTCTTCCTCTATCAATTTTGTTAAACGATCATTTTTCGCTTTTACAGTTTTCTCTTTTAAGAGGAGTTCTCTTTCCCTCTGTAAAAGTGTTGTTTCCTTTTTGGTTAAAAGTTCATTTTTCTTTTCAATATTCTTTTCTCTATCCTCAATAGATTGTTCAGCCCTTCTTATCTCATTCTTTTTATCTCTAACAACTTTTTCGAACTGCTCATTCTTTTTTGCTATCTCTTCTTTAGCTTCTATAAGTGATAACCTCTTTTGTGCTTCAGCTTCCCTTTTAGCTTCCTCTACAATTTTTACAGCTTTTTCCTCAGCACTTTTCAACCTGTTTTCTATAGCTTTCTTACCCAAATAGTAGCCGAGAGCATAACCTACAAAACAGAGTATTATTATAAGTAATGTCCCAATTATTGTGAAAATCAAATTCATGTTCATATTAAACTCCTTAATAAAAATCCCCGCTGTACCGTGTGTATTATTTGCCTGAGCCCTTTATTAAAGGTGGGAACCATGAGGCACTTTCACGACAATTCCATAATGGAATTTTGCTGATAGTGTCGGTTCAAGTTCCCTAACTCATAGTGTTGGTTCAGCAAAATATACTATCACGAGTAAAGCAGGGATATATAAACTATTTAATTTTTTCAAGAAGATCGTTAAGTTTTTCTTCCATCTCTTTGTATTGTTTCTGTAAAGTAAAATATTTATCTATAATATTCATAGAAGCTATAACAACGATCTTTTCATATTTTTCACCAGAAAAATTTTTAGCAATATCGTTCATCTCGTCGGTAAGAAATTGGGCAACTTTTTTTGTGTACTCTTCATCTGCATCAGTCATTATAAAGAAGTCCTTACCGAAAATATGTAAAGTTAATTCTCTTGTCTGGTTTTTAGACATAGTTTATTATCCCTTTTAAATCAAAGATCATCAATCTTTTTTAAAACTTCTTCAAGTTTTGCTAACGCTTCTTCATCCCTTTTTTCAATCTTTTCAAGTTTACTTTTCAACTTGATATTTTCATCTTCAAGTTCTTTAATTTTTGAAGTGAGATCATCAATATATTTACTCAATTTATCAATTTTTTCCAGAAAATTATCCATTTTTCCTCCATAATAATATTAGAGCATTTTAAACCATTGTCAAGGTATAATTTCCTTCTTTAAATTTTCTGGTAATTGAACATCTCCACCTGAAAAAACCTTCTCTTTTTGGTTGTTAAAAAATGTTACCTCTCCCTTGTTACCATACCTTTCAGCTGTTAGAACCTCATTTTTAATTATCATTCTCAAAGAGTTGAAAACTGGAATATCAGCACAATAGTAAACTGAATCAGAGTTAACTTTTACAGGGAAAATTATATAGGATCTGTTTTTAATAGTAAAACTTCTCCAGTTTGTCGAATCAACATAATTTTTCCATAACATTATGTTGGAAACAGGGGAGTCAAATATAAAGTTCCCCCCTGGATTTATAAATTTTAGAGGTGTCTCGTTGTTATACTGAACTGTAAAAGTGTCTATCAGATAGTTATCATCTATATTGTGGAAGGTTTTTATCTTCAAAGTTTCTTTTGGTGTCACATAATCGGTTTCAAGTAAAAATCCTTTTGAATTCAGATCCAATATCAAAAATCTTATATGGAGTGAATCGTAAGGAATAGTATCCTTTACATACTCTACAAATTGCCCTGAAGTCAAAGGCAAAGGATTGAATGTTCTTACCTTCTTATTTTGGTCAACGCACCCTGTTAGAAAAATAATTATGATAAGAAGGTTAAACAGATTTTGCGATTTTAACCAGTTCTTTAAAGACATCAGGTTGATGTATCGCTATCTCAGATAACTGTTTTCTATCGAGAAGAACATTTGACTTTTTCAATCCATTTATAAATTTTGAATATGATATATCATGCTCTCTGCATGCGATATTTATTCTTGTTATCCATATTGATCTCATCTCTGATTTTTTCTTTTTTCTATCTCTGTATGCATAAACTAAAGCTTTTGTTGCTGCCGATCTTGCAGATTTATATGCATTGGATTTTTTTCCAAAAGAACCTGATGCTCTTTTGATCCATTTCTTTCTTCTCGCTCTCGTCACCGGTGAATTTTTAACTCTTGTCATTTGGTCCTCCTGTATTAATTATGCAAAACCATTTTTATCGCTTTGACATTTGTTTTATCAGTTATAGCACCTCTTCTTAGTTTTCTTTTCCTTTTAGAGGTTTTTTTGGTTAGAATATGTGATTTATAAGCTTTAGACCTTTTTACCTTTCCAGTTTTTGTGAGTTTAAATCTCTTCGCTACCGTCTTTTTCGTTTTCAACTTTGGCATTTTGTTCCTCCTCTTTTTTCTTTTTCTTAGAACCATCTTTGCTGAAAGAGAATATCTGGTAAATTCTTCTACCTTCAATCTTTGGTTCTGAATCTTCTATAGCTATATCTGAAATCTTCTCTTTAACTTTTTCAAGTATCTTTATCCCATCATCAAAATGTTGCATCTCTCTTCCTCTGAACATTACAAC
Organism: Caldifarciminota bacterium UBA6260; assembly: GCA_002441125.1. Classification (GTDB taxonomy): domain Bacteria; phylum Hydrothermota; class 32-111; order 32-111; family 32-111; genus 32-111. The sequence goes on from DJVI01000020.1 coordinate 94,515, forward strand.
AAACCTAACCTTGTTTTTCTTTTCAAAAAATTTTCTTGCCTGATTTATCTTTATATCAAGATCATGTTCGAAAATGGATGGTCTGAAATGTATCTCTTTTATTTCCGTCTGATGTTGCTTTTTCTTGGCAGTTTTTTCTTTTTTTGTCATCTCGTACATGTATTTGCCAAAATCCATGATCCTAACAACAGGTGGATTTGCATTCGGTGCTATCTCAACAAGGTCGAGTTCTGCTTCCTGAGCTTTTTTTAAAGCTTCATCAACTGAAACTATACCTAAAGCTTCTCCATTCTCTCCAATAAGTCTTACCTCTCTTGCTCTTATCTGATTGTTGATCCTTACATTTTTACTGTTAATAAGAACCTCCTTAAAAAAATAAAAGGATGGCAAAACCACCCTTCTTTTAAATTTTATATTTAGCCTTTTCGCTTATGCTTAAGGCGAGAAGCGGTGTTTTGCTTCTTCTTTTAAAGATTTTCATAGAAGAGTTTTAAAAACTCCTCAAAACTTTTCTTTCCAAGATCTCCATGCCCTTTCATCCTTACACTCAATTTTTCTTCTTCTACCTCTTTTTTACCTATAATAAGCATGAAAGGAACATTCTCTTCTTCAGATCTTTTTATTTTACTGTTTATTTTCTCGTCAGAAAAGTCAACAGTGTATCTTATATATTTACTATCAAGTATTTTACATATATTTTTTGCATAGTCAACAGAATTTTCACCAACTGTAAGTACAGACACCTGAACAGGGGAAAGCCATAGAGGGAATTTCCCTGCATAATTTTCTATCAAACCACCTATGAACCTTTCAAGTGATCCGAGTAACGCTCTATGTATCATGTAAACATAGTGCTCTTTGTTATCATCTCCAATGTATGTGACATCGAACCTTCTTGGAAGGTTGAAATCGAACTGGATAGTTGGACCCTGCCATTTCCTTCCAATAGCATCCTCAAGTTTTATATCGATTTTTGGGCCATAGAAAACAGCTTCTCCAGGCATCTCTTTAAAATCTACACCTTTTTTTATAAGAACATCTTTTAAACTTTCCTGAGCGAAATCCCATTCTTCGAGTGTTCCTGCGTATTTGGATTGGTTTTCTCTATCCATAGTTGAGAGTTCAACGAAGAATTTTTTGTATCCGAATTTCTCTATCATAAAAACTGCGAAATCGTAAACTTTTTCAACCTCTTCCTTCAACTGGTCTGGAGTACAGAAAATATGTCCATCATCCTGAGTGAAACCTCTAACCCTTAAAAGTCCATGTAATGTTCCACTCCTCTCATACCTGTAAACTGTTCCGAGTTCTGCGAATTTTACAGGGAGATCTTTGTAGGAATGTATTCTTGTTTTGTATATGAGAATATGTCCCGGACAGTTCATAGGTTTTAAAACATACTCATCCTCATCTATTTTGAAAATGTACATATTCTCTTTATAAAAATCGTAATGCCCTGATCTTTTCCATAAGTCTGATTTTGAAATATGAGGTGTTATAACAAGTTGGTAACCTCTTTTTAAATGTTCATCTTTCCAGAACCTTTCAATAATATCTCTTATCATTCCCCCTTTGGTGTTCCAGAAAACGAGTCCAGGTCCTGTCTCTTCGAAAATTGAAAATATTCCAAGTTTTTTCCCTAAAACTCTATGATCCCTTTTTTTCGCTTCCTCGATTTTTGTAACAAACTGGTCAAGCATACCCTTTTCTGGGAAAGAAATTCCATAAATCCTTGTCAACATCTCTTTCTTTTCATCACCTCTCCAGTAAGCACCCGCCGTTGATATCAGTTTGAAAAATTTTATATAACCTGATGAAGGGAGATGTGGACCCCTGCATAGATCAAAAAATTTGAAATCATATTTTTTAGAATAGTTTTCATAGTATGTTAAATTTTCCTGATCAATATTTTCTACAAGTTCAACTTTGAATTTTTCCTCTTTCTCTTTGTAGATTTTTAAAAGTTCTTCTTTTTTTATCTCAACCTTTTTGAAAGGTATATCCTCATCTATAAGTTTTTGCATTATATTTTCAATTTCAACTATATTTTCCTCTGTAAATTTATAATCTGTAAACTCGAAATCATAATAGAACCCATTCTCAATCGAAGGTCCTATAGCGAGTTTAACCATCTTTTCGTTGCCCTTTAAATTTTTTATAAATATTTTTGTAGCCATTGCAAGGATGTGTGAAGTTGAATGCCAGTAAACATCCCTTCCTTTTTCACTTTCAAAATTATGGAGTAAAATTTCAGAACCATCCTCAACTGTTGTTTCTAAATCGTATAAATTCCCATCCTTTTCAAAAACAAAAAAATTTTTGCTTTTTAGATCTTCTAAAGATTTTATGTAATCGGAAATTTTATTCCCTTTTTTAAATTCGAATTCTATATCATTTATTCTTATCATAATCTTTTAATGGTGGGCGGTACTGGAGTCGAACCAGTGACCTCTTGCATGTCAAGCAAGCACTCTGACCATCTGAGCTAACCGCCCATCGTCTCCAACGGGAGTTGAACCCGTGTCGCAGCCTTGAAAGAGCTGTGTCCTAACCACTGGACGATGGAGACATCATCTTTTATGAGTTTTAAAATATATGTTTCTAAAAGTCTCGTTTTCTACAAGAGCGTCATTTATTAAAAACCAATTTTCAACTTCTCTGTTTGTCGTCGCTATCCTTTCTGCAAGAACCTCTGAGATGTTTATGAAAAATTTAGCTGCAATCCTACTTGATAGATCCAAAAAATTTTCAATATCCTTTCTTGAAATCGAATAAGTTTCAAGATATGTTTTTGAAAGAACCGAAGCGGATCTTTTGTCACCTCTTAAAATTCCCATCTCTCCAAAAAAATCTCCAACAGATAATGTTGCGAGAGTAATCCTTTTGTCTTTTCTCTCTATAAAAATTTCAACCTCTCCCTTATAGATGAGAAAGAGTTCATCTCCTTCATCTCCCTCTTTGAAAATAAGAGTGTCCTTTTCAAAATTTTTTTTCTTCATAAAGGAGAGTATCTTTTCCACCTCTTCTTTTGCAAAGTTTGTAAAGAGCCGAGATTCCATAAAATCTCCTTATTAAATTTGAGCCGTACTGGATTCGAACCAGTGACCCCCTGCTTAAAAGGCAGATGCTCTACCTGCTGAGCTAACGGCCCAATTTTTAGAAAGTATATTATATAAATCATTTAAAAATTGTCAATAGAAATTTTTTTAAATTGAAAATTTTTCCTTAATATAATATACCTTATATATATAGTTTTCTTTTTTGAAATTTTTTGGAAAAATCATAAATATAAATATTTTATATAACTTATAAGGTCTGTTATTTTAGGATTATTTTTATAAATTTTTCATCAAAAGATTTTTTGACAAAAAAGTTATTGTTTTATCGATATTTAAAGTAAAATTGGGAAAATTTTGATTGTAATCACTTGACAAAATGAAAAAAATGGTTATATTTGCTGTAAATACCAATCTCATATTCCCTCCCTAACCGGTTGGCCTCGCTTCCAACCGGGTTTTTTTTTCTCTTGATTTAAAAAAAATTTTTTATATAATAAATCTATGGAAAAAGTAGAACTTTCTTTAGTAATTCCTTGTTTTAATGAAGAAATTAACATTCCATTAATTGTGGATAAAATAAAAAGTATTATAAAAAAAATGGGGATTGAGAATTATGAAATAATTCTTGTTGATGATGGAAGTGTAGATGGCTCTTTTGATGTAATAAAAAAAATTTGTGAAAACGATAAAAATATAAAAGGATTAATCTTTACAAAAAATTTTGGACATCAACTTGCTTTGAAAGCAGGAATAGATAATTCTGGTGGGAAACTTGTTATAAGTATAGATGCAGATCTCCAACATCCTCCAGAGTTGATTGAAGATATGGTAAAAAAATCTTATGAAGGATATGATATTGTTTACACTGTTAGAGATGATAGTCAAGAAAAAATGAGTTTTAAAAAAATCACTTCTAAACTTTTTTATAAAATTTTCAAATATTTTTCAGAAATTGAAATAGAGGAGGGAAGTGCTGATTACAGACTGTTAACAGAAAAAGTTGTAAGAGAAATTAAAAAGGAGAAAGACCCATTTGTATTTTTGAGAGGCTTGATAGCAAATTATAAATTTAAATCCTATGGGATAAAATATATACCTTCTAAAAGGATACATGGACGTTCTAAATATTCCTTGAAAAAAATGTTTCATCTTGCTTTGTCTGGTATTTTTAGCTTTAGTTTCAAACCTTTAAAGTGTTTTCTTTCTATTAATTTGTTATTTTCATTAGCAAGTGTATTATTCTATATATATTTAATAATTTTTGATAGTTCCGATATAAAATTATGGATAATCGGAGAAACGGTCTCAATCCTTAGTTTTTTTCTTTTCTTTTCTTTTTATATCTTCAGTTATTATTTTGAAAGATTATTTTTTTTATTATTTGATAGAAAAAACTATGTTATTAAAGAAAAAATAAATTTTTAATCAAGTTATGTATATTTTATTAGTAATACTTTACCTTGTTTTCAATATCGCTGGATTATATCTTATTAAGATAAGTTTTAATTCAATTGAAAACTTTAACTTTTCCACAAAATTGGTTGTGGAAATATTTAGGAATATTAAGCTTTTATCAGGTTTGTTTATGTATATCTGTTCTTTTTTTATTTGGTTGATTATGATTGCAAAAAGTGAATTAAGCTTCACTCAACCTATTATTATTGGACTAATTTATATTTCAACTATATTTATTTCATTTCTATTTTTAAAGGAAACACTAAATTATTTAAAAATTATAGGCATTATTTTAGTTGGAGTTGGGATAATTTTATTGATTATTTCAAGGTAGTGAGGAGCTAAATTTATATATTTTAATTGTTCCATATCCTCTTGTCTCAATAGTATCCAGTAAAAAAAATCCATTTTTAACATAATCTTTTACTAAATTAATATAATCAGTAAAAAATTGCTTTTTAGAATTACCAAGGTATCTTCCGCTCGTAGTAGATTCAGATTGTGTTAGATATTCAGTTATAACAACATATTCAGGTTTATTTTTTTCTAAAATATCTTTAAATGTATTAGCCCCTTTTTTTTCAGGTAGAGTATACTCGTTTATATTATCAGTATTTTTTAAAGGGAACCATAGGTTAAGAAGAGAAAGCGTAACCGTATTGTCAGGGACAATCGAAGATATCCTATTTTCTATAAAACTGTATGGGGTGTTATTTTTATCTTTTAGGTATAAGAAAATCATACCACCAATGTTATTAACAATATAGATTAGAGTTAAAATCAAAAAAAAATAATTTTTAACTGGTTTTTTTTCTTGTAAACTATTTTTGATACTTTCTAAAAATATTAAGAAAGAAAATAATGAGATAGTTGAAAAAAACCTTAAACTTATCTGTTTTAAAATAAATATATTAAAAAACAAAAAAACTACTGAAATAATCAAAAGTATTTGAAAATTCTTATTTTTTTTAAAATAAATAAACCCAATTATCATAGAGATAATTTCATAAAAAAATATATAAATTCGTTTAACTCCTAAAGAATAGTCTTTTATAAAATCTTTAATTTTATTATATATTAACTCAAATGTTAAACTTTTTTTATCGTTAACTCTTGGGAACCAATCACTGAAAAATATCTTAAGTGTTTCTTTTTTATAAAATATTATTATTGCAAAGTAGATTATTATCCAAAAAATAAAAATAATTATAAAATATAAAATAAATATTTTGTTTTTATTATTTATTATTAAATTATGGTAAACATATATCAAAAATATTGCAACGAAAAGAAAAGCAAAAGAAGGGTGTGTTAAAAATGATAAAAATGAAACTGAGGAAAGGAATATTGTATTTTTCAGATTAACAGGTTGATACAGTAAATAAATGCAAACCATTGTAAGAAGGATACCAAGAGATTCCGGCCTTATTGTTCTGAAAATTACAATAAAACTTATATTCGTTGAAACATATAATATTGATAACCATTTTAAAAAATCATTATTAAGATTTTTAAGAATGAATTCTAAAAATATCAAAAAAAAGATTAAACCCAAAATAACAGAAAATAATCGTCCAAAATAAAGTTGAACAGGAAAAACTTTATAGAATAGTCCAAGTAAAAGCGTATAAAAAAAAGTATCATCTCCTCCTCTCATACCGACATTTGTATTTTCCAATCTATTGTTTTGTGAAAAATTAAAAGCAGTATTAGCATACCAAGGTTCATCAACCCAGACCTTTGTTATGGAATCAAGTTTTATTATTAAGATTAACGCAAAAATACACAAAACTATTAATTTTTCTATCAGTCTCATATGAAATTATTTATATAGGTTTTTTAAATATTGTCAATAGTTTATAGTGTGTATACTTGACAAAAGAAATTTCAGTTATATAATAAAAAACTTATGATAAATATTAATCTATCCTCTATACCTACTGGTATATCTTTTCAGACTTTCCAGTGGGTAATAAAGAAAGGTGAATACGATTTTTTTAATGAAGATCTTTACATAAATGGAGAGTTCAAGGTAAACAATATCCATAAAACCCAGATAGAGTTTGAAGGGGTTATAGATTTTAAGATTGAACTTATATGTGATAGATGTCTAACAAAATTTAAAAGAGATTTTTCTGAAAAAGTTCTTTTCATTTTGAAGAAGGATTATCTTGGTGATGAACTTGATATAATAAACTTCACAGATTACCTCTGTGATATAACAGATTATATCAAGGACATAGTTGTTACCTCTATACCTTCAAAAAATCTTTGTAAAGATGATTGTAAAGGTATTTGTCCAAAATGTGGTGCGAACTTGAATTATGAAAAATGTAAATGTAATATTTAGGAGGAAAAAATGGCTGTACCAAAAAGAAGAAATTCGAGAACAAGAGGAAGAAAAAGAAGAACACATTGGAAACTATTTAAACCATCTTTGACAGTATGCTCACACTGTGGTGCATTAACAAAATCCCATTCTGTTTGTCCATCTTGTGGATACTATAAAGGGAAAGAGTATATAACTATTAAAAAAGAGGTTTAAGTGAGAATAGTTCTTGATGCTATGGGAGGGGATGTAGGGATAGATGTCAATATGGCAGGTGCTTACATAGCATCAAAGAAACTTACCGGTGAAGATACTATTATTTTCGTTGGTAACAAAAATCTTATAGAAAAATACCTTAAAGAGAAGTATAGGGATTTCTCAACAGATTATGAAATAGTTGAATCAGAAAATGATGTTAATATGGATGATACACCAACATGGGCTCTTGAGAATAAAAAGAATTCATCTATAGCAAAAGGCCTTCAACTTGTTAAGGAAAGAAAAGCTGATGCTTTCTTTTCGCCGGGTAACACTGGAGTTATACTCGCTTTCTCTTTAATGGAAGTTGGAAGGATAAAAGGTGTTATAAGACCTGCTTTGGGTTTCACTTTTCCTATAGGTAAACATCCTCTTATTCTTGATTTGGGCGCTACACCAGATCCGAAACCTGAGAATTTATACCAGTTCGCATTACTTGGAAGTGAGTATATGAAAGTTATGAGAGGTATAAAGAACCCAAAAGTTGGTTTGCTTTCAATAGGGGAAGAGGATTCAAAAGGTTCTGTTATATATCAGAAAGCGTTCGAACTTATAAGTAACGATAAGAATATAAATTTTTATGGTAACATAGAAGGCGGAGATTTTTTCACCGATAAGGTTGATGTTATAGTAACTGATGGATTCACAGGAAATATAGTTTTAAAATTTGCGGAAGGGATGATACATTGGGTTAAAGATAATCTTAAAACATCTTTAAAACCTTTACCTGTAGCGATTCTCGGTTTAACATTGTCAGCGCCCGGTTTTTTGGGATTACCTTTCTTTTATTTTTCAATAAAGAAATTTTTGAAAAAAGCAAGTTACGATGAATATGGTGGAGCACCTCTTTTGGGTGTAAATGGGATAGTTCTTATAGGTCATGGAAAGTCGAATCCAAAAGCGGTATCAAGTGGAATTTTGAACGCTAAATATCTTGCTTCAAAAAATCTTGTTGAAAATTTAAAGGGAGTTTTTGAAAGGAGTGAAGGTGAAAAAAATTAAAATAATCGGAACAGGTTCATATCTTCCTGAAAAAGTTTTAACTAACGATGACCTTGCAAAGATTGTTGATACAAGTGATGAATGGATAACACAGAGAACCGGAATAAAGGAAAGGCATATAGCATCATCTGAGCAGGCAACAAGTGATCTTGGAGTTATTGCTGCAAGAAGGTGTTTTGAAACTTTCGATATAGATCCAAAAAGTATAGATTGTATAATTTTTGGAACTGTAACTCCAGATAAACTTTTCCCATCAACCTCAATATATGTTCAAAAAGCTTTAAACATGCCTAACATACCAGTTTTCGATATCTCTGCAGCTTGCTCAGGTTTCATATATGGACTCGCTGTTGCTAACGGTCTTATAAACTCAACATCTATGAAAAGGATACTCGTTTTAGGTGGGGAAACACTTTCCAAAGTTACAAACTGGAGTGATAGATCGACTTGTGTTCTTTTTGGAGATGGAGTAGGTTGTGCTGTTGTTGAAGAATCTCATGACGAATCAGGTTTACTTTCAATCTATATTGGTGCTGATGGGAATATGGAAAATCTTTTGCATCAGCCAGCTGGAGGTTCCAGAAACCCGGCTACTTTTGAAACTGTTGAAAAAAAACTACACACTATACATATGGAAGGGAATGAAGTTTACAAACACGCAGTAAACACGATGCAGATGGCAGCTGAAAAAGCTATATCTATAGCTAACATATCTTCTGAGGATATAAAATGGTTTATACCCCATCAGGCTAATATCAGGATAATAGATACAACAGCGAAGTATTTAAAAGTTCCAAAAGAGAAAGTTTTTGTGAATATAGATAAAACAGCCAACACATCTGCTGGGTCAATTCCTATAGCGTTAGACCAGATGAACAGAAATGGTCTTCTGAAAAAGGGAGATATAATTTTGATTGATGCTTTTGGTGCAGGTTTCACTTGGGGAGCTTCAGTTATAAGGTGGTGATATGAAAAGTGTTTTAATGTTTCCGGGTCAAGGTTCTCAATATGTTAAGATGGGTTTTGATCTTTACCAACACAGTATCGTAAAAAAACTTTTCGATAAGACATCTGAAATTATAAAAGATGATATATCGAAGATAATGTTTGAAGGACCTGAAAATATTCTTACAGAGTCAAAGAATGCTCAGGTAGCAATACTTTTGCATTCCTATTCTGTTTACTCACTTATAAAAGACAAAATAAAATTTGATGCTGTTTGTGGACATTCACTCGGAGAGTATTCGGCACTTCTCGTTGCTGATGTTTTCGATTTTGAAACAGCGATAAAACTTGTAAGAAAGAGGGGAGAACTTATGAGCCTTGCCGGACAGAATGCCAAAGGAAGCATGGCTGCTGTGATCGGTTTAAGTGCTGAAAAGATAGAGAGTATAGTTTCAACAGTTGAAGGTGTTGTAGTTGCTAACTATAATGGAGAAGCACAAACTGTAATATCAGGTACTGAGGAAGGTGTTGAAAAGGCATCCCAAAAGTTAAACGAAGAGGGAGCTAAAAGAGTTATAAAACTCAATGTATCTGGTGCTTTCCATTCACCACTTATGAATTACGCTTGGAAAGAGTTTTCAGATTTTATAGAGAGTTTTCAGTTTAAAAAACCTAAATGTTATATTCTTATGAATGTTTCAGCAGATTTTGAGGATGATCCTGAAAGGATAAAAAATCTTTTAAAAGAGCAGATAGTTAGCCCTGTCAGATGGACACATATTTTGAAAAATCTATCTAAAAGTGGTTATGAGAATTTTTACGAGATAGGGCCATCAAAAGTTTTAAGTGGTATTGCAAGAAAGATGTTACCAGATAAAAAAGTTTTCTCTTTTGAAAAGGATGAAGAGATAAAAAATTTTTTTAAGGAGTGAGTATGGAATTTAAAGGTAAAAATGTTATAGTTACAGGTGGTTTGAGGGGTATCGGAAAAAGTATACTGTTAGGTTTTGCATCTGAAGGTGCAAATGTTATAGCATTCGATCTTATAGATGAAAATCTTAATGAAACAAAAATTGAGGTTGAAAAATTCAAAGTTTCTTTTGATTATTTCAAGGTTGATGTTTCAAATCTCTCTCAAGTTGAGAAAACTGTTGAAGAAGTTATAAAGAAATATGAGAATATAGATTTTCTTATCAACAATGCAGGAATAACAAAAGATAACCTTCTTATAAGTATGAGTGAAGAGGAATGGGATAAAGTGATATCTGTTAACCTTAAAGGTACTTTCAACTGTAGTAAATCTGTTGTTAAATATATGATTAAGAAAAGGTCAGGCGTCATAATCAATATATCATCCGTTATAGGTATTATGGGGAACAAAGGGCAGGCAAACTATGCTGCAAGTAAAGCTGGTATTATAGGTTTAACAAAATCACTTGCCAAAGAGGTTGGTTCAAGAAATGTGAGAGTTAACGCTATAGCTCCGGGATTTATAGAAACTGATATGACAAAAAAACTACCAGAAGATGTTGTCAAAGAGTATGCAAAACTTATACCTCTCGGTAGGGTGGGTAAGCCGGAGGATGTTGCTAATCTCTGTTTATTTTTATCTTCAAATAGAGCAAGTTATATAACTGGGCAGGTCATACATTGTGATGGCGGAATGTTGATGTAAAAACAAGTAAGGAGGTATTTGATGTCACAGGTTTACGAAACAGTAAAAAAACTTTTGGTTGAAAACCTTTCAATCGATGAAGCAAAGATCAACGAAAATGCAAACATAATGCAGGATCTTGGAGCTGACTCTTTGGATCTTATGGATCTTGTGAATGAACTTGAAGAAATCTATTCTATCAAGATCCCACAGGAAGATTATGCGAATTTGAAAACTGTTGGAGATGTTGCAAAATATATAGAAAGCAAAATAGCAAAATAACTTAGAGGCGGGTTTTCCCCGCTTCTTTTTTTTAAAAAGGAGTTAATCTGATGAAAAGGGTTGTAATAACTGGAATTGGAGTGATATCATCTATAGGTAACAATCTCGAAGAGTTTTCAAAAAACCTTTTTTCAGGGAAAAGTGGAATCACGAAAATAACAAAATTCGATACTACCAATTTCGCCTCAAAGATCGCCGGGGAAGTTAAAAATTTTAATCCAGAATTTGTTATAAACAAAAAAGAATTGAGAAGGATGGATAGGGTAACTCAGTTCGCAATATATGTAACAGATGAGGCACTTAAAAGTTCGAAGATAGAACTTGATAAGATAGATACAGATAGAGCAGGAGTTATTATAGCATCAGGTATAGGTGGAGTTGAAACATGGGAAAATCAACATTCCGTATTTTTAAAGGAAGGTGTTGAAAGGTTGAGCCCTTTCTTTGTACCTATGATGATAATGAACTCATCATCAGGGAATGTTGCAATAAGATATAAACTTAAAGGACCAAATTTTTCTGTTGTCTCAGCATGTGCTTCAAGTGGACATGCTATAGCGGATGCTTACAATCAGATTATACTCGATAACGCTGATATTATGGTATGTGGAGGTGTTGAGGCATCAATAACACCACTTTCAGTTGGTGGTTTTATAGCTTTACAAGCACTTTCAACAAGGAACGATGAACCTGAAAAAGCTTCAAGACCTTTTGATGCTTCAAGGGATGGTTTCGTTATCGCTGAAGGAGGAGCGGTTCTGATACTCGAATCTCTGGAACACGCTTTAAAAAGGAATGCTCCAATCTTTGCTGAAATTACCGGATGTGGTTACAACGATGATGCTTACCATATAACCGCACCAGATGAGAGTGGTGAGGGACCAGCGAAATGTATGATGTTGGCTTTGAAGAAGAGTGGGAAAACTATAGATGATGTTGATTACATAAATGCTCACGGTACTTCAACAAAATTGAACGATCAGATGGAAACACTCGCTATAAAAAAAGTTTTTAAAGATAAAGCTTACGATATAAACATTTCGAGCACAAAATCCATGCATGGTCATCTTCTCGGTGCAGCGAGTGCGGTTGAAGCTGTGGCTACAATAATTGCGATAAAAAATGGAATAGTTCCACCAACAATAAACTATGAGAATAGAGATCCAAACTGTGATCTGAACTATACTCCCAACAATGCTGTAAAAAAAGATATAAAATTCGCTCTATCTAACTCTTTCGGGTTTGGTGGACACAATGTGACTCTCGCTTTTGCTAAATATGAATGATAAAGATTTACAAGAAAAGTTCAAAAAGATAACAGGTATCGAAATTGAAAATGTTGAACTGTTGAAAGAATCTTTGACACACCGTTCAAAAGGTGAGAGTAGATCTTACGAAAGGCTTGAATTTTTAGGTGATTCTATTCTTTCTTTCCTGACTTCAGAATACCTTTACAAAAAGTTAAAAGATATAAACGAAGGTGAACTCTCGAAAAAAAGGAGTGAGATAGTTAACAGGGAAAATCTCTCTTTCATTTTTTCAAAACTTTTTTTTGATGAACTTATATTTGTTGATAGAAAATCTTTGAAAAGTATACCGGATTCTATAAAAGAGGATATCATAGAATCTGTTTTTGGTGCGATATATATTGAAAAAGGAATAAGGGGTGCAAAAAGATTCTTCAAATTGATATTGAAGAATTCAAAAGAGATGCCTGATGATTTTTATGCGAAAAACAGATTACAGGAGTTATCACTTTCAAGATATAAAAAGTTACCTGAATTCAGAACTGAGGTTTACAGAGATGATAAATTCAGATGTAAAGTTTATCTTGATGGGAAATACTATTCACAGTCAGTTGGAAGGAGTAAAAAAGAGAGTGAAAAAAAAGCTGCAAAACTTGCAATAAAAAAAATTGAGAAGGAGAATCTATGAATATCATTGTTTGTGTAAAACAGGTTCCTGACACAAGTCAGATGAAATTCGATCCGGAAACAAAAACTATAAAGAGGGAAGGTGTTGAAAACATAGTTAACCCTTTTGACCTTTACGCTGTTGAAGAGGCTTTGAGGATAAAAGAGAAGTATTTCCCCCAGTCTACTATAACAGCTATATCCATGGGACCAAAACAGGCTGAGAATGCTTTAAGAGAAGTTATATCTATGGGGGTTGATAAAGCTATTCTTATCTCAGATAAATCTTTCGCTGCCAGTGATACTCTCGCAACGAGTTATGTCCTTTCTGAAGCTATCAAAAAAATTGGAAATTTTGATCTTATACTTTTTGGTAAGATGGCAATAGATGGAGATACAGCACAGGTCGGACCAGAGGTAGCATCACTTTTAGATATTCCTCAGATAACTTTTGTTAGAAAGATAGTTGAGATAAAAGATGATTATCTTATAGCTGAAAGGAGTATGGAAGATGGTTATGAAACATTGAAAGTAAAATTACCTGCAGCTTTGACATGTATTAAAGAGTTGAATGAACCACGCCTTCCATCTTTGAGGGGAAAAATGAGAGCAAAAAAAGAGGAGATTTTAGTTTGGGATGCAAATTTTTTGGGAATAGATCTATCAAAATGTGGATTCAAGGGTTCACCAACCTGGGTAACTAAAGCTTTCACCCCAACAATTCAAAAAGAGAATATAATTTTTTCAGATGAGAATCAGAAAAAGAATGTTGAAAACCTGATAAACGAATTGAAGAAAAAATCTATCATCTAAGGAGTTAATATGGACTTAAAAGATTATAAAGGAGTAATGGTTTTTATAGAAAACAGGGAAGGTAAGATAGAAGGTGTATCTTTGGAACTTTTGAATAAAGGAAGGGAACTCGCTGATAAAAGAAATGTTGAACTTATAAGTTTGATATTGGGATACGATGTAAAAAAGTTCTCCGACCAACTCATTAAAAGAGGATCTGATAGGGTGATAGTTGTTGATCATATAAGGTTGAAAAATTTTGTTGATTCAACTTACACTAATGTTGTTGTTGAGGTTGTAAAAAAATATAAACCGGAAATTTTCCTTTCAGGATCAACAAATCTTGGAAGATCACTTTTCCCGAGAGTTTCTGCGAAACTTGAGACAGGTCTTACGGCTGATTGCACAGAACTTGATATAGATCCAGAGGATGGGAAACTTTTACAGACAAGACCAGCTGCCGGTGGTTCTATTATGGCAACGATTGTGACACCAAACAAAAGACCACAGATGGCAACTGTAAGACATAAAGTTTTTAAAGAGGCACCTGTTGATGAAAGTAGAAAAGGTATAGTTGAAGATTTTGAGTTCAGGGATGAGATGGTTGATGAAAGGGTTGAGTATATTTCTTTCACAAAAGATGAAACACAAACTGTGAACCTTTCAGATGCGGATATAATAGTTTCAGGTGGAAGAGGTTTGAAGAGTAAAGAAAATTTCAAGTTGGTTTTTGAACTCGCTGAAAGTTTGAACGGTGCTGTTGGTGCATCAAGACCATGTATTGATGATGGTTGGTTACCTTTCTCCCATCAGGTTGGACAGACAGGTAAAACCGTTTCACCAAAGATTTATATAGCATTAGGGATTTCCGGTGCTATACAGCATCTTGCTGGAATGAAATCTTCAAATGTGATCATTGCGATAAACAAGGATCCTAACGCACCTATTTTTCAGGTCGCAGATTATGGAATAGTTGGGGATCTTTTTGAAGTCGTTCCAATACTTTTAAAAAAATTGAAAGAAGGATGAAAAAAGATATTAGAATTTCAGCAATGTTTCCCTGTTACAATGACAGTGAAACTATTTTGAAACTTGTTGATAGTGTTGAAGTTAAATTAAAAAAGTTTACTCTTGATTATGAAATAATCGTTGTTGATGATTTTTCAACTGATGGAGCAAGGGATCTTCTTTTAAAAAAAGCAAAAGAGAACCCGAAATTGAAAGTTGTGCTGCATGAGAAGAATATGGGATATGGGGTAACTATCGTTGATGGATTAAAAAATGCTTCGTATGAATATTTCTTTTATACTGATGGTGATGGTCAATATGATCCCTCAGAGATAGAAAAACTGATAAAAATCTTGGATGATGATACTGCCCTTGTTAACGGGTATAAGATTTTAAGGGATGACCCTTTTTACAGGATTATAATTGGTAAACTTTACAACACATTCATGAAATTTTTCTTTGGAATAAAATTGAAAGATATTGATTGTGATTTCAGAATAATAAAAAAAGATGTTTTTAAAGATGAAAAATTCTTTTCAAAATCTGGAACCATATGTATAGAGATGATAAAAAAGATAGAATTGAAAGGTTGTAAAGTCAAGCAGGTTGGAGTTAAACATTATGAGAGGGAGTTTGGAAGATCCCAGTTTTTTAACTTTAAAAGGTTGTTTTTTGTATTTTTACATTTGATAGTTTTATGGTATAATCTTATAGCTAAGAGGGTGTAGGTGTTTATGAAAAAATTAAAGATTAAATCTGCCTTACTACTTGGAGGTCTTGGTTTTATAGGTTATAACCTTTCAAAGTACCTTATTGAGAATAATGTTAATGTAACTATAATAGATTCCAAAAACGGTTCTTCAGGTTACAATGAGTTTCATATGATAAATCTAAGGAAAGAGAAGATAAATATAATTGAGGATAGTATAGGTAATGCAGAAAAATATAAAGACCAGATAAAAAATTCTGATTGTGTGGTTGACCTCGCTGCTTTGATAAGTCACTCTGATTCTATGAAGAATCCACTTTTCGATATTGAAAATAACACCATAGAACATATAAAATTTTTAGAGGTTTTTAAAAGTTTCAAAAATAAAAAGGTTGTATATATATCAACAAGACAGGTTTATGGTAAACAGGAAAAGTTCCCTGTTGATGAGAGTTCAAATGTTAATCCTTTTGATGTGAATGGTATAAACAAGTATGTAACTGAAATGTATTATTCTCTCTATTCAAGATATTATGGATTTCCTTTAACTATTTTAAGGTTATCCAACATTTATGGTGAAGGTATGCATATCAAAGATAAAAGGTTATCATTTATTGGTTGGTTTATGAACAGAGTTATAACGAACAATCCTATTGAACTTTATTCCGATGGTTCAACTTTAAGAGATCTTCTCTATGTTAAGGATCTTGTAAGAACAATATATAACAGTATGATTGTTGAAAATACAGGTATATTCAATGTTGGTTCCGATTACTCTTACTCTTTAAAATCTATAGCTGAAAAACTCGTTAAACTTAATCCAAAATCTTCAATAATCTATATACCTTTTCCAGATGAGATAAAAAATATAGATATAGGGTCTTTCAAACCGGATAACAGCAAAGCTAAAGAATTTTTAAACCATAAAGAGGAAACTTTATTGGATGAAGGTTTGAAAAATACTTATGAATATTATCAGAAATACAAAGGATACTATCTATGATACCTTTCTGCCAGTTGAACAGGGATATGGAAGAGTTTGAAAGGATCAAAAGGAGACTCGATGAATTCTTTCAGAGGGGCAAATTTATACTTGGTTATTACAATGAGGAATTTGAAAAAGTTTTTGGTAATTTTATAGGGAAGAAGTATGTTGTTGGAACCGGGAACGCAACAGATTCCTTATACCTTATTTTCAGAGCTCTTAAAGCAAAAAAAGTGGGTCTATGTGCTTCAAGTCCACTTCCATGCGCACAAGCGATAAAGATGGCTGGTTGTGAAATTGTGCTTTTTGATACTTATGATAACACTGGTCTTATAGATATAGATAAGTTTAAAAAAAGTGGAAAGAAAATTGATGTTCTCCTTGCAGTCCATCTTTACGGTCAGGCAGAGTATGTTGAAATTTTGAAGGATAGATGCGATAACATTGGTATAACATTGGTTGAGGATTGTTCCCAATCGATAGATACATACATAGAGGGTAAACATACAGGAAAATTTTCAATACTTTCAGCATTCTCCTTTTATCCAACAAAAAATCTCGGATGCTGGGGTGATGGTGGGGCTATAGCAACAGATGATAGAAACCTTTTTGAGAAACTTCAGAAGATGAGAAATTATGGACAGAAAGAGATATACTCAGCCACGCAGGAGGGTATTAATAGCAGGTTGGATGAAATTCAGGCACTCGTTCTTCTTGAAAAAATTAAAAGTTTAAAGATCAAAAGTGAGAAGAGAAGAAAGATTATGAGAATGTACAAGGAAGGTATAGATAATAAAAATGTAACTTTACCATCTTTAAGATATTTTGAAACTTCGAATGGTCATCTTTTCCCTATCTTTTCAAAAAGGAGGGATGAGTTGAAAGAGCATCTTTTAAAAAAAGGGATTTTAACAGCTGTTCATTATCCATATCCTTTACATAAACAGAAATACTTCTATCAAAAATCTTCCTTACCATTTTCAGAAAAATTAGCGAAAACTGAACTCTCCTTACCAATATTCCCAGAGATGACAGAAGAAGAGGTAAAAAAAGTTATATATGGAGTGAATTCTTTTAAATGAGGGATATAGAGTTTGATAATGTCGATAGAGTTGAAGAGGAACATTTCTGGTTCAAAAATAAGAGAAAGATATTTTCCCATTTTTTAAATAAATATTATAAAAACGGATTAATACTTGATTCGGCATGTGGGACAGGAAGAGACCTTAAAGGTATAAAAAATAGTATAGGTATGGATTATAATTTTTACGCACTGAAATATGCAAAAAAATATTGTGAGAAACTTGTCAACGGTGATGCCAACCTTCTCCCTTTTAAAGATAAAACTTTTGAAATCATTTTTTCCTTCGATCTTTTGCAACACGAAGGTATAGATTTTGATAAAGTTTTAAGGGAGTACAACAGAGTTTTAAAAAAAGGAGGTTACATTTTTTTGAACCTTCCCATGTTTAATTTTTTGTATTCAAAACATGATATCGCTGTTAACAATTCTATCAGATTCGACATGAAAGATTTGAAAAAATTTAAAAATTATGGTTTTTCAACAGAAGATAAAATATACTGGAATTTTGTCCTTTTCCCTCTAATAGTTTTTCTTAGAAAAATTTTTTTTCAATTTTTTTCTTACGATGAGACTTCGGATGTTAAAGAAACAGGTAAATTAACAAACCTTTTACTTGATAAAATCTTTTCTTTTGAGTTTAACCTTTCTAAGAAAAATATCCTTCCTTTAGGTGTTTCCTGTTTCATAGTTTTGAGAAAAGAAGTTGACCTTTGATTTAAATAATCTATAATAAAAAAATGGATAGAAAGTTAAAGATATTTATTTTTACTATCCTTTTTTTAATATTCTTCTATAAGATTTTTTTTGGTTATGCTATTTTGGATGGTGATCTTCTCGACGAGTATTTACCAAAACTGACTCTTCTTAAAAATTCTATAACAGCTTTCAAATTCCCTCTTTATGAAAAATCTTTCGGACTCGGATTTCCGATTTACAAAGATATACAGAACACTCTCTATTACCCTTTGAACTGGCTTGTTTTTTTACCTTTTGATATTTTCATAACAGTTCATTTTTTGATACTTTTAAATGTTATAATATTTTTCTTTGGTGTTTACAAACTTTTATACAAACTGAAAGTTAAAAAAGATTACTCTTTTCTTTTCTCTGTAATTTTTACATTCTCTTCATTCTTTGTTTCACACATTCCACATTACACCATTCTAACATCTCTTTCAATATCACCCTTAACACTCTATTTTCTTTTAAATTTTTTTGAGAATAGTGGAAGGAAAAATTTTATTATATCGGTTCTTTTCTTTTTACTTCTTATGCTCGGTGGGCATCCACAGATATTCTTTTATACACTTTTCTTAGCATTTTTTATCTTTCTTACAAAATACTGGAGTATAAAAAATTTTTTATACTTATTTATGATAATTTTCTTTTCAATATTTTTATCCCTATTCATTCTAATTCCTACTTTAAACCTTTTCAAATACTCTTACAGGCTTGAACTCGATTATAACATTTTACCTTTTAAATATCTTATCCTTTCGATTTTCCCAGATCTTTTCGGTGGAGTTTCTCCTGTTTTTAAAAGTCCATACAATGGTCTATTTAACATAAATGAAACATCTTTCTATTTTTCGATGATATTTTTCTTTTCTTTTAACTATTTCGTTTATAGAACTCTTTTCAAAAGGGAACTTAAAAATTCCAAAAAAATTATAATCCCCGTTTTTTTTCTTTCACTATCCTTTTTTAATTTTTTTGGCATCAAAATATTTCTTACTCCAACAAGATCTTTATACCTTTTTATAGTAACTTTCATCTTTTCTTTTGCTTTTGATATGTTTGAAAATATTGATAGAAAATTTCTTGTTTTTAACATTTTTGTTTTTATTTTTTTACTTACAACGATCCTTATAAAAAGATTCTCTTTTGAAAGGTATATAGTACAGGTAATATTTTTTGTTATATACTCTCTTTTCTTCTTTCTTGTCTTGAAAAAAAGATTCACTGGTAAGATAAAATCTGTTATTCTTGTATTTATAATCTTTCTTGATATATTTTTATCAACAGGTGGGATTTTAAAGTATGATAAGTTGAAAAATTTAAAAAACTATCCGTACGAATTTTTGAAAGATAAATATGTTATCACTTATATACCTGAAAATGTTCTATTTTACAAAGATTACATAAAAGATTATTTTAATATAGACAATCTTGAGATTTTAAAAAGTTACTCTACATTCGGAAATAGGGGAGTTTATTATGGCTGTTACTCTTTCAACCTTTATCAGAATTTTACCTTTAAAAAGTATGTTGATTTTTTTGATGATCCTATAATAATGCAGGGAGGTTTTTCAAATATAAACTTCCTTTTTAACCCTTTAACTTTAGATTATGATTATCTTTTTGTTCCAGATATACCAATAATTTTGAATGTTAAAGATTTTTTAAGAATAGATTTCAAAGATGATTTTTTTGATACCCTTATAATATTCTATACAGGTGACCTTAAGGATGTTAAAGATTACATAGTAAAGGAAGAATATTTAAAAAATGTGAAGGGCTTGAAAGCAGGATTAGTTTATATAGATAGGTCTTTAAGGATTTTTGGAAATGGGACGATATATATGGTAAAAAGTTTTAAAGATGGGAAAATTTTACATTTCCCATACCTTTTTGAAAGTTCCTATTTTGAAACTGTTTCAAAAAAACCTTTTTACCTTTTTAAAAAAGGAAAAAGTTTAAAAGACTCATATTACATAACCAATCCGATAGATGGTAGTTTTGTAAAAAAAGGTAGAACCTTTATACCTTTGGATCTTTTTATGGGTATATTTATATCTTTAATCTCTTTCATCGCAATTTTTTATTATTCAAAAAAGGAGTTTGAAAATGTTTAAAAAATCTATCCTTCTTTTTCTAACAATTTTTTCCATAACACTTTTTGCTTTTAAAACTAACAGAAGTGATTACTTTTTTGATCTGAGACTCGATGATGAAAAAAAGGAGATAGTTGGTTGTGAGATCATCAATTACAAAAATTTTTCTAAAGATACACTTGATAAGATAGTTTTTCATCTTTATGCCAACTATTTTAAAAATGGGAGTTCTTTCTTTGAAAAAAAGATAGATTCCAAAAAAGAGGGGTTCACTCAGGTAGATTCCATTTTTGAGGATGGAGAGAGGAACGATTCTTTTGTTGTTGATGAAACTGTTGGATACTTGAAGTTGAAGAGAAAAGTTCTTCCGAACGATTCGATAAGTATAAAGGTTTATTTTAAAAATAAAGTTCCCTATCCTTTTTTAAGGGAAGGTTATGCAAATGGGAAATATGATATTTCACAATGGTATCCAAAAGTTGCAGTTTACAAAAATAAAAAATGGGCAGATTTTAAAATAGGAAAAAAAAGTGAATTTTTCAACGAATATGGTGATTACTTTTTAAAAATAGAGATTCCCAAAAAATATTTCCTTTTCTCAACTGGAAGGGTTGAATACGAAAAGGAGGATTCGGTATTTTTAGATTCACTTTTAAAGAATAAGAATCACAAATACAAGATTGAAAAAAATAATGATACTTTGTTCAAAGTTGTAAAAGTCACAGCAAAGAATGTTAACGATATAGCGTTTTCTCTTAGAAAAGATTTTTCCTACATTAAAAAAATTAAAGATGGTCTTGAAGTTGAAATAGTTTGTGATAGAAAAAATTATGATGCTTACAATGATTTTGTTGATGATGTTTTTGGAATAGTAAAATTTTACTCTGAAAAATACTCTCCCTATCCTTACGATAAGTTGACAATAGTTGATGGACTTTTAAGGGCGGGTGGTGGAATGGAGTATCCACAGTTTATAGTGATGGGTCCGGTTTTAAATATTGATAAAAAGTTTAGAAGTATTGTGGACTACAAATATCTTGATGATGTTATATGTCATGAGATATCACATCAATGGTTTTATCTTATAAGTGGTTCAAATGAGGCTATCGAGCCTTTTATGGATGAAGGTTTTGCAACTTACTCAGAAATAAGTTATATGGAAAACAGGTTCCAAGAGAAAAACCAGGTAACTTTTTTGGGTAGAAAGGTTTTCGATCTTTTTACACAGCATTATCTTAATTTCTTGAATCTCCAGAAAAATAAAAAAAGTGTTCCAATAAACTATTCATCCTTGGATACAGAAGATTACAACTATATGATATTCTACTCTAAAGGTTATCTTATAATAAAAAACATCGAGAACCTTTTTGGAAAGGATACTTTCTCACTTTATATGAAAGAGTATTTTGAAAGGTATAACTTTTCACATCCATCCATAGAGGAGTTTTATAATTTCCTTAACGAAAAGAGTGAAGGGAAATACAAAACTTATCTTAAATATCTTATTTATGAAAATGTTTACACCGATTTTTATCTTTCGAAAGTTTTCGAGGATAAAGATAATGTTAAATTTGTAGTAAAGAATAACTCTTTGATAGATCTACCTGTTGATGTAAGGATAGATCTAAAAGATAAAAGTTCAAAGGTTTTAAGGTGTGAAGTAGATAAGGATACTATAGAACTTAAAAAAAATATTATAAAAAATATAGTAATAGATCCAACCTATTCTTCCTTGGATATAAAATACACTAACAATTTCCTGAAAAAAAAGATAAAAATTCACATTTTCCCAGAAATTTTTGATATAGATGCTTACAACCTTTACATATTCCCATTTTACCAGTATACGGTTCTTGAAAAAACTTCTTTAGGAATTAATTTGATGTTTTTCGATCTTCCCAAATTATCAAATCCATACTTTTCGGTTATAGGAGATTTTGATAGTAGACTCTTTGCAGGATACAATATTAAAAATAGATCTTTCTATATTGATGGTGAATTCAACTCTTATCAGGATGGTAATGTTGGAAATGGGATTGTTTACAAATTCACAAAAGAACTTCTAAAGGTTGAACCAAAATTTTTCTATTTTCAGAATGAAAAAGATTTTGGCCAGATTTTTGAAGTTTCATACTCTTTCAGAAAAAGTCTCTCACCTTCAGATTATTTCAGATATATCCTTGAAGAGGGAAAGGTGGCATCTTTCAACATGAGATACAATTTTTATAAAAAGTTTGATGATATCAAACTTAAAGGTGATATAGATTCAAAAATCTATTCTCCAGTTATATACTCAGATTTCAAATCAGCGAAATTGAAAGTAAATCTTGATGCGAGTTACGATTTTAAGTTTTTCAAAGGTAGCGTGGGATATGATGGAGAATTTTTGAAAGATGAGAGCAACAAGGAAACATCTATAAATCTATTTTCAAAAAGGGGAGCTTTATTCGATAGAATAGATAGAAGTTTTCAAAACTATGTTGTTACTCTTACAGATATCTCTTCAGGTTATGGGTACCTTATAGATACAACTAAAACTTACTTTGTATTAAACAGGTTAAGATTTAAACTCAATTTTGTATATCAGGATCTCATAATTGCAGGTAGAGATATGGATATATTCTATCAGACAGGGCTTATTATTAGGATGGGTGATTTTGGAAAGATTGAAATACCTATTTACAATAAAGAAAAAGGACTAATTATAAAAGATAATCTCAACATACTTTTCAATTTTAATCTTTTCAAACTCTTTTGATTTGACTATTGACTTGTATCTGATATTTTAATATATTAAAAAGATAATAAGTAAGGAGTTTTTATGAAAAAGTCAACATTTATAACTTTGTTTATAATTGCGATTTTTGTAATATTATGTATAAACGCAGTTATAGTTTTTCTCTTTACGCCAGCGAAATCTTCAGGAGAAAAGGTTAATACTAAAGAACTCCTTCAAAACGAAAGAACTGAAATGGGATTCAACATAGCATCTGTTATAGCTGGTGCTGTTTTGGAACCTTTACTCGATCAAGATGAAGCCCCGATAATGGATATTGCGATAAACACTGTTAAAAACTCAAATGGTCTTATCGATTATATTCTTGTTGTTGATTCTGAAGGAACCTTGTTTGGTGATTCAAAACAACCTACAAATGTTTTGAAACCTTTCAACTATCAAAATATAAAGCTTCTGAAAAGTGAAAACAGGTTGATACAGGATGTTGATAATAACATTGTTGATGTTGGGTTAGCTATAAAGACTGGAGATAAAAAAAGGGGAGAAGTTCACATAGGTATCAAAAAAGTTGCTTTTGAGGATAAAAGCGGTGAGAAGAAGCAATCTCCAATTGTCGCTGTTATATTAAATATAATTATCGGTATAATTCTTTCTGTAATATTTGCTTTGGTTATTTCTTCAAAATTATCATCAGGTGGTGATTTTGTTAACCTCAGGTCAGCAAAGATAGATGAGCTTAGAAAGCAGGAAGAGGAACTTCAGAAAACTCTCACATCAAAGCAGAATGAGATTAAAAGTAAGGAACAGAAAATCGCTGAACTTGAAAAAAAGATCAAAGAGACAGGTTCAAAGTATGATGAGGTTGATAGAATAATAAAAGAGAGTGAACAGGAGATAAACGAAAAGAGAAGACAGGTTGAGTTCTACGAGAACAAAATTAATGAACTTGTTGAAAAACAGAAAAATCTCAAAGAAGAAATAGATAAAGTTAAGGAGAGCCAAACATCCGATCAGGAATTAAAGATGTTGAAAAATCAGATAGATACTTTCAAGATACAACTTCAGCAAATAATAAGTGATATTGAAGTGAAGAGGAATGAGGAACAGAAACTCTCTGAAAGGATAAACCAACTAAAAATGCAAGCATCACAGATTCCACAGGGTGTCCAGTCAGGTGAAGGAGTTTCTAACATAGATCTTGAAAAGAAGAGGAAAGAGGAGTTTGAAATAACACAAAGGATAGTTGCGAAAAGAAAAGAGGAGATAGCATTATCACAGAGGCTTGAACTTAAGAGAAAGAAGGAGCTCGAACTTACAGGAAGAATAGAGATGCTTGAAAAGAAATTGAAAGATATGGGGAATGGTTGATATGGAGAGAGATTTAAAATCTATACAGGAAAAATGGAATAGAAGGTGGAAGGAACTTTCACTTGAAAAATTCAAAAATGATCCAACAAAAAAGAAATATTATTTACTTGAAATGTTCGCATACCCATCGGGAGATCTCCACATGGGACATTTAAGGAACTATGTTATAGGGGATGTTCTTTACAGGTATAAAATTATGAATGGATATGATGTTTTACATCCTGTTGGATGGGATGCTTTCGGTTTGCCTGCTGAGGGTGCTGCTATAAAAAGAGGTATAGCACCTGATAAATGGACTTACAACAACATAGCAGTTTCATCTTCAACTTTGAAAAAGATGGGACTTCTATACGATTGGGATAGAGAGGTAATAACATGCAGAGAGGATTATTACAAATGGACACAATGGAT
>DJVI01000011.1 GCA_002441125.1 Caldifarciminota bacterium UBA6260
CTCGTCTATCAATGGTATAGCCATTTTCAGTCAGGAAAAACGACTTATTTTTGCCAATAATTCTTTCATCTCGATGTTTGAACTCGCCCCGATTGATTCTATCCGCGGGAAACTACTCGGAGAGATTTCCCGCACTATTGCCGGAATGTCTCCAGGGTTTGACTACATACTTGAAGAGACGAGGAATCGCGGAAAGTGGGTTGGAGAGATAAAGTCTGTAAATATGGATGGATCTCCTCATTTTGCCCAGATGGCAGTCAGTTCGGTGACAGACGAATCGGGAAAAAATAATAGCATAATGCTCTCGTGTGTCGATATCACGGACCAGAAACTGATTGAAAAGGCATTAAAAAGCACCTTTGAAAAGCTGCAGGACACGGTTGAGTTCATGCCTGACCCGACCTTCATCGTCGATCGGAATAAGAAGGTTATCGCATGGAACCGGGCGCTTGAAACACTCACCGGTGTAAAAAAGGAGCGTGTGCTTGGAAAGAATGATTACAAGACGGCTTTTTCGTTCTACAGGGACATCCGTCCTGTGCTCATAGATATCCTCGATATTCCGGCACATGAACTTGCAAGCAGGTACCCTTCAATACGTCGTTTTGGAGAGGGGATTTATGTTGAAGCTTTCCTCCCGGAATTAAATGGCGGGAAAGGTGCGTATATATGGGGGAAGGCTTCCCCGCTTATTGACACCGATGGCAATATCATCGGGGCAATAGAATCGGTACGTGACATTTCTGAATGGAAACGGGCCAAGGAAACTCTCAAAAAAGATGCCGACCAGCTGAAAGGAGAGAGCAGTGACAGGTTGCGTGAGCTCGAGGATACGATCTCCGTTATAAGAAAGGAGAATGATAGCCTGAAATTATGCCAGAATATAGAGAACTGGGTTGAAGTGGCGCTGCAGCATATCGGGGAAGGGATTCTTGTTCTGGACCCGGACGGAAAAATCCTGAAGAATAACAGGGTTTTTTGCGATATTGTGCAGATGGATACGGCTGCTGTGAAAGGGTCGAACATCGTAACATATTTTGCTCCTGACGATACATGGAAGATTCTCGGGATACTGGAGCGCATAAGGTGTAATGGGTCGGAACAGGCAGATCTATCACTTTTATCTGAAGATTCCCTATACAAGGTGAACGCAGAATTTGAAGGAGTTATGAGTCCCGGGGGAGCGGACAATGGAACAGTTGTGATTCTCCACAGAAAGGGAAAATAAAAAATTTCCCGGATGAATTTTCTGATTCTGCGCATTTGAAGCATACTTACCCTGATAATTCCCAATAGACTTAAATTTGTTTTTTGCTTCTTTGGGAGCGTGAACATCCTTTGTAAAAGATGGTGAAGCGATCTTCACCAGGCCTGATATTCAGAGGTACTGGTTCTGGATCCTGATAATTTCACTGCTNNGGTTCTCCAAGGATTATCAGCGCCGCTGCAAACGCTTCAACTGAGGTAAGCTTCCATGGGCGTCCGAAATTTACAGGATTTGCAGCGACAAGGAACGGCAGCGCCCTGCGTCTCCGCCATGAGCTGACAGCGCCTGTATCAAGAACATCCCAGGAACAGTCCAGCGCGGTAACAGACTTCACCGGGAGATCAGCGGGTGAGAGCGCCTTTTCTGACGTCGGGTCGAGGAGTATCGTATTGCGTGGAATATGTGAAATTTTTGTTAAAATCTTCACAAGTCCCGATTTCTCCATTCTTTTAACCGTGCATTTCCGCGGGTCACAGCTGTTGTCCCTGTAGGCATAGAGAGGGATCATCTATCTTCTCTGAGTGTTTAGATTCTATCAAATGTATGTACTGATATGCCCCTGTGTCCTGAACGCGAAACTCCGTGCGAATGGCATCACCAGTGATAAGGACCTTGAAGTTTTTTCCCGGGTAATCGAACGCTGCCAGAAATTCAACGTTGAGATAGTAACGCTTCCCTGCCCCGAAACAATCTATCTTGGAACGGAACGCGCCCCGGGAACTTTTCTTGAACGATTGAATACACCGGATTTTTTTTCCCTGCTTGCGACGCTCGAACAGGAGGTAAGAACGATTATCCACGAGCGTGGTCCGCCCTTATGCATTCTGGGAGTAAATTCATCACCAACCTGCGGGGTGGATACGACATATTTCGGAAGTACAGACGGTACCACCCCTGAAAAGATACGGGACAGGGGGGTATTTCTTAAAAAATTTCCCGAACTCGCGGCAGTTGATGTTACAAGCTTTGCGAAGTACAGGATTTATCTTGCTGCACCCCTTTTTTCAGAAGCAGAGAAATGGTTTAATTGCCAGCTCTACGAGATTCTGACAGGAGGTTTATTCGAGGTATATCTCCCGCAGGAGATCGGTGACGATACACACACCAGGGATACAAGTGCACATGCCCGGATTTTTAAGAGCCACATGGCAGCACTGCATGCTGCAGATGCAGTAGTAGCAGTTATTGATGGTCCGGATGCTGACTCGGGGACGTCGTGGGAGATGGGATATGCATCAGCCCTTGGAAAACCGGTGGTTGCTATCAGGACCGATTTCCGCATGGCCGGTCATCACGAACTGGTGAACCTTATGCTTGAACAATCCTCTGTCGTTGTCGGCTCAAAAGAAGAGGTAGTTCCCGCGTTGCAGAAGATATTTGGGATAATCCGGTGAACCCCGGACGACTTTATCCGGCAAGCACCGAAAATGCCCTGAATTATCACAGGATCCCTCTTTTTCGGAAAGTTTATCATCGGGATCAAAAAATAATAGTTGAATGAAAGGAAAGAAGGCCCGGATAAAGGATAATCCTGAAGGAGTATGTGATCTCGACAAGGGGTTCATTATTGAAGGAAGTCCTTCGTATGGAGAAAAATTTATCCTGCTCGCAAAAAGCAGCCGGTATTTTCAACTGCTGATCGGACTGACCGTAATCGGTTTTTTTTTAAGATTTTATAATATCACCTTTAATTCGATATGGCTTGACGAGGCCGCAACGTACAATTTTGCACACAATTCGCTTGCAGATATCTGGAGCATTACCGCAGAGGGTGAATATAATCCCCCCCTGTTCCACTGGATTGAGCATTTCATGCTCTATTTTGGNNTTCTATATTCTCGGGAAAGAATTTTTTGACCGGAATGCAGGGATTATTGCAGCGGCAGTCCTTGCATTCTCGCAGTTTCATATCTTATATTCGCAGGATGCACGGGCATATACAACAGTACTCTTCTTCTTTTCAATAGCGCTGATTTTTTACATGCAGGCATTAAAAACGAATGATATCCGGGCGTGGGCGTTATCAGGTATTTTTTCCGGCCTCGCATTCTGGACCCATTTTTACGTCTTCATCATCATTGCCGGTATGTATCTTTTTGCGATCGCAGTAGTGCTGAAAAATAATCCGGAAAAATTCAGCCGGCTGAAAAATATCGGCCTTTCAATCGTTGTTTTCCTGGTTGTCACCCTTCCACTGCTGATTGTTACCATAAACCTCTTTATTATCAGGACCGGTGCGCCGCCGACATATGGTATACAGGGACCGGGAATTATCACTGAAAGCATCAGGCAGATGCTGGGGATGAATATCCTCCCCGAAATTGTCCTTGTTATATTATTCATAATCGGACTTTTCCAGGCGTTCAGGACAGAAAAAATGAAATTTTCATTGATTTCTGCAATGATACTGCTGACGTTTATCGCAAGTTATTTCCTTTCATTTGCGATGCCGATGATCCCGCGATACCTGATCTTTATTCTTCCCCTGTTTTTCGTCACGATCGGTTACTCGTATATGCCGTTATGGACACTCGCAAAAGACAGGCGGGTTGTCTACGGTCTTGTTATTCTCATGGTTCTGATAAGTATCCCTGGTCTCTCCGGGTATTACACACATTATACAAAGGAAGACTGGAGGGGAATGGCCGGGGCACTCCAGGGAGCAACGGCAGACGGGGATATCGTTGTTGTGCTCCCCTCCTACATCGGGATGCCCCTGACGTATTACTATTCAAACCAGACAGATCATACCCGGCTTTATCCTGCAAACACGATAGCGGAACTTGAGAATATCAACCGGATGAAAGGGAATAATTCAATATTTTATATTATGACCCCTGATATCACCGCGGTGAACCCCTCAGGAGAGGTCGTCTCCTGGATGCAGGCCAATACGCAATACGCAGGAGAACGGGCAGGAATTTATATTTTCTTTTTAAAATAGGCGTGGGACAGTGTTGAATGGATAATATCCTCATTATCCTCTCTGATTTTAACAGAAAAAATCTGGACAGGATTCTTACAAAAATAGCGGAAAATGTTCCCGGAAAAGGCGGTATACAGGTAGTCATCCCTGTTGAAAAAAAGGAGGGAAAAGAAAGGGTGGCTGTTTCGGAGAGGCAGATTTCCGGGTTGGATGTGAAAATCAAATTTCAGAATGAAATTTCATCCTGTTTTCTTCCAGATGAAGTTGAGGGTACGGATATCAGGTATATTTTTTCGCTCAATGAAGAATCGGTTCTGGGAACTCATCCATTCGATATCCGGGAATCAGTCATTCGGATGGAGAACGGGCAGGATATTATTGTCGGTGTGCCAGATGGATGGAAAAAAAGGCAGGCCTCCCCCGAAAAAATAATGGAAAAAATCGAAAAAATTATTCTTTTTCCTGATATCATGCATCCTTTCAGCAGGACTTTTGGATGTACCGCTGAAGTCTATAGAACAGGAAGCGATCATTTTTCCGGTATACCTGCCTTGCCCGAGCTGCTGGTAAAGGCGAAATGGAACACCATCAGTGAAGAGAAGTATTCTCCCGGAAATACCACGGAAAACACGCCCTGCAGTAATTCGGGTGCCGGGCTGTTCCAGGTATTTCACTTTGTATTCTATGGCCTGAAACACGGGGAGAGCCATATCCGGCATGAGCTTGGGAATGTGTTCCGGTTTGGAATTGTGGGCCTTTCGGGTATTTTTGTTAATTGCGGACTACTCTACCTGTTAACCGAATATATTGGCCTTTTTTACCTGGTTTCAAGTGCAGTGGCAATCGAGGTTTCAATCGTATCGAATTTTCTGTTAAACGATCACTGGACCTTCAGGAACCGTGAGACGAGAAAAGTATCGGCAAAAATCAGCCGGTTCCTGTCCTTTCAGTGCGTTGCCATGGGCGGGATGTTAATCAATATTTCAGTGCTGTTTTTCCTGACCGATTTTTTCGGGATATATTATATCATCTCCAATATTATCGGGATACTGGTCACATTTTCGTGGAATTTTATTGTCAACCGGAATACCACCTGGAAATCGACCGGTTAATCCCGGTCCGGGTCAGCCCGTTTTTGTTGGAAATACGTAAATCAGGTAATCCCCGTTTTGCAGAATCTCTTCAGGCTGCCTTGTGAGTATAATTGTATCCATATCTTCCTTTTTTAACCAGATACCGGTATGTACAACGATGAACATTTTATCAGTATTTATTTCAGAAAACGTATACCAGCGCCCGCTGGTGAGAGAATCAAAAGGAACGAGCCTGGTTTTTTCAGTCATCATCGGCCGGACAATAACCCGTTCGCCTGAAAGATAGGTGATGATGTTCCCGTCCCAGTAATCGCCCCATCCGTAGCTGAGATTCTGGCCCTCCAGATAGGCAATGAGTTCGTTTTCGGCCGGGTTCGGGCTGCCTTTCAGGCTGGAAATATACATTACATTTGAAGCTGCACCAAAAAGGAGTATCAGCAGAACGGATGCAACGAATAATTTGTTTCGTGATGTAAAACAAAATGATATCACTGCCATAACTGATGCTGCAGCGAAAATGAGATACCTGCTCGACCCGAAATCGATGCAGTAACTCGTTGTAAGGTAAATTACCGAAATTATGAGCGCTGATAACACAAAAACGATGAATACCGGCTTATATTTCTGGTAACAGCCGTTTTTTACTGCGAAAAGCGTGAATACGACTGCGATAAGAAAAATCAGGCTCCCTGCATAGTCAGTAATTTCAGCGTGTTCCAGCAATGCGTAAAGATTGCCGTTTATGAGGGCGAATATGCCTTTGATATAGAGCGGGATGTTGTATGTCAGGATATCATGAATATCTCTTATATAAAGCGGGTAGGTATTGCTGATGGAAATGAAATTCGAAATAAAATAATTCTTATAAATAAACGTAATCCCAAGCGTAATATACAGGATGAGCAGGTACAGGTTTGAGCGGGATGTCCGTTTTTTGTTGAAAAAAATATAATAAATCGCATAAGGAACCGCAAGCCAGACCAGGATTATCGTATCGGAAAACAGGATCAGGTTGAAGAGTATGATAAAGAATAAAAAGACCACGGTATTTTTCGTGCCTGTATTCTTATAATCGAACCAGAACAGAAAGAGAAGGAATACACCTGCAAAAAAAGCGGTTGCAACATGATACAGGGAATGCCCGTAAAAAAAATACGATATCGGGAACATATTCGCCATCAGCGCAAAAAAAACCGCAGAATTGAGAATATTTTTCGAAAAGTAAAAAATAATNNGTAATAACCTGTGGAAGAAGGTGGAACGGGATAATATCTGAGTATATTGATGGATATGACGACGTGAAATAAAAGTCATTCAACAGCCAGTTGCCATGTTTCCACATCTCCATGCTGGCAATGCCAACCAGTACCTGGTCACTGTCAAGCTTAAGGTTCAGGCTAATGAGCAGTTTTGTGATAAGGCCAAAGAGTGAGAATAATACCAGGATTATGAAGAGGTAGCGGTCATTTTTTGATAAGTTATTGTACCGGTCGATGAGTGTATCTTTTAACATTGTCCCGGATAAGAGATGAGACACGGAGATGAAAAACTATTCCGTTTACTGGCAGCAGGATAGTCCCTGCAGATTTAATGTGAAAAAACCTGTTGAAAAAAGATTTTTTATAGCATTCTCAATATCTTTATCCGTAAGTGGTGAACCTATATACAAACCTGACCTATTTATAACAAACTCTTTTGATGCAAAGTTGTTTCCTTCAACCTCTATATCGAATATTCTATCAGTTAAAATATTCTGTTGATAAGAGATTAAATATAAAGAAAAAAATAAAAAGAAAGAAAAAAACTTTTTCAATTTTCCTCCTCACGCTGTTTTATGATCTCTCCATAAAACACACCAATTTTATCGTTAATGATGTCAAAAAAGATCTCATTATGTGTTGTGAACTTATCATGTAGAATCTCTTCGGTTATAAAATTCTCAACATTCTCCTGAATAACTCTTGAAACATTTCTCGCTCCAAAATTCCTGTCAAAACCTTTTTTTGCAAGATAATCGACAACTCTATGTGAAAAAGATATATTGTAACCTTTTTTAGAATATATCTCTGATAGATTCTGCAGATTTTTTAAAGTAATTTCTCTTATATTATCCTCAGTCAAACTGTTGAAAACTATTATCATGTCGAGTCTATTTAAAAATTCAGTTTTAAAATTCTTTTTTACCTCTTCCATAATACTTTTCTGGAACTTTTCTTCATCGTAATCCTTTTCAGAAAAACCTATATCCTTTTTGAATATGTTTTCAGATGTTCCAATATTAGATGTGAAAACTATTATAGTATTTTTAAAATCAATAGTTCTATGGTAAGAATCAGTTAAGATACCATCATCGAGTATCTGTAAAAAAATGTTGTAAACATTTGGATGGGCTTTTTCAATCTCATCGAAAAGAAGAAGTGAGAATGGATTCCTTTTAACAAACTCTGTTAATCTGCCTCCTTCCTCATACCCAACATATCCCGGAGGTGAACCTATGAGTTTTTGAACTTCATGTTCAAGAGAATACTCTGACATATCGAATCTCATAAAAGAATCTTTTTTAGTGAAAAGTATGGAAGCCATCTTTTTTGCAAAGAATGTTTTGCCAACACCCGATGGTCCAAGGAAGAGCATTGAAATTCTCGGTTTTACAGGGTCTTTTATTCCAAGTAGTGTCAATTTAACAGCTTTTGAAACTTTCGTAATAACATGCTCCTGCCCAACTATATCTTTTCTGAACTCCTGTTCAAGTTTCATTAGATCGTTTTGAATATCCATATTAAGTTTATCGACAGGTATACCTGTCCACTGTGATATAACCTCTTTTACTATCTTCTCATTAACTTTTAATCTGTTAGTTCTTTTTGATATACCTTCCTTAAGCTGTTTAATTTTTTCTTCTATTTCAAGCTGTTTTGTTCTCTTTTCACCAGCAAGTTTAAATTTGTTTACTGATGTAAAGAACTCTTTCTCTTTTATAGTTTCGTTCAATTCATTATTTAAAATTTCAAGCTGTTTGTTAACTTTGAAAGAGAAATCCATGTTCACCTTTGAACCAGCTTCATCTATCACATCTATCGCTTTGTCTGGCAAAACTCTATCAGTTATATAGATTTCAGAAAGGTAGACCGCACTTTTTAAAGCATCATCGGTATACTCAACATTATGGAAATCTTCATACTTGTTTTTGATATGGTATAGAACCTCAAGAGTTTTTTCAACACTCATCTCTTTTATATCAACTGGCTGGAATCTTCTTTCTAAAGCACCATCCTTTTCAATATATTTGTGATATTCGGAAAGTGTTGTTGCACCTATACACTGTATATCACCCCTTGAAAGTTGTGGTTTAAGCATATTCGCTGCATCTATCGAACCTTCAGCAGCACCTGTCCCAATTATTACATGAAGCTCATCTATAAAAAGTATAATATTTTTATTCTCCTCAATCTCCTTAATAAGATTTTTCAACCTTTCCTCAAATTGCCCCCTATACTTTGTTCCAGCTACAAGCATCCCAACATCGAGTGATAAGATCCTTTTGTTCCTAAGATTTTCAGGAACCATATTATTAACTATTCTTTCAGCTAAAGCTTCAACAACAGCTGTCTTTCCAGCACCCGGTTTTCCTATAAGAACAGGGTTGTTCTTCTTTCTTCTTCCAAGAATCTGAATTATTCTGGCTATCTCCTCTTCCCTTCCATAAACTGGGTCAAGTTTATTCTCCTTAGCAAGTTTAGTGAGATCCTTACAAAGATAATCGGCAAGAGGTGTTGAACTTGTCTCATCTATATTGATGCTACCCTTCTCCTCATCATCTTTTATTCTCATCCTGAAACTTGGATTTTTGACAAGGTTCTTGAATGTCTGAATGTTAAAACCAACAGAGTCTAAGGATTCTTTTGACTCAGGGTTTAGGTTGTAAATAGCTATGACAAAATGTTCAGGTTCAATGTAAACTTCTCCATTTTCAAGAGCCATCTTTTCAGCCTCATTGAAAACCTTTTTAGTTTCATCAGAGTCAGTAACATCGAAAGTTATATTCTCGACATTTTCCTCAACTCTTCTTACATACTGTCTTAAAATACCTTTCAAAATATCTAAAACCTCTGGACTTTTACTTTTTGTGGAGTTGATTATATAATTGTTCGTTGCAAGATCCCTATCTGAAATTATAGTTAAAAGTATATCGTAAGGTTCAACTTTAGATCTGTTAAGCCCTCTTGTCCTCTGTTCACTTTTTTTTAAAATTATACTCATCCTTCTTGAGAAATTGAGCTCCATAAAACTCCTATTTTAAATAAATATGATAACAGAAAATAGTTAAATATTCAATATTGTTTATTATTGGAAACAATTATTTTTATTAAAATTAACAAAAACTGCTTTTTAAAATTCTTTATTATTTCTTTAGCTTTTCCCTCGTGATTTGGGAAAATATCTAAAGGAACATTCTCTTTACCTATAGTAGTTGAAACCAAATACCTTGCACATCTTATGTAATCTTTTTTGCAATAGTTCCTTTTGTAGATATTACTCATAGAAGGCATATCTTTAAGTTTGTCGTTGAAAAATGGACATGAGTTTATTAACGGACAATCCATTTTCATCCACCCTTTTAATATTTAATCATATTTTTAAGGTTAAGGTTTAATCCTTCGATCCAAAAAAGAGTTATATTCTCTTCAATCACTATTATTGTTGGTAAAATGTTTACATCAAAACTTTTAAGATCATCCTTTGAAATTTTAAAAACGGAGATATTTTCTTTGTTGAAAAGATCAAAAACCTTATCATCCTTGTTTGTAAATATATATATGAAACCTTCAAAACTTTTTATAAAATCTTTGTTAATCAAAAGTGTTGATATAGATTCTTCATTGTTAAGATCTAAAAAGATCAACATCTTTCTTTTATCTCTGACATCCTTATATTTTGAAAGTTTTTCAAAATTCTTAAAACTTTTCAAAGATTTTTTCTGTGTTAAAGAAAAAATTTTCAAACTATCAAGAAAAATATTTATAGTATCACCAATAATATTTTTTAAAGAAACGAAAGATGAACCTATATCATCCCTGAAACCGTATATAAGATAATATTTGTCATAATCGGTCTCAACTTTTATGAAAGAATCACAATTCTCTGCTATTTCAGGTTCAATAATGTCAGGGTGATTTTTAAACCTTTCTATTGAAAAATCCTCATAAATTTCCTTCTCTTTTGAAATATTTTTACCATTTTCAAAGAATTTTAAAAATATCAGTTTTTTCTTGTTTTCTGTATTGCCAAAACTTTTATCCTTCCATCCATCTTTTCCAAAGTAAGATATCATCTTAATATCATAGTTTAATTTTGCAGGAATATTCAAACTCCTTAGTATAGCAACAACAAGTATATACCTTTCAAGTTCACTACCCTTTTTTAAAATGAAAGTTTCCAAGGGAGTTTTTATAGTTTTATAAAAATTGTCAGAACTTTCATCTTTAATATTTTTTTCTACCCATCTGTAAACCTTCTCAAAAGTTTTTTCATCATCAACATCTTTAAATTTTTTAAAATTTTTAGAAAGTTGATACCTGTAAAAACTTATTGGCTCATAATAAATCCTTTGACTAATAAGATAATTTTC
Organism: Caldifarciminota bacterium UBA6260; assembly: GCA_002441125.1. Classification (GTDB taxonomy): domain Bacteria; phylum Hydrothermota; class 32-111; order 32-111; family 32-111; genus 32-111. The sequence continues at coordinate 10,917 of DJVI01000011.1, forward strand.
AATTATACTATCATCTATACCATCGAGTGGAAATTTTAGAGATTTCAACTCCCTATAAAGGTTTGTTGTATCCAAAAAAACTAAATCTTTGGGTGCAAAATTTTTCAAAAATATCTTTAAAATTTCTTTTTTGGAACAATCAATTCTCTCATAAAAACTCAAAATCTTTTCATAATTCCCTCTTGAGTTTTTAAGGATTGTGTCAAACAAACTATCACCACTTTTACCTGAAAATTCTAATCTTTCAAAATTTTTCTTTCTAACTATGTTCAAAGAATCAAAATTCGGTTTATAAAAGCTTTCATTATTATCTTTAACAACATTTGAAACTTTTAAAAAAAATGAAGTATCTTTTACAAAATCCTTTTCAACTTCTAAAGTAACAGATGTATCTGAAAAAAGATCAACTATACGATAATCCATTTTGCCATTTTTATATCCAAAGATAAAATATGAGTTTTTCCCCAATTCAAAAATTAAGCTATCTTTTAGCGTATCCAAAACTATAGGCAAAAGTCCAGCAAAGTTAAAAACTGATACTGAAACAATTGTACTATCTTCAGATAAGATTTTCAACTTTACAGGTTTGAAATAATTTTTTGAAACATTTAAAAGTTCATAACCTTTTTCCCCTTTTCCAAAAACAGGAGATAAAACTATACCTGTTCTTTTAACTTGATCTTTAAACCATGTGTTGTTAAGATCCCCTGGTTCCCCACCGCCAAGGAAATACCATTTCCCATCAATCCATACTTCACACCAAGCATGGTTACTATTTGTAAAAGGCCAATATGGTGTATAAGCTTCTCTTGCAGGTATACCAACACTTCTTAAAGCTTTTATAAAGAGTATCATCATCTCTTCACATCTTCCAAAACCTCTTTTTATGGTAGTTGTTGCGTTCTGATCGTATGGCTCCGTAGGTTTATATTCCATCTTTGAAAAGCACCATTCGTTTATCTTCAAAACAGCATCCCTCATTGAAAGGTCTTTTACAAGTTCAAAAATAGTATCACCGTAAACTTTATAAAAATTTTCAACAGGTTCTTGAGAAACTCTTAAAGGGATAACATAATAAAAGAGTAAAGAATCATCAATTTTATCTTTCCATTCAACCTTTTCTAAATTATTTTTTATAGAAAGAAGATTAAAAATAAAATTATCTTTGTTGAAATTTAAAATGTCAACATCTTCAGAATTTTCAATTATGAATTTTGCCCAATCCTTGATATTATACTTTTCACTCTCCTTTAAAAGTTCTTTTTTCTTACTTTCAATAGAAAAGTTGGATATGAATAAAAATATCAAAGAAAAGAAAAATAAAATTTTAAAAATTCTTTTCATAATCTATTTTATAAGTTTAATCTCCTTCAAACTACCTACCGAAACACTTCCAAAAAGTCCGAAACCATCATCGAAAGATGAGTATTTTTGATCTGTAAGATAGTTAAAGTATGAAGAATCATAAGAGATTATATAAAAATCGTATGTCCCACTATCCGGAAAAAGGTAGGAAAGGGTTGAAAGTTGGAAAAAAGTATCATTTTGAACACCTGATTGAAAAAAGTAAAAACTACCATACTCATTTTTTTGGTTTATCTGTAACATATAAAAACCTATTCCAGAACTGTTCCATAATAGTACCAAAGAACTATCGATTTTCAAAACTGAAGAATCAGAAAAGGATAAAAATTTTATATTTTTTGGAGTTAAACTTTTTGATGTAAAAACCTTATCTTTGACTTTCACCTCAATTTCATATCTCTTTTCAGGAATAACAGTTTTATCGATACTGTAAAAATATTTGTATCCGAAACTATCAACATCCAAACTTTCAAGTGATAAACTTTCTCCATCTATTTTAACTATTGCATCAAAAACAAAATTGTTTGTGGAATTTAAAGAATCTTTTATAGAAATGGTTGAATCTACTATAACCTTTATCTTATCATCGCCAACTCTCAAAATTGAAAAAATATAATATCCTGTATTGTAACCATCATCTTTATTTATAAAAGAGCATGATATTGAAAGGATTATCAGAACAACTAAAAAAAAGATTTTAAAATTCACACATAACCCCCAAAGTTGGAATTATTGGAAACATATCGAACTCCTCTCTTTTTGATGGAGAAACCGAATGATCATAATAGTAAAAGTAAACATTTTTGAAATTGAATATGTTTATAACATTTAAAGATATACCAAAACTAAAATTTTTTATTTTGAACCTTTTGGAAAGACCAAAATCAACCCTTTTGTATGGAGGGAATCTGGCAGAGTTAAAATCAGATTCTATCTCTCTCCATCCACCTGCATAATAATCACCATTTACAGGATCGAAAGAATAATCTATATATTTACCTATTACAGCAGTATAAGGTAATCCACTCCCATAATTTATAACCATACTCAAGTTTATGCCATTTTTAAAAAGGTATGAGATGTTCAAAACAAAGGAGTTTGTTCTATCGTAGTATGTTGGATAGTAAACAGAATCTTTAAGCATCCTCACACTTGAAAAAGAGTACCCTATCCATCCTGTCAAATCACCTGAACTTTTTTTCAAAAGTATCTCAATTCCCTGACTGTAACCTTTAGTTGTTTTATAACCTTTTACAGGATCATCAAGATTGTAAAAAATATCCATAAGAGTTGTGTAAACAAGATTTTTGTAATCTTTGTGGTAAATTTCAAAGTTAAAAGATATATCGTTGGGAAACCACTTCTCGTAACCTGCAATATAGTGTAAACACCTTAAAGGTGAAAAATTTTCAACAAGAGGTATCCATGTTTCTCCAAAAATTGAAGAGAAATCTCCAGTTTCCTGTTTTACAGAAGTTATGAACTGGTAGTAATCTCCAATACTGAAAGTCAATGATGAGTTCTGATCCAAAAAATACTTAAAAGAACCTCTAAGGTTTGGATAGAATTTTTCAATATACTGGTATCTGTCCAATCTAACACCAAAATCAAAAATGTAAAAACCAGTCCTTTTAAAAGAATAATCGAGAAATGATGAAATATAATAAGGATTGTTTTTAATATTCAAAAGTTCACCTGTATCTGAAACTGTAAAATTGTAATCAAAACTATCTCTGTACAATTCAACTCCAGCATAGAAATTGTTTTCATCTATTTTTTTCTCAAAATTGGTTTTCAACCCATACTGGTAAATATAGGAATGTATATGAACGAGTTTCAAGAAATCCATCCTGTTTTTATAATCGGAATAATAGATATTTGATACTATGTTCGAACTGTTGTTAAGAATTAATGAATGCTCTAAGGAAACCATCCTGTTTCCCCATTTTACATCTGCAACTGAAACTGTATCAAGATGTATATCAAGGATATCCTGATCTAAAAAAAATGACAACTTCAGATTATTTTTCTCGTTAACTCTGTAATTGAATGCTGATGTTATATCATAAAAATAGTAAGGGAAATCGAACTTTATCAATTTTAAAAGTTGGTCAAAATATGTTCTTCTAAATGAAATAAAGAAAGAAAAGCCCTTATATAATTTAGATTGGAAATGTAACTTTGAAGATAACATCGAAATATCAACTATCGTTTGACTTTTATCTTTATTTGGAGTGATACTTTTCATGTCAATTACAGAGGATAATCTGTTACCAAAAATTGAAGGAAATCCTCCAGCATAGAAAGTTACATTATCAATAGAGTTTATCTCGAATGTTGAGAAAAGACCTCCAAGATGAAAAGGATTGAATATCGGGGAATTATCGAAAAGAATAAGGTTCTGGTCAGGTGCACCACCCCTTACATAAAGTTCAGACGAAAAATCTGATGATGCCGTAACTGAAGGTAGAAGCTGGAAAGATCTCATAACATCGTTTTCTATGAGAGGAACAGATATTTTCAACTCTTCCCTCTTGTATATCTTTTTACTTATAGATATCTCATTTTTGAATTCACTCATCTGTGCTGTGACTTCACTCCCTTTGTATGCTAAACTTTTGACCTTCAATTTAAAATTGTTTTTTACTTTGACATCTTCCCCTTTTGAAAAAACTTTTAATGTTTCACTTTGGAAACCTATCAGATCAACGATCAAAAAATATTCACCTTTAGGTATATCTTTAATAACATAAAAACCTGTTTCATCTGTAAGATCACCTTTTATTATCTTTTTATTTATGTCAGCTAAATAAACATTACAGAATGTAAGTGGCTCATTTTTTTCTTCCTCAAAAACATACCCATAATAATCATCAGCGAAAATAAAAATGTTTATAAGTTGGGATATAAAAAACAAAATTATCAATTTTTTAAACATTGTTATTATTATATTATAAAAAAGTCTTTTGTAAACAATCGATAACAGATAAAATAAAACTTTTAAATTAAATCGTTGAAATCCATCTTTATAAAATCATTACTTTTTTCGAAATCTTTTTACTCCTTCAAAGATAAAGAAAATAGCAAGAATTATAAGAAGAATGGAAACTATAAAAAGAAGATAATTCTTTTCTTTAAAGAATGTTAAAGACTGATAAAAAAGAGCTGCTGTAGAAGTTAAAAACATAAAGAGAGAAGGTAAAAGTGCTGTAAAAGCACCTATTCCCTTGTTAAGAAGGAAAAAACCAGCAACAAAAAGAGCTATAGCTGCTACCAACTGGTTTGATGCGCCAAATACTGGCCATATTTTTTGCCAGTTACCAAATGCAAGATATGCAGCCATAACTATTACAAAAAATGTTGAAAAGTATCTGTTTTTAAATATCTTTATTTTGAAAGCATCACCAAAAAGCTCACTTGAAATATACCTTGTAATCCTTGTTGCTGTATCAAGTGTTGTTAGAACAAAAGCATTTATCATAACAATAGCGATCATCTTACCTACTTCAGGTTTCATCAATTTTGATGTAACCTGGCTGTATCCAGTTGCAAAAGTTCCTATCCAGTTACCTTTTTCCATAAGTAAAGGATAACTTATAGAAGGGATACTATTGTTCCAACGCAGACCAGCACCAACACAAAGGAGTGCGAGTATAGCAAGAACACCCTCTGTTAACATACCACCATAGGCAATTTTCTTCGCATCCTTTTCACTTGCTATCTGTTTGGATGTTGTCCCACTTGAAACCAAACTATGAAAACCACTTATAGCTCCACATGCTATCATTACAAACATCATTGGCCATAGTGTCCCATTTTTTCCAGCTGAAAATGATATTAAAGAAGGAGCGTTAACTGCTGGTCTTGATGTGAAAAGACCAAGATAACCGAAAATAAGTCCAATGAAAAGTATAAAAGCTGAAAGATAATCTCGTGGTTGCAGTAAAAGATTAACAGGGACAACACTTGCAACAAAAGAATAAAGAAGAAGTATAAGAATCCATAATTTTACCGCATCCCCCTCTCCAAAAGAAATAGGGAATCTGTTACCTAAGATGAAAAGAAAAAATATAAGAATAAGAGCACCAGCTGTTGCAAAGATGTAATTAAATTTTAAACGATAAACGAGAAATCCAAATATAAAAGCGACAAATATGAGACCAAATGTTGGAATTATTATTTGTGGCTCGGCAACTAATGTGTTGGCAGTAACAGCTGCGAAAACAGCAACAACAAGTATAAGAGAAAGTATAAGGAAAAGTGAAAATAGTATTCTGCTTCTTTTCCCAATTATAGTTTCAGCAACCTCTCCAACACTGTTACCACCATATCGCAAACTCAAAATCAAAGAAGAAAAATCATGAACTCCACCAAAAAATATTGAACCAAAAATAATCCACAAAGCTGCAGGAAGCCAACCCCAAAGTATGCATGTTATTACAGGACCAAGTATTGGACCTGCTCCAGCGATTGAAGAAAAATGGTGACCAAAAAGTATTATCCAATTTTTAGCAGGGATATAATCAACTCCATCCTCTTTCTCAAATGCTGGTGTTTTTCTTTCTTTTGAAACATCCCAAATTTTTTCAAGATACCTTCCATAAAAATGGTATCCACCAGCAAAAAGAAATAAAGAAATACCAACAAGCACAAGAGAGTTCATAATCCTTTCCCAAACGAAAAATTTTTTAATCGTTTAATCATTTTTTTTAATTTTATCCATCTCTCTATAAAAATCAATAATCCAAGGTGATGATAAGATCTATTTTCTTCAAAAATTGTTGAATTTGAAAAGGGATGGGGTATAATAAAAAAATCCTAGGAGGTTATATGAAAAAATTTCTAATTTTCATTTTTTTACTTGTTTTTTTTATTTCAAATTTTGCCTTAGAAAATTTTTTTACTTTGAATGAAAATGATAGTTCGATAAAATTTTATCCTGTTTATGAAAAAGGATTTTTGAATGTTTTTTCACATAAGATACAGTTCGGTAAAGATTGCACATATTTTGATTATGTTAAATATGGTAATCAGAACAATCTATATCCTTTTGAAAGATTTTCAATAGATATGGTTATAAAAAACAAACATGTAGTTACATTTCTTTACCAGCCGTTAACTTTAAAAACTCAAGCATACCTTTTCGATACTTTAGTTGTTGACTCTGTTATTTTCCCAAAAGGTTCAGATATGGATTTTCTTTACAGTTTTGACTTCTATAGAATTTCATATATGTACAACATTTTTACTTTTAACAGAAGCAGGATATTCTTTGGTTTGTCTTTCCAGTTAAGAAACGCTTTTATCTCTTTCTCAGATGGAGAAAACATCTTAACAAACTCCAATATTGGACCTGTTCCAATATTCAAATTGAAAACAGAATCGGAAATTGGAAGCAAATTCTATATAGAAAATGAATTTGATGGATTCTACGCTTCAGGCAAATATATTACTGGTTCAAAAAATGATTTCGTTGGTGCTATATTCGATTTATCCTCAAGATTCGTTTACAATTTGAATTCATTCTCTAATCTTTTTTTAAACCTGAGATACCTCGGTGGCGGTGCTGAAGGGACAAGCGAAGATGAAACTTCAAGGTATGATGGCTATGTGAAAAACTGGTTACATACTTTCTCAGTAAGCTTTGGAATAAAACTAAAATAGTATATGGTAAACTTCGAAAATCTCTTTTTCCCAAAAATTTTGAGGGAGATATATTCTCCCTCAAAAAAAGATTATAAGATAAATGGAGTTGTAACCTTCACAGATATATCAGGTTTCACACAACTTTCTGAAAATATGATGGCTGAAGGTTATGAAGGTGCTGAAAAAATAAGGGATACAATTCAGTTCTATTTCAAAAATTTTACAGACATAATCGATAAAAATAAGGGAGATATACTTAATTATAGTGGAGATGCAATATTAGGATATTTTCAAAATTTTTCTGATGCGATAAAGAGTTTTGAAAATATGGTGGATTTCACAAAAAGTGTTGGAAATGTTTTAAGTATAAGAGCAGGGATTTCTGGTGGTGAGATAAAGATACATATTTTTGAAAATAACGGTGGAATAATTCCCCTTTTCTATGGTGAACCTATAAGTGATGCTTTAAATGAAGAAAAGAAAGCGGAACTTTTCGAATACAGTTTGAAAAAAATTGAAAATTTTGAGAAAAGTAAAATTGAAAATAATTCAAATGATAATTTAAAACTGGATAATGAAGTAAAAAAATTCTTTTTGGAAAAAGGTAAAGATTTTGGTTCTTTCACCTATGTTTCGGTTCTTTTCCTTTATGTTAAAGATTTAGAAACTGTTGAAGAAATTTTAAGGTTGAACTATGGAAGAATACATGTAAACAAGATTGAACTTTACGAGCATGGAATAAGGTTGATGTGTCTTTCAGGAATACCTTTTGGCAGGAGTTCACCAACTTTAACTATGGGAGATTTTATTTTCGACATTCTTAAAAATGATTTTAAAGAGAGGATAAAAGGTGGTGCTACTTCAGGATACATTTTTAACGGTTTTTCAGAAGGTAACATAAGAATAGAGTATAACCTTATAGGTAAAACGATTAACAGGGCAGCAAGAATTTCAACTGAAGCGAATTTCGGAGAGATACTTGTTGATAAAAATTTCATTGAGGATAACAGATTTTTAGATGTTGAGTTTATAAAAAACTCAAACCTTAAAGGAATAGGTAAAATAAACCTTTACCTTCCAAAAAGTTATAATAAAAACAAAGTCCCACTTTATAATCCATATTACAACAGAAATTCTTATATTGAAAAAATCGAAGATTATTTAAAGGATAAAGATGTTTTGATTTTAGGTGGAGATGAAGGAACAGGGAAAACTCATCTGGTTTCATCCTATATATTTAAAAACAACCTCTATGCTGAATATTTCCAGTTCAACTATCTTTTTGGCGAAAAAAATATAATTTTAAAAACTATTTCAAAAATAAACATAGATGAGGATATAAATGAAGAGACTGGTATTAAAATATTTTTAGATGAGATCAAAAACTCATCTTATTTTCTTTTCATATTTGATAACTGCGAATACCTTGATGCAAACTCTTTAAAACTTATAGAAAGTTTGAGAAAAAATGAAATTGGCAAAAAGATAATTTTCATATTCAACAAAAAGTCAGGAGATATAATCCTTGAAGATTTAAAAAAAGATGAAATTTTTGAACTTCTAAATATCAGGACAGGAATCAAACCTTCAAGAAGAGTTGTTGAAAACCTTTTTGAACTTACATCTGGTAACATATTTTTGATAACAACTTTATTTAAAGAACTTGTAGAAAAAGATAAAATAACTATCAACTTCATTGGAGAGTGGGATTATTTATCAGATAGTGAGGTTGTTTCAAAAGATTTAAGTTCCACAACACAAATACTCTTTTCAGATCTACCCACAGAGCAGTTCAACTTTTTAAAATACCTTTCATTTTTCAATAAACCTTTAAAATTAAAAGATCTTAAAGAAATCTTTAAAGATGTTAAAGAAGATTTAACCAACGAATTGGTAGAAAAATCTTTCATTGAAAAGAATGGTGATTTTGTATTTTTTAAAAATAAAATTTTACAGAAACACTTATACCATTCTCTATCATTGAGAGAAAGTGGGAAAATACATAAAATTATAGCACAATTTTACCAAAATATTAACGATGAGTTCGAATCAGGTTTACATTTCTATAAAGCAGGTGAAAGAAAAATCTCTTATGAACTTTTAAAATCATTGAAAAATTTCCCTTCCTACAATCTCAACTACTCCCACATAGTTTATTTTAAAATTTTAAATTCTGTTAAACCACAAAAGGATAATGTAGAAAAAATCTTTTACATACTCAATAAGGAAGGAAGAGTTGATGAGATAAAAGAATTGATAAAAGAGAATGAAACTGTTTTAGATAATTACACAAAGCTTTATTTTATTATGGAGATACTTTTCAAAGAAGGGAAACTTGAAAATGTTAAAGAGAAATTTTTCTCAACTCCCATTGATTCTATAAAAGATAATATTATTAAAATAAAAATTCTTGACCTTGCTACATATGTTATGGTTCTGACTAACGATGAAAGAAAAAACTACCACATAGACAAGATTTTAAAAGAGTATAAAAAGGTAGATCTTGAAACAAAGGTATCATTGAGGTTACCTTCAACTCTCATCCAAATAGGTGATTATGAAAAATCTGAAAATATATTCAAAGATATTTCAAATTCCTACCTTTCAAAAAATGATAGGTATAACGCTTACTCAACTCTTATAAAAATGTTTTACCTTTTCCCCCTCGGTAAATATGATATTGTTGAAGCGATAAAAATAGGTAAAGAGTATTTGAAAGAGATTGAGAATTTGAACCTTCCACTTGAAAAGTTCAGGGTTTTACATTCAATAGCAACAAATTTGAGAGAGTTCGGAGATGTTGATGGTTCATTATCATATGAGATGGAAGCGTTGAAATTGGCTGAGCTTTTAAATCTCACATCTGAAAGAGCAACCATATATATAATACTTGGTAGAATATTCTTTAACAAGGGTGATATTGAAAAAAGTATAGATTATTATAGAAAGGGAATGGAGATAGCACAAGTCAGTAAATCTAATCTTCTTTTGGAAACTATAACAGGAAATTTAGGTGTCTGCTACCATGTTTTAAAGGATTACAAGAATGCCTACGATTTTTATGAAAAGGCACTCGATCTTTCAATAAAGGTTCCATACTCAAACACAAGATTCATCTGGATTTTAAATCTCGCTCTAATTTCAACTGAAAACAGAGATTTTGATACTGCAAAAACTTACATCGATATGGCAAAAGATGAGATAAAAAAGAATAATTTAGATGAAAGATGGATAGATGTTTACCAGATTGAAGGGAACTGCTATTTTCTACAAGGAGAATATGATAGATGTGTTGAAATTTTAAAACCTGTTATAGAGGAATCTTCGAAAAAAAACCTTTTTGAGATATATTATGAAGCTTTACCATACTATGCAGGATCTTTAATTTTAACAGGTAAAATTGAAGAAGGAGAAGATCTTTTAAATAAAGTAAAAGGTTGGCTGAAAGATAAAGATTATAAAAATATAGAAGATAACCTTAAAGAGGTTTTAGATAGAATAGAAAAAAAATAGGACAGATGTAATTTATTCCTTACACTTCCCCAAAAATAAACATATATAAATTCTTAATTTAGCTCGGCATATATTATGCATTTAATTTTATTGAAAAAAGTGAGGTGAATTATGAAAAGAAAAATATTTATAATAATTTTTATACTTCTTACCTTCCTTTCTATTTTTTCAAGTGAAAACAACTCTTCAAAAGCTTCAATACAGATAATTTTAAAGTTACCAAAAATAGATAAAAAGATATCAACCACCTCAGACCTTCATCTCTCCTCCTTTCCATATACCCCCCCAAAAAATATTCCCTCTTCCTTTGAGGTGGTTGATATTAAATTAGATAAAGGTTTAAATTTAAAGATAAAAAACATTTCAGAAATCAAATCAAATATAAATATTTTGGTAAATATAGTTGATAGAAAGGATAAAACTAATATTACTAAAAGTTATAACATAACATTGAAAGATAAAAGAACTTACAATGTAAAAATTATAAATGAAATTTTTTCGGACATTAAAGGTAAAACTCTCTTTGCTGTTCTTAACGATAGGAATGGTAACTCTTACTCTTTTGGGTTCAATCAGTAAAATTTTTCTAAGAATTTTATGGTACTTTTAAAAAAGAATATCAAAAAGATTATTAAAAAATTTTTTCTATAAGGATACAAGAGAGAAACAAAACTTTTCAATATAAGAATAAAAATAATTTTTTTGTTTTTAAGATTTTTTAAGTTAACATTGCCTATCTTTTTATTTAAATCTTTCTCATCGAACAAAGGTTTTAAATCGTAGCCGAAATTCTTGCAATATTTTAAACCATCAAAATAACCTACAAGAAAATCGTTATACCTTAAATTTTTATCAAAAAATCCTCCAAAATGGTTCAAAATTTCACCTGCAAGTTCTTCTTCTGGTTTTTGAGGTGAAATTATGTCTATCTGTATTATCTTTTTTCCTGTTGATAAATTCTCATCTAAATTTTTTAAATCCAAAGAGGATACATTTAAAAAATTTTCAACAACCTTTTTTTCTTCCAAATCAAGATTTTCAAAAGAACTTTTCAAACTGTTTCTTATTTCAAAAAGTTTTTTCTCTATTCTGTTGAACTCAAAAGATAATTTTAAATCTGAATAGTATGATTGGTAAAAACTACTATCGAGAAGTTTAATTATCACATCAGAGATATTCAATTTTCTTTTATTTTTAGCATTTTCTATAATAGTTGAAGGATCATCGGGATGTGGTATTATAAGAATTATCTTTTCACTTTCCCTTATATTGTTGAAAATTATTTTTAATGGAAGATTCTGAGTTACCCCACCATCAGTAAGATCTAACTCTATTTTATCATCTTTGTAAAAATTCGAAAACTCTTTCAAATCATCATTTTCAAAAATATACCTTACAGGAGCAAAAAAGATGGGGAAGGAAGCTGATGCTTTTAAAAGTTTATATATCTTTTTTTCTGAACAACTTTTAAAATCAAGAACGAAAGAGAGGTTATGTGTTCTCAAGGTAAAGTTTTTAGAAAACACCTTGTCCTGTATATCCTTTAGGATAGGTTCAAGTGTTGTAACATTGAAAACCATCTTAATCTGCTCATTCTTTTTTTTAGAGCATCTCTTATCTTTGCAAAAATTTCTACATCTTGCCTTTTTACAATCACTATCACCGTAAGTATACTCACACCTGTTCTCACACTTAAAAATCTTTTCAAATGAAGGGATAAGGTTGTCAAAATCTAAAACGAATTGATCATGCTTTGAAACAAGATTTTTAATATCGGTATTCTCTATTATCATATCAGCCATAAAATATGGATTAAAACCTTTGAATAAAGATGATGAAAAAAGAAATGTTGAGATTGCACCTGCTGAAGAGCCACCTATAACCTCAAAATCAACATCCCCATTTTCAAGGAAAAGTTGATATAAGGAAGTGAGTACTCCAACCTCATATGTGCAAAGTGAAACTCCTCCTGAAACGATGATTGAGATTTTATTCATTTAGAAAGATTTCAAAAATTAGGTATTCTGAATCTATCCTTTTTAAAACAGAACCGGTTGACCTCACCATAAGGTAAGCGTTTATGAAGGATGCATACCTTTGGTCGGAAACATATATCGATTTTTTTATAATATCATCTATCTTATCTTTATCAAAAGTTTTTGCAGTAGATTCTATTCTAAGTACAATTCCCCCATCTTTTTCATAAGTTTCAATGAGTATTCTTTTTATATGTGTTGTTGACATCTCAGATATCATAAAACTTAAAATATTATGGAATATTGTTGACAAAACTCTATACTCAAAAACCACATCCCTCAAACTCTCATTCAGTTTTGATTCTATATTTATAGTGTATTTGTACTCTGTGTTCGTTATATAAAAAAACAATTCCTGTTTTACAAAGTCATTCAAAGAGAAATTTGTTTTCCCCTCTTCATACTCATACTTTATCTTGTTGTTCAATATTTTAAAAGCTTCCATCAACTTTGCAACACCAACATCGGTTAAGTTGAGAGTTTTCTGTAGAAGGTTTATCTTCTCTTCAAAAACATTTTTAAGTTGAACCTGCTTTTTCGTATGAACATATTTATCAAGTTCGTCTATATTATCAAGTATATAATCGAATCCAGCCCTTATAACAGATATCATTGAAAAAGAGTTATGAGCGAAACCTTTTAAGAAATCGTACATCTTCTTGTACTGGTTCTGTATATTGAACTGATAGATCCTGTCGAGAAGCGAGTTGAAAACAAAATTTGTGTACTCTTTCGACATCTTCTCAAGTATTTTAACATTCGTATAATTGAAAATAACATAGATATCAAGAGATGAAAACCCGCTTTTAATCTTCCTCTTTTCAAGGATTAGATTGTATTCCCTTTTTCCAATTAAAAATTCCCTGTTGAAGAAATTATCATACTCCAATTCTTTTAGAATACCTTTATTTTGGTCAAACCATTTTTCCAATGTTGTCTCCTCATTCAAAAGGAGTTGTCTGAAAAAGTTGTTACAATTCAATTTGCCTTTTTGGTCTATAGTTACTATACCGAAATTGAGATTTTCTATAATCAGGTCCGGATCAAAGTTTCTTATTATGTTATACCTTCGAGAATTGAAAAAATCAAAAAATATAAATATGGGGGTTGCCAACATTGTAAGGAATAAAAGTATTAAAGATAAAATGTTCGTTGATACTATAAAAAATGAAAGATAAAAAATTGTATGGATGAGTGAAATAAAAAAGAAAAATAACCTTTTTTGAAATATTGAGAAAATAAGAATCAGAATGTAGAAAGGAAAGATAAAAATAGAAAAGTGTGAGATCTCACTTAAAAATTTATCGACAAAAAATAATTTTTCTGGGCATGTGACATCAAAAAAAACAGGTGAAAGAGTATAAACGAAAGAAGAAATTATAAAAGCTACCAATGGATAGATAATTCTGACACCAACACTTTTTATGTAATTTTCAAAATAATAGAAAAAAAGAAAATAGTTGTAAAAAAGAAAAAAAAGAAATATCAGAGAATATGTTACTTTAAAAGATTGTCCATAGAATGTTAAATTTATAAGAAAGATACCAACTGAGATGTAAGAGAATATTCCAAAAAAGATTAGAAGATTGTTCTTTTCAAAACCTATATCTTTTCTGAAAAAAATATAAAAAGCAAAAAATAATGAAAGAAGGAAAGAAAAAAGTGAAAATATATTTATAACATACATTATCAATTTAATTTAGAGAGACTTTTCTGAGCTTCCTCTTTAAACCTAACAACTGTCTGTTTTATAAGATTCCTTCTCCCAGTATCTATCTTTAAATTGAAAAGGTAGTCAACCATAGAATCTGAGAAGAGGGTGAAAATAATATCTCCACCCTCTTTCTCCAATTTTTTTCTTCTTGAATTCGAATAGGGTATTTTACCATTAAGGTCTGAAAATATTTTGTTAAAATCTATTTTTGGATCTTCAGAATAAACTTTCAAAGCCTCTACGAGTAAAGTTATAAGGTTGAACCAGTTATCATAATCCCTTTTGAAAATATTTTTTCTATCCTCAACTTCAAGTAAAGGAATATAATACTTGGTTATAGCATCTATATCATAATTAAAATTTGAAACCGCTTTACTCATATTTTCCTTGAATATATTATATCACAATTGTTTCTTTAATCAACTGGTTATTTTTAAATCTTTCAAATTTAAGATCCTCAACACCTTTTATTGTTTTGTATTCACCTTTTAAAATCTTTTCAGCAACTGAAATCCCAACTCCGGGTGCTTCCATAACTCCATGCCCTGAAAAGCCTGTTGCAATGAATAGATTTTTAAGATTGGAATGAAAACCTATTATTCCATTTTTATCTTTAGTGTTATGTTCATAAAGTCCACCCCACATTGATTGTGGAGAGATTATTCTACAATATTCCATTCCCGGAATCCTTGCTGCCATATAATAGTTCATCTCTTCCTCATAATATTTTGGATCAGGTGTGTAATCGTAACCGAAAGGTTGCTTTGGATCAGCCCTTCCGACTATAAGATTCCCCTTCTCGGGATGGAAATAAACTCCATTATCTATTATAGTCATAGGAATCTTTTCAAAACCTTCGATGTTTGGCATCTTAACAGTGAAAAGCATCCTCTTCCACGGAACAACAGGAATATGGTAATCTTCATTTTCAACAGATTTTTTCAAAAGATCTCCTGAAAATGCACCTGCGGCAAGAATTACAAGATCACCTTCAATTATTGTTCCATCAACAAGTTCAACACCAAGAGTTTCATCATTGTTGAATATTATCTTTTTAACTTCACTGTTCAACTTTATTTCAACCTTTTGTGGATATTTCTCTTTTGTGTATTCAAAATATCTGTTAGATGCTGTAGTAGGATTGAAAACTCCACAATCTGGTCCAAATAATCCACCAGCGATAGGTTTCATCTTCAAAACTTCGTTAACCTCTGGATCAATATGGTCTATTGTTGGTATATAACCAGGAACAAAATTTTTTATCTCTTCTGGTTTCAAGAGTTCAGTTCTTACACCATTTTCATCCCAGACATGTTTGAAATCCTTTATTGCTTTAAATTCCTCTTCATAATAGGTAAAAAGGTAACCTATCTGTTCAAAACCAATGTTTGTTCCAAGTTCTTCGTGAAAATGTTTGTAAGCGTTTATAGAGTAATTTGTCAACATCAAATTTACATTTGTAGACCATATATTTCTGAATGCTCCCGCTGAAAGTGAGGTTGATTCCTGTGAAAGTTGGCTCTTTCTTTCAAGTACAACAACTTTTCCCTGATAACCTTCTCTGTAAAGATGGTAAAGTATAGAACCGCCTATTATTCCACCACCTATAATAATTATTTTATCCATAAAAACTCCTTAATCTTGAATGTAAATTTTAATTCCTTCAAAATTTTTTAAAACCTCTTCCCTTTTTTCATCTTTTAAAAGCATCAACGCTGTTGCAAGAGCATCAGATGTAGTCCCATTTGGGGCTATAACTGTAACAGAATGGATGGAAGAGGATGGGTTTCCAATTTTTGGATCAATTATATGACAGTATCTTTTCCCTTTTATTTCATAATATCTAAAATAGTCCCCACTGGTAACTATGGAACCATTCAAAATCTCTTCAACTTTTACAACACTATCTTTTTCAAAACTCCTTATACCAACACGGAAAGGTTTCTCATCAACAAGGTTGAAACAAACTATATCTCCACCAAGATTAACGAGTCCTTTCTCTACTCCTTCTTTTTTCAAAAGGTCAACAACAATATCACCAAAATAACCTTTAGCTATTCCACCAAAATCTAAAGCAACATATTTGTTCTTTTTATAAATTTTTCCGTCCTTAACTGTGAACTGATTGGAATCGTTTACAAGTTGAACAAAAAATTTTATCGAATCTGTTTCAGGCTCCCTCTCTTCCTTTTCACACCTTGAATAATATGAAAGTAAAGGTTCTATGAAAACATTGAAATAACCATCTGTAAGTTTTTTCAAAGAATCACTTAAAAAAATCAATTTTAAGAACTCATCATTTTTTTCAATAAAATTTTCACTTCTATTGAATCTATAAACATAGGAGTTTTGGTTATATTTTGAAAAGAAATTATCAAGTTTTTTTAATGTATCCTCAACATCCTTAAAAACTTTATCAAAATCAAATTCCCTTTCACCATAAAGGATTATTGAAACATTAACATTTCCGAAAAAAAGATAATTCTTTCTTCTCTCTACAAGTTTAGAGCAGTTTATGAAAATAAAAAAAATAAATAGCAAAAAAAAACTTTTTTTCATCACATCTTTACAAGACCGGTAAACCCGAAGAAAGCAAGAGACATGAGTCCAGCAGTTATTATTCCAATTGCAGGTCCCTTAAAAGGTTCAGGTATATCAGCCCACTCCATTTTTTCTCTTATACCAGCAAAAAGATAAATCGCGATAAAATAACCTATTCCTGTTGATAATGAGAAAACTATCGTTTCCATAAGGTTGTAATTTTTCTGAATATTCAATATTGCAACACCAAGTATTGTGCAGTTTGTTGTTATAAGTGGTAGATAGATACCTAAAGCTTCAAAAAGGGCTGGTGCTATCTTTTTCATTGTTATCTCTACTATCTGAACCAATGCTGCTATAACGAATATGAAAACTATAGTTTGTAGGTATTCGAGTTTCAAAGGATTCAGAACATAGATCTGCAAAAGGTATGAGATGAGAGTTGCCATCACCATAACAAAAATTACAGCGAAACCCATTCCCGCTGCTGTTTCCTGCTTTTTGGAAACACCTATGTAAGCACATATACCCAAAAATTTCATCAGGATTATGTTTGAAATCAACATAGAATCGATAGCGATAATCAATAATTTTAACATATCACTTTACCTCTTTTTGAGTTTTTGATTTTTCTTTTTCAAGTTTCTGTCTAATCTTTTCTCTCTCTCTATTTTTTATATTAATAAAATTCATACCACCAAGCATTAAGCCTATAGTTAGAAATGCCCCAGGTGGGAGAATCGCTACTATTACTGGTGAAAAGGACGAACCAAAAAGTTTTAAACCAAAAAATGTGCCATTACCAAGAACCTCTCTTATAGTTGCAAGAACAACTATAGTCAACAGAAAACCTATTCCCATTCCAATTCCATCGAGAAAAGAATCAAAGACATTATTCTTTGAAGCAAAAGCTTCGGCCCTTCCAAAAACTATACAGTTAACAACTATCAAAGGGATGAAAACTCCCAAAGATTTATGGAGTTGTGGAAAATAACCATACATTACAAGATCAACTATTGTGACAAATGTTGCTATAACCATAACAAAGACAGGGATTCTCATCTTGCTTGGAATGAATTTCCTGATAGATGATATAACTACATTTGATAGGACTAAAACGAAAGTGGCTGCAAAAGCCATTCCCACAGCATTGTTTACGGTAGTTGAAACAGCAAGCACTGGGCAGAAACCAAGTAAAACAACAAGAACTGGATTGTTTGTCCAGATTCCATTAAAAATTTTCTTAAAACTGTTATTCATCTTTCACCTCCACACTTTTGGAGGAATCGGTTTCACTCTCTTTAAAATTGTACTCTAAAACTTTCAATCCTCTCTCTAAGCAATCTCCTACAGCCCTTGATGTAATTGTTGCTGATGTTATAGCCTGAATGTCTCCTCCATCTTTGTTAACTTTGAATTTAAAATTGGATAAGGATTTTGAAAGGAACTGATCCTTAAATTTATTTTCAGTCATCTTAGTACCAAGTCCAGGTGTTTCAGAAAACTCCAACGGGTAGATGCCAGTTATTTTGAATTCTTTATCAACTCCAATCATCATGGTTATAGTTCCGCCATAACCTTTTTTCGTATATGATAATACAGAATAAGAATAAACAGTTGAATCGCTGTTTAGAATAATGTAAACTTTCAAAGGGATAGATTCAATATCAGACACAAGGGATGTATCTTTTATAATCATCTGATCCGATATGTTTGGGATTACACTCTTTATCGCTTCAGTTATTTCAGCATTCTTTGCTTTCTCGATAGGTTCCTTTGTTACAGAGTAAACATAGGAAAGTAGAAACGCTGAAACTACTGCGACTAAAAAAAGTTTTGCGATCTGAATAATATTATCTTTCATATCACTCTCCAAATTTTTTGTTTTTAGTAAACTTCTCTATTGTTGGAGAAATAGCTTCCATGATAAGTATAGCGAATGAGACACCCTCAGGATATGCACCGAAAAGCCTTATGAGAGAAGTTATCAAACCACAACCAAAAGCAAAAATTATTTTCCCCTTTTTAGTTATCGGTGTTGTTACCATATCTGTAGCCATAAAGAATGCACCAAGGAAAAGTCCTCCTGTAACCATGTGGAAAAATGGAGATGCATACTTTGTTGGATCTATGATGTTGAAAATCCAGGTAAAAACAAATACAGTCGATATGTATATAAGTGGAACTATAAGTGGGATTATCCTTCTGAATATTAAAAGAATTCCACCAATAAGTATTGCGAATTCAGAGATCTCACCTATTGAACCACCACCAACACCTTCGATAGGAAAACCGAAGAAAAGTTTTAAATAATCAAGATTTGAAACTGATGATAAACCTTGAGTTTTCAACATTCCAAGTGGAGTTGCAAAAGTTTGGGCAGTAAGGTTAACTCCTGTTGTCCATCTTGTCATAATTGAAGGGAAGGATAAAAGTAGGAAAACTCTCGCAATAAGAGCAGGGTTGAAAGGATTGTTCCCAAGTCCACCATATATATGCTTTCCAAAAAGCATAGCGACAAAGGAACCTACCGCACACATCCACCATGGTGATGTTGATGGAAGATTTAGAGCAAGAAGTAAACCTGTTATGAAAGCACTTCCGTCGAAAGCTTTTTCAAAAACATTTTTTACTCCCCTTATCTTCAGAAAAATCATTTCAAAGATTTCGGTGAAAATTATACAGGAGAGGATAACAGTTAACGCTCTGTATCTGTAAAGGTAAATAGCCCACAATGTTGTAGGTAAAAGAGCAACAACAACTGTCCACATTATACTTTTTATGTCCTCTTTCCCTCTAAGAAATGGAGCATTTTTTATTACGAATCTGTTTTCTTGCATCATTTACCTCTCTTCAAATATTTTGAATATTTTTGTTTTCCTTTTACTATACTGCTCGCCAAATCCCTTGAAGCTGGACAAATAAAAGAGCATGACCCACACTCAATACAATCCAAAACATCATCCATCTTTTCATACTCTCTTCTGTCTGATGCCTCTTTAAGATAGGTTGGATTTAGACCCATCGGACACACAGATAAACATCTTCCACATCTGATACAAGGATTTTCCTCTTCTATGTTTACCTCTTCATCAGTTAAAAACAAAAGTCCAGATGTTGTTTTTGTTATTGGTAAATTGATATCTGAAAATGGCTTCCCCATCATAGGACCACCATTTATAAGGTATCTACAATTATCCTTTATTCCAC
Source organism: Caldifarciminota bacterium UBA6260 (assembly GCA_002441125.1). Taxonomy (GTDB): domain Bacteria; phylum Hydrothermota; class 32-111; order 32-111; family 32-111; genus 32-111. Next base: position 30,942 of record DJVI01000011.1, read on the forward strand.
CACAAAATTCAGCTATCTGTGAAACTGTAACTCCAATTGGGGCAAGAATATTTTTAGGTTCATTTATACCTTTACCTGAACATGTCAACACTCTTTCAGTTAAAGGTTTGTTGAAAGTGATAAGATCGTGTATTGCTTTAACAGTAGATACATTCTGTACTATTACACCAACCTCAAAAGGCAACTTTCTTATCGGGACAACCCTTTTTGTTAAAGCGTATATCAACTGTTTTTCTGCACCCTGTGGATATTTGGTTTTTAGAAGTTTAAACTCTATCCTTTTATCACTGTTAGACTTTTGAAGTTTTTCAAAAGCGTGCTCTTTATTCTCCTCTATACCAACTATAGCTTTTGGAATATCAAGGTTATCAAGGATCAAACTTATCCCTGATAAAAATTCATCCCCAAATTCAAGCATAACTCTATAATCGTTTGTAAGGTATGGTTCACATTCAGCAGCGTTAACTATGAAAAGATCTATCTTTTTATCCTTTGGAGGTGTCATCTTAACATAGGTTGGGAATCCTGCTCCACCCATGCCTATAATTCCTCCATTTTTGATCTCGTTTATAAACTTTTCTTTATCTTTTTTAAATTCCCTCTTCTCCTCTGTTCCCAAAACCTTTTCATTTTTGAAATCGTTTTTTATAACTATAACATCATTTTTAATCTCACCGGGAAAAACCATACTCTTTATCTGAACTACCTCTCCAGATACAGGTGAATGAACAATAGATGTAACACCACCTTCACCAGATGCAACGATCTGATTTTTAAGAACTCTCTCCCCTTCCTTAACTAAACTTTTAGCAGGAGCCCCAATATGCTGGTTTATTGAGAGGAATATTAAATCTTTAGCTTCGAACCTTTCTATCTTCTTATCCTCTGTTAACTCCTTTCTCTCCTCAGGAAGAACCCCACTCTTTCCAAATGTGTAAAGTTTAGCCATTGGATACTCCTTCTTTCTTCTTTTTAAGTATCTCCCTAATCTTGTTTGCTACTTCATCTTTTCCAACAGGACAGATCTTGTATAGTTCACCTTTTTTGGCCATCTCTACGGCAAAATTCTCGCAACCAGCAAAACCACATGCACCACAGTTGACTCCAGGCAGGACTGCCAAAATTTCATCAACAGCTGGGTCCCTCTTTATTTCAAAAACCTTCATAGTTATCAATATCAAAACTCCAAGAAATATTGAGAGAGCGCCCATAACTAAGACAGGATATAGAATCTCTTTTATCATTTTAAAACCCTCACTATTTTATGGTTAAATTGATCTTTTTTTCTTTTGTTGAAGATATATATTATTATCAGTGAAATCAGAAAACCTAAAAATCCAAAAATAGCAACTATCCCTTCTCCCTTTTTCAAAGAGTATCCTATAAGTGAAAATATTAAAATTAAAATTGTTGGAATAATATAAAAGATGACTGAAAGAAGAAGGATCTTTTTTCGCTCTATCATCAACTCAACTGTGTCACCTTTTTCAACCTTCTCACCTGAAATGTTTTCACTTTCAATTACTTTATTCTGATCTTTGGAAAAAACAGAACATTCTTCCGAATGTGAGCAGGAAGAACATGCTGATGGTAGATTAATTTTGACAAAAATTTTCCCATCTTTTATATCAAAAACCTCACCAAAAATTTTTTCTTCCATAATATTTTGATATATTATACTTTTAACACCTTTTGTCAATAGATTGACATAACTTAATATAAAAGTATTGAAATTTTTTATTTTTATATTATATTATTTATTATGGGAAGGAAATTGAATCTTCTTATAGTTGATGATGAGCCTCTCTTTTCAACAAGTTTGAAAGATGCACTACTTGCGAACTATAATTTCAACATTTATACAGCATTGACAGGTATTAAAGCTTTGGAGATATTAGAACAGACAAATATAGATATATGTTTTCTTGATGTTCATCTTCCAGATATTAACGGATTTGACCTTATAGAGAAGATTAAAAGTTTTTCCCCAGATTGTGAAATAATTATTATGACAGCTTATGGAGAAGTTGAACAGACAAAAACAGCTTTAAAGGAAGGCGCTTACTTTTTACCAAAACCTTTTAAAATAGATGATTTGAAAACAGTTTTATCAAAGATAAATAAAAATATAAACTACTCTGAACTTTATGAAAAATTGAAGGATGAGGAAGAGATTATACAGATAAAAACAAAAAATAAAAAGATGAAGGAAATTTTAAAGAAAGCTGAAAAATATGCAAGAAGTGATCTACCTATACTCCTTTTAGGTTCAACTGGAACTGGAAAAGATACGATGGCAAAATATATACATCAAAGATCTGAAAGAAAAAATGAGATTTTCATCATGCAAAACTGTGCATCTCTACCTGAAACACTTATAGAGAGTGAGCTTTTTGGTTATGAAAAGGGAGCTTTCACAGGAGCATATTCGAGAAAATTTGGGCTTTTTGAAATAGCAAACAAGGGAACGATTTTTTTGAATGAGATAGTTGAGCTTCCATTGTCAAGTCAGGCAAAAATTTTACATATAATTGAGAATAAGAGTTTTAGAAGGATAGGTGGATTACAAGATATAATTGTTGATACGAGAATAATAGCTGCAACAAACAAAAAGATGGAGGATCTTTTAAAATCTGGTAAGATCAGAGAGGATCTTTTCTACAGACTTGAAACATTACATCTTGAACTTTTAGATCTGAAAGAAAGAGCTGAGGATATACCACTTATAATAGAATCTTTACTTAAAAAAAGGAATATAGATCCAAAAGAATTCAGAATAGATAATAAAGTTTTAACTCTATTTCAAAATTATAACTGGCCCGGAAATATAAGAGAACTTGAAAATGTTATTGAAAGATCTATAATTTTGACTGAAGGGAAAGGAATAAGTATCGATACACTTCCCTACTCCATACTAAAGTTGGAAAATCATGTAAAAAGGGAATCTCTGAAAGATCTTGAAAAAGATGAGATAATTAAAATATTGGAATCTGTTGGAGGAAACAAATCAAAAGCTGCAAAAATACTTGGAATAGATAGAAAAACACTTTACAGAAAGATAAAAAATTGGGGAATTTAGTTTTTTTTGTCCCATTTTGCCACATTTTTTTTAATTGAAATTTTCAAATGATTTTAAGTTATAAAAAATATTGTATTTAAAATTTTTATTTTATGGCATAAAATTTGCTTGAAATAAACAGGTATGAAAAAGATAGCGGTACTTTCATCTGACAAAGATTTTATAGACGGTATAAAGTTAAAAGTGGATAATTTTAATCATTTTATAGATTCTATTTCCCTTTTAACTTTTTCACTTTTAAATAAACCTGAAATTATAATTATTGATACTTCCGATCTTCCGGCTAACAATGAGAACAAAATAATAAAATCTTTAAACGATATCGTTCCAAAATCAAAGATAATGTTACTTTTGAGAAATGATGATATAGAATTTTTGAGAATGCTAAGGAAAAATAACAATATATTTTTTTCATTCAACCATATAGAGGAGTTTTTACAAATTTTTGAAATAATAGATAATATTGAAAAAAATAAAGAGAAAGTGGGGTTTGAATATGAGTAGGTTATTTAATTTGATTTTTATTTTACCTTTATTTTTGTTAGCTTCTTACAGTGTTGAAACTGATCTTAATGTTGAAAATCAAGAAGTTTTGTTACTCGAGCTCTCATCATCAAAAATCGATCTTGGAGAGATCAAACCTGATATGAAAGAGGTAGTTAAACTAAAAGTAATAACTGTGAAGGTAAAAAGTAATGTTAAATGGGTTTTAACAGTTGAGCCGTTGGATAACCTTGTATCAACAGATGGTGATGTTATAAATATTGAAAGGTTGGAGTTAAGGGGTAAAAAAGGTAACTTTACCCCATTATCTCTTGCAAACCCTATAACTATAGCTTCTGGTGATAAAACAGGTGATAACGGATATGATATAGATATAGATTTTAGGATGAAGATAAGATGGGATGACCCATCTGGAAGATACAATACAAAACTTAGATTCACATTAAACTCAATATACTAAGGAGGTTTTATGAAAAAACTTTTAATGATTTTAACAGCTGTCTTGCTTTCTCTTGTAGTTCTTCCAGTATTTGGAGCTACAGCAACAGACAACATTGATGTTCAGATTCTTATTCCAGCAAGGGTAGGGATCAATATTTCAAATACAGCCGCACTTTCTTTTGACTTGACAAGTGTTGCTATACCTGCGACATTCCCTGCTTACTACTTCCCAAACGGTGCGGAGACTGAGATACTTATGTCAATTTTCTGCAACGCAACGAACGGATACACACTTGATGTTGTAGCATCAGGTGATTTTGCTGTTGGAGTTCCAGTTTCACAACTTTTCTTTGCACCAAGTGGAACAGCGAAAACATCAGATGGAACACTTACTCCATCATCACCTTGGGCATCATTCTCAACAACTTCTGTTAATGTTGAAACAGGCCCAAAACTCACAGGCTGGACAACAAAAAATCAAGCTATAGAATTCAAATGGGAAGCTGATGATCCAGCAATAGATCCAGCATCAACAGTTACACTCACATACACTATAACAAGCTTATAAAATTTGTGGGGGTGAGATGTTAAAATTTATAAAATCTGTTATCATCTTAACATTTGCTATTAATATTTTTTCACAGATCGGTTTTAACATCTCCCCTCCCAAATATGAATTTACAGTTAGACCGGAGGAGATAAAAAACTTCACAATAAATGTTCAAAATACATCAGACTCTATTCTGCATATAAAAATTTACACTGTTGATTGGGCTTTAGATATTGAAAACAATGTGAAATATTTTACATCTGGAAAACTTAAAAATTCATGCTCAAACTGGATTTATGTTAATCCACAGGAATTCAATATATACCCAAACAGTTCACAGGATATAAGATTCACCCTTTCAGTTCCAAAAAATGTTTTTGGAGATTACTGGTCAATGGTATTCTTCGAATCAACTCCATTCAATCCAGCAAGCTCAAGTATGTTGCTTGTTTCCGGAAGGGTTGGATGTACAATATACTCTACTATAGCTGGAACTACTGTAAAAAACGGGGATATAGTCGGACTTGATTTTGATAAAAAGGATTACTCCGTAAAAGCGATATTTGAAAATAGTGGAAATGTCCATTTAAGGATAAAGGGAATTATGAAGATATTGAAAGATGAAAAAGTTGTTTTTCAATCAGAGATCCCTGAAAAGGTATCTTTACCTGAAACTAAAACAACACTTTCATTTCCAGTTGAAACTCGACTTTTAAAAGGAAAATATACAGTAAAAGTTAATATAGATTATACCGGTAATGAGCTTCTTGAAGGTGAAAAGATAATCAGTATAGACTAAAAGACAAATTTGATGAAAAAAATTTTTCCCCCTTTTATATTTTTATTTTTCATTTTAGTTTTTTCTGAAAGTTATTATGATATTTCTTTTAACAACTATCTTTACTCAAATTCAAAATATTATTCCCCATACATCAATTTGAGATACTTTTCTGAAAAGGAAAATCAAAAGACAGATTTTTATTTGCAGTTGTACCAACTCTTCCCTTCCAATTTTTACCTTTCATATTTAAAATCTTTTGAAAGGGGGAATGGATATATAAGTTTTGAGGGAGGAGATATTTTACCTTACAGATTTTTACAATTCTATCTTAGAGGATTCAGATTATATTCAAGGTACAAATTCACAGGTCTTGAAATATTTTTGGGAAAGGATAACAGCATCTCAAATCAAATTTTCCAAAAAGGCGATCTTAACAGAAGTATATCAGGAATACTTGTTCCATTATCGATTACAAAAAATGATACAACGAAAATTTTTCTATTCTCAAGAGATGATAGATCTTTATGGTCACCTATAACCTATCAAAATATTTTAGGGTTAAACCAATCTTTGAGATTTTTCGAAAAACTTTTTTTAGATCTGACTTTCAAAAAACATCATAACTTTTTTGGTTTTGATACAACAACAACCATATATTCTTACACTTTTAAAACCCATTTTCTTACAAAATACTTCTCATCATCTTTAATTTTAGTCGAAGAACCTAAAAATTTCTCCGACTTCTCTCTTTTTTACAGAGAGAATAAAAGAACATATTTAAACTTTTATCAAACAACAAGGATTTTTGATTTTGCTTCTTTCAATTTGAATTTTTCAAGGTATAACTTATTTTCAAACGATAACTCTTCTTATGACAGATATGGTGTTAAAAGCTCCATCTTTTTCTCTTCTATCCCAAAGTTTGATATATCTTACGAGATATATAGAAACATCTCTCAGAAAAATATTTTTGGAAAGGTTTTAGGTCTTAACATTTCTAAATGGATTAGAAACTTTTATTTCAACTCCAACTTCTCAAAGGATGACTTTTCAAATTACAAATATGTTAACTTTTATTCAAACATTTCATACAATTTTTACAATGGAACAAACATAGGTTCCACATTCAAATTTACAAAAAGGGATACAATAAAAGATTATTTCGTAACAAACTATGTTAAATGGAGGATTGAAAAAATTCTGAATTTCGAATATGGTGTTGACTTTGGAAATTTCAGTAAAAATCCCTATATAGGTAACCATTTTGATTTTTCAATAGATTATAAAAATTACAATTTCACAAACAGGTTGAACATAAAATATTTTGAAAAGTTTTTTCTCGAGATTCAAACGAAATTGAGCATAACAGGTGCACTCGATAACATATACACAGGTATATTAAGTGGAAGGGTCTTTTACGACAAAAATAACAACTCTATTTTTGATGTGGAAGATATACCTTTGAACAATCTCAAAATAATTCTTAACGATACCTTGGTTTCAAAAAGTGATAAGAATGGTTTCTATTCTTTTAAATTTTTAAAACCTGGGAAATATAAAATTTCAATAGATAAAAAGAAGATACCAGCTTACTTTGACATAAAAGAACATTATTTTGTAGATGTAGAAAACTTCACAAAAAAATTTGTTGATATTCCACTTATAAAACTTGGTTCAATTTCAGGGTATGTTTTCATAGATTTGAATAAGGATGGAGTAAAGGATGAAAATGAAGATGGAGTTGGAGGAGTCATAGTAAGGATAAAAGATTCAGATAGATACACTTATACAGATATTACCGGATTTTACACGATTTCAAACCTTCCGATGGGTAGTTACATAGTGGAAGTTCCAAAACTCCCCGAAGGTTACAGGTTCGTTTTCCCAAACCTTATAATGTATATAAATGTTGATAAATTGAAATCTGATTTCACTATAGATTTTGGAATAACAGAAGAATCAAAACCTGTCAGAAAAAAGATATTTTAATATTTTTTTTCTTTCCTTTAAAAGTTCATCCCGATCATACAAAAGAACTTTACCAGAATATTTTAAAGGTATTCCGCGTGAGAAAACATATTTTATATTTTCAGGATAAAGTGAAAATATCAAAGATGATGCTACATCAGTATTGAAAGGAGAAAGATTGATATTATCCTCGATCAGAATAAAATCAGCATCGTATCCATCTTTGATATAACCTGTTCTATTTTCAAGTTTCAAAGCTTTTGCTCCATTCTTTGTAGCCATCTCGAATATCTTTGTTGATGGTAAACTTTTATTGTTATGTTTTATATTTTGATAGAGTTTCGCCAATCTCATCTCGAAAATCTGATTCATATTGTTGTTACATGGAGCCCCATCAGAACCTATCCCAACATTGATACCTTCATTGTAAAATCTTGTAATATCAGCTATTCCATTCTTCAATTTTCCATTTGCCGATGGGCAATGTGCAACATTTACTTTCTTTTCTTTTAAAATTTTTATATCATGCTCACTTAAAAATATACAATGAGCAAGAACAACATTACCATCAAGAAGACCAGTTTCTTCAAAAAATTCAACATTTGAAAGTTTATATTTTTTTAAGGTAAAATTGTTTTCTTCAACAGTTTCAGAAGAATGTGTGTGAACGGTAAGAGAGTATTTATCCCTAAACTCCAAAAGGGTTTTTATACCTTTCTTGGTTACACCGGGAACAAACCTTGGGCATAGAACATATTCCACATTTTTATAATCTTTACTCTTCTCGATCAACTCTTCGGTAGTTTTTTTATAATTTTTCAAATCCGTTTTAAAACCACCGAAACTTCTATCCATAAAAACATTTCCAGAAAAACCTCTAATATTTGAGTATTCTATCTCTTCAAAAATAAGATCCTGATTTTCAAATGTCCCCATATCAAGTATGGTTGTTGTTCCAGAATCTATAAGTTCATACAGAGAAAGTTTACATGATAAAGACAAAATAGTTCTATTTAAACTCCTTTCGTAAGGGATTATCCTCTTTTGTAACCAATCGTAAAGTCCCATCTCCTCAGCATACCCCTTTGCTAAGTTTTGACATATATGTGTATGGATCTGAATAAAAGATGGGAAAAGAAAATATTCGGAACAATCCAATTTAGTATAATCTTTTGAATCATCTTTACAGTTGAATGAGAATTTACCATTTTTAACAAAAATTTTTTTCCTGAAAAGTAACATATTCTGATCTGTATCAAAATATTTAACATTCTCAAGAATAAAATTTTTACTTTTCAATTTTGTACTCCTTTATCTTTTCAAGTAAACTCCTATAACTTATCTTCAAAATTTTAGCAGCTTTCATTCTGTTCCAGTTAACCATCCTTAAAGTTTTCAGTATCTCATCCTTTTCGACCTCTTCTGTTTTTTCCTTTATAAGATCTTTCAAACCACCTTTACGGTTGTAAATTTCAATATTAAAATCTTTCTCTAAAAGATAACTCTCCAAAAAATTTTCAAGTTCTTTAACATTACCCAAAAATTCTAAACCTAAAATCTTCTCAACGAAAGAGTTAAAATCTTTTCTCCTCTGTAAGAAAAGTTTTTTCTCCAATCTACCTACAAGAAAATTTGCAAGAAGTGGAATATCCTCCCTTCTTTCTCTAAGTGGCAAAATCTTTATTCTGTAAACATTCAACCTGAAAAGCAGATCCCTTCTTAGAAAACCTTTTTCTACAAGATTCTCAGGTTCTTCAGAAAAAACTGAAATGATCCTCGAATCAACTCTCTCTTCCCTATTCGAACCAACAGGATAGAAAGATTTTGTATCAAGGAATTTTAGAATTTTACCTTGAACTGACAGATCAACCTCATTAAGGTTTTTTAAAACAACTGTTCCGCCATCAGACCTTTTCAAAAATCCATCTCTTGAAACCAAAGCACCTGTGAAAGCTCCTTTTGAAACACCAAAAAGCTCACTTTCAATAAGATTCTTGTTCAGAGATGCAAAATCTATTTCAACAAAATTTTTTTCATTTCTATTTGAATTTCTGTGGATGAGTTCTGATACGAGAGTTTTGCCAGAACCGACAGGTCCCGTTATAATTACATTGACATCGGTTGAAGAACACTTTTTTATATCCTCTCTGACCTCACAACTGTTTTTTGAAACTCCAACATAATCCTGCTCTATATCTTTAAAAGAAGTATCCCTTAAAATATTTTTTACCTTTTTTTTAAGAATATCATAATCTATAGGTTTCTGCCAGAAATCGTTAGCACCTTTTTTAATACATTCAATGGCAAGAGGTATATCCCCATAAGCTGTCAGTATAACAACTTTAACTTCACTATCTAAACTTCTAATCTTTTTTAAAACTTCAACCCCACTTCCATCTGGTAACTTTATATCAAGGATTATCAAAGAGTATTTGTACCTAAAAAATATATCATCAAACTCTGAAACACTTTTAACTTCATCTATTTCAAAATCATCCTTCAAACTCTCTTTTATAAAGATTCTGAAGGATTGGTTGTCCTCAACTATCAGAACTCTTTTTTTCATTTTTTAAAACCAAAACTATTTTTCCCCTACCATCAAAATTTAAAAATTTGTAATCTATATTTAAAATTGTGCATATTTTTATTATTATCGGGATTCCAAGTCCCGTTCCTTTAGCATTTTCATTGAAAGGGCTGTAAAGTTTTTCAAGTATATTTTCAGGAAATCCTGGACCTCCATCTATAATGTCTACTTCTATTTTTTCCATTATATTCTTTATAATTATATCAACTTTTTGATTTTTAGCATATTTATAAATATTATCAAGGATATTGAAAAATACCTGTTCCAAAAGCACAGGGTCAGTTTCAACAAAAACTTTTTCATTTGGAAAATCTTTAGAGTAATCGAGAGGGAACCTTTCAGAAACACTTTCAACGATCTGCTTCAGTTCCACTTTAACAAAATAAGGTTTTTCATCCTTAGAGAACTCTATGAATTTTTTAGTGAAATATGAAAGTTTTTTCAAATCCTCAATAACCGTTTTTACAAGATCAAAATCACCATTTTCTAAACCTTTTTGTAGAAGACCAATAGATGAGCCAAGACTGTTATTCAACTGATGCGCTATACCGGATGTTATCTCTGAAAGTTTCATTAGCCCATCTTTTAACCTGAAATTTTCTTCAAGTTCTTTCACCCTCTTATTCAAAACAGCGTTTGCATCCTTTTCTAACTTCTGTGATTCTATTAGATTTTCGAGTGAGTCCTTGAAAACTTTTACAAAACTATCAGGGTTATCATAGTCTAAATCCATTCCAACAAGCTTTGTTATCTGACTCATCTTTTCAATCGGTTTTTCAATGCTATTCAGAAGTGATATTATACTTATTACTGTTAAAACTAAAAGTATCGATTTGTATATAAGAAAATAAAGGATGATCCTCTTGAAAAAATAGTTTGTACTTTTAAAATTCATTATCATAAAAATATCTTTATTCTTTCCATCACTTATTTTGGTAGTATAGACATCGAGATCCTTATAAAAGAATCTCATACTGATATTATCTTTTAAAAGTGGGAGTAAAAAGTACCTTATCTGATTATCTGTAAAGGAAAAATTTTTTGAAGTTATGAAAGGATAGAGAGAAGAATCTGTGATAAAGTATGAATGCAAACTTAAACTGTTAATATCTTTTTCAAAAAAATCTTGCTTTTTCAAAAGAAATTCCTGCAACGAGTTATAAAGTAAAAATTCTTTATCATACTTTTTTTTAAAATCTGTAATCTTTTTGTAATTATCGTTAAAATAATCGTTCTCATAATAATTTATCAAGAGGTTTAGATAAAATGAAAATATTAGATCGGATAATATTAAAAAGACTAAAAATATAGACAGGAATACTCTTTTCCCTAATATTGATTTAAATTCCATTCTTTAATTATATAAAAAAATGGAGAGTTGACAACAATTATTTGAAAAATGAAAGCAAAATACCAGCAGCTATTGCTGAACCTATAACTCCAGCAACATTTGGACCCATAGCATGCATCAAAAGATGGTTTTGTGGATCATCCTGAAGTCCAACTATTTCTGAAACCCTTGCAGAATCTGGAACAGCTGAAACACCAGCAGAACCAATCAGAGGGTTTATCTTATCCTCTGGTTTTAAAAATAAATTTAAGAATTTTGCAAAAAGTACTCCACCAGCTGAAGAGAAAGCGAAAGCTAATGCACCAAGGATGAATATTTTTATTGATGAAGAAGTTAAAAATACATCTGCCTGTGTTGAGGCCCCTACGCAGATTCCTATCATTATTGTACATATATCAATAAGTGCTGTTGATGCTGTTTTTGCCAGTCTTGTTGTCACACCGCTTTCCCTTAGAAGATTACCAAAGAAAAGCATTCCAAGAAGAGGTATAGCAGCTGGAACTATCATAGCGGTTATTACAAAACCTGCTATTGGGAATATTATCTTTTCTGTCTTTTTAACAGGCCTTGGTTTTTTCATCCTTATCAATCTTTCTTTTTTTGTGGTTAAAAGTTTCATTATAGGTGGTTGAATAACCGGAACAAGAGCCATATAGGAGTAAGCAGCTATAGCGATAGGTCCCAAAAGTCTTGGAGCGAGTTTTGAGGTCAAAAATATTGCGGTAGGTCCATCAGCTCCTCCTATTATCCCTATAGAACCTGCTTCTGGTAGAGTAAAACCTAAAAGGTATGCACCTATAAAAGTTGTAAATATTCCAAGTTGTGCAGCTGCACCAAGGAGCAAAGTTTTTGGATTTGAAAGTAGTGTAGAAAAATCTGTCATAGCACCAATTCCAAGAAATATCAGCGGTGGATATACACCTTGAAGAACTCCGAAATAAAGGTAATTCAAAACACTACCCTGTTCATATATACCAACCTTCAAACCAAACATGAGCGGAATATTGCCAATGAGAATTCCAAAACCTATAGGAAGGAGAAGTAAAGGTTCATATTCTTTTTCTATAGCAAGATATATAAAAACTATTCCAACGATTATCATAGTTAAATATTTGTAATCTAAATTAGCAAAACCTGTCATAGAAAAAAATGTTTGAAAAAGATGAGCCATTTTTTATTCTCCTATTTCAACAAGGATGTCTCCTTCAGCTATAGTATCATCCTTCTTTACATTTACCTTTATTACTTTTCCAGAGTATGGAGAATGTATAGCATTTTCCATCTTCATAGCTTCCATTATTAAAAGATCCTGCCCTTCCTTAACATGTTCTCCCTCTTTAACAAGGATATTCAAAACAACACCCGGAAGAGGAGCAACAACTTTCTTTATCTGTTCTCCATCACTCTTCTTTTCACTCTGTAAAACTGGTTTTTCAACATTCTGAGATGTGACATTTTTCTTAACAGTTTGTTCGACACTTCCCAACTGCCTGAAATTGACTTTGTAATTTTTCCCGTTTATCTCTATATCTGCAACATTCTCTTCAAGGGAGTTAACTTTTACTTTGTAATCTTTACCATTTATGTTTAATACATATTCACCCATTTTTACTCCTTGCATAAAACCAATATGGAGGTTTATCCTCCCATTTTATTGTTAATTTATCTTTCGATAATATATGATGAAGTTTATATTCAAGTATCAACGCTGTTGTTATAGCTAAAAGTTCCTCCTCATCAAGTTCCTTTTTTTCAAGGATACTTTTATTGTAATCTTCGACCTTTTTATCCTTATCACTTTTCTGTGGTGGATTCAAAAATATTTTCAAAATATTTATAAAAACCTGAATAAGAATAAGACCGGCAAAAACCGCAGCAAGCCCAACAATCGGTAAAAGGTAAGGGTTAACATTGTAATTGCGATCTGAAGAAAATACGAAAATATTCAAAAAGAGAATAAAAAGGATTGTGATGAATTTTGAATTAGTTCTTTTCATAATATTATAAAGGTATGTTTCCATGTTTTCTTGGTGGATTCGTATCCATCTTATTTTTACAAAGTTCCAAAGCCCTTATTATTCTGAATCTTGTGGTTTTTGGTTCTATCACGTCTTCGATATAACCTCTAACAGCAGCAGAATAAGGGTTGGCAAACTTATCCCTATACTCTTCTTCGAATTTTGCTTCAGCTTCATCTTTATTTTCAGATTTCATGATCTCTTTGGCAAAGATTATTTCAACTGCACCTTTTGGACCCATAACAGCTATTTCCGCAGTTGGCCATGCATAATTTATATCACCTCTTATATGTTTTGATGACATGACACAGTAAGCACCTCCGTAAGCTTTTCTTAAAATAACCGTAATCTTTGGAACAGTGGCTTCTGCAAAAGCATACAAAAGTTTCGCTCCACTTTTAATTATTCCACCATACTCCTGTTGTGTACCAGGTAAAAATCCAGGGACATCTTCAAGTATAACAAGAGGGATGTTGAAAGCATCACAGAATCTTACAAACCTTGCACCTTTTTCAGATGCGTTTATATCGAGAACACCTGCAAGTGATTTTGGTTGGTTGGCAACTATTCCCACAGGCCTTCCGTTAAATCTTGCAAAACCTATAACAAGGTTTGTTGCAAAGTAAGGCTGCACTTCCAAAAAATCTCCATTATCTACTATAATGTTTATTATCTCCTTTATATCGTAAGGTTTATTGGGATTATCTGGAACTATAGTGTTTAACCTCACATCCTCTCTGTTAATAGGATCATCATTTTTTATAACTGGAGGGTTCTCTTTATTATTCAAAGGGAGAAAAGAAAAAAGTTTCCTTATATTTTTTAAAACTTCCTCATCAGAATCAAAAACAAAATGTGCTACACCAGATTTTGTTGAGTGTATTGAAGCACCTCCTAAAGATTCTTCATCAACATCCTCGTTTGTAACAGTTTTAACAACTTTTGGACCAGTTAAAAACATATATGAGGTTTTCTTTACCATGAAAATGAAATCTGTTATCGCTGGAGAGTAAACAGCTCCACCTGCACAGGGTCCCATTATAGCTGAAATCTGAGGTACAACTCCAGAGTACATAACATTTCTCAAAAATATTTCAGCGTAACCTGCAAGAGATTCTATACCTTCCTGTATCCTTGCTCCACCAGAATCGTTAAGACCAATAACTGGAACACCATTTTTGGCAGCCATATCCATAATCTTGCAAATTTTTTCCGCAAAGGTTTCAGATAAAGAACCACCAAAAACTGTAAAATCCTGAGAGAAAACAAAAACTGGTCTTCCATCTATAGTTCCGTAACCTGTAACAACACCATCGCCTAAAATTTTGGTTTTATCTATTCCAAAGTTTGTACATCTATGCTCAACAAACATGTCAAACTCTTCGAAAGATCCCTCGTCAAGCAAAAGGTTAATCCTTTCCCTCGCCGTTAGTTTTCCTTTTTCATGCTGTTTTTTTATCCTCTCTTCGCCACCGCCAAGTAAAGCTTTCTCTCTTTTATTTTTAAGGTTAAGTAATTTTTCCTCAAGAGTCATTTTAACTCCTTTTAAATTTACGAATTTAGAATTTAATATTATCAAAAATAAAGATTATGTCAATAAACTAACCTTTAATAACACCAACAGGTAAAAGTTTTGCAACAGGGAAAGATAGTTTAGCATCTTGAACAGTCTTTACCACATCATCAACATTCTTGTATGCCTGTGGGATCTCTTCAACTATAGTTCTGTTACTCTGTGAAAGGACAAAAACACCACTTTCGTTTATCTTTTCAAAAACATCTGTTCTCTTTGAAAATCTTATCGCCTCTTTTCTTGAAAGAGTTCTACCTGCACCATGACATGTTGAGGAGAAACTCTCTTCAACACTCTTTTCACCTCCAACAAGTATATATCCACCAGAAAGCATATCTCCCGGTATTAAAACAGGTTGTCCTGTTTCTTTAAAAATACCTTTAAGTTCTGGATGCCCTTTTGGAAAGGCTCTTGTGGCTCCCTTTCTATGCACTATCAACTTTCTTTTTACACCATCTATTTCATACTCTTCTATTTTTGCTATATTGTGAGATATATCATACAAAAGTTCAATTTTTAGATCACTTTCTGATTTTCCGAAAAATTTCAGAATAGTTTTCTTAACCATATAACCTATTATCTCTCTGTTACAGAAGGCATAGTTGGCTGCACCAACCATAGCTTTATAATAACTCCTTCCTGAATCTGAATTGAAATAGGAGTAAACGAGTTGTTTATCAGGTAAAGATATATCCTTTTTTCTCAAATCTTTTGAAAAGGATGAAACATAATCTGAACATATCTGATGCCCAAAACCTCTTGAACCTGTGTGCAGCATTACAACTATCTGATTCTCAAAAAGCCCAAATTTATTAGCTATATCAAGATCATAAATTTTTGATACATAATCTATCTCAAGGAAATGGTTCCCGCTGCCAAGTGTTCCCTGCTGAGATATACCTCTTTCTATTGCATCCTCACTTATACAATCAAATTCTCCGCCTTCCAAACACCCATTAGATTCTATACTTTCAAGATCTTTTTCATCTCCAAATCCATTTTCAACTGCCCAAAAAGCACCTTTCAAAACTATTCTTTTTAAATCGTTTTTTTTCAATTTTACACTACCCACACTACCTATCCCTGAAGGAACTTCAAGAAAAATTTTTGTAAGAAGTTCTTTTATACAATTTTTTAAATCATACCTTTTTAAACCGGTTATTATACATCTTACTCCACAATTTATATCGTAACCAACTCCGCCCGGAGAAATAATTCCAGTTTTCAAATCGAAAGCTGCGACACCACCTATTGGGAAACCGTAGCCAGAGTGAATATCTGGCATCGCTAAACTTTTTTTTACTATCCCAGGTAACTTTGATACATTAACGAGTTGCTTTATAGAGTCATCCTCAAGAGATTTTTCAATTTCCCTGTTTATAAAAATTTCACAATCAACCCTCATCCCTTCAAAAGAACCTTTTGGAATTATAACTCTATTTTCATCAACTCTTTTTAAAAATTCTTTGTAACTCATAGGTCAAAATAGATTTTTACTTTTTTATATTTTTTACTTTCAAACATTTCAAAATTATGGTATGTCGCTGCTTTTAAAACATTTTTTATAAAATGTCTTGAAGAGTCCAATCTCTCTCCAAAAATTTTGTAATATACAACAAAAAAATTTTTACTTCTTCTAAAATCTACTTTTACCATTTTGCCAACAAATCTTCCACATTCGAACTTATAGATTATCATATTTGAAAATTTTATAAGAAGATCCTCTAAGGAATCTTCTTTAAGAACCCCTCCATCAACTTTAGATATAAAAACATCCTCTCTTTTTAAAATAATATCATAAACAGAATTACCTAAATTTTCAAAAAGTTTTGAAAAATCTTCACCTTTCACCTCTATCCCTAAATCACCTGTATCATCCAGTAAATTGTATTTCATATTTATATTTTATTGCGGACAAAAATTTTTTCAATCTATTTGATTTTTTAATGAAAAAGATTATAATTTAAATAATGGATCATATTTTTGAAACACTCTCTCTTATATATCTTTCACTATCCCCTTTCATTTTTATAAAATCCCAAAAAAATATCCATAAATTTTCAACAAGCATACTCTTTTTAGTTTTATTTTTTCTTAGATACCTTTTAAATCCATTCATAAACAGATTCTTAAACTTGTTTTTTTTATTTTTAATCCTTATATTTTCATTTTTTATCTTTTCCCATACAAAAAAATTAGAAAGGATATTTTCAAATATTCTAGGAAAATCTTATCTTTTTTATCCATTACAGATAATCATGACTGTAATAATTATTTTGGGATTATCAGAATTCATTTTTTTCTGGTTACTTCATTTTGACAAGATAAAACTCTACTCTCCAATATATGAATTAAAAGTTTCAGATGATATAGAAGATATTGCTTTGATAAATGAGAGATTTAAAAATTTAGATAAAAAATTTTTAACAAACGATTTTGACCTTTTGATAAAGGTTACAGATAATTCCCATCTTATTTTTCATCCAATATTTTTCTGGGAACCAAAGAAGGGGGAATTCCCTTACAATAAGTTCGGGTTTAAAGGTGAATTAAATAAAATTAAAAAAGAAAAACATGAGATAAGGATATTCTTTTTAGGTGATTCTAACACCGAAGGTGAAGATTTACATTCATATCCTTACCTTCTCCAAAAGAAGTTTGAAAAAGATAAGAGAGATAATATAAAAGTTATAAATGCAGGTGTTACAGGTTACACATCATTTCAGGGGCTTTTAAGGTTCAAACATTACATATTAAAATTTTCTCCAGATATTCTCTTTCTTTCCTTTGGATGGAACGACCCTTCAACATTTTTTTATGGATATGACAAAAGCAGAAAAATACCATTAATTTTACTCAATTTTTATGATATTTTTAAGAATTACGCTACAGTAAAATTTATCGTTTCACAAAAGATTAAATTATCTACAAAAAAAGGGATAGATGACCTTGAAAGAGTTTCTCCTGAAGATTATAGAAAAAATATTCTCGAGTTTATAAAAATATGCAAAAAAACCAGAATAAAAATTATACTTCTAACAAGACCTTCTAGAATAAAATTTTTAAAAAATGGAAAGGATTTCAGAAAAAATGTTCCAATTTATAATGATATTTTAAGGGATATTTCCAAAAATGAAAATATACCTCTTATAGATTTAGAAAATGTATTTAACAGAATTGAAGACAAAGAATCCTACTTTATAGATGACTGTCATAACAACTTTAAAGGATATGAACTCATCTCTGAAATTTTGTATGATTCTTTACAGAACTATCTCAAATAAAGTTGTTGATATTTTACAAAAATTAAGGTAAAATCTTTATCATACTAAAAGGAGTTATTTATGATAAAATATGAAGAACTTTTCTCAGATAACATTAAATCAATGAAAAGGTCAGTTATAAGGGAACTTTTAAAGTTGACCCAAAAGGAAGGAATAATCTCTTTTGCAGGAGGACTTCCATCAACCGAATCTTTCCCTGTTGAAGATTTGAAAAAGATTACACAGGAAGTATACGACAAGTATGGTGCAAAAGCTTTGCAGTACGGTTCAACTGAAGGACTTCCAATGCTTCTTTCTGAACTTATAAAACTGATGAAAGATAGTGATAATGTCTCTGTAACAGAGGAAAATATAAGTATCACTATAGCGAGTCAGCAGGGACTTGACCTTGTTGGTAAAATCTTTCTGAATCCAGGTGATACCTGCATCGTTGAATCTCCAACCTATGTTGGTGCTATAAGTGCTTTCAACAGTTACAGGAGTAAAATGGTAGATGTTGAACTCGATGATGAAGGTATAAAAACAGATCTTCTTGATAAAACGATAAAGGATTTGAAAAAAAACAATATAAAACCAAAATTCATCTATGTGATTCCAGATTTCCACAATCCAGCTGGTGTAACTATGTCTCTAAAAAGAAGGAAAGAGTTACTTGAAATAGCTACAAGGGAAAATATAATGATAATAGAGGATTCTCCTTACAGGATGATAAGGTATAGGGGTGAAAATATTCCATCATTACTTTCTCTTGACAAAAACAACCTCGTGATAGCACTCTTCACATTCAGCAAGATCTTCGTTCCAGGTTTCAGATTAGGATGGGCTGTTGCTCCAAAAGAGATAATAGATAAATTCATAGTTGCAAAGCAGGCAACAGATCTTTGCACTCCTCCTTTCAACCAGTTCATAGCGGCACTTTTCCTGAATAAAGGACTTCTTAAAAAAACTGTGGAAAGAACTATCTCTATTTATAAGGAAAAGAATGAACTTATGTTAGAATCACTCGATAAATATATGCCTAAAGATAAAGGGATAAGATGGACAAAACCTGATGGCGGGCTATTTTTATGGGTATCATTACCTGAAGGATACGATTGCGATGAAATGTTCAAACTCGCTTTAGACAAAAATGTTGCTTATGTTGTAGGAAGCGCTTTCTATGCTGGTGGAGAAAAACATAATTCCTTTAGAGTAAACTTTTCCTATCCAACAAAAGAAGAGATAGTTGAAGGTGTAAAAAGATTGAGTGAAGTCATTTCAGAATATGTGAAATAAAAAATTGGATATAGAGAGGTTTTTACCTCTCTATATCTGTTCCCACATTTTTTTTAAAATATTCTTCTTATTCTTCCAATCAGGAGAAACTTTAACAAGAAGTTCGAGAAATACCTCTCTCCCAAGAAAATCTTCTATAAGTTTTCTCGATTCTATACCAACCTTTTTTATCATTCTTCCATTTTCACCAATAAGTATTCTCTTCTGGGATTCTCTTTCAACCAAAAGTATAACTTTAATGTAATCCTTCCCTTCCCCTTTCTCTTTGAATTCATCAACAATTATACCTGTGGAGTATGGGATCTCCTGCCCATAAGTTTCGAAAACAACCTGCCTGACAAACTCTGCAACAAAAAACCTTTCAGGTTTTTCACTTATTATGTCATCAGGATAAAATAGTACATCATAAGGCAAATGGGATTTTATCTCTTCGATGAATCTATCAATGTTGTATCCTGTTGCAGCAGAAATGGGAATGACAAGAAGTGAGTATTTCTTTTCAAGTTCTTCGATGATCTTATTCGCCTCTTCTTGCTTCAAAAGATCTATTTTGTTCAAAACTACAAATTCAAAAACATTCTTTTTCTTTTTAAAATTTATCCTTTCATCTCTCCAGTTTTTATCATCATGTATATAAACGATTATATCTGATGCTTGTATAACCTTTTCGATATCCTTCATCATCTCCTCTTCCATAAGATTCTTGCTTTTGATTATTCCGGGAGTATCATAAAAGATTATTTGGGAGTTATCATCGTTGAATATACCTAAAACTGCAGCTCTTGTAGTTTGTGCTTTTTTGCTTACAGCTGAAATATTTACATTCAAAATTCTGTTCAAAAGTGTAGATTTACCTGTGTTAGGTTTACCTATAATAGCGACATATCCACTTTTTTTCATCATGCACCAAACTTTTTCAATTTTGAAGATGCCGCAAGCATAAGAGTTATCAACTCTTTTGAGTATATTTTACCTATAGATCCTTTCAAACATTCCCTTTCAGAAAAACCTTTCACATCCACAGGGCGGGCATAACTGTTTATGAAAAGTAAAGGGACATAATGGTATGAATGTGCTTTCATAACAGAAGGGGTTGAATGGTCTGCAGTTATAGCAACAACTTCAAAACCTAAAGAGAGTATTTCTGGTAAAATTTTATCAAACTCTTCAATTACCTTCATCTTGTTTTCAAAGTTCCCATCCTCACCATAGGAATCAGTTTTTTTAACATGGAAAAAGAAAAAATCGTAACCATTATAATTTTCTTTTAGAGTTCTAACTTGATCTTCCAAACTTTCTCCAGTTTTTAAAATATCCATCTTAACTAAAGAAGCTAGACCTTTATACATAGGATATGTTGCTATACATGCTGCTTTTAAACCGTATCTATCTTTGAAAGGTTCTATTGAAGGCATCTTTGAAATACCTCTGAAAAGAATACAGTTAGCTTTCTTTTCATCTTTTAAAACTTTTAAACTCTTTTCAAAAATTTCATTTATTATCTCTGCACATTCAGCACTATCTCCTTTTAAAGGTTTCGCTTCTAAAGGTTTTTCGTTAACAACCTGAGGATCAGTATCATTAACGAAAGCATCATTTTTTATCCCTCTTATTATTAGAACGAATCTGTGCTCTTTCCCAGAATAAAACTCTACATTATATTTTTTATAATCCTTAAAACTTTCATTCAAAAGTTTTACCAACCTTACATTATCTTCAGAAGAAATTCTGCCTGCCCTTCTATCAACTATTTTTCCTTCAGAATCAATAGTTGCAAAATTACATCTTGCTGTTACAGTTTCATCATCTATTTTTATATCTAAACCTAAAGCTTCAAGTATACCTCTTCCAATAGGATATTCTGTAGGTTCATATCCAAAAACAGCAAGATGGCCTGGGCCACTTCCAGGTGTAATTCCTATATCAACTGGAACCATATATCCAAGATCATTCTTTTTTGCGAGTTCATCCATATTTTTTTTGTTCGCTTTCTCAAGTTCAGTCATGTTAGACTGGTCAGGTATTCCTCCAACACCATCAAGAATTATAAGTAGAATTTTTTTATCGTTAACCTGTATCAAACTTTTTAACAGATCAATATTCATAAATTCCTCCATATATTATAAAACAGTTCAAAATTCGATTCATTTAAACCATACTTCTGATATTCACCATCACCATGGAAATCTGAACCACCTGTTACAATCAAAGAGTTTTTAAATGCTTTCTCATTAAGAAAATCTATATTAAACTGATTATTTTTTGGAGAAAAGACCTCAATACCATCAATGCCTGTTCCTATAATCTCATCCATAAACTCTACAACATTGTTCTCATAAGGATGTGCTAAAACAGCTATACCTTCATATTTATGGATCATTTCAACAGTCTCTTTTACTGAAAACTCTTTCTTGGGGACATAACATGGTTTATCATCACCTATATATTTTTCAAACGCTTCTTTCAAACTTGAAACAAAACCCCTCTTTACCATCACCCTTGCAAGATGTGGCCTTCCAATAGATTCAGAATCTTTAGCCTCAAAAAATAGATCCTCTTTATCTATAGTTATATTAAAATCTTTAAGGAGATCGACCATCTTCAATATCCTTAAAAACCTATCGTTTTTTCTGATCTCAAGTTCTTTATCTATACCTTCAACTTTTTTACCATAAAAAAGAATATGAACCTGCCTTTGCTTATGAACGGTTGAAAACTCAATACCTGGGAAATATCCAAGATCAAATTTTTCAGCATTGTTCTTAGCTTCCTCGAAAGACCTTATAGAATCATGATCTGTTATAGAAAAATATTTTATTCCCTTAATTTTTAAAAGCTTACATATCTCTTCAACAGAGAGTTTTCCATCTGAAAAAATTGAATGTATGTGTAAATCTGCAACGATATTGTTCATTTCAAGCCCATATCTGACGATATCTGCTTAATAATATCCTCATCGATGAATTTTTTCTTTTCAATGAACGCTTCAAGCAAAGCGTTATCACAAATAGTATTTATAAGTCTTGGTTTTCCTTTAGAAAAATTATACACCATCTGTAAAGCACCATCAGAAAATAGTGGCTGTTCCCTTCCAGCAACTTTTAATCTATGATTTATGTAACCTATCGTTGATTCAAGATCAAGAGGGTTTAATATCAACTTAACACTTATCCTTTCATATAGTGGTGGATCAAGTTTTAAATTCTCTTCAGTTTCAGGCATTCCAAAAAGTAAAAATGTTATAAGATGTCCATCGTTATCAACTATGTTTAAAAGTCCTCGGAGTTCTTCCATTATCTCCCTACTTTTCAACATGTTAGCTTCATCGATCATCACAACGGGTCTCTTCTTTTTCTCTTTAAGGTAGGAAAGTTGCTTGTAAACATGTCCTATTATATCTATCTTGTTATCAGTTTCAACTTTAGCTCCAAGTTGTATAGCAATCTTTTTTAACAACCATCCAGCTGTTATCTCAGAATGTATTATAACAAGAAGTGATACCTCAAAAATATCACTCTTCGAAGAGAAGTAATCCAAAAGTTTTCTCGATATCATAGTTTTGCCTGTTCCTATGTCACCAATAAGAACTGCGAGTCCCCTTCTCTGTTCAACAACATGTAAAAGTTTTAAAATCGCTTTAGAATGGTATGGAGAATTATAATAGAATCTCTCATCGGGTGAGCTTGAAAATGGAGTAACTGAAAATCCAAAATAGTTATTGTAATCCATATCACATATAACTTATCTTGTTGTTTTTACTGTTGTCACCCTTAGAATCATCAATAATATCAATATTGAACTCATCAACATTGAAATCATCCAAATTGAAATCTTCACCTATCTCCTGTTTTAGTATTGTTGAAAAATCGATGAACTCTTCCTTTTTATTCTCTTTTTTATCCGATATCTCTACTTTTGGTTTCTCGATCTGTTTTGTTACATTCTTCAAAGTGTTTATCCTTTTTTCAACATCTTCGAATTTTGAATCAACAGCATAGATTTCGTTATAGAGTTTTAATGCTTCTTTGAACATATTCTTTTTTTCATAGAGTTTAGCTAAAGTGTACTTTATTCCAAGATACTCTATTTCAGCTTTTCCCTTCATAGAAAGAGCCTTTATCAAGCTCTCTTCTGCGAGCTCTAACTCTCCTTTTTCTAAAAAGCATTGACCAAGCATTTCAAGTGATTTCATCTCATAATCTTTATTCTTTACTGATTTCTGAAACTCTTCAATAGCCATATCGTAAAGTCCCATCTCTTTAAACGACAAACCGAGATCGTAATGGCTTGAAACATCCTCCTCAGCAATATTCTGATCCAATCCCTCTTTCAACTCATCAAGTAATTCCTGTAAAGACCAAAAAGATTCATCCTTTGATTCCTTCTTACCCTCCTCAACTTTGAACATGGGCTTACCACCCTCATTCTTTCCTTTCACAATATCTTCTGCTGTTATATTTTCACTCTCTTTGAAAAAGTCTATATTTTCAGATTCCTTAACAAGATCTTCTTTAAAGGATGATAAAAAGTCCTCAACTTTTTCTTCCTTAATTTTTGGTGGAGTTTCCTTAACAACCTCTTTTGGTTTTTCAACAGGTTTTTTAGGTTCTTCAAAGACAGGCTTTTGAAAAACTTCAGAACCTTTTTCTATCTCATTTTTTATTGCAAGAGATTCTCTGTTTGTAGGATCAACTTTTAAAACAGTATCTATATACTGTTTCGCTTTTTCTTTTGATTCACCTTTGATTTTGTTTGCAAAATAAAGGTAAACCATTATCGCACCTTTAAAATCACCTGTTTTGTTTGAGAGTTCAACTATCCTTTCAGCAGCCACCTTCTGTTCTTTATCAAGCTCAAATATTCTTATATAAACTTCCAAGGCTTTTTTCAAGTTACCAGCATTGTAATAAGCTTCAGCACCTTGGAAATAGTATTCTATAGCACTTTTTATATCCAAATCTTCCTGAAGTTTCCCAAGTTCAATATAAGATTCTATACTTGAAGCATCCTCTTTAAATATTGATGAAATATCTTCAACCTTTTCTTCAAAAACATTCCGTTCTTCAACTTTTTCTTCCTTTTTAGTTTCAAAAACATCACCTGCGAAAGTTTCATCAAGTTGTTTTGTAAGATCTTTAGCAAGTTCATTAAGGTCCACTTCAAGGCTTTCCTCTACCACCTCTTTTTTCTTTTCTTCAAACTTTGGAGTTTCTTTAACAGGCTCTTTTATTTCCTCTTTTTTAATTCCAAGTTTGGATTCAATCTGGGAGATCCTTTTTCTTGTCATAGATGCTAAAGGCAGATCACCCCTTTTCAGATAAAAAGATTCTATATCTTTTAAATATTCTAAAGCGAACTCTAAGTTGTTCTCCTGTATGTAAAGATCAACAAGTTTTTCTTTTATTTCAACTTTTTCCGGAACAAGTTCAAGTGTCTTTTTGAAACCTTCAATAGCCATCTGTATATTCTTCTGCTGGATAGCTTTTTCAGCAAAGAGTATATATGAATTCAAAGCTTCACCTATAGAACCAGCCTTTTTTTGCAAATCCGCAACAATTTCATACATCTCGAGTTGCTCAGGATCAAGTTTTATTATCTTTTTTGCCATCGCGATAGCAAGAGGAAACCATGTTTGTTGAACATAAATGTTCATCGCCATTCTGTAGCTTTCTATAGCTTCAGATTTTTTCTTAAGATTGTTGATATAGATGTCACCTATTTTGTTGTAATAGGAAGGATCAGGTTGCCCTTTTGATGCGGAAATAATCTTCATATATATTTTTATAGCATCCTCATACCTTCCGCTCTTCTCAAGTTGTAAAGCTTTTTCTTTCGCTTCACTTAATGTTGCCATAAATCTTTCCTTTTATAGTTCCCTTTTAAAGTTTCCAAACTGCTGTTTCTTTAAACCCAAAGATTCAGAGACTTCCTCTATCATCATGGAATCAACAGGAACTCTCTGTAAAAAAGCGGCTTCCAAAAGAGCATTATCACAGATAGTATTTATAAGTCTCGGTCTTCCATTTGAATACGAATGGATAAGATCAACACTATCTGGAGTAAAAATAGATGATATGTTTGCACCAACGACAGATAATCTATATTTTATGTAACCGAAAGTTTCATCCCTTGAAAGTGATTTAAGATATGTTCTTGCTGCTATCCTTTGTTGTAAGGATTCATTCTGTAGTATATGTCTTTCAAGTTCGGGAACACCTATAAGAATAAAGGTGATTATCCTTCTATCGTTGAGTTCAAGATTCAAAAAACCTCTAATCTGTTCAACTATTCTGCTATCTGAAAGTTTATTAGCTTCATCTATCAAAATAACTGTTTTCTTACCTTCCCTATCAAGATTTATAAGTTGTTTGGTAAGGATGTTCATTGGGTCTTTCATAAGGTTGGTTGTGTCTTTAAGACCTATTATCTGTCCTATCCTTGTAAAAAGCCATTCATCAGAAAAATTCTCATGAGTTAAAACAATAAGTCCAGTTTGAAACTTCGGACTTCTTGTAAGGTATGCCAAAAGTTTCCTGGCAACTGTCGTTTTACCTGTTCCAACATCTCCAACAAGAAGTGCGAAACCTCTCATCTTATCTGCTGCATGCATCAATCTCAAAAGAGCCATCTTATGCTGATTAGTTTCAAAAAAGAATCTCGTATCTGGGATATTTGCAAAAGGCTCGAAAGACATCTGAAAGAATGACTCATAATTCATAAATCCTCACTTACAAAAAGTGAATATGATTTTCATTTCCAAGATCAAATTTTTCTGTATTTTTTATTTTATACTCTTTTTCACCATTTGTCAATTTACTTATTTTCTCTTGAACATCAAGAAAATCTGGATCATATTTTGAAATCTTTTCATAAATTTGGACAGCTTTTGTCTGATCCTTAATTTCATATATTGATGCGAGTTTATACATAAGTTGAAGGAAACTGTTATCAAGTTCATTTATGTAAAATGTTAAAATCTCTATAGAACCTTCTTCTTTTCCTTCCTTCAAAAGTATATCCGAATATCTAAGAATAATTCTTACCTTTGCATCACCTTCTGAAAAATCTATCGCTTTTTTGAAAAAACTATCATTTAAATCTCCATCAACAAGACCTTTCGATATTGTTGCAAGTTCGTAGTATAAAGCCCCAAAGTTATCCTTTTCTTTTATCAAAAAATCAAGAAAAATTTTAATCTCATCTAAATTTTTGTTAGAAAACTCTTCAGGCAAAGGATATTTTTGTAAAAGAGAAAAAAAATCTTCCTTTCTTTCTTTAAGTTCTTTCATAAGAGAGAAAGATTCAGGATAGATTTTTAAATATAGATAATGGTTAAAAAGATGGAAAATTACCTGATACCTATCTTCAAATATATTTAGAAGGTTGTAAAGGATTATTATTGATTGATAAAATTCTTTGTATTTTGTTTTGGAAAAAAGATCAACAAAAAATTCAACTCTTTCTGTAAAAGATTCTAATCTTTTCCCTTTAAGAATAAAATCTTTAAAATTTTCCAAAATCTACAATCTCCCCTTTTAAAATAACTATATCAGGCTGATCATCTCCAGTAAAATAGAAAAGATCCTTATAATCATCCCTTTTAAAAAGTAAAAGATCAGCATCCTTTTTTTCATCAATGGAACCTTTTTTATCAAGATCTAAAGAGAAGGCTGGATTTATTGTTATTCCATAAATTAGTTCATCGTAAGTTAAACCATAGTTGACCATGCCAACAGTTGCAGCAAAAAGTATTGAATAGCATGGAGAAGAACCAGGATTGAAATCTGTAGATATAGAAATAATGTTTCCAGTTTCTCTCATCTTTTCTATTGGTGGTCTACCTTTCAATTTTAAAAAGAAATTTGTTGCGGGAAGGAGAGTAATAACAGTCTTATTTTCTTTAAGAAAGATAAGATCCTTTTCATCAGGGTAGTTGAAATGATCAACGGATTTTGCTTTAACCATTCTTGCAACAGAAGAACCACCTGAGTTTTCAATCTCATCAGCATGTACTCTCGCTTTTAGTCCATACTCTATACCTTTTTCAAGAATATCCAAAGATTCATCTTTTGTAAAAACTCCCTTTTCACAGAAAACATCTATAAAATCAGCCAATTTTTCCTGAGCTACATAAGGTATCATTTCTTCTTTCAAAAATTTTATATAATAATCTCTTTTATCTTTAAACTCTTCAGGTATCTCATGTGCTCCTAAAAAAGTAGACCTTATTTCAACTGGGAAACTCTTTTTCAGCTCTTTTATAACTTTCAACTGCTTTATCTCTGTATCCCTGTCAAGCCCATATCCTGATTTTATCTCAATAGATGTGACTCCCTTTTTTAAAAATTTTTTCAACCTTTCCTTAGATTCTTCAAAAAGTCTTTCAAAACTGACTTCCCTTGTCTGTCTAACACTTTTTTTTATCCCTCCACCACTTTTTGCTATCTCTTTGTAGGGAACTCCAGAAGCCCTCATCAAAAACTCGTCAGCTCTTGAACCTGAAAAAACAAGATGTGAATGTGATTCTACAAAACCTGGAGTTACTATATAATTTGAACAATCCAAGGTTCTATCAGCACTTTCTTCAATATCTTTTCCTATTCTTTTAATCTCTCCATCTTCAATTACAATAGTATTATTTGATGATAACGGCGTACATATCCTATCAAGAGGAACGAATCCATTTTCATCAGAACAGGAAACCAACTGTTTTATATTTTTTAAAATCAACTTCATAATCAGTCAACCATAGGCATTCTGATTTTTTCTTTTTTTGCAGTATCTATAGCTATCTGATAGCCAGCATCAGCATGTCTTACAACTCCGAGTCCAGGATCGTTAGTTAAAACTCTTTCAATTTTTTTTGCCTGAAGTTCTGTCCCATCAGCAAGTATAACCTGACCTGCATGTATAGAATAACCTATCCCAACACCTCCACCATGATGTAGTGAAACCCAAGTCGCTCCAGATGCAACATTCAACATAGCGTTCAATACAGGCCAATCTGCTATAGCATCTGAACCATCTTTCATAGCTTCAGTTTCCCTATTAGGAGATGCAGCACCACCAGTATCATGGTGATCCCTTCCGATTACAACCGGACCAGATAATCTTCCATTTTTTACCATCTGATTCATCATAAGCCCAAATTTTGCTCTATCTCCCTGCTTCAACCAGCATATCCTTGCTGGTAAACCTTGGAATCTGACAAGTTCCCTTGCCATTTCTATCCATTTTCTAAGATGTTCATCCTCAGGGAATATCTCAAGCAAAGCTTTATCCGTTTCATATATATCTTTCTCATTACCTGTTAAAGCTACCCATCTGAAAGGACCACTCCCTTCACAGAAAAGATCTCTTATATACGCTGGCATATATCCAACTATTTTAAAAGCATCTTTAACTCCATTGTCTAAAGCTCTTTGTCTGAGATTGTTACCATACTCAAAAACATTAACTCCATTCTCCTGCATCCTCAACATAGCTTCAACATGTTTTGAAATAGAATCGTAAACTTTTTTAAGATACTCGTTTCTATCCTTCTCTCTCAAAATGTTAGATTCCTGAACAGAATAACCTGAAGGTATATAACCGAATAAAGGATCATGTGCAGCTGTCTGGTCAGTTAAAACATCAGGATAAATTTTTCTTTTAACAAGTTCAGGTAGTATATCGGCAATATTTCCCAAAAGTCCTATAGAAAGTGGTTTTTTTTCTTTCAAAGCTTGATCTTTCATTTTCAAAGCTTCATCGAGTGTTTTTGCTTTCACATCACAATACTTTTGTGCTATCTTTCTATCTATGTGTGACTCATCTACCTCAACAACAATTATAACAGCATCATTCATAACCGCAGCGAGAGGTTGTGCACCACCCATCTCTCCAAGTCCAGCTGTCAGAACCCATTTCCCTTTCAAACTCCCACCATAAAGTTTTTTCGCTATAGCATAGAATGTTTCGTATGTTCCCTGAAGTATTCCCTGTGTTCCTATGTATATCCAACTTCCAGCTGTCATCTGTCCATAACATGTCAACCCCATAGATTCGAGTTTTAAAAATTCATCAAGTGTTGCCCATTTGGGAACAAGCAGAGAATTTGTTATCAGAACTCTTGGAGCCCATTCGTGAGTTTTAAAAACAGCGACAGGTTTCCCCGATTGCATGAGTAAAGTTTCATCGTTATCCATATTCTGTAATGTTTCTATAATCTTATAGTATGACTCCCAATTCCTTGCAGCTTTTCCCCTCCCACCATAAACTATAAGGTTTTCAGGATCCTTAGCTACATCAGGATCAAGGTTGTTCATAAGCATTCTCATCGGGGCTTCAAGTTGCCATGATTTGCATGACAAATTTGTTCCTCTCGGAGCATGTATAGGTTTATATTCTTTCATAAAAACTCCTATTTTAATTTTAAATAATTTTCAACCTTTTCAACAACTTTTCCTGAATATGTTAGAGAGAATATCTTTTCAACATCAAGATAAAATGCTCTATCATTTTCAACAGGTTCAACATTCTTAAAAAACCAATTTAAAAGTTCATTTAAAGGTTTCGAACTCAAAAGGGGTTTTCTAAGATATAAAGCTGTCATAGCTGCAAAAAGTTCTATAGAAAGTATGTAGAAATTATTTTCTATCACACTTTTCAACTTCCTTGCGGAGATTGTTCCCATAGATACATGATCTTCCTGCCCCAAAGAGGTTGGTATAGAATCAACACTGGCAGGATGTGCGAGCACTTTATTCTCTGAAACGAGAGCTGCCGTTGTAACCTGTAACATCATAAAACCACTGTTCAGTCCAACATCCTTTATCAAAAAAGGATACAATCCTGTTTGATTCGTATCCAACAATCTGTACAACCTTCTATCTGAAATATTACCAAGCTCACATAAACCAATAGTTAAAGAATCAAGAGCTGTTGCTATTATCTGACCATGGAAATTGCCTCCTGAAACAACCTCCTTTTCTTTTATAAAAACGAGTGGGTTATCGGTTGAAGAGTTAAACTCCCTTTCAACTATTCCTTTTGCAAAATAGAAAACCTCTCTTGCCGCACCATGAACTTGAGGTATACACCTTATCGAATAAGGATCCTGAACCTTCGAACATTTCTTATGTGATTTTCTTATCTGTGAACCTTTCAAAAGGTTATAAATATTATAGGCACTATCAACCTGTCCCTTGTGGTTCCTTATATTTGATATTCTCTTTTCAAATGGTAAGTCCGTTGAAAGTAAAGCATCAGCTGATGCTGCTGCGACTATATCTGAAAGTTTTAAAAGTATCTCACCCTTCACAAGAGAGCATCCGGCAATGGATGTCATCATCTGAGTTCCATTTATTAGAGCGAGTCCTTCCTTTGGTCTCAATTTAACAGGTTTTATTTTATGTTTATTTAAAACATCGATACTTTTAACTCTTTCCCCATCCTCTATACATTCCCCTTCACCTATAAGAACGAGTGCTATATGTGATAGAGGAGCTAAATCTCCACTCGCACCAACTGAACCTTTTTGTGGTACATATGGATATATTTTTTTATTCAAAAGTTCAACAAGAGCGTTAAGTGTTTCTAACGAAACACCACTGTTCCCTCTTATTATAGTATTTATTCTTAAAAGTATCGCACCTCTTACATCATAGAAAGAAAAAGGTTCTCCAACTCCAACAGAATGTGATCTCAAAATATTGAACTGTAGGATATCTATTTTATCTTTTGGGATAGTCACATCAACAAGTTTTCCGAAACCTGTTGTTACTCCGTAAACTCTCTTGTTCTTTTTGACTATCTTTTCAATAACTTCATAAGATTCTTTCACTCTCTTTAAAGCTGTATCTTCTATCTTTACATCTTCAAGATCCAATACTACCTTTTTGAATTTTACAAGATCAAGATTGAAACCATTGATTAAGACCATTTTACTCCTTTTTTAAAATTTTAATTATAGTTTAGATTTTTAAAATAATCAATAATCAAAATGTTGCTTTGTATATTATAAGGTTGGAATTTTTTTCAAAAGTTTTTGCTCTGATTAAAAGAGTATCTTTATACTTCACAAGGTCTTTGATTTTTACTACTTTTCTTTCACCTTCTTTTACATATATTGAAATAGTATCATCTATCAAAAGTTTTGCAGAATCATCATTTTCAACATCAAGATAAAAAACCAAATCTTTATATTTCTCTTTTAAATTTTTAAACTTAAAGTACGAAAGGTCGGATAACCTCAAAGAAAGATAATGGGAAAAAGGTGAGTAGGTTTTTATGTTAAGATCTAAAAATTTATCCTTAGAATAATCCAAAAGATCTTTTGAGATTATAATCTCTCCAAAAAAGTTCTTCTCTTTTCTATCATAATTTTTCAAAGGGAAAATTAAAAAAACAAAAATTAAAAGCAGATAGGTGATTGAAACTTTTTCAAGTATTATCAAATTTTTTGGAATTAAGATTTTATCATTACTTTTCAACAAAAGTATAAAAAGAATTACTGTTGAAATGAAAGAGAGTGAAACAAATAAATAATAGAGAAATTTATTTG
This sequence comes from Caldifarciminota bacterium UBA6260, assembly GCA_002441125.1. Classification (GTDB taxonomy): domain Bacteria; phylum Hydrothermota; class 32-111; order 32-111; family 32-111; genus 32-111. Next base: position 62,897 of record DJVI01000011.1, read on the forward strand.
AGAAACTGAAAATGAAAAAGGCTATATTCATAAATGAAACAAAATATAGTATCAAAAAAATTATTTTAAATTTAAAATCTTTTTTTTCTAATGTGAAGAAAAGAAAAAATAAAGGATAAAGTATATGGTTTTCTCTCAATCCAACGAGAAGATTTATCCAGAGAAGAGAAAAAAGAGCCAATTTTTTAAAAATGTTACCTTTAAGAAAAGATATAACCAAACAAAACAGAAAAAGCAAAATCAAAGAATATGTTCTTAAAGAAAGATTTAAAAAATTTTTTGCGGGATCCAAATAATGTGTCTGTGGTATCAAAGATAGAAGGTTGAAAGAATAACCTGAAAAAGGCAACATATAAATTGAGTTGAAATAGATATTTTTTAATGTAAAAATTAATTTTCCTTTTATTATAAATGGTAAAAATATTAAAAAGGATGTAAAAAGAATTACAGGGATCGTTTTTATCAAAAAATTTTTCTTACCATTCTCTTTAAAATAATGTAAATAGATCAAGAGGACAAAAAAAGGTGCTGTCGGTTTACTGAAAATCAAAAGTGTAAGAAGAAAAGAAGCGAAAATAAACTTTTTTTTCTCATACAAAAATATAGAGAAAAAAATCAAGAAAAGAATAATTATATCAAACTGACCATTCAAAAAGATTGAAAAATAAAATATTGAAACAAAAAGAAAAATCTTTAAAAATGTATACCTTTCTTTGATCAAAAATATGAGAAAAGAAAAAAGAAAGAGAAGTGGGAAAATTTTGTAAAGGTTAAGGTAAGGAACGGAAATCAGAGTTAGTGGTTTGAAAAAAGATATAACCCTTCCAGTTAAAATGGCTATGTAAGAACCAAAAGGCATATAATCACATAATCTATCGAAATAGTTTTCATTAGTGTAAAGTTCAGAAACTCCATATTTCAAAGAATTGTATGCCCATACATGGTAAGAGTAAATATCATATTGAAAAATAAAAAAAAGAGGAATCAAAAAAAATAAAAAAGACAGAAAAATAAAGATTGTTCTTTTCATAGATAAATTATAAAAACAAAAAATTTTTAGTCAACAGAAAATTACTTGACAAAAGAAAAATTTTGAGTATATTTAAAGAAAATCTTATATAAAGAAAACTTTATATAAAGAAAACTTTAAATAGGAGGTAAAATTAACTGGAAAGGAGTACCGAGAGAAGAAATCGATTGGGCACCAACTATCTCGTCTGACAAATGCACCGGTTGTGGAATGTGTGTCACAAGTTGTGGTAAAAATGTCTTCGATTTTGATAAAAAGAATAAAAAAGCGGTTGTTGCAAGACCAAAAGATTGTATGGTAGGTTGTACATCATGTTCTGTTTGGTGTGTCTTCGATGCGATAACTTTCCCTGATCCTCAATATGTTAAGGATATAATTAAAAAAAGAGGTGTCCTTATTTTTGCCAAAAAACAACTTGAGGAAAAGTTAAAAAATGAAGAAAAATGACTATATCTTAAAGAGGTTCAAAGCACTTTCAGATAGAACAAGGTTAGAGATATTATCACTTTTAATTCAAAAAAAGATGTGCGTTTGTGAACTATCCAAAATTTTAAATATGTCACAACCAAGGGTATCAAGACATCTTAAAATTTTGACAGATAGTGGCATTTTAAATCATGAAAAAACTGCTCAAAAGGTCTTTTACTCTATTAACTCAAAAGATCCTATAAATGTAAAATTTTTAACAATAGTAAAAAAAGGAAAATATGAAAAAAGAAAAAATAAAAATTCTATTTGCATGTGTTGAAAACAGTTTCAGAAGCCAATTAGCTGAAGGTATTGCAAAAAGGTATTTTTCAGATTATATGGAAGCGTATTCCGCAGGTTCAAAACCAGCTCAAAATGTTAACCAGAAAGCGAAAGAGGTACTTGAAGAGATTGGTTTTGATACTACTTTATTAAAACCTAAAGGTTTTTTCGACCTACCTGATATTGAGTTTGACTATCTTGTGACAATGGGGTGTAAAGAAGTTTGCCCAATTTTCCCTTCAAAAAAGAGCCTTAACTGGGAACTTGAAGATATAAAAGATCAACCCATAGAAAAGATAAGAGAGTTAAGAGATACCATTAAAAATAAAATAGAAAGGATAATAGATGAAGAGTTTAAATCTTAAATTATCATTTATACTTTTACTTCTATTCTTATTTTCATGCACTCCGAGTGAAAATGGCAAACAAATCAAAAGTGAAGAGAATTTGAATTTTGAAAAATTTAAAATTACTTTCATAGAAATAGGTTCAACGACTTGTATACCTTGTCAGATGATGCAACCTATAATGAAAGAGATAAGAGATTCTTTCCCTAAAGATGTTCAGGTTATCTTTTATGATCTTAACGACAGAAACAATTTGAAATACGCTCAAAAATATATGATAAGAGTTATACCAACCCAAATCTTTATAGACAGCAAAGGTGAGATCGTTGAAAAACATGAAGGTTTTTTCCCGAAGGATGAGATTTTCAAATTTTTAAAAAGTAAAGGGATAAAACAATGATTGGAGATCTTTTCAACTTTTCTTATAAACTTCTCACATCTACAAGTTTCTTTTCTATAGTAGGAAGTTTTATCTGGGGAGTTTTGAGTTTACTTTTAAGTCCATGTCACCTTTCAAGCATTCCTTTGATAATGGGATACATATTACAGAATAAGAAGGATGAAAAAATAAACGGCATTCTCATATCTTTCATATTCTCCCTTGGTATCTTATTTTCAATAGTTATAGTTGGAACCATTTCGATTTTGCTTGGTAGGATTGCGGGAGATCTTGGCATATTAAACAATCTTATTGTAACTTTTGTTTTTCTTATTCTTTCATTATATTTTTTCAACATTTTAAATTTTGATTTCTTCAATTTAAACTTTGACAGGATTTTTAAAAGTAAAAACTCAAAATTCATAAGTTTTATAATAGGATTACTCTTCGGCACAGGTGTTGGTCCATGCACATTTGCTTTCTTTGCTCCGGTTTTCCTTTTGGTCTTTAAAAATTCTACAAATATTTTTAAGTCATTTTTGATACTTTTTTCTTTTGGTTTAGGTCACATCTTTTTGATAATAATAAGTGGTGGTTTTACAGAGATAATATCAAAATATATCGATCTTTCATCAAAAAATAGAAGTGTTGATATCATAAAAAAAATAATAGGAATTATAATGTTAATAATTTTTTTCTATTATCTTTTAACAACAATAAAAGGAGTTTTTAAATGAACGATGATTTAAAAAAACTTTTTTGGATAATTGTAATATTTCTTTTTGCATACTTTTTGCCTATAAACTCAAAAAATTTTCAGGAAGCTATACTATCTTCATTTTTCCTGTTGCAGGATTATGCCCAAAAGCATGTTATTTTATGTCTTGTTCCAGCTTTTTTCATAGCAGGTGCTATGGGAGTATTCATCTCTTCCGACACTGTTTTAAAATATTTGGGTAACAAGGCTAACCAAATTTTAGCTTACCTTATAGCATCAGTTTCTGGAACTATACTTGCAGTATGTTCCTGTACAGTTTTGCCCCTCTTTGCTGGGATATATAAAAAGGGAGCAGGACTTGGACCAGCAGTTGCTTTCCTATATTCAGGCCCTGCGATAAATGTGCTCGCTATCATTTTGACCGCAAAAGTCTTAGGATTTCAAATAGGTCTTTTCAGAGCATTGTTCGCTGTTTCACTATCAATAGTGATTGGAATTCTAATGTCTTTAACTTTTAGAGAGAAAAAAGATGAATCTAATGGAAATGAAATTGTTGAAAATAAAGATGAGGGGAAAAACTATTTTCTTTTCAACATAATCTACTTTTTTGCAATGATAGGAATACTTATTTTTTCAAATTGGGCAAAAACTGATAGTTCTACAGGTTTCTGGTTCAATGTTTTTCAGGTCAAATGGTTGATAGTTGCAATTTTTACAATCCTTTTCGGATTTTCTTTAAAGAAGATCCTCGATCTGAAATTATCATATCTTCTAATATCACTTTTAATACTCGCTTTAACTTATCTTATTTTAAGATCACCTATTATAACATTCGTTGTTGGAATAATAACACTAATAATACTACTTTTGAAAGGTAACGATAAATCAAAATTCTGGCTCGATACAACCAAAGATTTCACTTTTCAGATAATGCCCCTTCTTTTTTCTGGAATACTTATAGCGGGCTTTTTACTTGGAGCACCAAATGGCAGAATCGGTATAATTCCTTCCAACTGGGTATCAAAACTTGTTGGTGGTAACTCAATATTTGCCAACCTTTTCGCTTCGGTTGTAGGAGCTTTTATGTATTTCGCAACACTAACTGAGATTCCAATTATACAGGGACTTATGAATTCCGGTATGGGAAAAGGTCCCGCTCTATCACTTCTTTTAGCAGGTCCCGCTTTATCACTTCCTAATATGCTTGTTATAAGAAGTATTATGGGAACAAAAAAAACTTTTTTTTATGTTCTTTATGTTATTATATTATCAACACTATCAGGATTCCTTTTTGGATTTATAAAATAATAAGGAGGTTAATTATGAAAATACAGATTTTAGGAACAGGTTGTCCAAAATGTATTAAACTTGAAGAGAATGCTATTAAAGCAGCCAATGAACTAAATCTTGAGTATGAAATAGAAAAAATCAAGGAAATCTCAAAAATAATCGAAATGGGAGTAAGGATGACTCCAGCTATTGCAGTTGATGGAAAAGTACTTGCGTATGGGCATGTTCTTTCTCCAGAAGCAATAAAGAAACTTTTAAAAGAATATTTGAATATATAATATGAAAGAGATTGAAAAAAATCATAGCCATAACCATCATAACCATGAAAGTTATGGTGGTTTAAATTTTAAATTCATAGTAACAATCTTTTTAAACCTTATAATAACAATTTTTGAGATAGTTGGTGGTTTTCTTTCAGGTTCACTTATGTTAATATCTGACAGTTTACATAATTTTGCTGATACTTTCTCACTCGTACTCTCATTTTTCGCTATAAAAATTTCAAATAAGGAGAAAAACCAAAGAAAAACTTTCGGCTATAAAAGGGCTGAGATACTTGTTTCACTTTTTAACTCATCTTTCCTTCTCATAACATCATTTTTTCTGATATTTGAAAGTATAAAAAGATTTTTTAAACCTGAAGAAATCAATTCTAACATACTACTTATTGTATCAATAATAGGATTTTTTGGAAATCTTATATCAGTCTTTTTATTACATAAAGAATCAACAAAAAGTTTAAACATAAAATCAAGTTATCTACATCTTTTCTCAGATACTTTAAGCTCCGTTGCTGTAATAATTGGAGCAGTTTTTATAAAACTCTTCAACATCTATTTCATAGATCCCATTTTAACAATTTTCATTTCTCTTTACATACTTTTCCAAACTTTTTCCATTTTAAAAAAATCAATAGATATTTTGATGCAATCTTCGGTTGATCTTGATTACGAATCGGTAAAAAATGATGTTGAGAAAATTAAAGGGGTAAAAAATATCCACCATGTTCATACATGGATGACAAATGAGACATCATATTACTTTGAGGCACATGTTGAACTTGAAGATATGATGCTCTCTCAAACCTGCAAGATCCTTGAAGAGATTGAGAAGTTGTTAAAAGAAAAATATAGTATAACCCATATTACAATTCAATTTGAAACTAACAAATGTGAAAACAAATCTATGTTTTGATTAAAGAGATAATATTTTCTGAAATTTTTTTTGCTTCTTTTTCAACATTCTTAAACATTCTGTTTATACAAAACTTTTGCAAAACTTTTCCATCCTTTTCTTTCAGAATTTTTTCCATCATCGATAGAGCCCTGCTACCCCCCATCCATTTAAACGGAAAAGCCATAGTAACGAATAGAATGAACTCTTTCCCTTTTACATTCTCAACTGACTCCAAAAATTTTAAAATCGGGAAATCAGCTCCAAAAGCCCATACAGGTCCACCTACCAAAACAATATCAAAACCTTTTATGTCCGGCAATCCAACTATTTTGAAATCTTTTTTTATATTGTTGTTTTTAAACTCTGGTTCTGTTTTCAATTCAAACAAAGATACAGAGTGTTTTTTTGAAAGATTCTCTTTAAAAATTTCTACAACATTTTTTGTTACATTTGTTAAGGAATAATAAACTATAAGTATATTCATATCACTCTCCTATAAAATTTTTTTCAAAAACATTTTTAAAGATCTTATAAGTTTTTTCATCGTAAAGAACTATGAAAATCTTTTCAAACCAACCTTCTTTACTTAAGAAATCATAAATAGCACCTAAAGATACTTTTGCCGCATCTTCTTTCGGATAGCCATATACACCTGTTGAAATAGCTGGGAAAGCTATAGTTTTAATACCATAATCTTTTGCTAATTTTAAAGAATTGTAAAAAGAGTTGTAAAGTAACCTACTCTCTCCACTTTTACCATCATTATAAACAGGTCCAACTGTATGAATAACATATTTCGCTTTTAGGTTGTAACCTTTTGTAATCTTCGCTTCACCGGTTTCACATCCATTCAATTTTCTACATTCCTCAAGAAGTTTTGGGCCAGCTTTTCTATGTATAGCACCATCAACTCCTCCACCCCCAAGGAGCGTTTTATTCGCAGCATTAACTATAGCATCAACTTCCATTTCAGTGATGTCACCTTTTATAAGTTCTAAAATTCCCATAATTTTATTATAAATCTAAAGAAATATTTTTTCAATATAATGTTTTTAAAAAATCTCATTTATAAAAAAATTTTTCTTGCTATTTTTATAAAGTCCAACTACTTTCAATTAACACATTTCTAAAGATGTAAACAAATCCCTTGACTTATTGACCTATTAAAATAGAATAGTCAAAAAAGAGAGGTGTTTTGAAAAATATATTTTATTACTCGATAGTTGGTTTAACATATTCTTACTCATTTATAATTTTAAAAAATCTTATACCTATAACAGGCTATTTTATACCCGGAATGATGGGATTCGTATTCACGGCATCTTTGATTTTTCTACTTTTCGAGAAAAAAATAATTTTGGGATTTAAAAAGAATTTTTATAACTCTTTCATATTTTCTATACCTTTGACTATTCTTTACCTCACAACAATATTTCAGATCAACCTTTTCAACACTTTTTTTGTTTTCGTTTCCCTTTATATCTCTTATAGGTTTGCAGATAAAAAACTTTTCATTAAAAAAAATATCTTTTCAAATCTATTCAACTTCATATCACTTACAATCATTTCTATTCTGATTTTTAAAATCTCATCAAAATTTTTTCTATATTTTATTTCATTTTTTATAGTGCAGACACTTACAATCTATTTTATAAAAAATATTGATAAAAAAAATCTCTCTTCACCTGATTTTGTATTCTACCCAAACCTTATTTCCGCTATTGTGTTAACTATACTATATTTTTTAAATAAGCCTTTAAAAACTCCAGAATTGAACTCTATAAATCAAGTATACCTTTCAATCTATATTTTTGCAGCAAATTTTTTGAACTCTCTTGTTTTGATAAAAAAAGAAGAATTCAATCTACAGAAACTTCATAAAGAATCAGTTCTATTCCTTTGTCTAACATTTATGCTTATCCTTAACTTTTCTTTTCCAAACCTTTTAATTTCAATACCTCTTTTTATTCCCCTATTAATATCCTTTAAAATTTCTAAAAAAGGTTTTGGAGTGAGTGAAACTATAGCTATAGTTACTATGGTAGCAATTTTAATTTCACTTTTATTACCTACTATAAAAGTTTTGAATAACAAAATGGTTGCTACACATGATTGTGAAAAGTTGAACAACAATAAAAATAGTTTAAAAGATGTTTATGTCATAGATAATATATACATAAAATTTATAGATAAAAAACCTGTCGCTATATATTCAAAAGTCAAAGATAAATATAAATACTTTTTCAACCAATAATTTTATAAACTTCAACTTTTACCTTCTCACATCTTTGGTTTATTTCATCGAGTAATTTTTTACTCTTCTCCCTTATATTATTTTTGTAATTCTCATCAGTCAAATTTTTAAGGTTTATAAGGATATTCATATACGCACCTTCAGCACATGAAAGAAGATTCAAAGCTGAAACACCAGCATCAGATATTGAGTTCACATTTCCTTTCTGGGTTATCTTTTCAAGATATGGTAAAAGTTCTTTTATAGTTTCAAGAGTTTTCAATGGAACATCTATGGCTTTTTTCGTAGCTTCTTTTAACTTTTCATCCCGTATCCTTTTTTCCTCTTCACTCTTTTTTGGCATTTTAAAAACTTCCATATAATAGTTGAAAGCTTCAGTATCAAGATCTATAAGACCAAGCATGATATCTTTTATCTTTTGTGAATTAGAAGCTATATCATCAACCTCATCATTATATTTTTCATATCCTTTTTTTCCAAATGTGAGATTAGCTACCATCGACACGAGTGATGCTGCTATTGATCCAGATAATGCTGCGACACTTCCTCCACCAGGTGCAGGAGAATCTGTTGAAAGTTCATCACAAAAATCTTTTATGCTCATACTGATAAGTTTTTTCTTATTCATTTTACTTTCATAAGCGTACTCGATAACTTTTTTTTCAATTTCAAAAGGATATAAAGTATCAAGTCCCAAAGATTTTATAGCTATGTATAATATCTCCTTTTCAGGTATACCTGTTGATTTGTTCTGCTTTTTTAAATAATATTTCCCTGCCTCAATTAAAGCATCTTTAGGTATCAGACCAACGAGTTCTGAACCTGTTACTTTAACACCTATTCTGCTCGCTTCATCAGTTGCTTTTTCATAAGCTATATGTGGAGGAGTCACTTTCCAGTTAGTTAGATTAATTGATATCTGTGCTATATTGTAATCATCAACAAACCATCCTATAGCACGACATTCCTTAAGAAGTCCCGGTATATAGATTGTGTTTCCATTCTCATCTTTAACTATTTTTCCATTCTCATCTTTCTTAGGATAACCTTTTTCCCTTATCACATTCGCTATCTGTGTTGCGAGTTTAGCATCCTTTGTGTTAAGGTTAATGTTGTATGCTATTAAAAAATCTCTAACACCAATAACTGTGGCACCACTTTTTGGATTGAACTCGGCTTTACCAAAATCAGGTTTCCATAAAGGATCCTTTATCTTTTCTTTTAAACCTTCATACTCCCCTTCTCTTATGTTAGCGAGTGATTTCCTCTTTGGCTCAGTTGCAGCATACTCGTAAAGGTAAACTGGAATGTTCAACTCGTTTGCAACCCTTTCACCAAGTTTTTTTGCAATTTCAACACACTCTTCAACACTTATATCACTTACAGGGACGAATGGGCAAACATCGCAAGCTCCCATTCTTGGATGCTCACCTTTATGCTTTGACATATCAATAAGTTCAGAACCTTTTTTTATAGCAAGGAACGCAGATTCAAGAACAGCTTCCGGTGTCCCTATAAAAGTTATTACAGTCCTATTTGTAGCTGCTCCTGGATCAACATCAAGGAGTATTGTTCCACTTACAGATTCTATAGCATCGGTTATCTGTTTTATAACATTCATATCTTTCCCTTCAGAAAAATTTGGTACACATTCTACTAACTTCATTTTTCCTCCTCACTTATTTCATTCTTCCTTTCAATATTGTATTCTTTCAATTTATAATGTAATGTTCTCAAACTTATTCCAAGAACATCCGCTGTCTTTTTTCTTGAATAATCGTTCTCGGCAAGAACATTCAGTATATGTTCTCTTTCAACATCTTTCAACTTTTTTGAGTAAAATTCTCTCTTTATTATCCTTTTGTTAAGTATCTCTTCAGGAATATCATCTATCGTAATAATATCGTTTTGAGCCATAACAATCGCATGTTGTATAACATTTTCAAGTTCTCTTATGTTGCCTGGCCAATCATATTTAAGAAGTGCTGCCATAGCCTCATTAGAAACACCTTCTATATTTTTATTTTTATTGTTCAACTTATGTATAAGATATTTTACAAGAATCGGTATATCCTCTTTCCTTTCCCTTAAAGGTGGGATAACTATCTTAACAACTTTCAACCTGTAGAAAAGATCCTCTCTGAATGTCCCTTTCTTTACCTCATCTTCAAGTATTTTATTTGTAGCGGATATTATTCTAACATCAACATTCCTATCCTCAGTATCTCCAAGTCTTCTAATCTTATGCTCCTGCAAAACTCTTAAAAGTTTTGTCTGAGTTGATATTGAGAGATCTCCAACTTCATCGAGAAAGAAAGTCCCACCATCAGCTGCTTCGAAAAGTCCCATCTTATCTGTCAAAGCACCCGTAAAAGCACCTTTCACATAACCGAAAAGTTCACTTTCAAGCAAAGTTTCAGGTAAAGCACCACAGTACTGAGTGATGAATTTTTTATCCTTTCTCGGTGAATTGAAATGTAAAGCTCTCGCTATAAGGCCTTTTCCGGTTCCACTCTCACCTTCAAGTAAAACTGGAACATCACTGTTTATAACCTTCTCTAAAAGCCTTAAAACATCTCTCATCTTTTTACTTGTTCCAATTATATCTTCAAAATTGTATAGAGAAGAGATCTCCTTTTTTAAACTGAGGTTTTCCATAGCCAGAGAATTTGTTAGTTTTGCATTCTCAATACTCAACACAGCAAGATTCGCAAAAGCGTTCATAAACTCTATTTCTTCATCGGAAAATATCTTTTTGCTTGTTTGAGTATCAAGATATATCACTCCAATAACTCTGTTAAGCCTTTTCAAAGGAACTACAAGTATGGAACGAAGGTTATAAAGTGCTATAGATTGCGATTGTGAGAATCTGGGATCAGTTTTTGCATCGGATGTCAAAACTATCTCTCCATCCTGCAAAGCTTTATAAACTGAAGTCATAGAGATCTCTTTAGAGTTTATTATATTTTCTTTGTGAAGATTTCTTGCAACCTCAACTTTCATCTCTCCTTTTTTATCCTCAAGTATCATCAAAAATCCTCTCTCAGCCTCAAGTACATTCAAAGTAATATCCATAATCTTTTCGAGGAGTTCGTTGTAATCTCTTATCGAATTTATAACCTCGCTAGCTTCATAAAGAGATTTCAGAACTTTCACATTTTCTGGTAAACTTTTTGCCATAGAAACTCCTTATTTTGAAAAGAAGGTTACAGAATTTTCTGAAAAGTTGCCAAAAAGATCGTAAACTCTAACAACGAACCTGTATTCCCCCTCTTTCAGAGAACCGTTATAAACAAACATAGTATCCATAATTGAAAAGGAATCTGAAAAAATTGTGACACCATTAACATCTATTATAGAAAGGTTCAGATAAGATGAATAATATGGTTTTTCACTTTTGAATTTGAAAGAGTATGGATAAAAAAATTCCTCACCTTCAGAAGGAGAGATTATAGTTGGTATATACTCAACAAATCTTATCAAAGACAGATCTTTTACTTTCAAACTCTCCTGATAACTATCTTTTATAAAGATATTTCCCTTTTCACCTATAAGATCATAAAGGTTCAAAGGTGAATTCGTTTTATTGAAATTCAATGAACATTTTATAAAACCATCATCATAAACTTTCATAAGTTCATACCTTCCAAAATCAAAATATATGAAAGCTTCAGAGATATCTTCTATTGAATCCTTCTCCAAAACCTTTACAACAAAATTTACATCGAATCTTAAACTATCAAAAACATCAAAAGTTTTTCTTACCGAAGAGTAAACATAAGAACTTTCCACCTTTGGAATAAAATTCAAATATTCAACAAGATTTAGAGGAATGCCAGAAAAAAGTATGGTGTCTATGTATAGTGTTGAATACCCATCTTTAGATAATCTGATTTTTAGATCACCCTTTAAAATATTCAAAAAGGAAACATAACCAAAATCATCCGAAACTTTTGTTATAGTATCATTTATTGTAACAAGAACCCCCGGAAGTGGATTATGGGAACGATCATAACATTTTATCTTAACGGTGCTTTTTCCAAAACTGTTCTCAGGGTCAAGTAAACCACTGTGTGGCATATCTATATAACAAGCTGAATATAAGAGAAAAAGAAAGATAAAAAATGTAAAAAATTTTTTTACCATATTATATCAAAAATGTTAAAAAGATAAATTGAAAAGGTTACATCAACGAAAAACCTGTTAACTTTGGACCAATTGTTATAGATGTTATAATTTTTAATAGCATCCTCTTCATTTGAAGATTTTAAATACATCTCTCTCATATTCAGAGTGAAAACATATGATGTAACACTTCCTATAAGAGATGAAAGGAAAATAGACCCCAAAACTACAGATTTGTTTTTTTCTCCCAAGGTGCTCTGTCCCCATCCGGGAAAAAGAGCTGATTTGATTAAAAGATTTTTTCTATCAACATTAATGTTAGATTCAATTTTATAATAGGATGGAGTCTCCTTTATCAAAAAATTTATCCTCTCTTTTGCTTTTAAAAATACCTGCACTATTTTTGGAGAAACGAACTCTTCATTTAGAGCATAGTTGTTATCTAAAGTTAAAATATTTTCAAAATAGTTCTGCCCATTTATAGTATCACCAATTGCTATGTATGAAAATGCTATATATGTTTGTAAGTTTATAAGATCATCCTTTGACATCTGATCTTTAAAATCCTTTAACATCTTTTCACCTTCAGAAACCACCTTTTCATACTCTCCAGTTTCATAAAAGATTATTATATCGTTTATTGAAGTAGCGAAAAGAAAAAAGGGAAACAGGAAGATCAAAAAGAGTATATCTTTTTTAATAGTTCCTCCTCTTTAATATATATTTCATCCTCTATTGGATTAAAGGATGGATTTTCAATTTTTATTTTATGCGGACCTATCAAAAGTTTTATAGAATCACCAATGGGTGTTATTCCAACATAGTTATCATCTACTGTAACTTTTCCCCATGGCCTTACAACTATTTTTAGATACCCATAAGCTTTTTCAAGTTCCATATCTATTTTTAAAACTTTATCTTTCTCTATAAAAATCTCCTTTGAATATTCTTTTCTGTTTGGATGTTTCAAAGTTATTATATGCTTTCCAACCTCAAGTTGTACATTTTTTGAAAGAGGTGTCCTATCGATAAACTTCTCATCAATGTAAAGATCCGCCCATGGTATAACATTAACATTCAAAAATCCATAATCTATCTTTTCAACCTTTTTCTCAATCTTTAAAAATATTGTGTCATTTTTTTTAAGATCTATAGTTGTATCAATTTTTTCAAATCCAGTGTTCAAAGAGGAAATTTTGTATACTCCTTTTTCAAGAGATATTTTTTGTGGAGTTAAAATAACTATGGAATCGTTTATAGATACCTGAATTTCTTTTGGCTCGGTAACGATATAGAGTTCAAATTTTTCTGCCTGATCTTCTTTCAAATAGACAGTTTCAATTTTTTGATTTTTTGAGAAGTAATAGAACTGATAAAAAATTATTGAAAAGAAAAGAATAAGAAGAACAATAAAAATTATTGTATCCCTATATCTGCTTCTTTTTTTAACTGTCACTTTTATAACAGGTTTTGAAGACTCTTCCGTTATATTTTCGGAAAAGATGAATTCTTGTAGTTCATCTTTCGAAATATCCATTTTGAACTTTTCAACCTTTTCTAAAAGTTCGTCAGCTGATGAAGGCCTTTTTGATGGGTCCCTATTCAACATCGAATTAACAATCTCTATAAAAAGTGGTGGTATTTTGTCAGGGTCATAATCAAAATCAATTTTTTTAAAATAGAGTATATTGTTGATAGTTTCAAACTGATCTTTCCCTTCGAATGGATTTGTTCCAGTTATCATCTCTATAACTGTTACACCTAAAGAAAAGATATCTGATGCTAAAGTTATATCCCTTCCTGCAAGTTGTTCAGGTGGGAAGTAGGCAGGTGTACCAAGGTATGTTCCCGGATTGGTAACATTGATAAGTTCTTTTCCAAAAGCTAATCCAAAATCTGTTATTTTAACTGTTCCATCATCAGATAACATTATATTATCAGGTTTTAAGTCTCTATGTAAAATCTGTTGGGAATGAATGTAGGATAGACCTTTCAAAACTTCTTTTAAAATGAAAAGTGTATATTCGAAAGGAATATTTTTTTTCTCTTTTATTAAACTTTTAAGTGATTTTCCTTTGATGTATTCAAGAACTATAAACTTGTCATCATCCTTCTCATAAAAATCTATTATTGAAACTATATTCTCATGTTTCAATCTCCCAAGAATTGAAGCTTCCCTTTTAAACCTTTTTACAAAATTTGCATCCTGACTCAGATGGGGGTGCAATTTTTTTATTACAACTTCCCTGTTTAGAGAAATTTGCACACCTTTATAAATTGTAGCCATTCCCCCTGTTGCAATTGTTTCCTTTAAAATATATTTGTTTTCATCAAATTTCATAATATTTTATTTTATCATTAAAGAGGTTTTAGTCAATAAAGTGGTAAATTTCAATAAAAGGTTATTCCAAACCAGTCAAAATTGTCATTTCTATTTTTATCGAAATTTATAAAACTTACTCCTTTATTTTTAAGAGAAATCAAACCTGAAGAGTTAGGTTTTACAATATGCTCTTCCTTTTCACCATCAAGATAATTTATAAAAATCTTTATACCATCAGATTTTTTAAGAACTCTAAAATCATCAAAAAAAGATATTTTTATCTTTTCAAAACTTTCATTTTCAACCCTTATAGTGTCCGAAAGTTTACATGTAATTACAACTTCACTTCCAATAATAGAAACTTTTTCTCTATATTTTTTAAAGATAGGATTTCCATCCTTCAAATATAAATATTCGTTGTTGTATGTTGAATAATCTTTTCCAAAAGAGAATGGCAATAATCCAAAAAGATCCGTATAATATCCACTACCATAAATTTTTGAAATAGTTTTAACAAAAAAGTTGTTCAAAGATTCACTCCTTACAGGTCTCAAATTGATAATAAAATCTTTGTTTGGGTTATACATCCTTTCAAAATTCGAAATATAAACTGAAGAGGAGTCAGGTAAAGATACAAAATTTATTTTGAGAGGTTTCAAACCTTTACTTTCAGCATTGTACCTATAGCCCCATTCACCAATAAAGTATCCATTCTCTTTAAAAGTGAGTTCTCTATAAGAGTTTGTTATTTTTAGATCTGAATATAGAAGGAAAGATAGTAAAACAAGAGTAATTATAAAGGAGGATTTTAAATCTTTTGAGCTCAAATATTTTGAAACTGTTAACATGTAAAAAAAGTAACCTATATAAAGATACCTTCCAACAATCATAGGGGAAAGAAATATTATGGAAAATGAAAACAGAACAAAAAACAACTTTTCTCTACTATAATCGGTTTCGAACATGAACTTATAGGTATAAAAAAGACCTGTTGAAAGTAAAATTATTCCCAAGATCATGTTTAGAATAGTATTATCCGTATAGATAAAAAATATAGTTGATATCAAAATTGAGAGATAAAATAAAAGATTTTTCAGATCTTTTGAAGAGATGAACGGGATATTTAAAAGCCCAAACCATATGATATACTCTATTATCTTTTTAAAAATTTTATGATAGTTTAAAAACTTTTCAGATCCCTGCCATCTTAAAGATTTTAAAATATCTGCACCAAAAATTGATATATTTAGTACTATTAAAATAAACAAAAGGAATAACAAAAAAAATAAATTAAACTTTTTATCAATTTTTTTAAAGTAAAAAAGATATATCAATATCAAAAACAAATTTATATAGGATAAAAATATAGATATTGATAACAAAAGAAAAAAAATTAAAAAATTTTTTAAATCCTGATTTTTTAAAAAATTTTTGAAAGAAATATAGGAAGCAAGAAAAGATAAAAAGAATAAACCATCAAGCATGAAGGAATTATAATACAAAGCGAATGCTGGAGTTAAAGTGAAAAGGAAAGATAAAATATTGCTCTTCTCTATTCCTAACTTTTTAAAATAAAAAGATAAAAGAAGAAATATTAAAACTGCAACAGAATAGTTAAAAAGATGTAATATTAAAATGTTTTCTCTAAAAATTTTATTTATTAAATGGAATAAAAAGTAAGGTAAAAAAGTGTGTGTTCCATCCAGTGGTGTTAACTTTAAACCATTGAATATAAATTCTGTTTTTGAAAACTCGAAAATGTTTTTACTCTGAAGTACCTTGGAAGAAAAAAAGTATAGATAGTCATCATAGTTTACATATCTACTTGAGAATATTGATAAAAAGAATATAATTAAAATTATGAAAAAAAGTTTTTTCACTCAACAATTATATTATTTTAAAACTTTTTAGTCAATACAAGGAGTGTCTATGATAATTGATAGTAGAATCAAAAAATGGGCTGAAACGATTGTGGATTACTCAACAGGAATAAAAAAAGGAGAGAAGGTATTTTTAAGAGGTTCCTATGAAACATTACCACTCTTAAAAGAGATATATAGAGAAGTTATAAAAAAGGAAGCTGTGTGTGAAGTCAGAATAGTTGACAACGAATTTTCCGAAATATATTACAAAGAAGCAACTGATACCCTTCTTAGTAATGTTTCTCCCATCGATGAATACATTTTCAACAACTTTGATGTTTTGATATCTGTAGGTGGGGAGAAAAATTCTAAAACTCTTTCTAACATAGATCCGGTGAAAATAAGAAAATCTATGAAAGCGAGAGAAAACCTGAACAAGATCTTTTCAAAAAGAGTTGCTGAAGGAAAGATGAGGTGGGTTTTAACATACTATCCAACACATTCCGCAGCACAGGAAGCTAACATGTCACTCTCTGAACTTGAAGACTTTATAGTTGATGCATGCTTTTTGAATTCGCAAGATCCAGCAAAAGAATGGAAAAGGATACACAACCTTCAAAACAGAATAATAGATTTCCTTTCAAAAAGAAAAAATTTCAGAATAGTTGCAAAGGATACAGACCTTTCATTTTCTACAATCGGAAGGAAATGGATAAATTCTGATGGACACCACAACTTCCCATCGGGAGAGGTTTTCACAAGCCCTGTTGAAACGAGTATAAATGGTAAGATAAGATTCACATTCCCAGGTATATATATGGGTAGAGAGATAGAGGATATTTACCTTGAATTTAAAAATGGGAAGATAGTTAATTATAAAGCAAAAGTTGGAGAGGAACTTTTGAAAGAATTACTTAAAATAGATGATGGTGCTTCAAAGATTGGAGAGGCTGCAATAGGTACAAATTACGGTATAAAAAAGTTTATAAAAAATATGTTGTTCGATGAGAAGATAGGAGGAACTGTTCATCTTGCATTAGGTAACGGCTTCAAGGAAGCAGGTTCTAAAAACTTCTCTTCACTACATTGGGATTTACTATGTGATATGAGAGATTTTGGAGAAATCTACGCTGATGGGAAACTTTTCTATAAAAATGGTAAATTTTTAATAAAGGGAGTTAACCTATGAATGAAAAAAACATCAACATAAAAATAGACAAAGAGGTTGCTGAAGGTGAATACGCTAACCTTGTTTTGACAGTACATTCATCATCCGAATTCATCTTCGATTTTGCAAAACTTCTTCCGGGAATAACTGAAGCTAACATCCATACGAGAATAATAATGACTCCAGCTCATGCTAAAATGTTCTATAAATCTTTGAAAGATAGTATTGAAAAGTATGAGCAGAATTTTGGAGAGATAAAAATCGAGGAAGATCTTAAACAAAAAAATATAGGTTTCAACAAAAACGGTTGATACAGAAGATCACATAAAAGAAAATTATCGTTGAAAAAAGAAATGAGAATTTAAACTTTTTGTAAAAAATAAAGATCAAGGTTGTTTCAAGCAAAATAAAAATAATAAGATCTATTTGAAAATTATAGATCAGCGACAACCTATCAGAAAATGCTACAACATTTTCAATAAATTTGAAAATATAATTTACAGGATATGTCAAAAAACCAAAAAAGGGAACAAAAGATAGTATAGACAGAGGTATTATTATAGAAAAAGGTAGATATAAAATAAAAGTGAAGAATGGAGACCCAACAGATATATATTTGAATTGAAACATCATATAAGGAATAGTTAAAATCAAAACTATTACAGAAGTTAAAAATACTTTTAAAAAACCACTTTTAAATTGAAATATTTCACTTGAGATGTATATCCCGTAAACCGCTATAAAAGATAAAATGAATCCATTGTCTTTGAAATTACTATCGTTAAATATAAGCATTAAAAGGAAAGTTAAAAAAATTAAACTCTCTCTGTCAACCTTTCTACCTATAAGTTCTCCAAGAAGAAATATCGTTATAAAGATAACTGCCCTAACAACAGGTGGATTGTTGTATGTCAAAAAAGAATAAAAAATCAGTAACATAATAGAAATTATTACTTTCACTCTTTTTTTAATTGGGATAAAATAAAAGATTGAGAAAAGAAAAGAATAAATTATTAAAACATGCTGACCGCTTATAGCAATAAGATGTATCACTCCTGAATTTATAAAATCTTTCTTTAAAGAAGGAGAAAGATCTTTTCTGTATCCCAAAAGAATAGAATTTATAAAACCTGATATTTTTTGATCATCATATTTTTCTTTTGCCCTGTTGACTAAAATGGATCTAAACCTATCTATAGTTTTTATACTTTTACAAGAATCTATTTTTAAAATATTCAACCTGTAAAAAACATCGTAGTTTTCAAGGTATTTTTCATAATCATTTTCGAAATCAAGCTTTTCAACTTTGAAAATCCCATATATCCTATCACCCTCTAAAAAATCAAGATCGGTTTTTAAAAGAAAATTAACATTACCCCTTGAAACTATATAATCGTTTTTCAAACTCCTTTTAACAACAAAATCGAATCTATAATTCCCTTCACTTAAAAAAGGTTCGCTTTTTAAACTCAAAATCCAACCGGAAATAAAAATGATAAATAATGAAAAAAAGAATAAAAATCTTTTTTTTATCAGAGTGTAAATTGAAATTAAAATAAAAATGAAAATCGTACTATTATTTTTAATGTAAAAGTAACCAGAATATATTGAAAAGATGTATAGAAAAAAATATAATGTCATCAACTATAAAGAACAGGTGAAAGCTCCGTAGCTAACCTTTTTATCTCATATCTTGCTAAGCCAACATTCTGTTCTTTCCCAGTTAAAGCATAATAGATATAATAATCCTTCCCTATCATTCCCGTTACTATAGTCATTTTACCTGTTATAAGTATTATCTCAGCCATCTCTCCTGCACCAATCTCTTTGGAAATTTTTTCAGCAGTTATTGCGAGGGTTGCCAGTTCAGCATCAGCAAGTGAAAGATCCGCTTGGGGATATTTTGTGTAAGATGCCAAAGCGATACCATCCGTTCCAACAAGGGAAACAGCTACACAACCGGTTATCTTCTCACCACTATCTTTAAGAATCGAATCAAAATCCATCATTTCCTCCCTAAAATTATGTCGATAAGAGATCTTTTCTTTTTAAAATATTTTTGTTTTATAACAAAGGCTCTTTTGTTTTTAGGGTTTATGTTCAAAGAGAGTTTAAAAAGTTCTTTCGCTTTTTCATCCTTTCCAGATTCGAAATAAGCTTCAACAAGATTTAAAATTATATCCTGATCTGAAAAGTTGGATGAAGTTAAAGCGTTATCCATAAGTTCCAAACCTTTCTTTTTATCTATTCCAGAAAAGAATAGTGAGTAACCGTATAGTGAAAGAAATTCATCTGTCGGTTTTTTATTTTTATACTTGTAATGCATCTCTAACTTTTTGAATATTTCTATAGCCTCTTTGAACTTTTTTGCTTTAATTTTCCTTTTCGCTTTAAGGTAGTAGTTTTCAAATCTTTCATCATTTTTCTTCTCTTCTAAATCTACTCCCTCTTTAAATTTTTTCAATTTTTCATCATACTCTTCTCTTTTTTTATCATCTGATAATACATCATAAGCTTCTGTGATATCAGCGAAAATATTATCATCCTTGTTCCCTTCCTGTGCGAGTTTATCAGGATGATACTTTTTCGCAAGTGCGAAATAAGCTTTTTTTATTTCAGCTTTTGAAGCGTTCTCTGGGACATTAAGAATTTCGTAATAATTTTTCATAAAAAATATTATATTGTTAAGATTTTTTAAGTCAACAAAATGTTAAAAAATACCCAAACTAACTTTTATCTTTTGAAGTTTATCCTGTGGAATCTCCTTGAACTGTTGGAATTCCATATTGAAAACACCTCTTCCCTGAGTTAGAGTTCTAAGATCGTTCATATAGCCAAACATTTCGGAAAGAGGGACTTCACACTCTATCTTGGTTATCCCTTTATCTTTTTCTATCCCCTTTATTGTTGCATACCTTGAGTTAAGATCATTTATAACAACACCAACAAAATCATCAGGGATAAAAACATCAACCTTCATTATCGGTTCAAGAAGATAGTTTGGAACTTTTTTAAGTGCCTCTTTAAAAGCCATCGAAGATGCGAAGTTGAAAGATTGTTCATTCGATGATGAAATATCATATTTCGCATCTTTAAGCGTAACTTTTATGTTGATAAGAGGGAAACCAGCAATCAATCCACTTGAACTTGTAGATCTTATCCCATCCTCAACAGCCTTAATAAATTCAAGTGGCAAAGAATCTTTTGATATTTCAGATTCGAATGAGAAATTTTCTTTTTCATTACCCTCTACAAGAATTTTTACATAAGCGAAAACATTCTTCTGTCCTATAACTCTGTTGAGTTCATATTCACTCTCAACCTTATCCTTTATAGTTTCTCTGTAAGTCACTATAGGTTTTCCAACTCTTGGATCAACATTGTATTCCCTTCTCAATCTATCTATTATTATTTCAAGGTGTAACTCACCCATACCTGAGATCAAAAGTTGTCCAGTATCTTTGTTTAATAGTACTTTGAAAGTTGGGTCCATCTCCTGCATGTTTTTCAAAGCTTCGTTCAACTTTTCTTCTTCATCTTTCCTTCTCGGTTCAACGGAAACTGATACAACAGGTTCGGGGAAAATCGGTTTTTCAAGTGCTATAGGATGTTTCGGGTCAGAAAGAGTTGACCCTGTTATTGAACTCCTTATGCCAACTATACCACAAATATCTCCAGCTTCACACTTTTCAACTTCTATCCTTTTGTTAGAATGTATCATAAAAATTTTCGTTATCCTAACCTTCTCGTTGAAAGTAGTATCAAGTACCTGATCCTTCAAATCGACTTTTCCAGAATATACCCTCATATATCCAAGTTTTCCAAAATGTTTGTCTATCTCAATCTTGTATATCAAACCACAGAAAGGTCCCTTTTTATCAAGATGTCTTAAAATCTCTTCACCAGTTTTTGGATTAATACCCTCTATCGGTGGTCTATCGAGTGGTGAAGGTAAATAGTAACAGATAGCATCAAGCAACATATGAACACATTTGTTTCTTTTTGAAGAACCTGCAAAAACCGGAACTATTTTACAGCTTAGAACTCCCTTTCTGATAGATGAAATTATCTCATCCTGTGTGATACTTTTCCCTTCAACAACCTTTTCAAGTATATCATTATCAAAGTTGGCAAGTTTTTCTATCAGACTCTCCCTTTCCAACTGGCTCCTCTTTTTCAAACTATCAGGTATTTCTACAACATTGTATTTATGCTCATCCGTAAGGTCGTTGTACAAATAAGCTTTCATCTGAACCAAATCAACAACTCCAGAAAAATCATCCTCCCTTCCGATAGGTATATGTAAAGGTATTATTTCAACAGGGAATTTTTCCTTCATACTTTTAACAACCCTATCAAAATCAGCACCATTCCTATCCATCTTGTTTATATACGATATCCTTGGCACATTGTATCTATCAGCTTGTCTCCAAACAGTTTCAGATTGTGGTTCAACACCTTCAACACCACTAAAAATAACCAAAGCTCCATCAAGTACTCTCAAAGATCTCTCAACTTCAGCTGTAAAATCTATATGTCCTGGGGTATCGATAATATTGATTTTAAAATCTTTCCAATTAACTGATGTCACAGCGGAAGTTATTGTTATTCCCCTCTCCTTTTCCTGTTCCATCCAATCCATAGTTGCTGTTGCATCATCAACCTCTCCGATTCTATGTATTTTCCCTGTATAAAAAAGTATCCTTTCTGTAGTTGTGGTTTTACCTGCATCTATATGTGCTATTATCCCGATGTTTCTAATAATGTTTTGTTCCATATAATAAAAAAAAAGCCCATTGTTAAAAATGGGCTTTCAAAAAATATAAAAAATTAAAATCTAAAATGAGCGTAAGCTTTGTTAGCTTCTGCCATCCTGTGTGTATCCTCTCTCTTTTTCAAAGCTGCACTGTTCTCCTTTTTATAACATGCTAAAAGTTCACTCGCAAGTTTTTCAGCCATAGAATGATCGTTTCTTGCATGGGCAGCTTCAAGAACCCATCTTATAGCAAGGGCCAATTTCCTTTCAGGTTTAACTTCCATAGGAACCTGATAGGTAGCTCCTCCTATCCTTTTAGGTCTGACTTCAACAACAGGTTTAACATTGTTCAAAGCTTTTTCAAATACCTGATAGCCATCCTCTCCGGTCTTTTTTGATAGAATCTCTAAGGCATCATAAAATATCTTAAGAGCAGTTGATTTCTTTCCTTTCTTCATAATACTGTTTATGAATTTACCTGCTGTTAAACTCTTGTATCTTGGATCAGCATATTCTCTTTTGGGCAGAACTCTAATTCTTCTTGGCATACTCTTTTACCCCCTTTATGTAGTTTGCTTTGGTTTTTTTGCACCGTAAAGGGATCTTGATCTCCTTCTATTTTCAACTCCAGCGGAATCATAAACACCTCTAATAACATGATATCTAACTCCAGGAAGATCCTTAACCCTTCCACCTCTTATCAAAACAACTGAATGTTCTTGAAGATTATGACCCTCACCAGGTATATAAGCTGTTATTTCATAACCATTAGACAATCTAACTCTTGCAACTTTTCTTAAAGCTGAATTAGGTTTTTTTGGTTTTGTTGTATAAACTCTAACACATATTCCTCTTTTTTGAGGTGCAGCTTTCAACGCTGGTGATTTGGTTTTTTTAGTTACTTTTTTCCTTTTAGTTCTTACTAGTTGGTTAATCGTTGGCATACAATTTACTCCTCCGTTATAGATGTTTGTTGATAAAATTCATTATCAGTAGAAATTTCATCTATCTGTTCATCTTCAATTTTTCTGAATTTTCTAAAACCTGTTCCAGCAGGTAATAGATTTCCAATGATAACATTCTCTTTTAAACCGTTAAGAAAATCTATGTTACCATTTATCGCAGCATCTGTCAATACTCTTGTTGTCTCTTGGAATGAAGCAGCGGAAATAAAAGATTTTGAATTCAAAGATGCTTTAGTTATACCCATAAGCAACCTTGTATACAAAGCTGGTCTTTCTCCCCTTTCTCTCACCCTTTCATTCTCAAGATCAACATCCTTCTTTTCAACTATTTCACCCTGAATAAAGTCTGTTTCTCCAGGATCCGTTATTTTAACATATTTTATCATCTGTCTTATAATAACTGAAATATGTTTGTTATCGATGTTAACTCCCTGTGCTCTATAAACTTCCTGTATCTGGTTCATCAAGAAGTTCGCTACATCTCCAATATCTTTAATTCTCATAAGATCATGTGGGTCAACAGAACCTTCGCAAAGTTTATCACCAGCTTTAACCTCTTCACCTTCATAGACAAGAATATGTTTGCCCCTTGGTATTCTGTACTCTTTTTTACTTCCATTTGGAGTTATAACATAAACTGTCTGATCACCTGTTCCTTTCTTTGTTTCACCTATTTCAACTGTTCCATCAACTTCAGATATTATTGCTTTGTCCTTTGGAACCCTTGCATCGAAAAGTTCTGTAACTCTCGGCAAACCTCCAGTTATATCACTCGTTGAAGATTTTGATTTTGGAGTTTTAATGATCATCGTTCCAGGTTCAACCTTTTGACCATTCTGTACAAGTATATAAGAACCAACTTTAACACCTACAGTTCTCAAAATGTTCCCTGTACTTTTGTCAACTATTTCCAACCTTGGATTCAAACTCTTATCTTTCGTTCCAATAACAACATTTATTTCATCATTTCCAATCACTTCCCTTTTAACATTGTATTCTTCTTTAATATCTTTATACCTAACTATTCCAGAATGGTTAGAAAGCTCTACAAATGCGTAAGGGTCTCTTGAGAAAAGTTCTGTATCTTTTGTAACTAACTGTCCATCTTTAACCAAAAGGTGCGATGCTGGTGGAACATTTAACTCATATTTTATCTTATTTTCCTGATCAAGTATCTGGATCCTCGCATCCTTTCCAGAGCTGATATCCTCACCTTTTTCATTTTTCAAGATTTTTAGATGGACAAATTTTACTTTTCCTTCCTCTTTTGATTTTATAGAAGTTTCTTCAGCAAAACCTCCAGCTGTTCCTCCGATATGGAATGTTTTAAGTGTGAGTTGTGTTCCAGGCTCTCCTATCGATTGCGCAGCCATTACTCCAACAGCTTCACCTATCTCCACCAATCTGCCGGTAGCAAGGTTTCTTCCATAACATTTCTGACACAAACCATGTTTTGCTTCGCATGTAAGAACAGATCTTATCTTTATCTTCTCTATACCTTCCTCATCAAGTCTTAAAGCTTTCTCATGAGTAATTTCCTCATTTTCATGAACTATTATCCCTTTTTCAATATCTTTTCCATACACATCTTCAAGGGAGTACCTACCTTCAACAAGTTCACTCAACTTTTTAACAACTCCCTTTTCCCTTATTGGAGTTACCTCTATACCGAGTATAGTTCCACAATCCTCTTCAGTGATAATAACATCCTGCGCAACATCAACAAGTTTTCTTGTAAGATAACCTGCTTCAGCTGTTTTTAGAGCTGTATCCGTTAACCCTTTTCTTGAACCGTGGGTTGAAATAAAATACTCAACTACCTGTAACCCTTCTTTGAAGTTTGATTTTACTGGTGTTTCAATAACCTCTTCACCTGTTAACTTTTTCTGAGGCCTTTGCATCAAACCTCTTATTCCAATAAGTTGTCTCACCTGTTCAAGATTACCTCTCGCTCCAGAACCAACTATCATATGTATTGGGTTAAATCCATTTCTATCCTCTTCAAGTTTTTTCTCTACTATCTTCTGTATATCGTTAGTTGCTTCTATCCATGCGTTTTTTACCCTTTCGAATCTTTCCTTTTCTGTTGTGGTACCACCTTTACTATGATCCCTGTTTATCCTATCAACTTCTTTTTGGGTTTTTTCTATTATCTCATTTTTTTCCTTTAGAACTATCATATCATCTATTCCAAAGGTGAGCCCCGATATAGTTGAGAAATAGAAACCTTTCTCTTTGATATTATCAAGGAGTTCTATCAT
Source organism: Caldifarciminota bacterium UBA6260 (assembly GCA_002441125.1). Taxonomy (GTDB): domain Bacteria; phylum Hydrothermota; class 32-111; order 32-111; family 32-111; genus 32-111. Next base: position 88,301 of record DJVI01000011.1, read on the forward strand.
CTCTCTATTTGATACATTCCAGAAAGCATCGTAAAGTAACTTTTGTAATTTCTTTTTATCAATCGTATAATTTATAAATCTCAATTTTTCAGGAATAAAACTGTTAAAAATTATTCTTCCAATAGTTGTATCAAAAATCTGTTTTTTATAAACAAATTTTACAGGGGTGTGGAGTTTTAAAATTTTATTTTCATAAATATAGAAAGCTTCTTCAAAACTATCAATAATTTTTTCTCCCAAATCTTTTGCAAGTTCATCTTTTTTTGCAGTTAAATAATACATCCCTACAACCATGTCATGTGTTGGAGTTACAATAGGACCACCATGTGCTGGAGAGAGAAGGTTGTTTGCCGAAAGCATAAGAAGTTTAGCTTCAACTCTCGCCTCATAAGAAAGTGGGATATGAACAGCCATCTGATCACCATCAAAATCAGCGTTGAAAGCTGTACAAACAAGGGGATGTAACCTGATAGCTTTTCCTTCAACAAGTACAGGCTGGAATGCTTGTATTCCCAACCTATGAAGAGTTGGCGCTCTGTTTAAAAGAACTGGATGATCCTCTATTATCTCTTCAAGTATTTTCCATACTTCTTTTGATTCAGCGTCTATTATCTTCTTGGCATTTTTTATTCCAGTAGCTATCTTTCTCTCTTCAAGTTTTTGAATTATGAAAGGTTTGAAAAGTTCAAGAGCCATCTCCTTTGGAAGACCGCATTGATATATCTTCAACTCTGGGCCAACAACAATAACACTTCTTCCAGAGTAATCCACCCTCTTTCCAAGTAGATTCTGTCTGAATCTTCCATTTTTACCTTTCAAAGAATCTGTCAAAGATTTTAAAGCTCTGTTACCTCTACCTTTAATAGGTTTCCCTCTTTTTGTATTATCAAGTAAAGCATCAACAGATTCCTGAAGCATCCTTTTTTCATTTTTCAAAATTATCTCAGGAGCATTTGTCTGAATAAGGTTTTTCAATCTATTGTTTCTCGAAATAACTCTTCTATAAAGATCGTTGAGATCGCTTGTTGCAAACCTGCCACCATCCAAAGCAACCAAAGGTCTAAGATCTGGTGGAATAACAGGCAATCTAAAAAGTATCATCCATTCTGGTCTATTACCAGATTTTCTAAAAGATTCAACAAGCCTTAACCTTTTCAAAATCTTCTTCTTTTTATCTGAACTATCACTTCCACTCTCATTCCTTATCTGCATTCTCAATTCTAATGAGAGTTCATCAAGATTTATATCTTTTAAAAGTTCGTATATAGCTTCGGCACCCATCATAGCTTTAAAAGTATCACCGAACTGGTCAACAAGTTGTTGATACTTTTCCTCAGAAATAACATCACCTTTTGCAAGACCTGTCTTTCCCGGATCTATAAGAGCGTAAGCGTTATAATAAAGAACCCTTTCAAGATCCTGAGTTTTCATATTCAAAAGTATTCCAATCCTACATGGAGTCGATTTGTAAAACCATACATGTGCTATAGGGACAGCAAGTTCAATATGTCCCATCCTTTCCCTTCTAACTTTTGATAATGTTACCTCAACACCGCATCTTTCACAAACTATTCCTCGATATCTCACATGTTTATATTTACCACAGTTACATTCATAATCTTTAACAGGTCCAAATATCCTCTCACAGAAAAGCCCATCCCTTTCAGGTTTCTGTGTTCTATAATTTATCGTTTCCGCTTTTAAAACTTCACCACTTGAAAGTTGTAAAATTTTTTCAGGTGAAAGGAGTTTCAACTGTATATAATCAAAATCTATAGGTCTGAGGATCTTTTTCTGTTTAATTTTATCTTCAGCCATTTTTTCTCCTTTTTATTCTAAAGATTCTTTTTTCTCGATGATATCTTCTTCTTTCAGATCTTCCTCTTTTCCCAAAACAACATCAAGACATAAGCCGTTCATCTCTTTCACAAGAACATTGAATGCTGCAGGTAAACCCGGCTCAGGTGGATTCTTACCTTTTACAATGGATTCGTAAAGATCTGTTCTACCTTTGACATCATCAGATTTTACAGTTAACATCTCCTGTAAAGTGTATGCTGCTCCATAAGCTTCAAGAGCCCAAACTTCCATTTCACCGAATCTCTGTCCACCGAACTGTGCCTTTCCACCAAGAGGCTGTTGGCTTATCAGAGAATAAGGGCCTGTTGCCCTTGCATGTATTTTATCTTCAACCATATGTGAAAGTTTCAACATATACATGTTGCCAACTGTAACAGGTTCATCGAAAGGTTCTCCAGTTTTTCCATCATAAAGGACCATCTTTCCTGTCGGATTTCCAACTTCGGAAAGAAGTTTTTTAATCTCTTCAATTGTTGCTCCCTCAAATACTGGTGAAGAATATTTTTCACCTTTCTTATATCCAACATATCCAAGTAAAGTTTCAAGAACTTGCCCTATGTTCATTCTGCTTGACACTCCAAGAGGGTTCAAAACTATATCTATAGGTGTTCCATCAGCCATGTATGGCATATCCTCAACAGGTACTATTTTTGCTATAACACCTTTGTTACCATGTCTTCCTGCGAGTTTGTCCCCAACCTGAATATTCCTTTTCTGTGCTATAAAGACCTTGACTATCTTTAAAACACCGTTAGGTAATTCATCACCGTGGAGTTGATCAACAGAATCTTCACCGATTCTATTTTTAATCTTATTTATAGCGTTGCTTGCATCCCTTATTATCTTGTTCACTTTTTTGTAATTATCAGGTAAAACTTCCCTGTCAAAAATTATCTTTGAAAAATCAAGTTTCTTTATCATCTCAGGTGTAATTTTAGTTCCCTTTCTAATAACAACTTTGCCGTAAATATCTTTCAAAGATTCATTCAATTTTTTATCGACAAGCAACTCTTTAAGGTATTCGTTTCTTTTCTTAACTATTCTTTTTATCTTCTCTTCAACTTCCTTTATAAGTTGTTTTTCAACTATTTCCTTCTTTTTACTTTCCCTTGAAAGAACCCTAACATCAACAACTACTCCACTGATTCCTGGTGGAACTTTCAAGGATGTATCTCTGACATCACTCGCTTTTTCTCCAAATATAGCCCTTAGAAGTTTCTCCTCAGGAGTCAACTCTATCTCTCCTTTTGGAGTAACTTTTCCAACAAGAATATCACCAGGTTGTACCTTTGAACCTATCATTATAATTCCATTCGCATCGAGATTCGCTACAGCCTCTTCGCTTACACTCGGCAACTCCCTCGTGAACTCTTCTGGACCAAGTTTTGTTTCCCTTAAAACTATTTCAAGCTCTTTTATATGTATTGAAGTGAAAGCATCCTCTGTTAATAACCTTTCAGAAACAACTATAGCATCCTCTGTTAATAACCTTTCAGAAACAACTATAGCATCCTCNNTTTCAGAAACAACTATAGCATCCTCAAAGTTGTAACCATACCATGGAAGAAAAGCAACAAGAACATTCTGTCCCAAAGCCATTTCACCCTTTTCACATGAATGCCCATCAGCTAAAATATCTCCACTCTTCACCTTTTGTCCTATGTTAACGAGTGGCCTTTGTATTATTGTTGTATCCTGATTGGTTCTTTCAAAATTTTTCAATCTATAAATATCGTATCCTGCCTCTTCATCAAAAATATTTTCAGTTGTTTTATTATCAAGTTTTACTTTTATGTAATCTGCTGTAACCTCTTCAACTACTCCATCATTTTTGGCAATTATAAGAGCACCACTATCTATAGCTATCTGTTTTTCAACACCTGTTCCAACTATAGGTGATGATGGTTTTAACAATGGAACAGCCTGCCTTTGCATGTTTG